>NZ_JAFCWK010000005.1:0-540908 GCF_049897525.1 Janthinobacterium sp. PSRC1-1
CAAACTGATCATTGGTGCCATGATGCGCAAGCTGGTGCACGTGGCATTCGGCGTGCTCAGGTCGGGGAAAATATTTGATCCGGCCTTGCACGCCGCTTGACGGGGATAACAGTATCTACTTGCATGATTACGCCTTGCCCGGCACGGCCGCCTGGCGGTAGTTGTCGACCATCTTGTAGTTGCGTGCATACAGGCCGAAGGCCAGCATGGCGACGGCGGCGAAGGCGGCAAAGAAGAACATCTGGAAGGCCGTCACGCTGATGCCGCTCTCGGCGATCTTGCCGATCACGCCCTCGTTCATGACGCTGCGGTTGACGATCAGTACCCACAGGTTGCCCACCGTGGTCGACAGATTCCAGAAGCTCATGATGGCGCCCTTCATGGAGACGGGCGCCTGGCTGTAGGCAAACTCCAGACCCGTGGCCGAGACCAGCACTTCACCAAACGTCAGCAGGGCGTACGGCAGGATCTGCCACATGATGGAGACGGCGTTGCCGCTGTCGAGGGCCAGCTGCAAGAGGCCAATGACGATCCAGGCCAGCGAGGAAAAGCCGATACCGGCCGTCATGCGGCGCAGGGCCGTCGCTTCCAGGCCGAAGCGGTTGAGCATCGGGTACAGCACCAGGTTATTGAACGGGATTAAGAGCATCACCAGCATCGGGTTCAGCGCCTGCATCTGCGCCGGCAGGAACCAGCTTGGTTTTTCCATGGTGTTCGCTTGCACGATCCACGTCGAGGCCTTCTGGTCGAACAGCGAGAAGAACGGCGTGACGAGGGCGAAGATGACGAGGATGCGCAACACGGCGCGCACACCTTCGACGGCTTCATCGGGATGGATGCCGCGTGCGCGTTCCAGTTGCATGGCCGTGCCGATGCTGCCGAAGGCCAGCAGCAATACCAGCGCGGTACACGCGGAAATCACGAAGCCCCATTCCGGGATGCTGTAGAACGCATACAGGGCGCCGATCACGCCGACGTAAGCCACATACAGGCCGGGACGCGAACCGCCATCGACGCGGGCCAGCAGGGCGGTGCGGGCCACGCGGGTGAACGAATCGGGATTCGGCGGCGCAGGCGGCACGTGCACGTATTTCTTGGCGCCCATCCAGAAGACGAGGGTGGCGGCCAGCATCATCAGGCCCGGGATGCCGAAGGCGATCGAGGGACCGAAGTCGCGCAGGAACATCGGCATCAGCAGCGAGGCGAAGAAAGAGCCGAAGTTGATGATCCAGTAGAACAGGTCGAATACCAGCTTGGCCTTGTGCTTGTTGGTCTGGTCGAACTGGTCGCCGACGAACGAAGCGACGAGCGGCTTGATGCCGCCGGAACCGAAGGCGATCAGGAACAGGCCGAAATAGAAGCCGTTGACGCTGTTTTCAAACAGGGCCAGGCAGGCATGGCCGGCGCAATACACGAGACTGAGCCAGAAAATGGTGTTGTACTTGCCAAAGAAGCGGTCTGCCAGCCAGCCGCCCAGCAGCGGGAAAAAATACACGCCGATGACGAAGGTGTGGAACACGTGCTTGGCTTCGCCCGTGCGTTGGTCGATCGGGATCATCAGCAGCAAGGTGCTGATGAGGAACGGCGTCAGGATATTGCGCATGCCGTAAAAGCTGAAGCGTTCGCAGCCTTCGTTGGCGATGATGTATGGTATTTGCCGCGGCATTTTGCCCGTGGCGCTGTGTGTCTCGGCCGATGACATTGGCTCTCCCCCAAGTTTTTTTTGTAAGCCGCGATGCTAAGGCCTGCCGCGTTTGCTTGCAACAGAAAAAACGGCCTGTCCGCTATTTCGCAGGGATTTGTAAGGTATTGATTTTCATAAAGACATTACTTTCGGCACTTGGGCTTGCACTTGCACTTGCACGAGCCGGGCGGGGCAGCAGCAGCTGCAGTGGCAGCATGCCCTCCGCTGCGGGACCGTCCGCCAGGGTAAAACCGCAGCCCAGGTACAGGCTCAACGCCGCGTGGTTGTCCTGCGCCACGGCCAGGCACACGCGGCCCAGCTCGGGAATGGCGCAGGCATGCGCGATGGCGGCCTGCAACAGCTGCCGTCCCGCGCCGCGTCCACGCACCTGCGGCGCCACATACACGCCCCACAGACTGGCCTTGTCATGCACGACGGCGATCGGTTCGCGGCGCAGGCCGGCAATGGCGATCAATTGTTCTTCGTTGAAAGCGCCAAATATTATTTGGTGCGAGGTGGTGCGCAAGCGCTGGGCGATCTGTGCCAGCGGCAAGCCGCTTTCCGCTGCGTGCGTGGTGCAGAAGGCGGCGGGCAGTTCGGCGATGCCGGCCAGGCGCAGCGCGCGGTAGGCGCTGGCGTCGTCTGGCGTGAGGGGACGGATAGTGATGGCGGGCATGTCGGCGAGTATCGGGCTTCGATGCCAGAAAGTAAAGCTTGCGCTGCAAGGCAAGCGTCCCTGGCCATCGCGCCCGCAGCCGGCGCAGGGGCGTTACTGCGTGGCGATGCGCTGCATGGGCGCGCTGTCCTTGCGCCATTGTTCCAGGCTGATCAGGTCACCTGTGACGATGTCGTCGACGAGGATGCGCTTGCCGTCGGGCGTGACGACAAAGCTTTCCCAGCGGTGGGCCGCGTCCGGCGTGTTTTCAACAAAGCTTAGCTGGTAGCTGGCGACGCCATCGACAAGGCGCGTCTCGGGCGACGTTTCCATCACGGCGCCATGGGCGCGGCCGCCCGATGCCTTTTCGATATGCGCCGACCACGCCTTGATTTCCGGCAATGCCATCAGCGCATCGACGGCGCGCGCGTTCTGCTCCTGCGCCGCCCGGCTGGGCGCGGACGGGGCATTGCTTGCGTGCGGCGCGGACTGCTGGTGCAGGTAGAACGCGCCGAGTCCGGCGGCCAGCAAGCCGGCCAGGATGCCGGCGATGATGGTGGTTTTGGAAGAAGAGGCGCGTGGCGGCATGATGGTGGCATGAGAAAGAAGGACGATGGCGGCCATGCTAAAGCAAAACGTGCAGGCGGGCAATCGCCGGGCTTGCCAACGGGCTTGCTAACGGGTTTGCCAAACGGGTTTGCCAAATACATAGGCGAAAAAAAGCCACCTTCCGTAGAAGATGGCTTTCGGGGCCGCCGGGGAGGCGCTGGCAGCTTTTGGTCTGCCAGCCCTGTCCCTGCGTATGCGGCCAGTCGCGCCGTCGCCTGCGCGACTGGCCGCAGGACATTACATCATGCCGTCCATGCCGCCCATGCCGCCCATACCACCCATGCCGCCGCCCATGCCGCCGCCTGCTTTGTCGTCAGCGATTTCGCAGACCATGCAGTCGGTTGTCAGCATCAGCGAAGCGATCGAAGCGGCGTTTTGCAGCGCCGAACGGGTCACTTTGGCTGGGTCCAGAACGCCCATTTCCACCATGTCGCCATACGTGCCGTTGGCAGCGTTGTAGCCGTAGTTGCCCGTGCCAGCCAGTACGGCTGCCACGACGACCGACGCTTCTTCGCCAGCGTTTTGCACGATCATGCGCAGTGGCTCTTCCATTGCGCGCAGGACGATCTTGATACCAGCGTCTTGATCAGGATTGTCACCCTTGACCGTGATGTTGGCGCGTGCGCGCAGCAGGGCTACGCCGCCGCCTGGCACGATGCCTTCTTCCACGGCAGCGCGGGTCGCGTGCAGTGCATCTTCAACGCGGGCTTTTTTCTCTTTCATTTCGACTTCGGTGGCTGCGCCAACCTTGATCACGGCAACGCCGCCAGCCAGTTTGGCGACGCGCTCTTGCAGTTTTTCACGGTCGTAGTCCGAGGTCGCTTCTTCGATCTGTACACGCACTTGTTTCACGCGTGCTTCGATCGAGGCAGCTTCGCCGGCGCCATCGATGACGATGGTGTTTTCCTTGCCCACTTCGATGCGTTTCGCCTGGCCCAGTTCGGCCAGGGTCACTTTTTCCAGGGTCAGGCCGACTTCTTCAGCGATCACCTGGCCGCCGGTCAGGACAGCGATGTCTTCCAGCATGGCTTTGCGGCGGTCGCCGAAGCCAGGTGCTTTCACTGCGCACGTTTTCAGGATGCCGCGGATGTTGTTCACCACCAGGGTGGCCAGCGCTTCGCCTTCGATGTCTTCTGCGATGATCAGCAGTGGACGGCCAGCTTTGGCGACTTGTTCCAGTACCGGCAGCAGGTCACGGATGTTCGAGATTTTCTTGTCGCACAGCAGGACGAATGGGCTGTCCAGTACGGCAACTTGCTTCTCCGGGTTGTTGATGAAGTATGGCGACAGGTAGCCGCGGTCGAACTGCATGCCTTCAACGATGTCCAGCTCGTCGTTCAGCGACTTGCCGTCTTCGACGGTGATGACGCCTTCTTTGCCGACTTTTTCCATCGCTTCAGCGATACGCTCGCCGATCGAGTAGTCCGAGTTCGCCGAGATCGCGCCAACTTGGGCGATTTCTTTGGTCGTGGTGCAAGGACGGGCGATTTTCGCCAGTTCTTCGACGGTGGCGGCAACGGCTTTGTCGATACCGCGCTTCAGGTCCATCGGGTTCATGCCGGCGGCAACGAACTTCATGCCTTCGCGCACGATGGCTTGTGCCAGCACGGTCGCGGTGGTGGTGCCGTCGCCGGCGTTGTCGCTGGTGCGGGAAGCAACTTCCTTGACCATTTGCGCGCCCATGTTCATGAGCTTGTCTTTGAGTTCAACTTCTTTCGCTACCGATACACCATCCTTGGTGACGGTAGGGGCGCCGAACGAGCGCTCCAGGACGACGTTGCGGCCTTTCGGGCCCAGCGTTACTTTGACTGCGTTGGCGAGGATATTGACGCCTTCGACCATCTTGGCGCGCGCTGCGTCGCCGAATACTACTTCTTTAGCTGCCATGTTCAATTCTCCTGAGTTTCGGGATGTATCTGTCTACAACGTGGAAACAATTACTTGACGACGATCGCCATGATGTCTTCTTCGCGCATGACCAGCAGCTCATCGCCGTCAACTTTAACGGTTTGGCCGGCGTACTTGCCGAACAGGACGCGGTCGCCCACTTTGACATCCAGAGGACGGACTTTGCCGTCGTCGAGAATCTTGCCATTGCCTACGGCAAGGACTTCGCCTTGATCCGGTTTTTCAGCAGCTGCATCAGGAATGATGAGGCCGGACGCAGTTTTGGTTTCCTGGTCGAGGCGTTTGACGATGACGCGATCGTTCAATGGGCGCAGATTCATACAAAACTCCTTAAAGTTCAATGGATAAGTGTTGCTAAATGAATACATGTCCGGCACAGCGCCAGACCTGCTTTCAGTGACCGCCGTTGAAAGCAGCCCGCAACGGTCAAGCAAACCCCAGGTCATCCTGTCCTTGCCTGTCTGCGGCAGTGGTGCATCGCGGCGTCGCCCGCCGCGTAGCGTTCCCTGCAGTGGTCTGGCAAGCACCATCAGTCCTGAGGATTGCTACGAAAGAGTTTGTTAGCACTCTCTACTAACGAGTGCTAATTATAGGGACGCTAAGGGTCAACTTCAAGGGCTTATTCGAAGGGAACATATAGATAGATGCTGAGCAGAGCCTGCATCTACACAGGGTTTGCGCCAGCGCAAGCCGCGCTCCCGGGCGTCAGCAACAGCGCGGACTCTAGCATGCCGTCCGGAGAGACGGCGTTCCTGTACGCACAGGAAACAGAGATTGACTATGAAATTTGATAAGATGATTGCAATTGCATATCAATATCGCCACATATAGTCACTTGCTCCAGAAAGAACGCCATGCCATTTCCTGTATCCCGTCCCGCGCTGCGCCTGCTGGGCGCTACCATTATCGGCCTCGCCTGCCTGGGCAATGCTGGCGCGCACACGCCCACCATCGTCGACGAGATCACCGTGGCGGCCCTGACGCCGCTGGAAAAGGACATGCTGCTTAAGGACCTGTTCAACGACCTCAACAAGGATGACGACGACCAGGAAGCGCATGTGTGGGACAACGGCGGCGACCGCGGCGTGCTGGTGAAAGTCACGTATAACTTCAGCAACTCCGGCATGACGGAACACAGCCTGAAGGCGCACGTCTGCCGCGACCTGAAATTCGTCGTCACGGCGGGCGGCAAGTCGCAGGACCTGAGTCGCCGCACCTGTTCGCAGAACAGCGGCAAGTGGGACGTGCAGGGGAAGGACCCGGCGCCCGTCGTGTCTCCGCCTTTCCTGTCCGACGTGACCATCGCCAGGCTCAATGCGAAGGAACAGCAAGCCTTGCTGACGGCCGCCGTGCGGACCTTGAAAGATGAAGAGGATGGCAAGACGCGCCACTGGAGCAACAAGGGCCTGGGCAATGCGGTACCGCTGGCAGTGCGCCTGACGCCCTCGGGGACGGACGCCAAGCCTGGCAGCTACCGCCGCACTTGCCGCGACTTGACGATGGTGCTTGACGGCAAGGGCGGACAACAGACGCTGGTGCGCCGCTCGTGCGAAAACCGCTATGGCGGACTCGATATCGAAGCCGATTACGTCGACGAGTAAAACGCTGCCATCGCGGCGCCGGCAGATGCGCGCACTTGGCGAAAAGCGCCGGAAAAAGCCGGTATTGTCCGCCAACTGCCCCGCATTGATGTAAATATGTGTGACAGCGGCGTGATTCGATTGACGCCCATGGAGCGTCCGCCCTATAGTGGCGGGATGATTTCCGAATTCAACGAATTATCCGACAAAATAGGCCTGCTGGCCGAAATGACCCATGCGCTGCGCCGTGAAAACGCGCAACTGCGCAAGGACAATGCCGCGCTGGCCGCCGACAACGCCCTGTATGTGCAGCGCATGCGCGAGGCGCAGGAGCGGGTGGAAGCGTTGCTGGAAAAAATTCCCGAACTGGTGCAAGCTGGCCTGGAGCAAGCCGCTTCGGAAGCGGGCGCCTATATTGCCGAGAACGAGAAGGAAGCGTAATGCCGCGTGTCGATGTCAATATCATGGGCCAGTCCTACAGCATGGTGTGCCGCGACGGCGAAGAGCGCGCGCTGCGCGAAGCGGCGATCTATCTCGATAGTAAAATGAAAGCCATCCGCGACGCGGGCAAGGTCAAGGGAAATGACCGCATCGCCGTGCTGGCCGCCCTGGGCGTGGCCGCCGAATTCCTTTCCGTGAAGTCGCCGCAAGGTCCGCTGTCGGAGCTGACGATACTCGAAGTGAAGCAGAAAATATCGGCCATGCACACCGTCCTGGATAGCGCATTGACGCCCCAGGAAAACCTTTTTTAAACACCGAACCAAACCTGCTGCGCGTCGCGACTTGCGGCCTGCGATGCTCTCTGTGCATTCGCACAGTTGCACTTCTCGACCACAATTCACTTCCGCTCGCTACGGTTTTGTTCAGTGTTATTAATTGGATTTTAAGCGGACACAGTACGATTTGTCTTTGCGATGCGCGACCAAAGGAGTAAACTTGGGTCTACCCTGCGGTGTTCGCGATTGCCATATATTCCTTGAACCATTTATGCGCATCGGTTGCGAATTTTGTTTGATGGGAGTGAGCGTCGCTCGTTCGACGAACCCGAAATTGAACTAACGTGACCACCTTGAACCGTTTGGTTCGGGATGCCGGCATAGCGGCACAGGCGGGGCCTAATTTGCATTACCACTGAAAACGGTTGCCGCATCATGCGCAACCGTTTTTTTACGTCTGTCGCTTTCACACGGAGTCTAGATGAAACAATATTGGCTGATGAAATCCGAACCCGATGAAGTGAGCATCGACGACCTGATGGCCGCGCCCGAGCGCACCATGCCGTGGTTCGGCGTGCGCAACTACCAGGCGCGCAACTTCATGCGCGATGGCATGCAGCCCGGCGATGGCGTGCTGTTTTATCATTCCAGCTGCCCGCAGCCGGGTGTGGCGGGCGTGGCCGAAGTGGCCAGCGGCGCGTATCCCGATCACAGCCAGTTTGAAGAGGGTGGGAAGTATTTCGATCCGAAGGCGACGCCTGAACAGCCGCGCTGGATCAGCGTCGACGTGCGCGGCGTGAAGAAGACGGCGCTGCTGCCCCTGTCCGAGATGCGCCAGATGCCGGAACTGGAAGACATGCTGCTGTTGAAGAAGGGCAGCCGCCTGTCCATCACGCCCGTGACGCCGGCGCAATGGAAAGTGATTACCAGCAGGTTGAAGGCCTAGGGCGGCCGATCAGGCGTCCGCCACGCGGGCCTTGGTGGGCGGCGTGCCCATTACCTGGCTTTTGTATGCCCACACCAGCAGCGCGATGGCGCCGACGATCATCGGCAAGGACAGCATCTGGCCCGAGGTGATCGGCACGCCCAGCCACACGACTTCCCAGTCCGGCGTGCGGAAGTATTCCGTGAAGAAGCGCGCGCAGCCGTACAGCAGGGTGAACATGGCGCCCACGGCCATGCGCGGACGCTGCTTGCGCGCATACAGCCACAGGATGATGAACACCAAAATGCCGTCGACCAGCATCTGGTACAGGGGCGACGGGTGCACGGGATAGGGAATGCCCGGCCACTGCATGGCCCACGGCAGGGTGTCCGGCGCGATGCGGCCCGGCAGTTCTGCATTGATGAAGTTGCCCAGGCGGCCGGCCGCATAACCGAGCGGTACCAGCGGGGCGATGAAGTCGAGCACGTCGAACAGGTTGCGTCCCGCCTTGCGGCTCCACAGATACATGGCCAGGATGACGCCCAGGAAGCCGCCATGGAAGGACATGCCGCCATGCCAGACCATGAAGATCTCGAGCGGATTGTGCATGAAGTATTCGGGGCGGTAGAACAGCACTTCGCCCAGGCGCCCGCCGATCACCACGCCCAGCATGCCGTAGAACAGCATGTCATCGAGGTCTTCCTTCTTCCAGCCCAGCACGGCGATGTGCGGCTGCTTGATGCGCACGCGGCCCAGGAGTATGAACAGGGCGAAGGCCAGCACGTACATCAGGCCGTACCAGTGCACGGCGAGCGGGCCGATTTGTATGGCGATCGGGTCGGGCATCGGGTGGATCAGCATGGAGTTTCTTTCTTTGTTTAAAGCCAAGGTTGCGTAGTATGGGGGCGCTTGCGGTTTTTTGCCTTAGCGGCCACTTAATTTAATCGGCAGTCGCGCTGATCTGCTTGCGCAGCAGCGCCAGGAAACCCTGCAGCACGGCGGACGGATTGTCGCGGCGCCAGGCCAGGCCCGTTTCCACCAGCGGCGTGGCGTCCTGCAGCGGCCTGTATTCTACGCCCGGGCGCATCAGATTCGATACCGATTGTGGCACAAGCGCGATGCCCATGCCAGCCGAGACGAGGCTAACGATGGTTTGCATCTGGATCGCTTCCTGGCCGATCTGCGGCGTGATGCTGGCCGCGCGGAACACGCCGAGGATCGCGTCGTGCAGGGCGGGCGAGATCGCGCGCGGGAAAATGATCAAAGGCAGGGGCGGCAAGTCGCGCAGGCGCACGGGGCCGGGCGACTTCAATATGGCGAGGCCGGACGGCGCGGCCAGCACCAGCCCTTCGGCCAGCACGGGCAGGTAGTCGAGCTCTCCTTTCGCCTTCTCGGGCAGGGGCGGGATCAGCAGGCCCGCATCCGTGCGCCCGGCCAGCAATTCATCGAGCTGCAAGTCGGAGGTGGCTTCCTGCAGCGCGATCTGCACCTGCGGATAGGCCGTCTGATAAGCGCGCAGCAAGGGCGGCAGCACGCTGTAGTCGGCCGAGGAAACGAAAGCCAGGCTCAGACGCCCCGCCTCGCCCTGCGCGGCCCGCCGTACCAGCGCGGGCAAATCGAGCGCCTGCGCCAGCAGCCGACGCGCCTCGGGCAGCAGGGCCGTGCCGGCCGGCGTCAGCTGCACCTCGCGCCGGGTGCGCACGAACAGGGGCGCGCCCAGCAGTTCTTCCAGCGCCATGATGGTTTGCGACAGCGGTGGCTGCGTCATGTGCAGGCGCGCGGCGGCGCGGCCGAAGTGCAATTCCTCGGCGACGGTGACAAAGTAGCGCAGCTGGCGCAGTTCCAGATTCATATGTGTTTCCATGCGGATTGATTGCTGTGATATGTAAAACGACTCACAGACACGTGCATCATATATTTGACAGTGGGGCGCGCACAAGGCAATCTGGCGTACCCCCACTGCATGCAGGGTTTTGTTGCAAACCCGCGCAGTCCGGCACCCATTACTCTTGGAAGGTCCCCATCATGCCGCAATACCGCTCCCGCACCACCACCCACGGCCGCAATATGGCTGGCGCCCGCGCCCTGTGGCGCGCCACCGGCATGAAGGACGGCGATTTCGACAAGCCGATCATCGCCGTCGTCAACTCGTTTACCCAGTTCGTGCCCGGTCACGTGCACCTGAAAGACCTGGGGCAGATGGTGGCGCGCGAAATCGAGGCGGCCGGCGGCGTGGCCAAGGAATTCAATACCATCGCCGTCGATGACGGCATCGCCATGGGCCACGGCGGCATGCTGTATTCGCTGCCCTCGCGCGACCTGATCGCCGACTCCGTCGAATACATGGTCAACGCCCACTGCGCCGACGCCATGGTGTGCATCTCGAACTGCGACAAGATCACGCCGGGCATGCTGATGGCCGCCATGCGCATCAACATCCCCGTCGTGTTTATTTCCGGCGGGCCGATGGAAGCGGGCAAGGTCGTCAAGGTGGTCAACGGCACGCAGAAGATCATCAAGCTCGATCTGGTCGACGCCATGATCAAGGCGGGCGACAGCAGCGTCTCTGACGCCGACGTGGCGGAAATCGAACGCTCGGCCTGCCCGACCTGCGGTTCCTGCTCCGGCATGTTTACGGCCAACTCGATGAACTGCCTGACCGAAGCGCTGGGCCTGGCCCTGCCCGGCAACGGCACGATTCTGGCCACGCACTCGGACCGCCAGCAGCTGTTCCTGCGCGCAGGCCGTCTGATCGTCGAACTGGCCAAGCGCCATTACGAGCA
The DNA here is from genome assembly GCF_049897525.1 of Janthinobacterium sp. PSRC1-1. NCBI lineage: Bacteria > Pseudomonadati > Pseudomonadota > Betaproteobacteria > Burkholderiales > Oxalobacteraceae > Janthinobacterium > Janthinobacterium sp. PSRC1-1. The sequence continues at coordinate 10,861 of NZ_JAFCWK010000005.1, forward strand.
GGACGATTACTCGGTGCTGCCGCGCTCGATCGCCACCAAGGCCGCATTTGAAAATGCCATGGCGCTCGACGTCTCCATGGGCGGCTCGACCAACACCGTGCTGCACTTGCTGGCCGCCGCGCACGAGGCGGAAGTGGCATTCACGATGGCCGACATCGACCGCATCTCGCGCAAGGTGCCGTGCCTGTGCAAGGTGGCGCCGATGACGGACAAATACCATATCGAAGACGTGCACCGTGCGGGCGGCATCGTGGGGATTCTGGGCGAACTGGCGCGCGCCGGCCTGCTCAACACCACTTTACCGACCATCCACGCGCCGACCCTGGCCGACGCCATCGCGCAAAACGACATCATGTGCACGGACAATCCGGCCGTGCATGAGTTGTTCCGCGCCGCCCCGGGCGGCGTGCCGACGCAGACGGCGTTCTCGCAGTCGGAGCGTTTTGCGGCCGTCGACACGGACCGCGCCACCGGCTGCATCCGCGACAAGGCGCATGCGTATTCGCAGGACGGCGGCCTGGCGGTCCTGTACGGCAACCTGGCCGAAAAGGGCTGCATCGTCAAGACGGCCGGCGTCGATGAAAGCATTTTGAAATTCTCGGGCAAGGCGCGCGTGTTCGAAAGCCAGGATACCGCTGTTGAAGCGATTCTGGCCGATACCGTGCATGAGGGCGACGTCGTCATCATCCGCTACGAAGGCCCGAAAGGCGGTCCCGGCATGCAGGAAATGCTGTATCCGACTTCGTACATCAAATCGAAGGGCCTGGGCAAGGCGTGCGCGCTGTTCACGGACGGACGCTTCTCGGGCGGCTCCTCGGGTCTGGTGATCGGCCACGCGTCGCCGGAAGCGGCCGAAGGCGGCGCCATCGGTCTGGTGGAAGAGGGCGACTTCATCGACATCGACATCCCCGAGCGCACGATCAACCTGCGCGTCACGGACGCCGAGCTGGCCGCGCGCCGCGCCGCCATGGAAGCGAAGGGCGACGATGCCTGGCTGCCCGTCAACCGCGAGCGCTACGTGTCGCAGGCGCTGCAAGCGTATGCGGCGCTGACGACGTCGGCCGACCGCGGCGCCGTGCGCGACCTGTCGCAGTTGAAAAAGCAGAAACGCTGATTTGTTGTATAAGTGCGACGGCCGGCCCCGTTTGACCGTGCGGGGCCTGCTGTCGTTACATCGCCTTACAAACAACATGGTCAGGCGCGCGCAGATGGGGCAGAATATGAGTGCCTAATCGCTACTACATTGCGTTACTACATTGAAACGCTTGATCTGGGCTCGTGGTGCATCTGCGGAAACACAGTAAAATGCCGCAGGAAGTAACTTTGGAGAAAAGACAATGAAACGTTTTATGTTGGTGAGTGTATTGACCGTATCGGCTCTGGCATCGCAAGCAGCGTTGGCCAATCCGGATCTGGCGAAAGCAAAAAACTGCATGGCTTGCCATGCGGTGAGCACGAAACTGGTGGGTCCTGCGTATAAAGACGTGGCGGCCAAATATGCCGGTCAAAAAGACGCGGAAGCCAAGCTCGTGGCGAAAGTCATGAAGGGCGGTTCCGGCACCTGGGGCGCGATCCCGATGCCAGCCAATCCGCAAGTGAGCGATGCGGAAGCCCGCACCCTGGTTAAATGGGTACTGGCACAGAAATAATCTGTGCCGCAGTACCTGCAATTAGCGCGCCGGCAATCCCGGCGCATTTTTTTTGCCCAAACCCAGGAGCAGATACCGTGCTAGCCGACGGACTGGGCATCCCCGTCCGGCTCCCTGTCCTGGTTTCATGATTCAATGCATTGCGGCCAGCGACTGGCGTGGCAGCTTGCGCTGCCGCGCCCCGCAGCAGGTTCTGTTATTTGATCACTTCCATTTTCGTCTTCTTGCCGTCCCGATAGGTGAACAAAGTCAGCGCGCCATCCTTGATGTCGCCGTTGGCATCGAACGAGATCGGACCCGTCACGCCCTGGTAGTGCACCTTGGCCAGGAATGGCAGGTAGACGGACGGTTTCGACGATTTGGCGTCGGCCATGGCGGTGGCCATGGTCATCACGGCATCGTAGACGTACGGCGCGTACAGCTGCACTTCCATATTGTATTTCTGCTTGTAGCGGGCGCGGAAATCGTCCATGCCTTTTTGCTGCGCGCCCGTCACGCCGCCCGCTTCCGCGCAGGTGACCATGTCTTCGCCCACGGCGTCGCCCGCCAGCTTGCCCAGCGGTTCCGTGCACAAGCCATCGCCACCCATGAACTTGGCCTTGATGCCCAGCGCCTTCATCTGGCGCAGCATGGGGCCGCCCACGGAATCCATGCCGCCAAAGAAGATCAGGTCGGGATTTTTGGATTTGATGCTGGTCAGGATGGCATTGAAGTCGGTCGCGTTGGCATTGGTAAATTCCTTGCCGACGATTTGCACGCCTGGCGCCGCCTTCTTGGCGCCCTTGACGAACTGTTCCGCCACGCCCTGGCCGTAGGCCGTGCGGTCATCGATGACGGCGATTTTCTTCGCCTGCAGCTTGCCCACGGCATACGCGCCCAGCGTTCCCCCCAGCTTGTTGTCATTGGCCACCACGCGGAAGGCCGTATTGAATTTCTGCTGCGTGTACGTCGGGTTGGTGGCGGCCGGCGAAATCTGCGGGATGCCGGCATTGAAGTAAATGCGCGAGGCGGGAATCGTCGTGCCCGAGTTCAGGTGGCCGACCACGCCGTTGACCTTGGCGTCGACCAGCTTTTGCGCCACGGCCGTGCCCTGCTTGGGGTCGGCCGCGTCATCTTCGGGTACCAGCACGAATTTGACGACTTTGCCGTCGATCTTGAAGCCTTTGGCGTTCAAGTCTTCGATGGCCATCTTGGCCGCGTTCTCGTTATCCTTGCCCAGGTGGGAGCTGGCGCCAGAGACCGGGGCGACGTGGCCTATCTTGATGATTTCCTGCGCGCCCGCATGGCCGGCAAAAGCGAGGGCGAGAGCGAGCGGAAGGACTTTGGTCTTGAGCAGCATAAACATTCTCCAATGGATAAAGATACGGCGGCGTCTCGTGAAAACCGCTTCGAATGGCGGTACGTGTGAAGCAAGGTACAACAAAAAACAGGCGGCGCAAAGCCGCTTTTGGGGCTTTTTGCATTTTGTCGCAACAATCACCAAAGTGAGGCGCGATGCACCGGTTTAGCAGGCGCGAGCGCACCAAAGAATGGCGTTGTAGAGAATACAGGTGTAGGAGAAGTCGGACCTCAAAGGTCCTGAAACTGACAACACCTGACAAAACCGTAGCGAGCGGAAGGGAGAGGTGGCTAAGAAGCGCAACCGTACTTTAGTACGGTGAGCATCGCAGGCCGCCTATACCGACGCGCAGTAGGTTTTGACAGGTGTCACTGCAAATGTCCCAGCTCATGGCTGACCGCATGCGCCACGATCTGTTCCAGCGATTGCTGCAAGTCTGCGCGCAGGGCGCCGCGCATGCCGATCAGGGCGTTTTGCAGGGCCGTCTGCAGCACGTGGGCGATGCGCTCTTCCAGCAGATGGTCGATCTTGCCCTGCACCTGGTGCAATATGCGCTGCGTCAGGCGTGCTTCGATGGCGTCCCAGTCGGGCTGCGCCAGCGTCGGCGGCAACGCCGGCGTTGCCTCGACAACAGGCTCGGCTGGGATGGCGGGCGCCACCTCAGCCACCTCCGGCCCCAGCAACACCTCCGTCAGCAGGGGGATGCCCGGGTCGAATGGCTGCTGGCTCATGTCTTTCCTGCCACGAAGTGCGTGGGCTGCACGTTGTGCTGGCGGTAGTGCAGGAAGCGCTGGCGGCCCGCCTGCGCATCTTGCTCCTCCATGGAAACGATCTCGAAGACGCGCTGGAACTGCGCGTAATTGGCGGGCGGCAGCTGCGACAGGTTGACGAGGATGTCGTGGTGCGGCAGCTCCGCCGCTTCGTCATCGGTCAGGATGATGGGCGTTTGCGCCGCCAGCGGGTCGCCGGCCAGCACGTGCGGCAGGAAATCCGTGGTGGAAATGGTCCACATGGCGCTGTTCAAGGCGTCGAGCTGGGCGCCATCTTGCGCCAGCACGACCACCTTGTTGCCGGCCATGTAGGCCTTGCGCGCCAGACGGCAGGCGTAGGCCAGCTTGTCCGGCACGTTGCTGTGAAAATCGACGCGGCTCATGGCGCTCAGGCTGCCATGCCGCTGTGGCGCAGCAGGGCGTCGATCGACGGTTCGCGGCCACGGAAGGCCGTGAACGATTCCAGCGCCGGGCGCGAGCCGCCGACGGACAGAATTTCCTGCAGGTAACGCTTGCCCGCCGCCGTGGTGGCGGCCGGTCCCAGCGCGCGGGCTTCCTCGAAGGCCGCATAGGCGTCGGCGGACAGCACCTCGGCCCACTTGTAGCTGTAGTAGCCGGCCGCGTAGCCGCCGGCAAAGATATGCCCGAAGGCATTCTGGAAGCGGTTGAACGGGGGCGGGATGATCAGCGCGAACTTGGCGCGCACGCCATCGATCAGCTGCTGCACGCTCTGGCCCGTGCTGGCATCGTAGTCATAGTGCAAATGCATGTCGAGCAGGGAGAATTCCACCTGGCGCAGGGTTTGCAGGCCGGACTGGAAATTCTTGGCCGCCAGCATCTTGTCATACAGCGCGCGCGGCAGCGGCTCGCCCGTGACGGCATGCGCCGTCATGTGTTCGAGCACTTCCCATTCCCAGCAGAAGTTTTCCATGAATTGCGACGGCAGTTCCACGGCATCCCATTCGACACCAGAAATACCCGACACGCCCAGCTCGTCGACGACGGTGAGCATATGGTGCAGGCCGTGGCCGAATTCGTGGAACAGGGTGATCACTTCGTCGTGGGTAAACAGCGCTGGCTGAACCTGGCCATCGACCACGGCCGGCTGCGTGAAGTTGCAGGTCAGATAAGCGATCGGCGTTTGCACGTGTTGTGCGTCGGCGCGGCGGCCGCGCGCGTCGTCCATCCAGGCGCCGCCGCTCTTGCCTTCGCGCGCATACAGGTCCAGGTAGAACTGGCCGACCAGCTGGCCGTCGCGCTCGATGCGGTAAAAGCGCACGTCCGGGTGCCAGACGGGCGCCGCGTCAAGCTTGATCTCGACGTTGAACAGGTTCTGGATCTGGCGGAACAGGCCGTCGATCACCTTGTGTTCAGGGAAATACTGTTTGACTTCCTGGGCCGAGAACGCGTAGCGGCGTTCCTGCAGCTTTTCGGAAGCGTATGGCACGTCCCACGCCTGCAGCTCGTCCAGGCCCAGTTCTTCCTTGGCGAATTGCTTGAGTTCTGCCAGGTCCTTCTCGGCGAACGGACGCGCGCGTTGGGCCAGGTCTTCCAGGAAAGCGATGACTTGCGCGGGCGAGGTGGCCATTTTGGACACCAGCGACACTTCGGCGAAATTGGCGTAGCCGAGCAGTTGTGCCTCTTCGTTGCGCAGTCGCAACAGGGTGACGATGTTCTGCGTGTTGTCCCACTCGTCTTTCTTGCTGAAGACCTCGCCCTGGTCCGACGCCTTGGTGGCGTTGGCGCGGTAGATGGTTTCGCGCAGCGCGCGATTATCGGCAAATTGCAGGATCGGGTAATACGACGGGAAGTGCAGCGAGAATTCATAACCCGCTTTGCCCGCTTTTTCGGCGGCGGCGCGCGCGGCGGCCTTCACGTCGTCGGGCAAGCCAGCCAGGTCGCTTTCGTTCTCGACCAGCAACTTGTAGTCATTCGTGGCGTCGAGCACGTTTTCGGAAAAACGCGTACCGACGGCCGCATGTTCTTCCTGGATGGCGCCAAAGCGCTCTTTCTTGTCCTCGGGCAACTCGGCGCCGCCCAGGCGGAAGTCGCGCACGGCATTGTCGACGATGCGCCGGCGCGCCGGCGACAGGCTGGCGAAAGCGGGGCTCGCTTGCAGTTGCTTGTATTTGCCGAAGAGGATGTCGTTCTGGCCCAGTTCGGTCAAGAACTCCGTCACCTTGGGCAGGTTCGCATTGTAGGCGGCGCGCAATTCCGGCGTATCGATCACGCTATTCAAGTGGTTGACGATGCTCCAGGCGCGGCCCAGGGTTTCGGCGATCTGGTCCTGGGGGGCGACGAAGTTGTCCCAGCTCACTTCTTCCATGGGCGCTTCCAGCTGCGCCACCGTGGCGCGCGCCTGTTCCAGGAGGGTATCGATGGCAGGCGTGACATGCTCGTGCGTGATCGCGTCGAAGCGTGGCAGGCCGGAAAAATCAAGCAGGGGATTGGGTTTCATCGTCGGTTCCATATAGTAAGAGGGGCGGTCATGCCGCCCCGGTGTCGTTACACGCGCTCTGCGGCCTCGACGGTATTCATCAGCAACATCGTGATCGTCATCGGGCCCACGCCACCCGGCACGGGCGTGATGTGCGAGGCTACTTCTTTCACGCCGGCAAAATCCACGTCACCGCACAGCTTGCCGTCATCGTCGCGGTTCATGCCCACGTCGATGACGATGGCGCCCGGCTTGACCATGTCGGCCGTCAGGGTGTTACGGCGGCCGACGGCGGCCACGACCACGTCCGCCTGGCGCGTGTACAGGCCCAGGTCCGGGGTCGCACTATGGCAGATGGTGACGGTGGCATTCGCTTGCAAGAGCAGCAGGGCCATCGGCTTGCCGACGGTGTTGCTGCGGCCGATGACGACGGCGTGCTTGCCGCGCAGGTCGACGCCCGTGCTTTCGATCAGTTTCATGCAGCCATACGGCGTGCACGGACGGAAGCCGGGCAAGCCCGTCATCAGTTCGCCGGCGCTCAGCACGGAATAGCCATCGACGTCTTTCGTCGTGGAGATCGCTTCGATGACCTTGTGCGGGTTGATGTGTTTGGGCAAGGGCATTTGCACGAGGATGCCGTGGATGGCGGGGTCCGCGTTCAGGCTGGCGATGCGTGCCAGCAAGTCCGCTTCGGACAGGTCCGCTTCATATTTTTCCAGCACCGAGTGGAAACCCACGTCGCCGCACGCCTTGACCTTGTTGCGGACATACACCTGGCTGGCCGGGTCTTCGCCGACGAGGATCACGGCCAGGCCGGGCTGGGTGCCCTTGGCTGTGAGGGCGGCGGCGCGCGTGGCGATCTCGCTGCGCAGTTTTTGGGAGAGGGCGATTCCGTCGATCAGTTGTGCTGGCATGGTAGGGTGGCTGAGAGCTGTGGGAGGGAAAAGACAGATTATAAAGCCGGGCGGCGCAAAGGGGCGGTTTTGGCTATGCAAAGGCGACACAACAGCGGGCCAGAGACGCGGGCCTGAGAAAATGCCGATGGCGGCGTTGCGGCTCCTGGCCGTACTGGCGTACTGTCTGCGTCGCCGCGCCTTGCCCTCGACATTTTTCAGGCCCGCTTGGCCCGGTATGCCTGTGCGGACGACTGGGGCGTTAATGCGTTTTGCTGGTGTGCTGGTGGCCTAGGGAGCGCAAGGGTCTGCGGTTCTTTTGGCGCCGTTTTTGGCACTTTGATCATCCTAATTTCCGGGCAGAATTTGCGGCAGTGCAGCATAAATTTCATAGGGTAATTTCATAATATGAAATGCTATATCGTAATTTGAAAAATAGTAAATACGCTGTTAGAATCCCCACACTAAACCGACTTAATAGTAAATAATCAGCGAAATACCGTCCGACAGCGATCCGGAAAATCGGGGTGGGGCGTTCACAAAGGAGACTCAACAGATGTCAGCTCAACTGAACCAGGTAACGACACAGATCGGCACCGACCCGGATATGCAGGAAACCAAGGAGTGGCTGGACGCGCTCGAAGCCGTTCTGGAAAATGAAGGTCCGGAACGCGCGCATTACCTGATGGAGCGCATGGTTGACCTGGCCCGCCGCCGCGGCGCCCAGATCCCGTTCTCCAGCACCACCGCCTACGTCAATACCATCCCCACCAAGCAAGAAGCACACTGTCCCGGCAACCTGGAATACGAAGAGCGCCTGCGCTCGTGGATGCGCTGGAACGCCATGGCCATGGTGGTCAAGGCCAACCGCGCCGACGGCGACCTGGGTGGCCACTTGTCCTCGTTCGCTTCGCTGGCGAACATGCTGGGCATCGGTTTCAACCACTTCTGGCACGCGCCAACGGCCGACCACGGCGGCGACCTGCTGTACATCCAGGGCCACTCCTCGCCCGGCGTCTACGCGCGCGCCTTCCTCGAAGGCCGTTTGACGGAAGAGCAAATGCTGAATTTCCGCAAGGAAGTCGACGGCAAGGGCCTGTCTTCGTACCCGCATCCAAAACTGATGCCTGACTTCTGGCAGTTCCCGACCGTGTCGATGGGCCTGGGCCCGCACATGGCGATCTACCAGGCGCGCTTCCTGAAATACCTGCACGCACGCGGCATCGCCAAGACCGACAACCGCAAGATCTGGGCTTTCTGCGGCGATGGCGAGATGGACGAGCCAGAGTCCTTGGGCGCGATCGGCCTGGCCGCACGCGACATGCTCGACAACCTGGTCATCGTGGTCAACTGCAACCTGCAGCGCCTGGACGGCCCTGTGCGCGGCAACACCAAGATCATCCAGGAACTCGAAGGCGAATTCCGTGGCGCCGGCTGGAACGTCGTCAAGGTCATCTGGGGTCCGGGCTGGGACGCCCTGCTGGCGCAAGACAAGGAAGGCATCCTGCAGCGCGTGATGATGGAAACCGTCGACGGCGAATACCAGAACTACAAAGCGAAAGACGGCGCCTACGTGCGCAAGCATTTCTTCGGCAAGCATCCGAAGCTGCTGGAAATGGTTGCCAACATGACCGACGACGACATCTGGCGCCTGACCCGTGGCGGCCACGATCCGCACAAGATCTACGCAGCCTTCAAGATCGCCCAGGAACACAAGGGCCAGCCAACCGTCCTGCTGGTGAAAACCGTCAAGGGCTACGGCATGGGCAAGTCCGGCGAAGCGCGCAACACGGCGCACCAGACGAAAAAACTCGACGATGAAGCCATCCGCGAAATGCGCGACCGCTTCTCGCTGCCTATCCCTGACGACAAGCTGGCCGATATTCCGTTCTTCAAGCCAGCCGACGACGCGCCGGAAATGGTCTACCTGCACGAGCGCCGCAAGGCCCTGGGCGGCTACCTGCCGCAGCGCCGCCAGAAGTCGGAAGAAACCCTGCCAGTGCCTGGCCTGGACGTGTTCAAGAACGTGCTCGATGCCACGCCGGAAGGCCGTGAAATCTCGACCACGCAAGCATTCGTGCGCGTCATCTCGACCCTGCTGAAAGACCCGAACCTGGGCCAGCGCGTGGTGCCTATCCTGGTCGATGAATCGCGTACCTTCGGCATGGAAGGCCTGTTCCGCCAGATCGGCATCTACAACCCGAAAGGCCAGTTGTACGAGCCGGTCGACAAAGACCAGGTCATGTACTACCGCGAAGACAAGGCTGGCCAGATCCTGCAAGAGGGCATCAACGAAGCGGGCGGCATGAGCTCGTGGATCGCCGCGGCGACGTCGTATTCGACCAACGACCGCATCATGATCCCGTTCTACACCTTCTACTCGATGTTCGGCTTCCAGCGCATCGGCGACCAAGTGTGGGCGTCGGCCGACATGCGCGCCCGCGGCTTCCTGATGGGCGGCACGGCCGGCCGTACGACCCTGAACGGCGAAGGCTTGCAGCACGAAGATGGCCACAGCCATATCTTCGCCGCGACCATCCCGACCTGCATGCCGTACGATCCGACCTTCAGCCATGAAGTTGCCGTCATCATCCAGGACGGCCTGCGCCGCATGATCGCCAACCAGGAAGATGTGTTCTACTACATCACGATCATGAACGAGAACTACGCCCAGCCAGGCATCAAGCCAGGCCAGGAAGAAGGCATCCTGAAAGGCATGTACAAGCTGCAGGAAGGCCAGGCTGACGCCAAGCTGCGCGTACAGCTGATCGGCTGCGGCACCATCCTGCGCGAATCGATCTTCGCCGCCGAACTGTTGCAAAACGACTGGGGCGTGGCTGCGGACGTGTGGTCGGCGCCGTCGCTGACCCTGGTGGCCCGCGATGGCCAGGATGCGGAACGCTGGAACATGGTCAACCCGTCGAAACAGCAGCGCGTGCCTTACGTGACGTCGCTGATGCAGGACACGGACGGCCCGATCGTCGCCACGACCGACTACATGCGCGCGTTTGCAGAACAGATCCGCGCCTTCATGCCGAAGGGCCGCACCTACAAAGTGCTGGGCACCGATGGCTTTGGCCGCTCGGACAGCCGCGCCAAGCTGCGCGAGTTCTTCGAAGTGAACCGTTATTATGTCACCGTGGCCGCGTTGAAATCGCTGGCTGACGAAGGCAAGATCGACGTGTCGGTGGTGGAGCAGGCGATCGCCAAGTACGGCATCGACGCGAACAAACCGAATCCGGTGACCCAGTAATCGTTGTGCGGACCCGATGATGCCAGGGCGGTGCGAAAGCGCCGCCCTGGCGTGTGTGCGGGTCCATCTGACAAATAAAATAACGGAGCAAGCTATGAGCATTGTGGAAGTCAAAGTCCCGGATATCGGCGATTTCAAGGAAGTCGAGATCATTGAACTGATGGTCAAGCCAGGCGACACGGTCAAGGTTGACCAGTCCCTGATCACGGTCGAATCGGACAAGGCCAGCATGGAAATTCCATCGAGCCATGCCGGTGTCGTCAAGGAATTGAAAGTCAACGTGGGCGACAAGATCGCCGAAGGTTCGCTGGTGCTGCTGCTGGAAGTGGCGGATGACGCGTCCGCTCCGGCACCTGCCGCCGCCGCTGCGCCTGCACCGGCAGCCGCGCCAGTTGCTGAAGCCGCCGCTGCCGCCACACCTGCCGCCACCCCTGCGCCAGCCGCCGGCGGTCTGGTCGAAGTGACCGTGCCCGATATCGGCGACTTCAAGGAAGTCGAAGTCATCGAATTGATGGTCAAGGTCGGCGACACGATCAAGGTGGACCAGTCGCTGCTGACGGTCGAATCGGACAAGGCCAGCATGGAAATCCCATCGAGCCACGCCGGTATCGTCAAGGAATTGAAGGTCAAGGTCGGCGACAAGGTCGCCAAGGGTAGTCTGGTGCTGGTGGTGGAAACGACTGGTGGCGCCGCCGCTCCTGCCGCTGCCGCACCGGCTGCCGCCCCTGCACCGGCCGCGCAAGCTGCCGCCGCGCCAGCCGCCGCCGTCGCTTCGGCGCCGGTCGCCGCTGCACCAGCACCTGCCGCCGCGCCTGCCGTCAACGGCAAGCTGGCGCACGCGTCGCCATCGATCCGCAAGTTCGCGCGCGAACTGGGCGTGGAGCTGGCCAGCGTGGGCGGTTCCGGTCCGAAGGGCCGCATCACCCAGGAAGACGTGCAGAACTTCGTCAAGGGCGTGATGTCGGGCGCTGTCGCCGCACCAGGCGCCGCCAATGCGGCGCCGGTCGCCAAGGCCGGTTCCGGCGTGGGCCTGGATCTGCTGCCATGGCCGTCGCTGGACTTCAGCAAATTCGGCACGACCGAACTGCTGCCGCTGTCGCGCATCAAGAAAATCTCGGGTCCGAATTTGCACCGCAACTGGGTCATGATCCCGCACGTCACGCAGTTCGACGAAGCGGATGTGACGGACCTCGAAGCGTTCCGCGTCGATACCAACGCGGCCAATGCGAAGAACAAGGATGCGGCCAAGCTGACCATGCTGGCCTTCGTCATCAAGGCGTCCGTCGCCGCGCTGAAGAAATTCCCCGCGTTTAACGCCTCGCTCGACGCCAAGGGCGAGAACCTGATCCTCAAGCAGTACTACAACATCGGCTTCGCGGCCGACACGCCGAATGGCCTGGTGGTCCCCGTGATCAAGGGCGTGGACCAGAAGTCGGTCTCGCAGATCGCCCGCGAAATGACGGAACTGTCGCTGCAGGCGCGCGAAGGCAAGCTGAAACCGGCCGACATGCAGGGCGCCAGCTTCACGATTTCGTCCCTGGGCGGCATCGGCGGCACGCACTTCACGCCTATCGTGAATGCGCCGGAAGTGGCGATTCTCGGTCTGTCGAAAGCCTCGATCAAGCCGGTATGGGATGGCAAGGCCTTCCAGCCACGTCTGATGATGGGCACCTCGCTGTCCTACGACCACCGCGTGGTCGATGGCGCGATGGGCGCGCGATTCTCCGTGTACCTCGGCGAAGTCCTGGCCGACATGCGCAAAATTCTGCTGTAAGGAGCGATTGATGAGCACAGTAGAGGTAAAAGTACCGAACATCGGCGACTTCAAGGAAGTCGAAGTCATCGAACTGATGGTCAAGGTGGGCGACACCATCAAGGTGGACCAGTCGCTGATCACGGTCGAATCGGACAAGGCCAGCATGGAGATTCCGTCGACCCACGCCGGCGTCGTGAAGGAAGTCAAGGTCAAGGTCGGCGACAAGATCGCCGAAGGCAGCGCCTTGCTGGTGGTGGAAGCGACTGAAGGCGCGGCGGCTGCCGCACCAGCGGCTGCTCCTGCTCCTGCGCCAGCGGCAGCACCTGCTGCGGCTCCGGCTCCGACAGCAGCGCCTGTTGCCGCCATCCCGGCCGGCAATTACAGCGGCCAGGTCGATATCGACGTCGACATGATGGTGCTGGGCGGCGGTCCTGGCGGTTATTCGGCGGCGTTCCGCGCGGCCGATCTGGGCCTGAGCACCGTCATCGTCGAGCGCTACGCCACCCTGGGCGGCGTGTGCCTGAACGTGGGCTGCATCCCGTCGAAGGCGCTGCTGCACGTCGCTTCCGTCATCGACGAGACGGCGCACATGGGCAATACCGGCGTGACGTTTGCCAAGCCGACGATCGACATCGACCAGGTGCGCAAGTACAAGGAAGGCGTGATCTCGAACATGACGGGCGGTTTGGCCGGCATGGCCAAGGCGCGCAAGACGCAAGTCGTCACGGGCGTGGGCCAGTTCCTCAGCGCGAACCACATCGAAGTGACGGCAGGCGACGGCTCGAAAAAAGTCGTGCAGTTCAAGCAAGCCATCATCGCCGCCGGTTCGTCCGTGGTGAAGCTGCCCTTCGTGCCGGAAGACCCGCGCATCGTCGATTCGACGGGCGCGCTGGAATTGCGCCAGATCCCGAAACGCATGCTGGTCATCGGCGGCGGCATCATCGGCCTGGAAATGGCGACCGTATATTCGACCTTCGGCGCGCGCATCGACGTGGTCGAAATGATGGATGGCCTGATGCAGGGCGCCGACCGCGACGCCGTCAAGGTATGGCAGAAGTTCAATGAAAAACGCTTCGACAACATCATGACCAAGACCAAGACGGTGGCCGTAGAGGCTCTGCCGGAAGGCATCAAGGTCACGTTTGAAGCGGCCGAAGCGGGCGCCACGGCGCCGGCGCCGCAAATCTACGACCTGGTGCTCGTCGCCGTGGGCCGCAGCCCGAACGGCAAGAAGCTCGCGGCCGACAAGGCCGGCGTGCAGGTGACGGACCGTGGCTTCATCAACGTCGACAGCCAGATGCGCACCAACGTGCCGAACATCTTCGCCATCGGCGATCTGGTCGGCCAGCCGATGCTGGCGCACAAGGCCGTGCATGAAGCCCACGTGGCAGCGGAAGCTGCCGCAGGCCAGAAGTCGCACTTCGACGTCAAGGTGATCCCGTCGGTCGCCTACACGGACCCGGAAGTGGCATGGGCCGGCATCACGGAAGACGAAGCGAAAGCCAAGGGCATCAAGGTCGAGAAGGGCCACTTCCCGTGGGCCGCCTCGGGCCGCGCCGTGGCCAACGGCCGCGCCGAAGGCTTCACCAAGCTGCTGTTCGATGCGGAAACGCACCGCATCATCGGCGGCACCATCGTCGGCACGCACGCGGGCGACATGATTGGTGAAATCGCGCTGGCCATCGAAATGGGCTGCGACGGCACCGACATCGGCAAGACCATCCACCCGCACCCGACGCTGGGTGAATCGATCGGGATGGCCGCCGAAGTGTACGAAGGCGTGTGCACGGACTTGCCGCCACCGCGCAAGCGTTGATGTTGTAGCGCTGTGTCGTAGCACTAAAAACCCCGCAAGCGATTGCGGGGTTTTTTATTATCCAACTACGATTAAACACCTCATCGGCAGCACCGTCGTCGGCACGCATACGGGCGACAGGTGAACGATGAAGCGGCGAAATCGCGCTGGCCATCGAAATGGGCTGCGACGGCACCGACATCGGCAAGACCATCCACCCGCACCCGACGCTGGGCGAGTCGATCGGTAGGTTGGCAAAAGCGCGCCGAAGTGTACGAAGGCGTGTGCACGGACTTGCCGCCGCCGCGCAAGCGCTGATAAAGAGTTAACTTTCAGTACAAGAAACCGGGACGTGTTCCCGGTTTTTTTATTTTCATTGACCTGCGGCATAGTAAACCGTGGCGCGGCGGTGTCTTGTGAAAATTGGTGAGTATTGCCGTGTGGAAAAAGTGGCAGAATGAGGGTCTGTCACCATGTTTGCTTCAATAGCAGCGTGTAATTTTTCCAGGAATGTTGCCAGCGTGGGGTTCGGTCAAATTCCGCTGTACTGAAAGAGTTTTGCAACGATGAAAAAATTTACCGCCCTTCATATCGCCGACGTCCGATTGCGTCGGGCTGATGAGCAAGAGCAAGCCGTGATGCTGCATGCCTTGTGCCAGGATGTGGCCGCTATCTTGGCGGCGGGCAAGCAGATCGATGCGATTTTCTTCACGGGCCAGCTGGTGGCGCCTGACGCCTGTGCCGGCACGACACCCGTGTATGTCTACGAATACTTCCTGCGCCCCCTGCTGCAGGCGGCCAGCTTGCCCGGTGCGCGTTACTACCTGGTACCGGGCAGCCGACAGCAGGGTGTCGCCGCGGCGGCGCTGGGCAATGCGGGCTTCAGTTTTTTCTCCGCCGATGAGCACGCCAGTGCCGAGCAGCGCGCGCACTACAAGAATATCCACGCCGTGTTCCACGGCCACCAGCATACGGGCGATGCCAGTTCACTGATGAAGTCGCTGGGCATTCTGTTCAAGAGCAATCCCGGCAGCCTGTACGGTGCGCAGGGCCAGATGACGGCGTTTTCCGTGCTCGAGTTCGGTACGGGCGGGGCCGATGGCGACGCGCCAGGCACGCAGTGGACGGTGTCGCTGCGCGAGTTCGACGATGTAAGCAAGAACTTCGCCCTGTCGGTGCTGTACACGCCGAATGGCCAGGAAACGGGGCAGATGGATGCCGAGCATGTGTTTGCCACCTTGCTGCCGCAGCTGGCAGGCGAACGCGCTTATCTCGATGGCTTGCTTGGCCATGCGGGCGGGCGGCAGCGCGTGGGCGCCGGCGTGGCTGCCGATGCGCGCGAATTCCTGATCGAGCTGGCGTTCGTGATGTTCGAAGCCCAGACCGAGTTCCTCGGCGAAGCGGAACTGCAGTGTTTTACCAGCGACTATTGCGCTGTGAAGGGCTGGAGCATGGCCGCCGGGGACTGGCTGGCGCCGCTGTACGCGCAGGGCTTGCTGCTGCGGAGCGATGGCCAGGTGGCGTTTTCCTTCGATTATTTCCGCACCTATTTCCTCGCGCAGCGCTTTGAAACCTCGTTCGATCTGATGCGTTATGGCCCGGAACGGCATGATGGAAGTGAGTCTTCACTTGGATTGGATGCCGCGTCGGCAGCCCAGCCTTTCCTGCGTGCGCTGGGCTTGAACGAGGAGCATGCCGCGGCGGCGATGCAGGAAGAGGGCGGCCGCCCTGGCTGACCTTCGCGGCCAGCCTTTCCGCGTCAGTTCGGCAGCGGCTGGCGCAAGGTGCCGCGCAAGAACAGGTCCAGGCTGAGCGTCACTTTGGCGCGCAATTGCGCCACGTCCGGTTGGGCTTGCGGCGGGAACAGCAGGCGCGACATCTGATCTCCCAGCAGGCAATTGAGCAGGTGCAGCGTCAGGATGGATGGCGTCAACTCCGCGCGAAACAGCGGCGCGATGTCGGGGCGGCTGAAAAACCTGATCAGCATCTCGCGCGTCTGTCCCGGTCCCACCTTGTAAAACGTTTCCGCCAGTTCCGGGTGCGTGGCCGCTTCGGCCACCACCATGCGATTCAGGCGGATCGCCGCCGGCATGGTAACGAGCTGTACGAACAGCAGGCCGAATTCGCCCAGGATGGTGGGCAGGGGCCGCATATCCGTTTCCAGCGCCGGCATGGTCGAAAAATAGGCGGCGCGGCGCAATTCCACCACCGCATTGAACAAGCCAGCCTTGCCGCCAAACTTCACATAAATCGTGCGCACGGCCACATGGGCTTCGCGGGCGATCATTTCCAGGCTCACCTTCCCATACCCTTTTTCCAGAAACAGACAGCCGGCCGTGTGCAGCAGGTTTTCCATGCGCGCCTCCATGTCGGCCGCGCGCGGCCGGCCGGCCGGCTTGCCGCAGCAGGAAAGCTCCTGGGCGGCGTCGGATTCTGTCGTGGTGGGCAAGGTATCGCTGAGGCCGGGATCGGACATGGTCTGGGTCTCTTTATAAGTTGGAAGGTAAGTGATGGCTCACACTGTAGTGCAAATTAAAATGAAATGCAATCGTTTCATTTCTTGACTTTGGTTTTTCTTTGCCCAATAATGAACCTATATCATTTCATTTTCGGAGCGAGTATGTCCAACCAGCCAGGCCAAGCAGAGCACAAGGTGCTGAGCGCCGTCCCACCCGCGGCCCCTGCCGCACCTTCCGCGCCCGCCGCTTCCGCCAGCTCCGCCCCCCCCAACAACCGCGTCAAAATCATCGCCGGCCTGATCGTCCTCGTCGCGCTGGGCGCCGGCGCGCGCATGTGGTACCGCAGCCACTATTTCGTGGAGACGGAAAACGCCTATGTGTCCGGCCACGTGCACCCTGTCTCGGCGCGCATTTCCGGCGTCGTCACCAAGGTCTTCATCGACGACAATCAAATGGTGAAAGAGGGCGACGTGATCGCTGAACTCGATCCATTCGACCAGCGCGTGAAAACCGAGCAGATCGCCGCGCAGATCGCCAGCGCCGAGCAGCAAGTGCTGCAAGCGGACGCGCAGATCGCGCAAGTGCAGGCGCAGGCCAGCGCCGCCCAGGCGCAAGTGGCGCAAGCCGATGCGCAATTGCTGCGCGCGAAACAGGATGCGGAGCGCTATGGCCAGTTGTACACGAGCCAGATGAAAGCCGTCTCGAAAGCGGAACTGGACGGCGCCAACGCGGCCCGCTCGAGCGCCGTGGCCGACCTGGCCGCCCGCCGCGACAGCGCCTCGGCCGCCAAGGCGCAGATCGGTGCGGCGCAAGCTGCGCGCGACGTGGCCAAGGCACAAGTGGCCGTGCTGCGCGTGCAATTGAAAGACGCGGAACAGCAGCTGCAATACAACCGCATCCTGGCGCCTGTCGCCGGCCGCATCGGCAAGCGCAACGTGGAAACGGGCATGCGCGTGCAGCCTGGCCAGCAACTGACGGCCATCGTGCAGGATAACGTCTGGGTTACCGCCAACTTCAAGGAAACCCAATTGGCCGACCTGCACCGCGGCCAGAGCGTGCACGTGACGATCGACGCCATGCCGGGCAAGAAACTGGTGGGTACCGTGGACAGCTTCGCGCCTGCCTCGGGCGCGCAATTCGCGCTGCTGCCGGCCGATAACGCCACCGGCAACTTCACCAAGATCGTCCAGCGCGTGCCCGTGAAAATCGTCTTCCAGCCGGCAGACATCAAGGCCATGAATGGCCGCCTGGTGCCGGGCATGTCGGTGATCGCCGAAGTGGAAGTGAACCAGCCCAATGCGGATCAGGAGAAGGACGCGCGCCACGCCGCCGCTCCTGCCGCTCCCGCCGCCCAGACCACCGCCCGCTAAGCTTCCATGAGCAGCCCCTCTACCACGCTGGCGAAGCCGCCAGCGTTTCCCGTGATCGACGAGAAAGTCTCCGGGCGCACCTGGCTGGCGGTCGCCGCCGGCATGCTGGGCGCCTTCATGGCGGTGCTCGACATCCAGATCACCAACTCCTCGCTCAAGGATATCCTTGGCTCGCTGTCGGCCACCCAGGAAGAGGGTTCGTGGATTTCCACGGCCTACCTGGTGGCGGAAATTATCGTCATCCCGCTCACCGCGCTGCTGGCGCGCGTGTTCGGCTTGCGCACCTACATGATCGGTACCACCGCCTTCTTCCTGCTGTTCTCCACCCTGTGCGGGGCGGCCTGGAACCTGGAAAGCATGATCGTCTTTCGCATGCTGCAGGGTTTTACGGGCGGTGCCCTGATCCCGATGGCGTTCACGCTGGTGATGCTCAAGCTGCCGCCGTCGAAGCGCGCCGTCGGCATGGCCATCTTCGGCCTGACGGCCACCTTGGCGCCGGCCATGGGCCCGACCCTGGGCGGGTATCTCTCCGAGCTGTATGGCTGGCCTTCGATCTTCTACATCAACTGGGTACCGGGCGTGCTGCTGATCGCCGGCATGATCTATGGCCTGGACAAAGAGCCGATGCAACTGAAGCTGTTCTGGAAAGCCGACTGGCTGGGCATCTTCTTCATGGCCCTGGGCCTGGGCTGCCTGACCATCTTCCTGGAAGAGGGCAATTCGAAGGACTGGTTCGACTCGGGCTTCATCATCGCCTTTGCCGCGCTGGCCCTGACGGGCATCCTGGGCTGGGTCGTCACCAGCGCCACGCGCGCCGAGCCCTTCGTCAACCTGGCCCTGTACGGCCAGCGCAATTTTCTGGTCGCCACCGTGCTGTCGGCCGTGACGGGCATGGGCCTGTACGGCTCGGCCTTCCTGCTGCCGCTGTTCCTCGGCCAGATCGCCGGCTATTCGCCGATGCAGATCGGTGAAGTCATCATGTGGGTGGGCTTGCCGCAGCTGTTCATCATGCCCTTCGTCGCCAAGCTGTCGTCCGTGGTGGATAACCGCATCCTGTGTTCGTTCGGCCTGCTGCTGTTCGGCGGCTCGTGCATGATGAATGCCTACATGGACGCGTCCACCGGCTACGACCAGCTGCTATGGTCGCAGGTGGTGCGCGCGCTGGGCCAGCCCTTCGTCATGCTGACCCTGTCGAACTTCGCCATGAAGGGCATCGCACCGAAGGACATGCCGTCCGCATCGAGCCTGTTCAACATGACGCGCAACCTGGGCGGCTCCATCGGCATCGCCCTGCTGGCCACGGCCCTGAGCACCCGCGAGCACTTTCATTCGCAGCGCCTGGGTGAAGCGATCAATGCGTATTCCAGCGCCACGCAGCTGCGCATCGACCAGCTGACGTCGTCGTTCATGGCCAAGGGCTATGACGCCGTCACGGCCGGCAACCAGGCCTTGCAGGCGATCGACGGCATCGTGCGCCGCGAAGCGTATGTGATGGCCTACAACGATGGCTTCTTCCTGATCGGCGCCATCCTGCTGGCCTGCATCGTGCCCCTGTGGCTGGCCGACAAACTCAAAGCTCCCGGTGGCGGTGGCGGCGGTCATTGACCGCCAACGCAAGCCCTTAAAGAACAAGAAGGTATACACCATGCAAACAGTATTGACGAAAATCGCGCTGGCCGCTTCCCTTGCCGTGGCGCTGTCCGCCTGCGGCACCGTGGGCCAGGATTTCACCGCGCCGGCAAATGTGGCTGGCGTCGACAACGGCGTTTTCCGCCACGGCGCGGCCGCAGCGGATGCCGCGCAGCTGCCCAAGGAATGGTGGAGCATCTACGGCGACGCCACCCTGGACCGCCTCGAGCGCAGCGCGCTGCAGGACAATCCCGGCGTAAAGGCGGCCGGCGAGCGATTGCTGCAGGCGCTGGCGCAAAGCGGCACGGCGCGCGCCAACCAGGGCCCGAGCGTGAACGTCAGCACGGGTATTTCGAACTCGCGCACCTCGGCCAACACTTCGCAGGGCCTGGCCCTGGGCAACCGCTCCATCAGCGGGAATAACTTTTCCGTGGGCGGTTCGCTGTCGTATGAAGTCGACTTGCTGGGCCGTGTCAAACGCATGGTCGAAGCGGCTGACTCGCAGGCGCTGGCGGCGCAGGCCGACCGCGACGGCGTGCTGCTGATGCTGTCGGCGCAAGTGGCCAGCAATTACTGGCAGCTGCGCGGACTCGATGCGGAAATGGCGATTTTGAATGGCGCCCTGGACACGCGCCGCGAGTCGGCGCAGCTGGTCGAGGCGCGCTTCAATGCGGGTCTGACGAATGAGCTGGACCTGGCGCGCGCGAAAGTCGAACTGTCGAACGCGCAAGCCGACCTGCATGAAGTCAAGCGCCAGCGCAACCAGCTGGAAAACAGCCTGGCCACCCTGACGGGCAAGCCGCCGTCGGCGCTGCAATTGCCGGTGGCCGCCGAGCCATCGAGCCTGCCGCTGCCGCCCGCCATTCCCGTCGGCTTGCCGGCCAGCCTGCTGGCGCACCGCCCGGACCTCGTTTCCAGCGTCGCGAACCTGCGCGCGGCGAACGCGCAAGTGGGCGTGGCCGAAGGCGCGTTTTATCCGTCGCTGCAATTGACGGGCAATTTCGGCTACGCGTCCGAAAAACTGCGCGACCTGGCGCAGGGCGGTTCGCGCCAGTTCAGCTTTGGCCCGCTGGCCCTGTCCCTGCCGGTCTTCGACGGTGGCCGCAACCAGGCCAATCTGGACTTGTCCAAGGCGCGCTATGCGGAAGCCGTGGCGAACCATGAAACGAAGCTGCTGACGGCCTTGCGCGAAGTGGAAGATGCGCTGTCCGATGTGGAGCAGCGCCAGTTGCAGGGCGACGCCCAGGCCCTGTCGCAGGCAGCGGCGGCGCGCGCCTACCTGGTGGCGCGCACGCGCTACGAGCGCGGCATCTCGACCTATCTCGACGTCACCGATGCCCAGCGCAGTTCGCTGACGGCGGACCGCGCCGCCGCGCAGATCAAGACCCAGCGCCTGCTGGCAACCGTTGCCGTGGCCAGGTCACTCGGCGCGGGCTGGCAGCATTGAAGGACACCAGATAAAACCTACTGCGCGTCGCGCTTTGCGGCCGGCGATGCTCACCGTACTAAAGTACGGTTGCGCTTCTCGGCCACAAATCACTGCCGCTCGCTACGGTTTTCTCAGGTGTCGCAATGTCAACCATGAGCAAAAAATGGTAAGTCAATCCAACTAGTTACGTGAGCGTGGCCGGCGGCGGTGTCGCCGCCGGCCCGTAGCGTTGCAGCAGAAAATCGATGAAGGTCGTCAGCTTCGGCGTGGGCTGGCGGTCGCGCGGATACAGCAGATGCATCAGGCGCGGCGCCGGCACGTAGTCGCCCAGCAGCGGCACCAGGCGGCCCGCCGCGATATCTTCGGCCAGCAGGATCTCCGCCTGCATGACGATGCCGAAGCCGTGCAGGGCTGCCATGCGCAGCGCCTGGCCATTGTTCGAGCGGAAGCGACTCTCGGCCGCCGCGCCATCGTGGCGCGCTGCCTTGCCGCTCAGGCGCCAGCGCATGTGGCGCGACCACTGCATGAAATCCACGCATTCGTGCCGCGCGAGGTCGTCCGGCGTGCGCGGCGTGCCATGTTTCGCCAGATAGGCGGGCGAGGCGCAGATCACCATCGCATACGGCCGCAGCACGCGCGCCACCATG
This sequence comes from Janthinobacterium sp. PSRC1-1, assembly GCF_049897525.1. Taxonomy (NCBI): domain Bacteria; kingdom Pseudomonadati; phylum Pseudomonadota; class Betaproteobacteria; order Burkholderiales; family Oxalobacteraceae; genus Janthinobacterium; species Janthinobacterium sp. PSRC1-1. The sequence continues at coordinate 32,287 of NZ_JAFCWK010000005.1, forward strand.
CCGGAATCGTCCAGCTTGCCGATGCGGATGGCCGCATCGAATCCTTCCTCCACCAGATCCACCATTCTGTCATTCAGATTCAGCTCCAGGCTCACGTCCGGGTAGGCCGTCAGGTATTCGGCCATTAGCGGCGCGATGCACTCGCTGCCGAAGGAGACGGGTGCCGTGATCTTCAGCTTGCCGCGCGGCGTGGCCCGCATCGCTTCCGCGCCCGTTTCCGCCGCGGCGATCTGCGCCAGGATCTGGCGGCACTGCTCCACGTACTGCTGGCCGATTTCCGTCAGGCTTTGCCGGCGCGTGGTGCGCGTCAGCAAGCGCGTGCCCAGCCGTTCTTCCAGCTGTTTGATGTGCTTGCCCACCATCACGGGCGATATCTGGAATGCTTCGGCGGCGGCCGTAAAACTGCCCTGGTCGACGACGGACACAAAGATTTCCATGCTGCGCAATTTATCCATGGGTGCCTTGATTGCAAACTGTCGGTTGGTAATCTTGTAAATTCTAGCGTATTTATTCCTTTTTGGAAGCGGCGCATACTGGCTGCATCGTTCAACCCACACAAGGAAGCAGCATGAAAATCGTCATCATCGGCGCCAGCGGCACCATCGGCACGGCCGTCGCCGCCCAACTGGCGCAACGCCATGAAATCATCGAAGTGGGCAGCCGCAGCGGCACGCATCAGGCCGACATGGGCGACATCGCGCAAGTGCGCGCCCTGTTCAAGCGCATCGGCAAGGTCGACGCCGTCGTCGTGACGGCCGGCAAGCTGCATTTCGCCCCGCTGGCCGAATTCACGCCAGAGCAATTCCGGTTGGGCCTGGACAGCAAGCTGATGGGCCAGGTCAACGTGGCGCTGGTGGCGCAGGAATACCTGAACGACGGCGGCTCGATCACCCTCACCAGCGGCATCGTGGCCGAGCAGCCGATCCGCTTCGGCGCGGCCGCCAGCATGACGAATGCGGCCGTGGAAGGCTTCGTGCGCGGCGCCGCCATCGAACTGGCGCGCGGCGTACGCATCAATGTCGTCAGCCCCACGGTGCTGGCCGAATCGCTGGACGCGTATGGCCCGTTCTTCTACGGTTTCGAGCCGGCCGCCGCCAGCCGCGTGGCCCTGGCCTACAGCCGCAGCGTGGAAGGGGCGCAGACGGGGCAGATCTACCGCGTCTGGTAACTCCGGCTGGGCCGGGCGGGCATTTTGGAGGGGCGCCAGCGGCCGTGCAACATTCATGATAAATTGATCTTTATTTCCGCAGCTCAACATATTGATGATGCTGGGTTCAATCACTTTCATGAATGGATGGATATGCAAAGCACCAAAATCAGCACGCGGCTCTATACAGGATTTGGCCTGGTCCTGCTGCTGTTGATCATCGTTACCGCGCTTGGCATCAATCGCGTACAACAGATCGACGCCATCCTCACCAATATCAGCGACGTCAACAACGTCAAGCAACGCCATGCGATCAATTTCCGCGGCAGCGTGCATGACCGCGCGATCGCCTTGCGCGACGTGGTGCTGGCCGCCGACATCGCTGCGGCTCAGCCGGAAATTGCCCGCATCGAAGTGCTCGCCGCCAATTACGCGCAGGCCGCCGCGCCGCTGGATCAGATCATCGCCAGCGGCAAGGGCGTCACCGAGGCCGAACGCATGGCCCTGGCCGGCATCAAGGCGAGCGAAGCGAAGGCCCAGCCCATCATCGCCAAGGTGATTCAATTGCGTCTGGCCGATGACCTGGCCGGCGCCACCGCTTTGCTGCAGCAGCAGGGGGCGGCCGCCTTTACGGGCTGGCTCGCGTCGGTCAATCAGCTGATTGACCTGGAAGAGAAGATGAGCCGTGCACAGGCCGACAGCGCCAGCAACGTGGCGCGCAGCTTTTTCTTCTTCATGGTGCTGCTGTGCCTGGGCGCGATTGTGATAGGCACGATGGCGGCCTGGCGCATCAGCCGTGGCTTGCTGCGCCAGCTCGGCGGCGAGCCCGACTATGCTGCCGCCATCGTCGGCGAAATCGCCGCCGGCAACCTGGCAGTGACCATCACTACCGAGCCAAACGACCGCAACAGTTTGCTGTACGCCATGCGCGGCATGCGCGACAGCCTGGTGACCATCGTCAGCCAGGTGCGCACCGGCACGCAGACCATCGCCACCAATTCGCGCGAGATTGCGGCTGGCAACCTGGACCTCTCGAATCGCACGGAACAACAAGCCGGTTCGATCGAGGAAACCGCCACGTCGATGGAACAATTGACGGGCACCGTCCGGCAGAACGCCGAACACGCGACCGAAGCGAATCAGCTGGCCGTGTCCGCCTCGGGCGTGGCCGTCAAGGGCGGCGCGGTGGTGGCGCAGGTGGTGCAGACCATGGCCGCCATCAACGCATCGTCGAAGAAAATCGTCGACATCATCGCGGTGATCGACGGCATCGCTTTCCAGACCAATATCCTGGCCCTGAACGCGGCCGTGGAAGCGGCGCGCGCCGGCGAGCAGGGCCGCGGCTTTGCTGTCGTCGCCACCGAAGTGCGCAGCCTGGCGCAGCGTTCCAGCCAGGCTGCGAAGGAAATCAAGGCGCTGATCGACGACTCCGTCGAGCGCGTCGACGCGGGCGCGCGCCTTGTCGATGAAGCGGGTACGACCATGCAAGACATCGTCGACAGCGTCAAGCGCGTGACCGACATCATGGGCGAGATCAGCGTGGCCACGCGCGAGCAGTCGTCCGGCATCGAACAGGTGAACCAGGCGATCGGCCTGATGGACCAGGTGGTGCAGCAGAACGCGGCGCTGGTCGAACAATCGGCTTCGGCCGCCGCTTCGCTGGAAGAGCAGGCGGGTAGCCTGTCGCAGGTGGTGAGCATCTTCAAGCTCGACAACTCGCAGGTGCCGCTGCAGGCGCCGCCGCCGGCGCGTGCGCGTCCGGCCGCCGTGACTGCCGCCAGGCCCGTCATCAGGGCAGCGGCGAAGCCGGCACCGAAAAAGCTGGCCTCCAAGGCGCCCGCCGATGACGCATGGGAAGAGTTTTAAGCGCCGCTCGTTTACAATCGGGACCTTACATTGTTTGCTGAGGTCCCGATGAAACGTATCCTGTTCCCCCTGCTGATGGCCGCCGCCGTCGGCAGCGCCTGCGCCGCACCCGCAACCCCGGCTACCGCGCAACAACTGACCAGCATGAGCGCCCGCTATGCGCCCGTCGCGCTGACCGCCGATGTCACGCACCTGTCTGCCGGTGACCGCCAGGCCATCGCCAAGCTGGTCGAGGCGGCCAAGCTGGTCGACGTGCTGCAGCTGCGCCAGCGCTGGTCCGGCAATGAAGCGCTGTGGGCGGCACTGAAGAAGGACAAATCAACGCTGGGCCAGGCCCGTTTGAATTATTTCTGGATCAACAAGGGACCCTGGTCGGTGCTCGACGCGCACGCCTCGTTCATGCCCGCCAGCTATGCGGGCATCGCCATTCCCGCGCACAAGCCGGAAGCGGGCAATTTCTATCCGCAGGGCGCCACCAAGGCCAGCCTGGAAACGTGGATGAATGGCTTGTCGGCGGATGACAAGCAGCAGGCGCAGTGGTTCTTCACGACGATTCGCGCGGGCAAGGATGGCAAATACCAGACCGTCAAATATTCGGACGAGTACAAGGTGGAACTGAAGCAGCTGGCCAGGCTGCTCGACGAGGCGGCCGCCGCCACGGACAATGCTTCCTTGAAGAAATTTCTCACCCTGCGCGCCAAGGCTTTCCTCGACAATGACTATTTACCATCCGACTTCGCCTGGATGGACCTCGATTCGCCCGTCGACATCACCATCGGCCCGTACGAAACGTATAACGACGAGCTGTTCGGCTACAAGGCCGCGTTCGAAGCGTACGTGAACATCCGCGACCAGGCCGAGACGCAAAAGCTCAATTTCTTTGCCAAGCACATGCAGGAGCTGGAAGACAACCTGCCGCTCGACGCCCGGTATCGCAACCCGAAAGTGGGCGCGCTGGCGCCGATGGTGGTGGTCAACCAGGTGTACGGCGCCGGCGACGGCAACATGGCCGTGCAGACGGCCGCCTACAACTTGCCGAACGACGAGCGCATCATCAGCGCGCGCGGCTCGAAGCGCGTCATGCTGAAGAACGTGCAGGAAGCCAAGTTCAAGGCCACCCTGACACCGATCTCGACACTGGTGCTGACGCCCGAAGCGCAGCAGGACGTGGATTTCAATTCCTTCTTCACGCACATCCTCGCGCATGAAATCATGCACGGCCTGGGCCCGCACGCCACCGTCGTCGACGGCAAGCCATCGACGCCGCGCCAGGACTTGAAGGAAGCGTATTCCACCATCGAGGAAGCCAAGGCCGACATCACGGGCCTGTTCGCGCTGCGCTACATGATGGACAAGGGACAACTCAACGACACCCTGGGCCAGGGCGAGGCGGCTGAGCGCAAGCTGTACAACACATTCCTTGCTTCCGGTTTCCGCACCCTGCATTTCGGCCTGACCGATTCACACGCGCGCGGCATGGCCATCCAGATCAATTACATCCTCGACAAGGGCGGTTTTGTCTCGCTGGGCGACGGCAGGTTCGGCGTCGATTTTGGCAAGATCAAGCAAGCAGTGATTGACCTGGACCGTGAATTTCTGACCATCGAGGCAACGGGTGATTATGCGCGCGCGCAAGCGATGATGGCCAAGTACGTGGTGATCCGCCCGGAAGTGCAGGTGGCGCTCGACAAGATGAAGGCCGTGCCCAACGATATCCGCCCGGAATTCGTCACGGCCCGCGCGCTGGACAAGGCAATGACTGCGAAGAAATAAATCCGACCCTGACTATTGTCAGCCTGGAAAGCCGGTGCATCTGCACCGGTTTTTTTTCGTCTTTATTTATGAAAAGTTGCCAGTTTTTCCTTGTGGAAATATCTGCACCGCTTACTCTGCAGTGCTAAAGCCGCTTTCCTCCTGTCGATCCCATGTTGAAACTGTTCTCGCTGTTGAGTTTGTTCCTTGCTGTGCCTGCCATGGCGCACGCCCAGCTCACCGATCTGGAAAGCCGTTGGCTGCAGGCGGGAAAACCCGTCATCGATTACGCGCGCACGCAGGGTTTGCCCATCGATATCATCGTGCAGCCGCAGGATGCGCCCGGCGCCGTGCCGCTGGCGCTGGGCTACGCGGCAGGGCGCTGCAAGCTGGTGCTGTCCTTGCGCGGCAATGCCATGGCCGATACCGTCCTGCAGGGCGTGCCGCCCGCGCGCCATGGCGCGATGATCGAAGCGATGACGGCGCATGAAATCGGCCATTGCCAGCGCTATGCGCAAGGCGACTGGCATGCCTTGCCGCGCGGCTTTGTCGAACCGCGCAGCATGCAGCCGGGCAGGTTGACAGCGCTGGCGCAGGAGCTGCGCGAGACGCGCCGCGAAGAGGCCTATGCGGACCTGGTGGCCCTGGCGTGGATGCATGCACGCCACCCCGGGCAGTACCGGCAGGTGCTGGCCTGGATGCGCGGCCTGCGCACGGCTGACGAGGCGGCGGGCGGCGGTGTAGGCAGTTCCCACGCCACGCAGGCATGGCTGGCGCTGGCGGATGGCGAAGACGCATTTGCTGGGGCCGCTTCATCATTTGAACAGGCGCAAGTGTTGTGGCGGAAGGGCTTGAGCGGCGACAAATAAACGCTGATTTTTACGCGGATGGACTGTCAGCGTGTGCTGTCGCACGGAGCTTTGCGCGCGGCAGGGGTCTAATCTGGGCATCAACTAACCAGAGAGGAACCATCATGAACAAAATGATCGCACTCATGCTGGCCGCCAGTGCCAGCGCCCTGCTTGCCGCCGCGCCCGCGTATGCGCAGGATGCCTCATACAAGAGTTTGACGGACAAGGCGACGGCCGACTACAAACAGGCCAAGGCCGCTTGCGACAGCCACAGCGGCAATGCGAAAAAAGTCTGCGTGGAGGAAGCGAAGGTGGCGCGCGCCAAGGCCGAGTCGGACGCCGTGGCGCAATACCGCAACACGCCGCGCGAACTGGGCAAGGCCCGCAAGGAGGTCGCCAATGCCGAGTATGACCTGGCCAAGGCCAAGTGCGGCGAGCGCACGGGCGCCGATAAAACCACGTGCATGAACGATGCCAAGGCGGCGAAAACGGCCGCGCTGGCCGACGCCAACACGGGCGCCAGGGCCGGCACCAACGTGGCGCAGAATCCCCCTGCCACGACGAAGGAAAACTGCGACGCCATGGATGCGACGGCCAAGGCCGCCTGCATGACGCGCAATGCGGCCGGCGGCGCCAAGGTGGCAGTGGAAGACTCCGTCATCACCACCAAGATCAAGGCGGACCTGGTCAAGGACAATGACTTGAAAGCGCTCGATGTGCACGTGGAAACCGTGAATGGCGTCGTCATGCTCAGCGGCTTCGTGCCTTCCCAGGCGCAAGTGAAAAAAGCCGCCGACCTGGCGCGTGGCGTGGAAGGCGTGAAGGACGTGAAGAATGGCTTGAAGGTGAAGTAAGCCAGGTGGCGCTTGCCGCCGCGGCAAAGGCCCTGATGAAAACAGCCAGGTCCGCGCATGCGGAACCTGGCTGTTTTTCACTGCCGGCAGCAGATGTGCCTCTGGTATCGGCGCTTATTTCACGTACTTCGCCAGCCAGCCTTCCACTTCGCTATAGAAGAAGCGGCTGTTCTCGCCCTTCAAGATCCAGTGGTTTTCGTCCGGGAAGACCAGCAACTTGGCCGGCACGTTCAGGCGCTGTTGCACGGCAAAGTTCATCAAGGCATTGTTGGCCGGCACGCGGTAATCGAGCTCGCCCACGGTGATCAGGATGGGGGTGGTGAAACCCGTGCCTTTTTCGTGGTTGCCTGCTTGCATGACCGGGCTTTGATCGCGCCACACGGGCAGGTTCGACCAGACGGGGCCGCCTGCATTCGTTTCACGGCCGAAGCCGCCGTCGCTGGTGCCCCACTGCATGATCAAGTCCATTTCGCCCGCGTGCGAGACGATGGCCTTGTAGCGCGTGGTGGTCGCTTGCAGCCAGTTGGCCAGGTGGCCGCCATAGCTGGCGCCGCCGGCCGCCAGCTTCGTGCCGTCGATAAATGGATATTTCTTGATGGCTTCATCGACGCCCTGGTTGACTTCGTCGCCCGGACCTTTCAAGGGATCGAATTGAATCGAGCGCGAGAATTCCTCGCCATAGCCGGTGGAACCCTTGTAGTCGGTCAGCAGCACGACATAGCCTGGCTTGGCCAGCAAGTGATAGTTCCAGCGCAGCACGAACTGGTCGCGCCACATGCTGGCCGCGCCGCCGTGGATGACGGTAAACAGCGGGTATTTCTTGTTCGGATCAAAATTGGCCGGCTTGACGAGCATATTGTGGATCTGGCGCCCGTCGGCCGTGGTGAACCAGAAGTGCTCGGGCGCTTGCCAGTCGATCTTGCTGGCTTTCTCCGTGTTGAAGGCCGTCAGCCGTTTCGGCTGCTTGCCATTGAACGCATAGATTTCCGGCGGGTTGATGGACGACTCCCACACGCCCACCAGGGCCTTGCCGCCGCTGCTCAGCGAATTGATGCTGCCCGTCGGCAAGGATGGCTCCTCGCGCACCTCGCCGCCCCTGGCGTCGATCGAGTACAGCTTTTCCAGGCCCGCATGTTCATAGCTGAAGACGACGCGCTTGCCGCCTTCGGGCAGCACGAAGCGCGAAATTGAACGGTCCAGCTTGGCCGTGAGTATCGTTGGCGCAGGGTTGCTCATCGGCCAGGCGAAGCTGGCCAGGCGTTTCACGTCATACACTTTACCGGGCGTTTGCGCGTCGCTGAGGGCGAACAGGGTCTTGCCGTCGGCGGCGAATTTCAGGCTGCCATAGCTATGCTTGTCCTGCGTCAGGCGCTGCGCTTCGCCGCCCGCCACGGGCAGCAGATACAGTTGCGAATACACGGCTTCGCGCTGCGCCGCATCGCGGTTGGTGGCCGCGTTGAAGACGACGGCCTTGCCGTCCGGCGTCCAGACGGCGTCCAGCGATTGTCCTTCGTCGCCCTGGCCGCCGCCAAAGCCCGGTAGGGCGGCCAGTTGCGTGCCCGAGAGGATGTCGCGCGGCGTCGCTTCCGGTTGCGCATCGACGATGAACAGGCGCACCTGCTTGTCGGTCAGCCATTTGTCGAAATGGCGCGGTGCCGTCGTTTCATATGAACGGGCGCTGACCTTGCGTTCCTTGCGCTCCTTCGCGCTTTGCTTGACGTCGCTTTCCGTCTTGTTGCCTGGATAGATGTCGCTGATGAACAGCAATTGCTTGCCATCCGGACTCCACTTTGGCATGCGCGCGCCCAGGGTGAGCGAGGTCAGGCGTTGCGCTTCACCGCCGGCGGCCACGTCGAGGCGGTAAATCTGGCCTGCCTCGTCGCCATCGCGCTTGGCGACGAACACCAGCTGGCGGCTGTCCGGCGACCAGGCCACGGCGCTTTCGCCGCTCCTGGAATAGGTCAGGCGGCGCGCGGGGCTGTCGTCAAGCAGCGACTTGATCCACAGGTCCGACCATTGCTCTTGGCTAGAGTAGGCGCTGTCGACCACGGAAAACACGGCCCAGTGCCCGTCGGGGCTGGCGACGGGGGCGCCCACGCGTTTCATCAGCCACACGTCTTCATGCGTGATGGCATGTTTGGCATTGGCTTGCGTGGCGGTAACTGGCGATGCCGGCGTGGTATCGGCGGCGTGGACGGCCGTTGCCAGCGAGGCGCAGGCCGCTGCGATCAGCAGGGAGCCGAGGGAACGGCGAAGACGGGGTAGGGTCATGGGCGTGGTCCGGGAAGTGAAAAAGAGTACAGCGGGCAACATTATTGCCCATGGTTTCCTGCACTGCCAAGGCGGAGTACCGTTACTTACCAGGCGGATGGGCGTGTAACGGGCGGGTGCGGCCTGGCTGATCAGTTAAACTTGCCGCTTTACTCACGCTGGCGCTGCCTGAACATGAAAATTTGTCTACCCTCATTGAAAACGCTCTTGCTGGGCGCGGGCGCGCTGCTGGCCGCCCCGGGCTTTGCCGCCGCCGCTCCCTACCCGAATACCAGCGCCATGGGCGTGGGCCACGCGGAAAGCACGGCCTGGTATGCGACTTGCCTGAAGGTCAAGGATGCGGCGCCGCCGCCCGCCGACTTGCCGGCGCCGTCCGCCGTGGCTGCCTTGCAGCAGTGCCAGGCAACGGACCTGTATTACGATACCAAGAGTATGTCTTCGCCCAAGCCTGCCGACTGGCGTCCCGCGCGCCATTGCGCGATGGCCACGCAAAACAGCGCCGTGCTGATGATGCTGTACCTGAATGGACAGGGCGTGCAGAAAGATCCGCTGCTGGCGCTCAAGTATGCGTGCAGCATCGATGCGGCGCCGGCCGAGATGCAGGGCCGCATCGAACACTTGCAGCAGATTAACGCCAGCGGACGCGGCCTGATCGATTTGTGCGACGACATCACCAGCGGCTACATGATGGGTGTGTGCAGCGCCATCGATGCGCGGCAAAAGCAGCGCGTGCGCGCGCAGGCGACAGGTAAGGTCAGCGCAAGCATGCCTGCCGTGGCGCAAGCATCGCTGCAAAAACTGCAGGCGGCGGCAAGCAAGTTTGCCGATGCGCGCGCAGCGAATGAAACGGACTTGAGCGGCACGGCGCGCGCCGCCCTGAGCATCGCCGCCCGCACGGCAGAGCTCGACTTGCTGGCGCAGGATCTGCGCGAGTACGAGGCGGGCAAGCTGCCGGCCAGCATGTCCAAAGAGCAGGTGGCGGCGCTCGACAAGGAGCTCAACGTCATCTACGGCAAGCTGATGAAAAAGCCGGCGGAAACCTATGCGGGCGCCGTGGGCAAGGATGGCATCCGCGCCACCCAGCGCCTGTGGCTGGCGTACCGCGATGCCTGGATGAACTTTGGCGCCGTGCGCTATCCGGCCGTCACCAGCGACACCTGGGCTGGCCGGTTGACTGCGCGGCGCAATAGCCAATTACAAGATTTGCTGGAGAATTGAAGCATGCGGGAAGCCTATTACCACGAAGACGATTTTTGCATGATCGAACTGCTGCCGCTGGATAACTTGCAGCACTGTTTGACGCAGATGGGCGAGCAGCAGGTGTTCGCCGATGCGCACCGCAGCGGCGCCGGCTGGACGCAGATGTACGTGCCCGAGGCGCCGCCGTCGCAGATGCGCGCGCTGGGCCTCACGATGGAGCAGCTGCGCCTGGCGCTGGCGGACGCCATGCCGCCGTATGACGCCGTCTACACGGGCTACAGCAGTTACCGCGTGGAATGCAAGAACGTGCTGGCCTTTGGCGGCGAGAAGACGGAAACCCTGTTTGCCGGCCTGGGTGACGACGGCATCGTGGTGGATTTGTGGTGCAGCGACGCCATGCCGCAATTGCTGCTGCTGCCCATGAAAGAGCAGTTGCTGCTGGCCGACTGGGGCGCGGGGTTTGCGTGCCCGCTGGCCGATGGCGACTTGTTTGTCCGTTATTTAGAGGAATACGAACTCGACTAGGGTAGGTAAACTTGCTACTCGCAGGCGATGGCGTTCGGTTGCGCCACTTTCACCACCGAGGCCAGGCGCGCCATGTCGTTGCCGTCGCCTTGCTCCATATACGGTTGGTAGCTGTCGATGATGATGCGCGCACGCGCCTGCCAGCCGCAATTGTCGGCCTGGCGCGCGGGCACGCGCAGCAGCCGGCGCGCCTCGCCATCGTTGCTGAAACAAAACCACACAGCGTGCGAAGCCGCCGGCCTGGGCAGACGGCCCCACTGCGCCTTGTCGGGCGCGAAGCAGACGCGGTCGCCGATGATCTCCAGGCTCATTTCATCCGTGCGCAGGCTGTACTGGCCGTCGAGCACGATGGGCGGCTGCGCCTGAGCTTGTGCACACAGCAGCAGGGCGGGGACAAGCAGGGCTGCAAGTTTCATGTGTTTCTTTCAGGATTGGCAAGACGAAGAGCCAGTATAACCGTGCGGACCGGAAACGAAAAAAGCCCATCCGTGAGGATGGGCTTTTTAGTACTGCGCATTCGTGGTAGGCCGTGCGGGATTCGAACCTGCGACCAACGGATTAAAAGTCCGCTGCTCTACCAGCTGAGCTAACGACCCGAAAGAGGCCGCATTATATATCAGTTGAAAAAGAATGCAAAGCATTCCTGCGAGAAAGTGCTGATCAGTTAAGGCAGGGCTGCCGTGAGCTTTTGCACTTCCTCGATGCTGGTCGTGCCATCGATGATTTTGCGCGCGCCGGCGATGCGCAGCGGCGTCATGCCGTCGAGCAGGCTTTGGCGGCGCAAGGCGTGCAGGTCGGCGCCCGCCTTGATCAGCTGGCCGAACGTTTCCGTCACGCTCAGCAGTTCATAAATGCCGGCACGCCCCAGGTAGCCGCTGTGCCGGCACAGGGCGCAGCCGACGGGGCGGTACGTGGCCTGCGGCCGTTCCAGCTGGCCGCCCGTCAGGCGCTGCCATGCGGCGGTGTCCGGGGCGGCGCCCGGCTGCTTGCAGTCCGGACACAGGCAGCGCAGCAATCGCTGCGCCAGCACGCCGGCCAGGCACGCTTCCAGCAAATAAGCGGGCAAGCCCAGTTCCAGCAGGCGCATGACGGCCGAGGGCGCGTCGTTGGTGTGCAGGGTCGACAGCACCAAATGGCCCGTCAGCGCCGCCTGCATGGCCATCTCGGCCGTGGCCAGGTCGCGAATCTCGCCCACCATGATGATGTCGGGATCTTGCCGCATCAGCGCCCGCACGCCATCGGCAAACGACAGTTCGATGCCGGCCTGGGTTTGCACCTGCATCTGGTTGAAGGCCGGTTCGACCATTTCGATGGGGTCTTCCACCGTGCAGACATTGACTTCGCTGCCGGCCAGCGCCTTCAGGGTGCTGTACAGGGTGCTGGTCTTGCCCGAGCCGGTGGGGCCCGTCACCAGCACGATGCCGTGCGCGCGCGCCGTCAGCTGGCGCCAGCGTTCGGCGTCCGCGGGCGGAAAGCCCAGCTCAAACAGGCTTTTGACGGCCACTTCCGGGTCGAAGATGCGCATGACGAGCTTTTCGCCAAAGGCCGTGGGCAAGGTCGACAGGCGCAGCTCGATTTCCTGGCCTTGCGCATTGCGCGTCTTGATGCGGCCATCCTGGGGGCGGCGCTTTTCCACCACGTCCATGCGCCCGAGCAACTTGATGCGCGCCGTCATGGCCAGCAGCACCACGGGCGGCAATTGATACGCCTGGTGCAGGCGGCCATCGATGCGCAGGCGCACGAGGCCCGCATCGCGCTTCGGTTCCAGATGGATGTCGGAGGCGCGCTGGGCAAACGCGTATTGCCACAGCCAGTCGACGATGCGCACCACGTGCTGGTCGTTGGCGTCGAGGCTGGTCTTGTTGCGCCCCAGTTCCACCAGCTGCTCGACATTCTGGCGCAGCGCCATGTCCTGCGTGGACGCCAGTTTTGCCACCTTGACGGAAGTGGCCAGGCTGAAAAATTGCGCGATGGCGTCGGCGATGTGCAGCGGATTGGCGATGACCAGGCTCAGCTTGCGTGGTGCCAGCGTTCCCAGCTGCGCCTGCCAAGCGAGCGCGTAGGGCTGGGCCGTGGCGATGACGATGCGCTCAAGCGTGCTGTCCACGGGCAGGATGTTGAAGCGGGCCGCATAGCCGGCCGTCATGACGTCGGCCACCTGGCTGAAATCGATGTGCAAGGGATCGATGCGCACATACGGCAAGCCCGAGCGTTGCGCCAGCCAGGCGCACAGGGTGTCGAGCGTGAGCGCGCCATGGGCGATGCTGCACAGCGGATGCAAGGGGGGCGCCGGCAGCCGAGCGGCCTGGGCGTCGATGGCCGCCGCTTGCGCCGCATCGAGCAAGCCGTCTTCCTGCAGCCAGGCCAGCAGTTGCGGCAATTGCAGCGGCGTGTTGGGTGAAATGGGGGAGGGCGGAGGGGAGGCGGACATGGCCGGCGCCTTTCAGGGCTGCCGGCCTTGCGTGGGTGTGCCGGCGCTTACAGGGTGCTGACGATGCCCTTGACCCAGGTCTTGGCAGGCAGCTTGGTCTCGGCGACGATCTGCTTGGCGCGTTCCAGCAGAGCCACTTGCGCTTCGGCATCGAGCGCCACTTTCGTCTTGAACGCGATCGCCACCACATTCCCATCATGGACTTCCGGCAGGCAGATCACCTGTGCAAACGCAAACTTCATCGCCTTGATGTTCTTCGCATAGCTGGGGTGGTCGCCGAACAGGTTGACCGTCATGATGCCGTGCGGCGCCAGGCAGGCGCAGCAGGCGGAATAGAAGTCCGCGCTGTCGAGCACGGGACCGCGTGCCGTGGCGTCATACAGGTCCACCTGCAGGGCGTCCAGGGTGCCGTGGTTGGCTTCATCGTTGACGTAGTCGAGCGCATCCATCTCGCGCACGTGCAGGCGCTCATCGTTGGGCGGCAGCTTGAACATCGAGGCGCAGATGGTGATGACGGACGGGTTCAGTTCGATGGCTTCGACTTGCGCCTGCGGGAACTGGCGGTAGCAGAACTTGGTCAGCGCGCCCGTGCCCAGGCCCAGTTGGGCGAGGCGCTGCGGTTGCGCGATCCACAGCATCCACGCCATCATCTGCTGTGCGTATTCGAGTTCCGGCCAGTCCGGTTTGCGGATGCGCATGGCGCCCTGCACCCATTCCGTGCCGAAATGCAGATAGCGCACGCCATCCATTTCCGACAGGGTGACTGGGGCATAGCGGGGCTTGCGCGCGGGGCGCGAGGATTCGACTTGTTCGATGGATTTTCGTTTGATAAGCATAAGGCGGCCTGAAAGTGTGCCGCATTATAGCGTGCCATAAAAAATGCCAGCCGCTGGGGCTGGCATGGTACGGGCCGCTTGCTGCGCTTACTGTTGAGCGGGTTCGATCGAGACGCGCAAACGGATGCGTTCGCCCGGATCGTAGGACATGATGCTTGTGTAGTTGCGGCCGCGGTAGTCGTAGGTGACCTGGTAGCCATTGTTGCGCGATTCCCAGTGGTCGACCTGACGGCATTGCTTGACGGCTTGTTCCTGCATGCCGCCCTGGTAATTGTTCTGGTTGTCGACGCGGTCACCGACGACGGCGCCGGCAATCGCGCCAGCCGCTGCTGCGGCCGTGCGGCCATTGCCGCCACCGACCTGGCTGCCGAGCAGGGCGCCGGCGATACCGCCGACGATGGAGCCGCCAGCGCTGCGCTGTTGCGGCGGCGCTTGCACTTGCACGTATTCCGTACGGCATTCCTGGCGTGGACGATTGATCTGTTCCACCTGCGGCACGACGCGCACGACCTTGCCGAAATCTTCAAAGTCGGCAGCCTGAGCGAGTGGCAATGTGCCGATACAGAGGGCTGACATCATCAATTTGGCTTGCAAGTTCATTTCTAACCTCATTATGTAGAGAATCTTTCAGGGTATTTTTTACAACTTGAGTCTATAGTAATCCGACTCGCTGGCCGGTTGTCGTTCGCATGGCAACAAAATGTAACAGCCCAAGCCCCTTGCCCCACAGTCTGTAACATGCACTTTCAATCGATACAAGATGTTGAAGTGACTTGAAACCAGCGGTTTGTAACAAATCTTGCGTTTGACATCATATTCGGGTTGATTCATGCAGGACAACACGTTACCCTAATACGCGTATGGCTTATATAAAATCGCACTGAATCGCATAAAAGTGGATACAGATCGAATCACCGCGTGCGCATTGACCCGCGTGCGGGGATGCAATAAGAAGAGCAGCTAGAAAAAATCCATACATAACAGGTCGATTTGAGGGAAAAATGAGTTTGTTACTAACCGTGCCGCCCAACCTTGTCCAGTCCATCCGTGCCTTTCGCGTGACCGAGTTACAAGACGAGGCGATCCGTCTCGGGCAGCACTTTTTATATGCGCATTGCAACGCTGGACAGACCAAGCAACAAGTCATCGGCATTATTGCAGAAGCATTCCTGTTTCCTAAAAACCTGGCCAAGAATTTCGATGCCCTGCGCCTGTGCCTGACGGATACCATGCACAAGGCCGGCACGCAAACGGGCTTCCTGGTGGTGCTCGAGCAATTGCCAAATACGCAAAAATTCGACAAGGAAGCGCGCGAGATCCTGCTCGACGTGTTCCGCGATGCCGCCGACTACTGGGCCGAGAAGAAAGTGCCGTTCCGCGTCTTCTATTCGTTCGAGTAAATACTTACTCTTGCCGCGACGCCGTCAAACCGGCCTCCTGCACCGGTGAGACTCGGCATCGCCGGGCGGCTGCGGCGCGCTGGCGCTTATGTTGCGCCGCAACAATAATACCGGCCTTTCTAGATTCGCATCGCCATAGCGGGTACAATGCGCGCTATGAAAAATATCGTTATCCTCATTTCCGGACGCGGCAGCAATATGGAGGCGGTCGTCCGCGCGGCGCAAGCCGAGCAATGGCCAGCCCGGATTGCCGCCGTCATCAGTAACCGGGCCGACGCCCAGGGACTGGTTTTTGCCGCGGAACATGGGATAGCGACGGCAGTCGTTGCCAACAAGGATTATGCCAGCCGCGAGCAGTTTGATGCGGCGCTGCAAGCCGTGATCGACGGCTTCGCCCCCGACCTGGTCGTGCTGGCCGGTTTCATGCGCATCCTGACGCCGCCCTTCGTCGAGCATTACGCGGGGCGCATGCTCAATATCCACCCGTCGCTGCTGCCGCTGTTCCCGGGCATGGCGACGCACCGCCAGGCACTTGAGGCGGGTGTGACGGAACACGGCGCGACCGTGCATTTCGTGACCGCCGAGCTCGATCATGGCCCGGCCGTGGCGAGCGCGACAGTCCCCGTCTTGCCAGGCGACACAGAAGACAGCTTATCGGCGCGCGTGCTGGTACAGGAACATCTGCTTTACCCGCGCGCCATCCGCCTGTTCATTGACGATAAACTGTCAGTCGAGCATGGCCAGGTCCGCGTGGACCCTCAATAAAATATTACAGGAAGAATAACAATGAGATTGCCACCAGCGATACTTGCCAATGCTGAAGAAGTATTGCGCGAAATTTTACGTTTCACGGCCCCGGCCGACACCACCCTGTCGCGCTATTTCCGCGACCATCCGCGCCTCGGTTCGCGCGAACGCGGCGCCATCGCCGAAGGCATTTATGCCGTGCTGCGCAACAAGTCGTTCTTTACCGATTTCGCCGAAGCGGGCAGTGGCCCGACCATGCGCCGTTTGACCATCCTCGGCCTGGCCGAAGCCGTCGGTGCCGACTCCCTGGGCGGCCTGACGGAAGAAGAAGTCGAATGGCTGGAACGCATCACGCAGATCGACCGCAGCCTGATGCCGTCGAACATGCGCGCCAACATGCCGACCTGGCTGTTCGACAAGCTGATCGCCCAGTTCGGCGAAGCGGAAACCATGAAGCTGGCCGATGCGCTGAACGCACCTGCGCCGCTGGACTTGCGCGTCAACTCGCTCAAGGCCACGCGTGAAGATGTGATGCTGGCCCTGGCCGAAGCACCGATCCTCAGCACCCCGACGCCCTACGCGCCGCTGGGGCTGCGCGTGATCAAGAAGCCATCGCTGCAAAACATGCCGTTGTTCCAGAGCGGCGCCATCGAAGTGCAAGATGAAGGCAGCCAGATCCTGTCGCAGATCGTCGGCGCCAAGCGCGGCGAGATGGTGGTCGATTTCTGTGCCGGCGCGGGCGGCAAGACGCTCGCATTGGGTGCGCTGATGCGCAACACGGGCCGTTTGTATGCGTTCGACGTGTCGGAAAAGCGTTTGGCCAAGCTGAAGCCACGCATGGCCCGCAGCGGCCTGTCGAACGTGCATCCGGTGCAGATCGCGCATGAGCGCGATGCCAAGATCAAGCGCCTGGCCGGCAAGATCGACCGCGTGCTGGTTGACGCCCCGTGCAGCGGCCTGGGCACCCTGCGCCGCAATCCGGACGTGAAATGGCGCCAGCAGCCGAACTCGATCGTCGAGCTGCAAGCCAAGCAGGCCGCCATCCTGGCCGGCGCGGCGCGCCTGGTCAAGGGCGGCGGCCGCCTGGTGTACGCCACCTGCAGCTTCCTGAACGAAGAAAACGATTTTATCGCCGAGCAATTCCTGGCGGCCCATCCCGACTTCACCCTGGTGCCGATGAGCAAGGTGCTGGCCGAACAGAAGATCGAGCTGGAAATGGGCGACTACCTGAAATTGCTGCCGCACCTGCACCATACCGACGGCTTCTTCGCCGCCGTGTTCGAGCGCAAGGTCATGCCGAAAAAAGTCTACGCCGATGAAAAACCGGCCGACGACGCTGACGCTGAAGCCGCCGAGTAAGTTTGTCACGGGCCGCCGCTGCAGCATCGCAGCGGTGGCCAAGCACTTGCGCCAGCCAGCCTGGCGCAGGCTGTGGGCGCCCCGCCCGGTTATTTCCCTGCACCATCTTCCAGACCATCCGCCATGAACGAAACCCCGCTGCTCAACCTGATCACTGATTTTGTCGACGATTTCCGCCAACCGGCCATCTTGTGGCAGGCGCTGGTCATCGTCGCCTGCATGGCGCTGAGCTGGCTGCTGGTGCGGCAGTTGCGCGTGTTCCTGCATCACCGCGCGGAAGCGGCGGCGACGCCCGCCACGCCGGAAACCTTGCAGCGCACGGACAGTTTCATCCGCATCCTGACGCCCGTGCTGGCGGCCATGCTGCTGGGTATTGCACAACACTTCCTGGCCAAGTTCCAGTCGGTGAACCTGCTCAGTATCGCCATTCCCCTGTGTACCTCGATGGCGCTGGTGCGCTTCGGTTTTTATGTGCTGCGCCGCATTTTTGCCCGCCATGGCGATATCAGCCCCACCATGTTGTTGCTGGAAAAGATATTCACGGTGGTGGTGTGGGCGGGCATGGCCCTGTATATCACGGGCCTGTGGCCGGAACTGCATACCTTCCTGGAAGGCATCGTCGTACCGCTGGGCCGCAACAAGGTCTCCGTGGCTGCCATCTTGCAAGCCGCTATTTCCGTTGCCGTGCTGCTGGTGCTGGCCATGTGGGCCGGCACCTCGCTCGACGAGCGCCTGATGAAAATGCAGGGCTTGCACACCTCCTTGCGCGTGGTGCTGTCGCGCATGGGCCGCGCCGTGCTGATCCTCGTTTCCGTGCTGGTCAGCCTGTCGCTGGTGGGCATCGACCTGACGGTGCTGTCCGTGTTTGGCGGCGCTTTCGGCGTGGCGCTGGGCTTCGGCTTGCAAAAGATCGCCGCGAACTTTGTCTCCGGCTTCATCATCCTGCTCGACCGCAGTCTCACCATCGGCGACATGATCACCGTCGGCCAGTTCACGGGCAAGGTGACGCAGATCAATACGCGCTATACTGTGTTATTGGGTGGCGATGGCGTTGAATCCATCGTGCCGAATGAAATGCTGATTTCCGGCGGCGTGCAGAACATGTCGCTGAGTAACCGCATGGTCTGGCTGTCGACGGCCGTGTCGGTGGGCTATGAAACGGATATCGATGTCATCTTCCCCTTGCTGGAAGCGGCGACGGCCAAGGTGCCGCGTGTGTCGCAAAGCAATCCGCCATCGGCCACCCTCGTGCGTTTCGGCGCCGACGGCCTCGATGTGCAGATCGGCTTCTGGATCGCGGACCCGGAAAACGGCACCGGCGGCGTGAAGTCGAATGTGAACCGCGCCATCTGGCGCACCTTGCAGGAACATAAGGTCACTGTACCGTTTCCGCAACGTGAATTGCGTATTGTTGGTACGCCTCCTGTCCCGCTCGCGGGTGCGGCAGAGGGTGAGTCCGCGCCATCCGGCACCCAGCCCTAACCTCGCTGCCTGCCTCCGATTTTGCCTGATAGCACCCATTAGGGCGTACAATCACGCCTAAAATTAACTCTGCCGGACCTCCAGAGTCACTGGAGCGACCGTGCGCACGCCCTGACCACTTGGAGTAGCAGTAATGACATTGAGTTCCGTTTTACACGACGTTTTGCAGTTCATGGCCACTGGCATTACCGATCTGTCCGCATGGCAAGTTTTCCTGTACACCATGGTGGTCACGCATATCACGATCGCCAGCGTCACGATTTACCTGCACCGCCACCAGGCCCACCGGGCGCTGGAATTGCACGCGATTCCCAGCCACTTCTTCCGTTTCTGGCTGTGGCTGACGACCGGCCAGGTAACGAAAGAGTGGGCGGCCATCCACCGCAAGCACCATGCCAAGTGCGATACGGAAGAAGATCCGCACAGCCCCGTGACGCGCGGCATCAAGAAAGTGTTCTGGGAAGGCGCCGAGCTGTACCGCGCTGAATCGAAGAACATGGAAACCATGGCCAAGTACGGTCACGGCACGCCGACGGACTGGATCGAGCGCAACCTGTACACCAAGTACAGCTGGCTGGGCGTGGTGTCGCTGTTCGTCATCAATTTCGTGTTGTTCGGCGTGATCGGCATTTCCGTGTGGGCCGTGCAAATGATGTGGATACCCATCACGGCAGCCGGCATCATCAACGGCATCGGTCACTACTGGGGTTACCGCAACTATGATTGCGCCGACGCGGCCACCAACATCATTCCCTTCGGCATCCTGATCGGCGGCGAAGAGTTGCATAACAACCACCATACGTATGCGACGTCGGCCAAGCTGTCGTCGAAATGGTATGAAATCGATATCGGCTGGGCGTATATCCGCGCGCTGGAAATGCTGGGCCTGGCCAAGGTGAAAAAGCTGGCGCCGGAACCGAAGTTCTCGCACGGCAAGCTGGAAGCGGATTTCGAGACCTTGCAGTCGGTCATCGCCAATCGCTACGACGTGATGGCCAAGTACGCGAAATCGATCAAGCATGCCTGGAAGGAAGAGCTGGAACACCTGAAGCACAAGGCCGAGCTGGAAAAGCGTTTCCTGAAATCGTCGCGCAAGCTGATGCAGCGCGAACCGGGCAAGCTGGCCGAGGCGCACCACGAGCAGCTGTCGGAACTGTTCCAGCACAGCAAGGCGCTGGAAACCATGCACCACATGCGCGTGGAGCTGGGCGCCATCTGGGAGCGTTCCCACTTTACGCGCGAGCAGTTGCTGCAGAAGCTGCAAGACTGGTGCACGCGCGCCGAAGCGTCGGGTATCCAGTCGTTGCAAGACTTTTCACTGCGCCTGCGCAGCTATGCCTGATTAGTCTGTTGCGCCATATCAAGGCCCTGGATTCCAGGGCCTTTTTTTTCGCCTTGGCAAAAGGAGGAGGGCGGCGTCAAAATCAGGGCGAAAAAAAACCGCTCATCGGAGCGGCTCTTTTTACAGAACACAAGATCAATTACTTGATTTTGGTTTCTTTGTACGTTACGTGCTTGCGTGCTTTAGGATCAAATTTCATGATCTCCATTTTCGCAGGCGTCGTACGCTTGTTTTTGGTAGTCGTGTAGAAGTGACCCGTACCGGCGGTCGATTCTAACTTGATTTTGTCGCGGCCTGATTTTGCCATGATAGCTCCCTTATTCTGCTAATTAGACTTTTTCGCCACGAGCGCGCATATCGACCAATACGGCGTCGATGCCGACTTTATCGATGACGCGCAGACCGGCGTTGGACAAACGCAGGGAGACCCAGCGGTTTTCAGATTCAACAAAAATACGACGATTCTGCAAGTTAGGCAAAAAACGACGTTTGGTTTTGTTGTTTGCATGGGAAACATTGTTGCCGACCATCGGCTTCTTCCCAGTGACTTGGCAAACACGTGCCATGGCGCACTCCTTAAAGATATTCCAAATTGGAAAAACGAGAGTATATCCAAAATAAGCCGATTTATCAATGACTTGCGAAAAACAATTGTGTCATGTTGTATTGAAATAATTTAACAATTTGACTTTTACCCTTCTTCATAGGGGACGGCACTGGTAAACGGCGCTGTTTACTGTTAGATAAGCGTGGCGGTGTGTTCACGTATGTCCTTGTTTACACATGGTTAACTGCTGCCTGGCCAGTCCTGGCCTAGATCTGGCCATGTTCCGCGAACGAATGCACTTGCCGACCGGCCACGACGAAATGGTCGAGGATGCGCACGTCCACCAGCGACAAGGCTTGCACCAGCGCGCGCGTGAGCAATAAATCCGCTTCGCTCGGTTCCGGCGTGCCGGACGGGTGGTTATGCGCCAGCATCACGCTGGCCGCGTTGTGCAGCAGCGCTTGTTTCACCACTTCGCGCGGATACACGCTGGTGTGGGTGAGGGTGCCGCGAAACATTTCCTGGGTCGTGATCAGGCGGTTCTTGACGTCCAAAAACAACACATGAAACGCTTCGTGCGCCAGGTTGCCCAAGGTCAGGCGCAAATAGTCTTTGACGGCGTGGGGGGAATTCAAAGCCTGGCCCGCCTGCAAATCCTCGATGATGGCGCGCCGCGCCAGTTCCATGACTGCTTGCAGCTGGGCAAACTTGGCGCTGCCCATGCCATGCACGGCGGAAAAACTCACGAGGCTGGCGCCAAACAGGCCCCGCAGGGAGCCGAAGTGCTCGACCGTGTCGCGTGCCAGTTCCACCGCGCTCTTGCCGCGCACGCCGGTGCGCAGGAACACGGCCAGCAATTCCGCATCCGACAGCGAGTGTGCGCCATCCTCGATCAGGCGTTCGCGCGGCCGTTCGCGGGCCGGCCAGTCCTTGATGCCCATGCTGTTCTCCTTCGTCGCGCCTTTGCGGGGTTTGCCAGTGGGACACCCAGTCCCGGCCAGCGCCGTGATCGCCGGCCTCACACTGCATTATCGTCACGGCGCAGCGTGGCGTACTGATATGGGCCTAAGACGCGCCATGGCGACGTGCCAGCATGAATTGCCATGGGGGCTATTTTATTTCCTGCTGGCAATTTAATCATGTATGACTTATGATATTAATTATTGCCAATTTAGTCATGCCCATGTGGTAGCCGGTAATGCCGAGCAGTGCAGTCGGGCTGCAATTTTGACCTTCCTGATGAATCGACGACGACCTCATGAAAAAAAGTATCACCCTGTTATTCGGCGCCTTGATCTCCGCACAGCCGGTGCAAGCGCAAAACCTTGATGCCTTGACGCCGGAACAACAAAAACAGATGCTGACCATGCTGTTGCAGCAGCAAATGGGGCGCGCCCTGCAAGCGCAGGGCATGGCGCCGCAGCCCATGGCGCAGCAGGCTGCACCGGCCACGCTGTTGCCGCAACGCAGTGATGCGGACCTGGCAACTGCTTTCAAGCAGTTGCCGACCTTGACGCACGGCGTGCAATTCGAACGCTTCCGAGACGGTTTTGCCATCAATGGTCAACGCTATATCGATCCCGAAGGCAAGATCACGACCTACGGATTTGATGCGCAGTCGGGCGATTTTACGTATCTGGCGGAAACCAGTCCCGGCGAATATGTCGTGAAGGTCGGCCGTGCCCTGTCCAATACCGAGCCGATTACCATTGCCACGGCGCAAAAGCAGGGGATGTTGTGGCAAGTCACCACGGTGACGGGCAAAAAATTCAATGGCTACCGCCTGATACCGTCGTCGCGCGGCTTCGTGATCGCCCGCGACAATACGGGATTCCGCTATATCCCCGGCAATGGCACGACGAATATCATCGCACCGGAGGCGTTTTCTATTGCCGCCCTGCAAAATGGTGATATTGCCAATACGGGCTACATTCTGCTCGAACGCACGCCTACCTCGAATGGCACGCAAGGGGGCAACTCTCTGGCGGGCCTGTTCAGCGCCGTGCAGTCGCTGGGCGCCACGGTGGGCATGAACAAGAAAGAGGATTATGCCCTGCTTAATATCCAGAATAGCCGCCTGGTTCCAGTCAATATTTCGCTGGAAAGCAAGCAGGTGCAGGTGATGAGTGCGTGCAAGCAAAAAAATTACTTTATCGCCAAATGCGCGCAGATGGATTCCTTTGAAAGCGCTTTCGAACCAAATGGCACGCGCAACATGAGCCATTATTTCTGGCGCATTAACTGGTTCAATGTGCCGGGACGGCCTATCCTGGTGTCGCAGGAAGGTGGGCTGGGCAAGGTGTCGGCCACCGATCTCAATAGCGGCAAGAAGGTGATACTGTTCGAGCGCGCGCTGGGCATTGCCAACTTCGCGGCCACGCAGGAGGCCGACGGCAAGATCAACGTGACGGCGCAGATGGGCTTTTCCAGCGAGTCCCGCCAGGACGTGGCCGCCTTGCTCGACAGCCTGCCCAATGTTGCCGAACTTGCCGCCAACTGATTGATGCTTCCCTCCAGGCGGGCGCCGCGGCGCGCCTGCCTCTTCCCGTTTTTCTCCTGCTTGTGCGCCATACCGCTCATCTTTGACGAAGCCATGGGGCAGGCGTGGCCAGTGTGGCTTACAATATCGTTTTGCATCAGCTACTTGAAAACTCACTATGTCCAACGAGCAACCAGCAGTCGTCACCGAAGCGGCTTACCTCACCCTGCATTATCGTCTTGCTACTGTTGACGGTACTGATATTGTCACTACCTTTAGCGGAAATCCTGCTACCTTGATGCTGGGACAGGGCCAGCTGGCGCCATTCCTCGAGCAGCGCCTGCTGGGCTTGCCTGAAGGCACGCACCAGACGTTCGAGCTGGCCGCCGGCGAAGGCTTTGGCGAGCGCAATCCCGAGCTGGTGCGGTCGGTTTCGCGCGCGACGCTGGACGAAAACTCGGTGCCCGGTGCCGACTACAAGATCGGCGACCTGGTCGACTTCGCCGCGCCGGGCGGCGGCCGCTTTGCCGGCGTGCTGCGCGAAATGCGCGAGGACTCGGCCCTGTTCGACTTCAATCATCCGCTGGCCGGCCAGCCGCTGCGCTTTGAAGTCAAGCTCATTTCGGTGCTGTGAAGGAATAGCGATGGATAAAGAACTGTTACTGGCCCAGCCCCGCGGTTTCTGCGCGGGCGTCGACCGGGCGATCGAAATCGTCGAACGTGCCTTGCAGCAATTTGGTGCGCCGATCTATGTGCGCCATGAAATCGTCCACAACGCCTATGTGGTGGCCGACTTGCGCAACAAGGGCGCCATCTTCATCGATGACCTCGATGACGTGCCTGCTGGCAATACGCTCGTGTTTTCCGCGCATGGCGTGTCGAAAGCCGTGCGCGCCGAGGCGGAATCGCGCGGCCTGAGCATTTTTGACGCGACGTGCCCGCTGGTCACCAAGGTGCACATGGAAGTGGGCAAGATGCGCCGTGAAGGCCGCGAGATCATCATGATCGGCCACGACGGCCATCCCGAGGTGGAAGGCACGATGGGGCAGGCCGACATGGGCATGCATCTGGTGGAAACGCTCGATGATGTGGCGGCATTGCAGGTAGCCAATCCGGAGAGCCTGGCCTATGTGTCGCAAACAACGTTGTCAGTTGACGACACTCGCGACATTATTGCGGCCTTGAAGCTGAAATATCCGAACATCGCCGAGCCGAAAAAAGGCGACATCTGCTACGCCACCACCAACCGCCAGGAAGCCGTGAAATTCATGGCCCCGCAAGTGGAAGTGGTGATCGTCGTGGGCAGCCCGAACAGCTCGAATTCGAACCGCCTGCGCGAAGTGGCCGAGAAGATGGGCACGCCAGCCTACATGGTCGACAATGCCTCGCAAATCGATCCCGCTTGGCTGGAAGGCAAGCTGCGCGTGGGTGTGACCGCTGGCGCCTCGGCGCCCGAGGTGCTGGTGCAAGCCGTCATCGACCGCCTGAAAGAGTGCGGCGTGAAGAGCGTGCGCCCGCTCGACGGCGTGCAGGAAGCCGTCACGTTCCCGATGCCGAAAGGCCTCGATGGCCTCAAGCGCGACGTCGCCTGAGTTGCCAGGACGACGGCGTATCGATGAGGAGTTACCTCAAAGCCGAATTTAATTCGGAAATGATCGCATTATTCCAAGCTTAGTTTTTGCAAAAGATCGTTATGATTGGTTCAAGCTTGAATATGTTGTCGTTATGACTAAGCAAGGTTACGCCCGTTTTCAGTGCGTGCACCATGCTGGTGAGAACGGTCCAGGGATGGCACTGCAGGAATTCTTCCTCCGGTGCCGTTTTTGTATCAGCGACCCATGTTCTGGCGGAAGTTGTTCCCGAAAAATGCATATTTGATAGGGCAATCATGGATACATTCATCCAGCAGATCATTAACGGCTTGGTGTTGGGCAGCATGTATGCCTTAGTCGCCCTCGGTTACACCATGGTGTACGGCGTGTTGAACCTGATCAACTTCGCCCACGGCGACGTGCTCATGATCGGCGCCATGGTGGGCTTGACCATCCTCAAGCTGCTGGGCATTTATGTGCCGGACTGGCCCGGCTATCTGAAACTGGCCACCGCCATCCTCGGCGCCATCCCCATCTGTATTCTGGTCAACATCATCATCGAGCGGGTCGCCTACCGCCGCCTGCGCAACGCCCCCCGCCTCGCTCCCCTGATTACCGCCATCGGCGTCTCCATCCTGCTGCAAACCTTCGCCATGATGATCTGGACGCGCAATCCCTTGCCCTTCCCGCAATTGCTGTCGACCGACCCCATCAACATAGGCGGCGCCGTGATTTCGCAAACACAAGTGCTGCTGCTGGCCCTGGCCGCGCTGTCGATGGGCGGCTTGGTCTTGCTGGTGGAAAAAACGAAAATGGGCCGCGCCATGCGCGCCACGGCGGAAAACCCCCGCGTGGCCGGTCTCATGGGCGTCGATTCCGACAAGGTCATCGTCGCCACCTTTGCCATCGGCGCCGCGCTGGCGGCCGTGGCCGGCGTGATGTGGGGCGCCAACTATGCGTCCATCCAGTTCTCCATGGGCGCCATCCCCGGCTTGAAAGCCTTCTGTGCGGCCGTGCTGGGCGGCATCGGCAATATCTATGGCGCCATGCTGGGCGGTATCTTGCTGGGCATTATCGAGAGCCTGGGCGCCGGCTATATCGGCGACATCACGGGCGGCTTCCTGGGCAGCCACTACCAGGATATCTTTGCCTTCGTCGTGCTGATCATCGTGCTGACCTTGCGCCCGTCCGGCATCATGGGCGAACGCGTGGCCGACCGTGCCTGATGTGAAACTGGGAGATTAAATCATGGCACTACTCGATTTTGACGCGAAGAAAAATCCGACCAAGGCCTACGCCGGCATGCTGGGCCTGGCCGCGCTGCTGATGGTGTTCCCGTTCTTTGCCGCGCAGTTCGGCAACTCGTGGGTGCGCATCATCGACATGGCCTTGCTGTACATCATGCTGGCCCTGGGCCTGAACATCGTCGTCGGCTTCGCCGGCCTGCTCGACCTCGGCTACATCGCCTTCTACGCCGTGGGCGCCTACCTGACGGCCTTGCTGGCCTCGCCGCAGTTCGCCATCCTGCTCGAATCGGTGGTGAATCAATATCCGGTGCTGGGCGAGACCCTGGTGCAGCTGATGGGGCCGGAAATCCGCGAAAACGGCATCCATTTGTCGATCTGGATCATCGTGCCCCTGGCCGCTTTTGTCGCCGGCCTGTTCGGCGCCTTGCTGGGTGCGCCCACCTTGAAATTGCGCGGCGACTACCTGGCCATCGTGACCCTGGGCTTTGGCGAGATCATCCGTATCTTCATGAACAATTTGAACGACCCGATCAATTTCACGAATGGCCCGCAAGGCATCAATTTGATCGACCCGATCCGCATCTTCGGCGTCAACCTGGCGGGCGAGGCGGGCACCAACAGCACCGTCGTGGTGGCCGGTTTTTCCATGCCGTCCGTGAATGCCTATTACTTCCTGTTCCTGTTCCTGTGCATCGCCGTCGTGTTCGTCACCAAGCGCCTGCAGCATTCGCGCCTGGGCCGCGCCTGGGTGGCCATCCGCGAAGACGAGATCGCGGCCAAGGCCATGGGCATCAATACGCGCAACGTGAAATTGCTGGCCTTTTCCATGGGGGCCTCGTTCGGCGGCGTGGCCGGCGCCATGTTTGCCTCGTTCCAGGGCTTTGTCTCGCCGGAATCGTTTTCGCTGACGGAGTCGATCGCCGTGCTGGCGATGGTGGTGCTGGGCGGCATCGGCCATATCCCCGGCGTGATTCTCGGCGGCGTGATCCTCGCCTCGATACCCGAAGTGCTGCGCCACGTGGTGGAGCCGGCCCAGCAGGCGCTGTTCGGCCACGTGGTGATCGAGGCGGAAGTGCTGCGCCAGTTGCTGTACGGCCTGGCCATGGTGTTGATCATGCTCAACCGTCCCGCCGGCCTGTGGCCATCGCCGAAGCACGAAGACCGGCCCGACCACGACGTCGACCAGCCGAACAAATCCACCGGCGTCGTGTCCGCTTAAGGGAGGGATAGCATGAGCGAACAGATCATTCTCAATATCGCCGGCGTCAATAAACGTTTTGGCGGCTTGCAGGCGCTCACCGACGTGGGCATCACCATCCGGCAAGGGCAGATTTACGGCTTGATCGGTCCGAACGGCGCCGGCAAGACCACCTTCTTCAACGTGATCACCGGCCTGTACCAGCCCGATACGGGCACCTTCGAGCTGGCCGGCAAGCCGTATTCGCCGTCCGCGCCGCACAAGGTGGCCAAGGCGGGCATCGCGCGCACCTTCCAGAACATCCGCCTGTTCGGCGACATGACGGCGCTGGAAAACGTCATGGTGGGGCGCCATGTGCGCTCGCACCAGGGCGTGTTCGGCGCCATCTTCCGCCACAAGGCGGCGCGCGAGGAAGAGGCGTCCATCCGCAAGCGGGCCATGGAATTGCTCGATTTCGTCGGCATCGCCCAGTTCGCCAGCCGTACGGCGCGCTTCCTGTCGTATGGCGACCAGCGGCGCCTGGAAATCGCCCGCGCGCTGGCGACCGATCCCACGCTGCTGGCCCTCGACGAGCCGGCGGCCGGCATGAACGCGACGGAAAAGCTGGCCCTGCGCGAGTTGCTGGTGAAAATCAAGGCCGAAGGCAAGACCGTGCTGTTGATCGAGCACGACGTGAAACTGATGATGGGACTGTGCGACCGCATCACGGTGCTCGAATATGGCAAGCGCATCGCCGAAGGCTTGCCGGCCGAAATACAACAAAACCCGGCCGTCATCGAGGCTTACCTGGGGGGATCGCACGCATGAGTAATATATTGAAGGTGGCGGGCCTGCACGTGGCCTACGGCGGCATCAAGGCCGTCAAGGGTATCGACCTGGAAGTCAACGAAGGCGAGCTGATCGCCCTGATCGGCGCGAACGGCGCGGGCAAGACGACGACCTTGAAAGCCATCACGGGCACTTTGCCTGAATGCAAGATCGAAGGCACGATCAGCTACCTGGGCGAGCCGCTCAAAGGCACGAAATCGTTTCACCTGGTGGAAAGGAAACTGGCGATGGTGCCGGAAGGGCGGGGCGTGTTTACCCGCATGTCGATCCGGGAAAACCTCATGATGGGCGCTTACACGCGCACGGACAAGGCCGGTGTCGAGGATGACATCGCCAAGTGGTTCGACGTGTTTCCGCGCTTGAAAGAGCGGGCGGCGCAGATGGCCGGCACCCTGTCGGGCGGCGAGCAGCAGATGCTGGCCATGGCGCGCGCGCTGATGAGCCATCCGAAGCTGCTGCTGCTCGATGAGCCATCGATGGGCCTGTCGCCCATCATGGTCGAGAAAATCTTCGAGGTGATCCGCAAGGTGTCGTCCGAAGGCATCACGATCTTGCTGGTCGAACAGAATGCCCGCCTGGCTCTGCAAGCGGCGCACCGCGGCTATGTGATGGATTCCGGCCTGGTCACCATGGGCGGCAACGCGGCCGCCATGCTCGATGACCCGCGCGTGAAGGCGGCGTATCTGGGGGAGTAAGCGTTCAGGAAGTGCTCAGGCATAAAAAATGCCCCAGCTAGGCTGGGGCATAATGGCATCCGTCGGAGAAGTGCGGGATGGATGCCTGGAGGAGCTGGTAACAGCGGACCGCCGTAGCGGTCGCGCAATAATTACTTGGCAGCCGTGCGTGGCACGACTTTTTCTGCCGCTTGCGTGAACTGGTTCACGGCCGATGTCAGGTTCGCTTCGATGGCTTCGACGGCTTGCTTGCTGGTTTTCGAGAATTGCTCGTAGCCTGCATTGGCGTTGCCGATGGCGCTTTTCAGCATGGCGACGGCGTTTTCCGAACCGGCTGGCGCGTTCTTGGTGACTTCTTCCACCAGCGACAGGACTTTGCGGTTGGTTTCAGCGATTTGCGATTCAGCTGCTTTGCTGAATTCAGCTTGGGTGCCCGACGTGATGGCAGCCAGGTGACGACCGTAAGCGATGGCTTTTTCGGCGCTAGGCTGGGCTTGAGCAGCGCTCAGCGAGAAGAATTCTTGTGGATCTTTTGCCGACAGCAATTGCTTGGCGGCGGCGGTCGATTCTTCCAGCGTTGCCTTGGCAGCGGTCAGGTTCAGTTCGACGATCTTTTCGATGCCTTCGAAGGCTTTGCTCGTCAGCGACGAGAACAGGGCGAATTGGGCTTCCAGGTTGGTTTTGGTAGCGGACGAAAATTGCTCAGGAATTGAAAACATATAAATCTCCAAAAAATCGAAATCTGGTTAATTTGATGCTGCGTGTACCGTTTGGGAAAGCAGGTGAATCTAAATTTTCAAGCTGAACAAGAATTGTGCAACGCAACAAACCCTATTCTACGGCGAAAAAAAACGAAGTCAAGCGATTCTTGTGCGATGCAACAATTGAATAGATTTACATCAAAAACCATTGTTTCTAAAGAGAAATATTTAATTTCTGTGTGTTAATGGTTTAACCCTAAACTGTTATTTCCCCGCCTTTCAGGACGGGTGCGGCGCAGCATGCTAGACTTTGCCTCCCGCACTGGCGTAGCGCCCCGGTGCCGACCCCGTTTCCCGAGTTGATATCATGTCCAATCTTCCCGCCGCGGCTGGCGCCAGCGGCAAAGCTCCCAAAGCTCCTTTCTTGACGACCCTGGCGCCGATGGCCTTGCCCGGCTTCTTTGTGTTGTTATGGAGCACAGGTTTTATCGTCGCCAAGTTCGGCCTGCCGTACGCGCCGCCGCTGACCTTTTTGCTGCTGCGCTTCCTGGGCGTGCTGGTGATCCTGCTGCCGCTGGTGCTGGTCCTGCGCGCACCGTGGCCCGTGGGACAGTTCCGCCAGATCGCCGTGGCCGGCATCCTGATGCAGGCCGGCTATCTGGCCGGCGTCTGGTGCGCCATCAAGCTGGGCATGCCGGCCGGCCTGTCCGCCCTGATCGTCGGCATGCAGCCTGTGCTGACGGCCTGCGCCGCACCCCTGATCGGCGAATCCGTGCGCCCGCGTCAGTGGCTGGGCTTGCTCTTTGGCATGCTGGGCGTGGCCCTCGTCGTGTACGCCAAGATCAATCTCGTGGGCCTGACCGTGGAAAGCGTGCTGCTGTGCGTATTTGCCTTGCTGTCGATGACGGCCGGCACCATGTATCAAAAACGCCACTGCCCGCAGTTCGACTTGCGCACCGGCACGGTGGTGCAGTTTGCCGCCTCCATCGTGGTCGTGTTGCCATTCGCCCTGTATTACGAAGGCCTGGACTTGCATTTCAGCAACGTGCAATGGACGGCCAATTTTATTGGCGCCTTGCTGTGGTCGGTACTCGTGCTGTCCATCGGCGCCATTTTCCTGCTGTTTGCCCTGATCCGCCGCAGCGATGCGACGAAAGTAACGGGCTTGCTGTACCTGACGCCGCCCACGACGGCCGTGATGGCCTGGCTGATGTTTGGCGAAGCCTTTAATATGCTGGGTATCGCCGGCATGCTGGTGGCCGTGGTCGGCGTGGTGTTTGTCGTCAAGAAATAGATATAGCTATAGCGGGAGAGCAGGGCAGTGAGCAAGCAAGCATTGGAAACAACGTCGGTGCAGCAAGCCGTGGACGCCGTCATTGTGTCGCGCCGTTCGATCCGCGCCTTCCTGCCCACGCCGGTGGCGCAGGACGATATCGCGCGCATCCTGGAAGTGGCGGCGCGCGCGCCCTCGGGCGCCAACATGCAGCCGTGGAAAGTGTACGTGCTGTCGGGCGAAGCGCGCCTGCGCCTGTCGCGCCGCATCCTCGACGCCTATGCCGCACCGAAGGTGCCGGACGCGCCCGCGCGCACGGCGTCGTACACCTATTACCCGCGCCAGTGGACGGCGCCGTTCATCGAGCGCCGCCGCAAGATCGGCCTGGACCTGTATCAGTTGCTGGGCCTGGAGCGCGGCGACACGGCCGGCATGGCGGCCCAGCATGGACGCAATTTCCAGTTTTTCGATGCGCCCGTGGGCCTGATCTTTACCATCGAACGGGTGCTGGAACAGGGTTCCTGGCTCGACTACGGCATGTTCTTGCAAAACATTATGCTGGCGGCGCGCGCGCGGGGACTCGATACCTGCCCGCAAGCGGCCTTCATCCATTACCATGACATCATCCGCGAGGAACTGGGCGTGCCGGCCAGCGAAATGGTAGTGTGCGGCATGGCCCTCGGCTATGCCAATCCGGACAAGATCGAGAACCGCTTGAACACGGAACGCGAGCCGCTGGCCGGTTTTGTTAAATTCATCGATCAATAGGCATTTCCAGCGATCTGCGCAAGCAATCAGTTGATTAAGGACGAGTTTGTTTGCTGATCGCCAACGGTTTGTATTTCGTTGCTGCAATAAATACTGTCCCAACTGTTAAATAGGCTTGCGATTACTCTGCATTTCGCTACACTGCAATAAGGCAACAGCTTCACGGGGAATTATCGAATGGCTAAGTTTAAACTTGCGCTGGGTGTCCTGGCTTCCCTGCTGTTTGCGTTGGCGCCGGCTGCGGCCGTGCACGCCAAGGAAGCGAACGGCAAATCCTCAGCCTCCAAGAAACACAACACCAAGAAAGTCAAAGTCGTGCTGCGCAAGGGCGCGACGGCCGCGCCGCGCGAAAAGACCGTGCGGCGGGTCGTCATGGTGCGCGGCAAACGCAAGGTCATCTATCAAAAAGTCAGCAGCGTGGCCGTACCCATGGCCGCACCGATGCCCACCATGGGTGATCTGGCGGGCCTGAACCTGACGCGCGATCCGCTCGACCTCAAATCGAGCGTGGCGCTGGTGCTGGACCAGGCCAACTCGGAAGTGCTGTTTGAAAAGAATTCCAATGTGGCCCTGCCCATCGCCTCCATCACCAAGATGATGACGGGCCTGGTGGTGGTCGAAGCGCGCCAGGACATGGATGAAGTGCTGACGATCATGGACGAGGACGTCGATCGCGCCAAGTTCAGCAGCTCACGCCTGAAAGTGGGCTCGCAATTGACGCGCGCGAATATGCTGCATATCGCCCTGATGAGCTCGGAAAACCGCGCCGCCTCGGCGCTGGGCCGCAATTATCCGGGCGGCTTGCCGGCCTTTGTCGACGCCATGAACAGCAAGGCGCGCCAGCTGGGCATGATGGATACGCATTACGTCGATTCCAGCGGCTTGTCGAAAATGAACGTGGCCAGCGCGCGCGACCTGGGCAAGCTGGCCATGGCCGCCTTCCGCCAACCGCTGCTGCGCCAATACTCGACGGACCCGAAAGCCATCGTCGAAGCCAGCGGCCAGCCCATGCAGTTTGGCAATACGAATCACCTGGTGGCCAACCCGGGCTGGGAAATCGGCTTGCAAAAGACGGGCTTCATCAACGAGGCGGGACGCTGTCTGATGATGCAGGCCGTCATCGAAGGACGGGCCGTGATCATGGTCTTCCTCGATTCCAAAGGGAAACAGTCGCGCACGGCTGATGCGGGACGCATGCGTAAATGGCTCGAAGCATTGAAACCTGCCAACATGAGCCTGCCCGGCGGTTGATTGTAATTAGGCAGTGCTGTTGTATTGCAAACGGTTCAACGCCTGACAAAACCGTAGCGAGCGGCAGTGATTTGTGGCTAAGAAGCGCAACCGTACTTTAGTACGGTGAGCATCGCAGGCCGCAAAGCGCGACGCGCAGTAGGTTTGGTCAGGTGTACTCGGTCAGTCTTGGGGGATATAACCCAGCGTGACGGAAATCTGGTTCGCCGTTTCCACCAGATCCCCCAGCCACTCATCCTGCAGGCGGTCGGCGGGCGCCGAGATCGACAGGCCGGCGATCAGCTTGCCCGAGTCGTCGCGGATGCCGGCGGCCATGCAGCGCACGCCCAGTTCCAGTTCCTCATTGTCGCGCGCATAGCCGCGCTCGCGCACCAGGCTCAGCTCGCGTTCGAGTTTTTGCAGATCCGTGATGGAATTCTTGTTGTGTCCGGCCAGGCCCGTGCGCGTGGCGTACGCGCGGATGGCTTTCGGCTCGTCGACTGACAGGAACAGCTTGCCGGTCGATGTCAGGTGCAGTGGCCCGCGGCCACCGATGGCGCGCACCACCTGCATGCCCGAGCGCTCGGAAAAGGCGCGGTCGATGTAGACGATCTCGTCGCCCTGGCGCACGGACAGGTTGATGGTTTGCTGGGTTTTCTTGTGCAGCTGGCGCATGAAGTCCAGCGCCGCTTCGCGCACGCTGAGGCGGCTTTTCACCACATTGCCCAGTTCCAGCAGGCGCATGCCCAGCCGGTACGTGCCCGGTTCGATGCGGTCGACAAAACGCGTCAGCACCATGTCGTTGAGGATGCGGTGCGCCGTCGAGGGGTGCAGGCCGGAAACTTTCGACAATTCCTTCAGGCTGACCGGGTCGGAATATTTGGCCAGGGCATCGAGCAGGGCGACCATGCGTTCGATGACCTGGATCGTCGTCTTGGGAGCTGCGACCGGTTCAATTTTCATGATGGATTTGGTGCAATGCAGTATTCATGCATCTTTATACCATGATGTGAAAAAATAGTGAAATGTTCCGAGATATTCAGCGAATAAATTGTCACAATTCTCATGTTGGCCGTCATAATTGACGGCTGGACGGACTTTGAACCATGGAAAACTATGCAACCTGTCAATGAATTCAAGAGCAAGAGCGGCTTGAAACGGATTTTTTCCGCCTTTTTCTACTCGCTCGACGGCTTGAAGGCGGCCTGGCGCCACGAACATGCGTTCCGCCAGGAACTGGGCTTGTTCGTCGTCGGCACGCTGATCGCCTTGCTGCTGCGTATCTCCGCCTTTGAAAAACTGGTGCTGATCGGCGTGCTGCTGCTGGTCTTGATCGTCGAATTGATCAATTCCGCGCTGGAAGCCGTGGTCGACCGCATCTCGCTTGAGCTTCATCCGCTGTCGAAAAACGCCAAGGACTTCGGCAGCGCCGCCGTGCTGCTGACGTGCATCCTGGCCTTTGCCACCTGGGCCGTCGTATTGTTTAATCGTTTTTATTAACCGCTTTATCCCCGTTGCGCGCCGTCCATATGCGAAAATCGCATATCAAACGGCGAAACGCTTCGTTCTCTTTGCGGCCGTTGCGCCGTAATCTGGTGGCTCTGAAAGTTCAACCACACGGGGATCTTAGATGCTGTCGAAAAAAATCATCATTGCCGCCGCCATCAGCGCGTTTGCCCTACTGCAAACGGCGCAGGCTGCCGATATCACCCTGCTCAACGTGTCATATGACCCGACGCGCGAGCTGTACCAGGATGTGAATACGGCATTTGCCAAGGAGTGGAAAGGCAAGACGGGCGACAACGTCAAGATCAAGCAATCGCATGGCGGTTCCGGCAAGCAGGCGCGCGCCGTCATCGACGGCCTGGAAGCGGACGTGGTCACCCTGGCCCTGGCCTATGACATCGACGCGCTGGCCGAGCACAAGCTGCTGGCCGCCGACTGGCAAAAGCGCCTGGCGCACAACAGCGCGCCGTACACCTCGACCATCGTGTTCCTGGTGCGCAAGGGCAACCCGAAAGGCATCAAGGATTGGAACGACCTGATCAAGCCAGGCGTGTCCGTCATCACGCCGAATCCGAAAACCTCGGGCGGCGCCCGCTGGAATCATCTGGCAGCGTGGGGTTACGCGCTGCGCCAGCCGGGCGGCAATGAAGCGAAGGCCAAGGATTTCCTCGGCAAACTGTATAAAAACGTGCCCGTGCTCGATTCCGGCGCACGCGGCGCCACCACCACCTTCGTCGAACGCGGTATCGGCGACGTGCTGATCGCCTGGGAAAACGAGGCTTACCTGGCCGTCAAGGAACTGGGCCCGACCAAGTTCGACATCATCACCCCGTCCGTCAGCATCCTGGCCGAGCCGCCCGTCGCCGTTGTGGACAAATTTGCCGACAAGCACGGCACGCGCAAGGTGGCCGAGGCTTACCTGAACTACCTGTACACGGACGAAGCGCAAGACATCATCGCCAAGAATTACTACCGTCCGGCAACGGACAAGGCGGCGAAGAAATACGCGTCGCAGTTCGCCAAGGTCAAGCTGTTCACCATCGAGCAAGTGGCCGGTGGCTGGACGGCGGCCCAGAAGGCGCACTTTGCCGACGGCGGCATCTTCGACCAGATCTATCAGCCGAAGTAATCTTCACCGGCAGGCGGCAACGCCTGCCGGAATCGATCACGCAAGGACACATCATGGCGCTGCGCAGCTTTTCCGATTACCGGGTACTGATCGTGCCGGGCTTGCATAACAGCGGTCCCGAGCACTGGCAGAGCCGCTGGCAGCGCCTGTATCCGCAATTCGAACGGGTCGAGCAGGATGACTGGAGCCATCCCGACCTGGCCGCCTGGTCGGCGCGCCTGGACCAGGTGCGGCGGCAAGATGCGCGCCCCACCCTGATCGTCGCCCACAGCTTCGGCTGCCTGACGACGGCGCACAGCCTGGCGCGCGACCCGCGGGGCGTGGCCGGCGTGCTGCTGGTAGGGCCGGCCGACCCGGACAAGTTTGGCTTGGCGAAGGCCCTGCCGCAAAAGCGGCTGCCTTGCCCCGGCATATTGATCGCCAGCCAGACGGACCCGTGGATGACGGCCGAACACGCGGCGCAGTGGGCGCGGCGCTGGAATTGCAAGTATATTGATGGCGGTGCACTGGGCCATATCAACGCCGAGTCGCGCCTGGGCGATTGGGTCTACGGCCAGGCGCAACTGCAAACACTGTTTGATCTGGCACAAGGCGACAAACGCCACCGTCAGGCAGCCTGATTCGACGAACATCCCGCCACACAACCTCTCAAGGAGATCACGATGACTTTACGCCTGGGCGATGTCGCCCCTGATTTTGAACAAGACAGCTCGATCGGTACGCTCAAGTTCCACGAGTGGGCCGGTAATTCCTGGGTGGTGCTGTTTTCCCACCCGGCCGACTTTACCCCCGTGTGCACGACGGAACTGGGCCTGACGGCCAAGCTCAAGCCGGAATTCGACAAGCGCAACGTGAAGGCCATCGCCCTGTCCGTGGACGCGGCCGAGTCGCACAAGCGCTGGATCAAGGATATCGAAGAGACGCAAAACACGGTGGTGGGCTTCCCCATCATCGCCGACGTCGACAAGAAAGTGTCGGTACTGTACGACATGATCCACCCGGAACAGTCCGTCACGGCCACCGTGCGCTCCGTCTTCATCATCGACCCGAACAAAAAGGTACGCCTGATCCTCACGTATCCGCTCAGCACGGGCCGCAACTTCAATGAAATCCTGCGCGTCATCGATGCCCTGCAACTGACGGATGGCTATACGGTGGCGACCCCAGGCAACTGGCAAGACGGCGACGACGTCATCATTCCATTGACCGTGCAAGATCCGGAAGTGATCAAGCAGAAATATCCGAAGGGATTTACGGCAGCGAAACCATACCTTCGTTTGACGCCGCAGCCCAATAAGTAAAAGTTTCAATTCCAACAAAAAACGCACCTCGCCGGTGCGTTTTTTTTTCGCCTAACGCTTTGACAGCGAAGTATGCAAAATCCATCTAAGCAAATGAGAAATGGTTAGTTCTTTTTATAACGATTGCATGTGATTATTGCGCTCTATAACTCAAAAATGTAATAAGAAGGAGTTTCTATGTCTGCAGCATCAGCAGCACCGATCAAGGCGCGGGGAGCGCCGTTTCGGGTCATGCCGGGTTTCAAGCTGTCACTGGGCTTCACGCTCTTTTACCTGGCCTTGATCGTTCTCATTCCGCTCTCGTCGGTGTTCCTGAAAACCTTCACGATGACGTGGGACGCCTTCTTCAGCGCCGTCACGTCCGACCGCGTGATGGCGTCGTACCGCCTGACGTTTGGCGCTTCCCTGATCGCCGCCCTGCTGAACGTGGTGTTCGGCGGCATCCTGGCCTGGGTGCTGGTGCGCTATAAATTTCCGGGCAAGCGCATCATCGACGCGCTGGTCGACTTGCCGTTCGCCTTGCCGACGGCCGTGGCCGGCATCACCCTGACGGCCCTGTACTCGTCGAACGGCTGGTTCGGCCAGTTCATCGAAGGCGTGTTGGGCATCAAGGTGGCGTTCACGCCGCTGGGCGTGGTGGTGGCGCTGACCTTCATCGGTTTGCCGTTTGTCGTGCGCACCGTGCAACCGGTGCTGGAAGACGCGGAAAAGGAACTGGAAGAAGCGGCCGCCAGCCTGGGCGCCAATTCGCTGCAAACGTTCATCCGCGTCATCTTCCCCACGATTCTGCCATCCCTGCTGACGGGCTTTGCGCTGGCCTTCGCCCGCGCCACGGGCGAGTACGGTTCCGTGATCTTTATCGCCGGCAACATGCCGATGGTGTCGGAAATCACGCCGCTGTTCATTATTACCAAGCTGGAGCAATACGATTACGCGGGCGCCACGGCCATTGCCGTGGTGATGCTGGTGGTGTCCTTCCTGCTGTTGTTGACGATTAACCTGCTGCAAGCATGGACGCGCGGAAAGGCGAAGAAATCATGAGTACGAATATCACTGCCGTCGCCAGCGCGGAAGATGCGCTGCCAAAGGCGCGCCGTTTCGAACCGAATGTCGGCCCCGTCGTGCTGGAACCGTTGTGGGTGCGCACGGTATTGATCACCATCGCCCTGCTGTTCCTGACAGCCTTCCTGATCGTGCCCCTGGTGGCCGTGTTCGCGGAAGCGTTCAAGAAGGGCTGGGAAGCGTATATCGCCGCCATCATCGATCCGGACGCGATTTCCGCCATCAAGCTGACCCTGATCACGGCCGCCATCGCCGTGCCGCTGAACCTGGTGTTCGGCGTGGCCGCTTCCTGGTGCATCGCCAAGTTCGAATTCCGCGGCAAGAGCATCCTGCTGACCCTGATCGACTTGCCGTTCTCCGTCTCGCCCGTGATTTCCGGCCTGATCTATGTGCTGATGTTTGGCGCCCAGGGCTGGTTCGGTCCGTGGCTGCAGGCGCACGACATCAAGATTTTGTTTGCCGTGCCCGGCATCGTGCTGGCCACCATCTTCATTACCTTCCCCTTCGTCGCGCGCGAGCTGATCCCGCTGATGCAGTCGCAAGGCAGCGAAGAGGAAGAGGCCGCCATCGTGCTGGGCGCGTCGGGCTGGAACACCTTCCGCCGAGTTACCTTGCCGAACATCAAGTGGGGGCTGCTGTATGGCGTGATCCTGTGCAATGCGCGCGCCATGGGCGAGTTCGGCGCCGTGTCCGTGGTCTCCGGCCATATCCGCGGCGAAACCAACACCATGCCGCTGCAGGTGGAGATTTTGTACAACGAGTACAACTTTGCCGCCGCGTTTGCCGTCGCCTCGCTGCTGGCCTTGCTGGCCCTGGTGACCCTGGCCTTGAAAGCTTTTATTGAGTGGCGTTTGAACGAGAGCGACGCCGACGATTCCGCCTTACGTTCCACGGAGCACTGATATGACCATCGCAGTTAACAACATCCACAAGCGCTTCGGCGATTTCGTCGCCCTCGACAATATCTCGCTGGACTTTCCCGCCGGTGAATTGACGGCCCTGCTGGGCCCATCCGGTTGCGGCAAGACGACCTTGCTGCGCATCATTGCCGGCCTGGAACATCCGGACAGCGGCCAGGTGCTGCTCGACGCGGAAGACGCGTCGAATCGCCACGTGCGCGAGCGCCAGGTCGGTTTCGTGTTTCAACACTATGCGCTGTTCAAGCACATGACGGTATTTGAAAACGTGGCCTTTGGTTTACGCGTGAAGTCGCGCAGCGAGCGCCCGTCGGAAGACCAGATCCGCCGCAAAGTCAAAGATTTGCTGGAGCTGGTGCAGCTCGACTGGCTGGCCGACCGCTATCCGCCGCAGCTGTCGGGCGGACAACGCCAGCGCATCGCCCTGGCGCGCGCGCTGGCCGTGGAACCGCGCGTGCTGCTGCTCGACGAGCCGTTCGGCGCACTGGACGCCAAGGTGCGCAAGGAATTGCGCCGCTGGCTGCGCCGCCTGCATGACGACTTGCACGTGACCAGTATTTTTGTCACGCATGATCAGGAGGAAGCGCTGGAAGTGGCCGACCAGGTGGTGCTGATGAACAAGGGTACCGTCGAACAACTGGGTTCCCCTGAGCAAGTCTACAACCACCCGGCGTCGCCGTTTGTGTACGGCTTCCTCGGCAACGTCAACCTGTTCCACGGCCGCGTGCATGACGGCGTGATGGCCACCGGTGACGCCAGCTTCGAAGTGCCCGACTATGCGGGCGTGAGCGACAGCAAGGGCACGGCCTATGTGCGTCCGCACGACCTGGAAATCGACCGCTATACGCAGGGCGCG
The DNA here is from genome assembly GCF_049897525.1 of Janthinobacterium sp. PSRC1-1. NCBI lineage: Bacteria > Pseudomonadati > Pseudomonadota > Betaproteobacteria > Burkholderiales > Oxalobacteraceae > Janthinobacterium > Janthinobacterium sp. PSRC1-1. The sequence goes on from NZ_JAFCWK010000005.1 coordinate 71,658, forward strand.
GAAGGCATCGTCGTGAAACTGAGCCGCGCGCATGCGATCGGCCCGCTGGCCCAGCTGGACTTGCAGCGCATCGATAACAGCGAACTGATCGAAGCGGTGATGTCGAACGAGCGTTTCACCCATCTGCAACTGAAGGAGGGCGAAACGCTGGTGGTGCGCCCGAAACGATTACACGTGTTCGTTGAACCGACAAGAACCTAAGAGGCTGGAACACCATGAATTTTCAACAATTGCGCTCGATCCGCGAAGCGGCCCGCCGCGGCTATAACCTGACGGAGGTGGCCAACGCCCTGTTCACGTCGCAGCCGGGCGTGAGCCGGCAAATCCGCGAACTCGAGGACGAGCTGGGCGTGGTGATTTTCGAGCGCAACGGCAAGCGCTTGACGGGCTTGACGGAGCCGGGCAAGGGCATTTTGAAAATCGTCGACCGCCTCTTGATCGAGGCGGAAAACCTGCAGCAGGCCAGCCTGGAATACAGCGGCCAGACCAGCGGCACTTTATCCGTGGCGGCTACCCACACGCAGGCGCGCTATGCGCTGCCGAAAGTGGTGCAGGGCTTTCGCGCCGCGTATCCCGACGTGCGCATTGCGCTACAACAAAGCGCGCCCGAGCACATCGCGGAATGGGTGTTGTCGGGCAAGACCGACATCGGCATCGCCACGGAAGGCTTGAGCCAGTTCCCCGACCTGGTGTCGTTCCCGTGCTATCGCTGGAGCCACCTGATCGTCGTGCCGGATGGCCACCCTCTGCTTGAACACTCGCCGATCCGCCTCGAAGACCTGGCCAAATATCCGTTGATTACCTACGACAAGGGGTTCACGGGACGCGGCCATATCGACGATGCGTTCGCCAAGGCGGGCGTGGCGACCGACATCATCCTCACCGCCATGGATTCCGACGTCATCAAGCAATATGTGGCGCTGGGCCTGGGCGTGGGCATCGTTGCCTCGATGGCCTTCGACCATGGCCGTGACAAGGGGTTAAGGGCCGTGGAAGCGTCGCATCTGTTCGCCAGCAACACGACGCGCCTGGCCGTGCGCCGCGGCGCCTACCTGCGCGCCTACGCCTACGAGTTCATCCTGCAGCTGGCGCCGGACCTGACGCGCGCAGACATCGACCGCGCCATGGCGGGCGAGGAAGCACTTTAGGCGATGGCCGCCCTTTGCGCGCGCGTCAGGCTGGCCACGGCGCGCGCGTAGCTATCCTGCACCAGTTCCGCCAGGTAATCGCTGGGGAAACGCGCCACGTCGACGATGGTGACCCAGTGAAAGCGGCCCATGTAGCGGGCCGGTTTCACGCCGGGCATGTCCGTCAGCTCGATAAAGCGCTCCGCGCTGACCCGCAGGCTGAAGCGCCACTGTTCCGGCGTGCTGGTTTTAAAGTAGGCAAATTTTTTGCCAGCTACTTCATATACGAGGATGTTCGACGGCGCACCATACAGCACGGCTTGCGCGCCGGGCAGCGCCGCGCAAAAGTCTTTCAGTTCATCGCTTGTCATTCGTCCACCGCCATGAATTGTTGCGTGTCGTGGTCGAAGGCATACGCCGACTCTGCCGGAGCATCGAGCAGGCGGATGAAACGGTCGTCCACGCTGAGCACGGCGCCGAGCGAGACGAGGGCCACGTTGGCGCTGTCGTTGATGTAGTCGTCGCTCTCGTCGTTGGCCGTGAAGCGCCAGCCGCTGTCGTTGCCGTTGTCCGGCTCCTCGCGGTACAGATAGCCGACGGGCGCGCCGTCTTCCAGTATTCTTTTCGTCACAAAGCACAGACCCGCGTAGCGGTTGACGAGGTTATCGTCATCGTCGTGCTGCGTATTGATGATGTGGCGCGCTTCGAAGGCGACGGGGTCTTTGGCTTTTAAATCCTGGATGTAGCCGGGCATATTGTCGAGCTTGCCCGTAAAGTGCCCAGGTGGCTCGATCGTCTCCACCAGCACCCACATGCGCTCGGCGCCCGGCGCCTGCGGATCGTCGCTGTGGAAGGCGAAGATCAGCTTGACCACCTCGCCGGGGCGCACCTGGGCGATGGCCTCGGGCGGCGATTTGTAGAAGGTGTAAGGGTGGCGCGCCGCCAGATCGGCGGCGTCGGTCAGATGCCAGCTGGGCATGGTATTCCGTCGTCAGAGTGGGCGAATGTCCATGGTAGCCGATTGCCTGCCAGGATGGCCACCCGTACGCCAGGGCTTTATTTGATAGGCGGGAATGAAAACGGGAGGCAGATGCCTCCCGTGCTGCGTTGCTATTGCCAGCGATTGCCAGCTATTACCAGCTATAACCCGCCTTGGCATAGTAATAGCGGCCGTTGAAGCCGTTCGGCGCGAAGATGCTGTAGGGCTGCGTGCCGTTGACGTTCAGGTTGCCGTTGCTGGTCACTTGCGCCGGGTAGCGGTTGGTGACGTTGTCGATGCCGGCCACCAGGCGCCAGTTCTTGCCCAGTTTCACGGAACCGGACACGTCCAGCACCCATTGCGGGTCATACGTCTGGTCCAGCTTGACATCGTTTTGCGGCACGGTGAAGCTGCCGTAGCGCGTCACCAGTCCGTGCACGTTCCAGATGCCGAAGCCATAGTCGGCGGCCAGGCTGAACTTGTCCTTCGGCGACGCCACCGTGATGCGGTCGATACTCTGGCGGTCGATCAGTTTCAAGTTGTTGGCCGTCAGGATGGCCGGATTGTCGGCGATTTTCTGTACCGTGCTCTTGTTATGGTTGTACGCCACGGTGAGGTCCAGGCGGTCCTTGTCCTGCAGGTCGATGCGGTAGGTGCTGACGATGTCCACGCCTTGCGTGCGCGTATCGACGGCGTTGGTGAAGTAGCGCGCCGCGCCTACGGTCGAGCCTTGCGTCGCCAGCTCGCCCTTCAGCTTGTCGTTCAACGCCAGGTTGGCCGAGAACAGGATGCGGTTGTCGATGTCGATGCGGTAGGCGTCGATCGATGTCGTGAAGTTGCGGCTGGGCTGGAATTGCAGGCCCAGGCTGTAGTTGCGGGCTTTTTCCGGTTTCAGGTCTTGCGCACCGAGGGCGCGTGCCTGCGGCGTGTTGACGGCGAAGGTGCCCGTCTCGATGGCCGTATTGTTGCCATTGATGACCTGGAAGTTGGTGGTGGTGATGGTGTAGTACTGCTGCGCCAGCGACGGCGCGCGGAAGCCGCTCGACACGGTGCCGCGCAGGGACAGGGCGTCAGTGAATGCATAGCGGGCCGAACCCTTGGCCGACGTGGTGCTGCCGAAATCGCTGTAGCGCTCATGGCGCAGGGCCACGCCAGCGGACAGGTTTTTCGTCGCTTCCGCTTCCAGGTTCACATAGATCGACTCATTGTGGCGCGAGTGGCTGCCTGCGTTGGCAGGACGGAAGCCGGCAAAGCCCTGCGAGCCGCCGCCCGTGTACGACGCTTCGTCGCCGGCGCCGATGCTGTATTTTTCATGGCGCGCTTCGGCGCCGACGGCTACCGTCAGCGGTCCCGTAAAGTAAGACACGGGAAATTCGCGCGCCGCATCGAGGTTCAATACCGTCTGCTCATTTTTCAGCGAGCCGGCATAAAAATGCGTGGGGCTGGCGGCGCCCAGCGACTGGTTGACCGTGTTGTCCAGGTCCAGTTCGAACTTGTTGCTGCCGTAGTTCAGGCTGGCATCCCAGCGCCAGCCGGCCGCCTCGCCGCGCAAGCCCGTGACGATGGACTGGTCGGTCAGGGTGCTGTTTTGCAAGGGCAAGAAGCCTTCCGGGAAGATCGGCGTGCGCTGCGAGTACACCTTGGTGCTGGAGTTCTGGATCAGGGCCGTGCGCCAGGTGGCGGCGGCCGAGGTATCGCGCTTGCCATAGTTGCCGAAGGCATACCAGTCGAGGTTATCGCTGATGTGGTATTCGCTGTTGATGAAGACAGTGGCCGGCTTGCTTTCCGGGTCGCCATAGCGCTGGTTGACCTTGCCGTAGCGCGGTTCCAGCGGATTGCGGAAATCGGCGCCGGCGCGGTTGGTCGGGTCGCGTTCGGCCACTTCGGCCGAGACGCGCACCCAGCCGTCGTCGCCCAGGGCGAAGCCGGCCGAACCCTTGATGGATTTTTGCTTGCCGTCCCGTTCCTGCGTCTGGCCATAGCCCACTTCGATGTCGCCGCCGGCCGCGCCTTTTTTCAGGATGATGTTGATCACGCCGGCAATCGCGTCGGAACCGTACTGGGCCGCCGCGCCATCGCGCAGCACTTCCACATGGTCGATGGCGGCCAGGGGAATCGCGTTCAGGTCGACGGGCGCCGAGCCGCGGCCCAGCGAACCGTTGACGTTGACCACGGCGGACGTATAACGGCGCTTGCCGTTCACCAGCACCAGGGTCTGGTCGGGCGACAGGCCGCGCAGCTGGGCCGGACGCACGGCGTCGCTGGCGTCGGCGCCCGTGGCGCGGGCAAAGTTCAGCGATGGCAGCAGGCGCGCCAGTACGGTGGCCAGTTCGCCCGAACCCGTGCTTTGCAGGTCGCGCGAGGTGAGGATGTCGATCGGCGATTCGGAATCGATGGTGCGGCGGTTCTTGGCGAAGGTGCCGGTGACGACCACCGATTGCAATTCCCCTTCGGCCGGCAGCTCTTGCTGCGCTTGCGCGTGCATGGGCAGGCTGAAGCAGGCGATCAGGCTGGCGGCGATAGCGGTTTTCACGGGGAGGGCGGGAAGCTGGGAGCGGGCGTTGCTTGAACTCATCGACGATATCTCTTCGGTTGGTGGTTACGCGGACCATGGCGGTCCGGTGATGAAAACAGATTAACAGTGGGCACGTGGCGTGCTTACGAATCGTTCTGTCTATCGATATGCAATAAATATCTGAAACACGTCAACATGGCGCGAGTAGCGCATATGGCCTCGTTTCCAGCATACGACCGGGCACGGCAAGGCCGCAATGCTGCACAGCGGTAAATTGCCAGCTGTTGTATAAATACGACTATCTGCGAAGGGAGTGGGGTGCCTGGCGGCGGCATGCGCCGCCGGGCGGAGGGCAGTTACTGCCCCGGGTTGGGCGCGCTGGCGTGGATGGCGTCGACGGCCGCCAGCAGTTCCGGCGACAAGCTGACTTCATGCGCATCGATATTTTGCTGCAACTGCGTCACGCTGGTGGCGCCGATGATGGTCGAGGCCACGAACCAGCGCGTATAGCACCAGGCCAGCGCCAGCTGCGCCGGCGTCAAGCCGTGCGCGCGGGCCAGCGCCGCATACTGGCGCGCCGCTTCGATGGTGGCAGGGCGCACGTAGCGGGGACTCCAGCCGGCCGGGAAGCGCGTCAGGCGGCCCTTGGCCAGCGGATCGTCGAGGTATTTCGCCGTCAGCTGGCCGAACGCCAGCGGACTGTAGGCCAGCAAGCTGACGTTTTCCCGGTGGCAGGTTTCGTCGAGCAGGCTGGTTTCAAAGTGGCGCGCCGTCAGGTTGTACAGGTTCTGGATGGACGCGATGCGCGGCAAGCCTTTCAGCTCGGCCTGCTTGATGTATTCGCACACGCCCCACGACGATTCGTTCGACACGCCGATGTGGCCGATCTTGCCTTCCTCGATCAGCTTGCCCAGCACGGCCAGCGTGTCTTCGATGGCGACGCAAACGTGTTCCTTGCGCGGGTTGTAGACGCTGGCGCCGAAGATGGGCAGGTTGCGGCTGGGCCAGTGCAACTGATACAGGTCGATGTGCTCCGTCTGCAGCCGGCGCAGGCTGCCTTCGACGGCGGCGCGGATGTTGGCCGCGTCGTGGTCCGTCTTGCCCTTGCGGATCCAGTGCATGCGCGAGTTCGGCCCGGCTATCTTGCTGGCCAGCACGATGTCGCCGCGCCGGCCGCTTTTCTTCAGCCAGCTGCCGATGTAGCGCTCGGTGCTGCCCTGCGTCTGCGCGCTGGCCATCACCGGATACATCTCGGCCGTGTCGATGAAGTTGATGCCCCGTTCCAGCGCGTAATCGAGCTGGCTGTGCGCTTCGGCTTCGCTATTCTGTTCGCCGAAGGTCATCGTGCCCAGGCAGATGCGGCTCACTTCCAGGCTGCTGGCGCCCAGCTTGATCTTGTTGATCATTGCGCCTGTTTGCCGTGCAGCGCGCGCGCGCAATCCTTGATCAGGGCCGGACCGGCGTAAATCAGGCCGCTGTACAGCTGCACCAGCTGCGCGCCCGCCTCGAACTTGGCCACGGCATCCTTGCCCTGCATGATGCCGCCCACGCCGATGATGGGCAGGGCGTCGCCCAGTTCCGCCTTCAGCAAACGGATGACATTGTTCGACAGTTCGAACACGGGCGCGCCCGACAGGCCGCCCGCTTCCGCGCCGTGCGGCATGCCTTCGACGGCGCTGCGCGACAGGGTCGTGTTGGTGGCGATGACGCCGTCGATGCGGTGGCGCGTGAGAGAGTCGGCGATGCTTTTGACCTGTTCAGCATCCATGTCCGGCGCGATTTTCAGGGCCAGCGGCACGTAGCGCTTGTGCTTGTCCGCCAGGCGCGCCTGGGCATCCTTGAGCTGCGACAGCAGGGCGTCGAGTTCGGACGCGCCCTGCAGCTGGCGCAAATTCTTGGTGTTCGGCGACGAGATGTTCACCGTCACATAGCTGGCGTAGGGGTAGACTTTTTCCAGGCACAGCAGGTAGTCGTCGGCCGCCCGTTCGATCGGCGTGTCGGCGTTCTTGCCGATGTTCAGGCCCAGCACGCCGGCGCGGTTCTGGTAAAACTTCGACGCCTGCACATTGGCCACGAAGGCGTCCACGCCGCCATTGTTGAAACCCATGCGGTTGATGATGCCCTGCGCCTGCGGCAGGCGGAACATGCGCGGTTTCGGATTGCCCGCCTGCGCGCGCGGCGTGACGGTGCCCACTTCGATGGAGCCAAAACCCAGGTCGGCCAGCGCGTCGATGTAGGCGCCATCCTTGTCCAGACCGGCGGCCAGGCCCACCGGGTTCGGGAAGGTGATGCCCATCACCGTGCGTGGATCAAGCGCCGGTTTGCCGGCCAGCTTGGTCAGGCCCAGTGCGCTGGCGCGTTTCAGGGCGGGCAGGGTGAGGTGGTGGGCCGCTTCGGCATCCATCGAAAACAGCAGCGGGCGGGCGAGGGAGTACAGGAATTTTTCAGACATGGGGGCGCTTTTAGGGTGGTGCGCAGGCCGCCGGGAAGGGCTGGTGGCGCGCGAAATAAGTGGCGTATTTTACCGTGTTCCACGCGGCTGTCGGGTGTATAGTTCTCTTTGGTCAAATGCAACATTGATTCCTTGTCAATTCGCATCCGGCCATGGACTTTCCTGTTTTTTCTCTGTTCTGTTGACTTCATAAGCGAGACATCGATTGAAAAAGACACGCATCTTGACGGCCATCGCGGCCGCCAGCGCACTGCTGCTGAGCCACCCGGCCCTGGCCCTGCCCAATACGCAAGACACCCGCATGCTGAGCGAACCGGCCGTCTCCAGCCGCCATATCGCCTTCATCTATGCGGGCGACCTGTGGCTGTCGAACCTGGACGGCGGCGGCGCGCGGCGCCTCACGTCCGACCTGGGCGACAAGTCCCATCCCGTGTTTTCGCCCGACGGCAGCCTGATCGCCTATAGCGCGAACATCGACGGCAATGTCGACGTGTATGTGATCGCGGCGGCGGGCGGCGTGCCGCGCCGCCTGACCTTCCACCCGGGCGCGGACCTGGCGCAGTCGTTCACGCCCGATGGCCAGGCCGTGATGTTCACCTCGCCCCGCGCCGCCTTCAACAACCGCTTCCAGAAGCTGTTCACGGTGCCCGTCGCCGGCGGCGTGGAAACCCAGCTGGAGATCCCCAACGCCTCGCGCGCCGCGTATTCGCCCGATGGCCAGCGCATCGCCTACAACCCGCTGATGCCGGCCTTCAAGCAGTGGAAGCGCTACCGGGGCGGCACCAATTCCTGGCTGTGGCTATTCTCCTCGGCCGACAAATCGATTGAAAAAATCCCCCAGCCGACCACGCGCTCGAACGACGTCGACCCCATGTGGATCAAGGACACCGTGTACTTCCGCTCGGACCGCAACGGCGAATTCAACCTGTTTGCCTACGACGTCAAGAGCAAGGCCGTGCGCCAGTTGACGCGACACACGGATTTCCCCGTGCTCAACGCGTCGGCGGCGAACGGCACCATCGTCTACGAGCAGGCCGGCTATTTGCATTCTTTCGACATCGCCAGCGGCCAGGCGCACAAACTCGCCATCGGCGTGGCCAGCGACCTGGGGCAGACGCGCCCGCGCTGGGTGAAGAACGCGAAATACATCCGCGACGCGTCGATTTCACCGTCGGGCGCGCGCATCGCTTTCGAGTACCGGGGCGAGATCGTCACCATCCCCGCCGACAAGGGCGACGTGCGCAACCTGACGCAGACGGCTGGCGCCCACGAGCGCACGCCCATCTGGTCGCCCGACGGCCGCTCGGTCGCGTATTTCTCGGACGAGTCGGGCGAATATGAACTGCATGTGCGGGCGCAGGATGGCAAGGGCGCCGTGAAGAAACTCAAGCTCAATGGCAGCGGCTTCTATGACAACGCCGTCTGGTCGCCCGACAGCAAGAAGATCGCGTTTGCCGACAATGGCTGGAGCATGTATGTGATCGACGTCGGCACGGGCAAGGTGCAAAAAATCGCCACGGAGCCGATGTATGGCGTCGACAAGAGCATGCGCGCCGCGTGGGCGCCCGATTCGCGCTGGCTGGCCTACACGCTCAATTCGCCCACCTACACGCGCAGCGCCTATATCTATTCCGTGGAGCAGAACAAGTCGATGCCCGTCACCGACGGTCTGTCCGACGTGGCCCAGCCTGTGTTCGACAAGAGCGGCAAATACCTGTACTTCTTCGCGTCGACGAATGCCGGTCCCAGCAACAACTGGTTCTCGCAGCAGAACGAAGACAATCTGGTGACGCGCACCGTGTGGATGGCCGTGCTGCGGCGTGACTTGCCGTCGCCGCTGATCAAGGAAAGCGACGAGGAAAAGGCCGCCAGCGCGGAGAGCAAGAAAGACACGGCCAAGGCGGAAGCCGAGCCGAAGAGCGAAGCGAAGGTCGATCCGAAGACGGGCCGCGACGATCCGAAAGTGACCGTAGCGCCCGTGGCGCCGATTACCATCGATTTCGACGGCATCGCCACGCGCATCGTCGACCTGCCGCTGCCGGCCGCGCAATTCTCCAACCTGACGGCCGGCGCCGCGGGGCAGATCTTTTTGCTGCGCGAAAGCGATGGCAAGAAGGCCGTGCAGCGCTTTGACCTGAAGGAGCGCAAGGCGGAAACCGTGGTGGCGGAAGCCGACGATTTCGAAGTGTCGGCCGATGGCAAGAAGCTGCTGTACCGCCAGAAGGATAACTGGGCCATGGGTTCGGCCACGGGCAAGCTGCTGGCGCCGGGCGAAGGCAAGATCAAGGTCGACGCCATCGAAGTGAAGGCCGATCCGCGCGCCGAGTGGACGCAGATTTTCAATGAAGTGTGGCGCATCAACCGCGACTATTTCTATGACCCGGGCATGCATGGCGTGGACTGGAAGGCCATGCGCGACAAGTACGCCGTGTTCCTGCCCGAGCTGTCCAGCCGCGCGGACCTGAATCGCCTGATTCAATGGATGTGCAGCGAACTGGCCGTGGGCCACCATCGCGGCGGCGGCGGCGACGATTTTATCGAGGCGAAGAAAGTGCCGGGCGGCTTGCTGGGCGCCGATTATGAAGTGCGCGACGGCCATTACCGCTTCAAGAAGGTGTATGGCGGCTTGAACTGGAATCCGGCCCTGCGCGCGCCGCTGACGGAGCCGGGCCTGAACGTCAAGGCGGGCGAATACCTGCTGGCCGTCGACAGCCGTCCTTTGCTGCCGCCGACGAACCTGTATAGCGCCTTCGAAAACACGGCCGGCAAGGCCATCGACCTGACCGTGGGGCCATCGGCCGACGGCAAGGGCGCGCGCACCATCACCGTGGTGCCCGTGCCGACCGAGGATGCCCTGCGCAACCGCGACTGGATCGAGGGCAATATGCGCAAGGTCAATGCGGCGACCAATGGCAAGGTGGCGTACGTGTACGTGCCCAATACGGCGGGCCTGGGCCACACCTACTTCAAGCGCTATTTCTTCCCGCAGGCGGACAAGCAGGCCATCATCGTCGACGAGCGTTTCAACGGCGGCGGCAGCGTGGCCGATTACTACATCGAGATCTTGCAGAAGAAGGAAATCGCCTGGTGGACCATGCGCTATGGCGCCGACATGAAGACGCCGTCCGCCTCGATCCAGGGGCCGCGCGCCATGCTGATCGACGAGACGGCCGGCTCGGGCGGCGACCTGCTGCCGTGGATGTTCCGCAAAAACAATATGGGTCCGTTGATCGGCAAGGCGACGTGGGGCGGCCTGGTGGGCATCCTCGGCTTCCCCGTGCTGATGGATGGCGGCTTCATCACGGCGCCGAACCTGGCGTTCTGGACGCGCGAAAACGGCTGGGGCGTGGAAAACGAAGGCGTGCCGCCCGATATCGAAGTCGAGCAAACGCCGGCCGACGTCATCGCCGGCCGCGATCCGCAGCTGGAAAAGGCGATCGAGGTGATCCAGGCCGAACTGGCGAAGAACCCGCCCGCGCGGCCTGCGCGTCCGGCATTTCCGGACAAGAGCAAGTAGGTCGGATTAGGCGCGCAGCGCCGTAATCCGACACCATTGTTGGCATCGCAGTGTCGGATTACGCGGCGTACCGCCGCTAATCCGACCTACCTTGCAGGACCACCCACTGCCCCTTGATGCGCGCTTCCAGCGGCTTGAAGTTGGTTTTATACGCCATCTTCGGGCTTTGTTCGATCCAGTAGCCCAGGTAGATGTAGGGCAGGCCCAGTTCGCGCGCCTGGGCGATTTGCCACAGCACGTTGTAGGTGCCGTACGAGGCGCCCGGCACGTCGGGATCGAAGAACGTGTAGACGGACGACAGGCCATCGGCCAGCACGTCGATGATGCTGACCATGCGCAGGATGCCGTCGGCATCGCGAAACTCCACCAGGCGCGTGTTGACCCGGCTTTGCAGCAGGAATTGCGCGTACTGGTCGCGGCTGTCCTGGTCCATGCCGCCGCCCGCGTGGCGCGTGCTCTGGTAGCGCAGATACAGCTCGTAATGCTCGTCGAGGAAGGACAGGGTGGCCACGCCCGCCTGCAGGTCGGCGTGCCGGCTCCAGGCGCGGCGCTGGTTGCGGTTGGGCGTGAACGATTGCGCCACCACGCGCACGGGGATGCAGGCCTGGCAGCCGTCGCAGTACGGGCGGTAGGTGAAGATGCCGCTGCGGCGAAAGCCGTTGCGCACCAGTTCCGAATACACGTCGCTGTTGATCAGGTGCGAAGGCGTGGCCACCTGCGAGCGGGCCTGGCGGTCGTCCAGGTAGCTGCACGGGTAGGGCGCCGTCGTGTAGAACTGCAGGGTGGCAAACGGTAGTTCGTTCAGGTGCGTCATGCTGATCCTGTCTGGTCTGTCCGCGGCAATGTGCCTGGAGATATCATAGCTTTTTTACGCCGCTGGCGCAGCATGCCAATCGGTGATTTGCGCAGCTTCAATGGCGACGCGCACATGGGCCAGGAAGCGCGCGCGCGAAATGGGTGCCGCGCCCAGCGAGGCCAGGTGTTTTGTTTCTTGCTGGCAGTCAATCATGGTCACGCCGCGCGCCTGCAAAAAGCGCACCAGCTGCGCCAGCGCGATCTTCGAGCCATCCGTCACGCGCGCGAACATCGATTCGCCATAGAACATGCGCCCGATCGACACGCCGTACGCGCCGCCCACCAGTTCCCCGTCCAGCCACAGTTCCGACGAATGCGCGTAGCCCAGCTTGTGCAAGCCCGTGTAGCCGGCGATGATCTCGTCCGATATCCAGGTACCCGGGCCATCCTTGCGCGGCGCCGCGCAGGCGCGCATGACGGCCTCGAAATTGCCGTCGAAGCGCAGCTGCCAGCGCCCGTCCGTGGCGGCGCTGCGCTCGACCTTGCGGATAGCCTTGGCCAGGCTGTCGGAGACGTTGAAGTTTTCCGTCATCAGCACCATGCGCGGATCGGTGCTCCACCAGAGTATGGGCTGGCCCTCGGAAAACCAGGGGAAGATGCCGTGTCGGTAGGCGTCGAGCAGGCGCGCGGGCGACAGGTCGGCGCCGGCCGCCAGCAGGCCGGGCGCCTCGTCCGTCAGGGCGCGCGAGACGTCGGGAAAGGGGGTGTGGATATCGAGCCAGGGAATCATGCCATCGCAATGGTAATGGGGTGGATGGGCTTACTCGGTATCCGGGCGCGCCATCGGGCGCGTGATGTCGCCCGTATGGACCCCATAGCTGCCGCCTTCGCGGATTTTCACGCGGTCGGCAAAGAACAGTTCCAAGGTGGCGCGGATGGTGGGGAAGGCCAGGTCATCCCAGGGAATCTGCGCTTCCGTAAACAGCTGCACGTCCAGACTTTCGATGCCCGGTGCGAAATCGAGGTCGCGCAAACGCGCCAGGTAGAACAGGTGCACCTGGTGCACGCGCTGCACGTTAAGCAGCGAAAACAGGGGCCCCAGCTCGATATTGGCGCCTGCTTCCTCCACCGTTTCGCGCTCGGCCGCGTCGGACGTGGTTTCATCGTTTTCCATGAAACCGGCTGGCAGGGTCCAGTAGCCCAGGCGCGGCTCGATGGCGCGCTTGCACAGCAAGACCTGCAACTGGCCATCCTCTTCCCAGACGGGAATCGAACCGACCACCATTTTCGGGTTCTGGTAATGGATGGCGTCGCAGTTGGCGCAGACATAGCGCGGACGGTTGTCGCCTTCCGGAATGGACAGGCTGACAGGATGGGCGCATTCGGAGCAGAATTTCATGGGCTGGCTTGGAAAAATGGGTGTCTAGTGTAACGCTTACTGTACACCGATTGCGAGCGGCGTGGCGTGACGGGCGGACACAATACCAGCTGGCAATTGTCGAACTCTTTTAATTTAATGGCTCTATTGCAGTCTAAGTTGAGATAGCTATTGCCTAAGCCACCCGTTTGCCCTTATAATTCTTGTGCGGGGTGGAGCAGTCTGGCAGCTCGTCGGGCTCATAACCCGAAGGTCACAGGTTCAAATCCTGTCCCCGCAACCAATACCGGAAAGCCGCTGACTCTTGCAAAAGATCAGCGGCTTTTTCCATTGCCGGCCAGCGGAAAACTCCGGCAGACGGGGCAGCAAAGAGATTGTCAAATCATGCCCTTTACGCCGCGCAACAATCTGGTATATAATTCTTGTGCGGGGTGGAGCAGTCTGGCAGCTCGTCGGGCTCATAACCCGAAGGTCACAGGTTCAAATCCTGTCCCCGCAACCAATTCGAAGCCGCTGGTTCCTCGCAAGAGGGCCAGCGGTTTTTTCGTTGTGCGCTGGTGTTTACTCTTGCAACTGGCGCGCATACACGACCAGCCGCAAGTGGCGCTCCGCATCGATGGTCAGCGAGGTGTGCTCATAGGCGACCTGCTCGCCGTCGATTGTCAGGCGACGCACGCCGGCGCAGGGCGCATGCACGTCGTGGCGGCGCCACCATCGCTTGAATTCGGGCGAGACTTTTTCCAGTTCCTCCACCAGCGCGTGAATGTCCGCCTCCTGCGTGGCGCGCGCGTAGTCGCGGCGAAAGCTCGACAGCATCAGCGGCGCCTGCTCTTCCCAGGCCACGAAGCGTGAGCGCAGCAGCGGATCGGTGAACAGCAGCCACAGCAGATTGCGGCGCGCGGCGGCATGCGCGCCGAAGCCAAACAGGGCATCCGCGCCCCCGTTAAACGCCAGCACGTCCCAGCGCAGGTTGAGCACATAGGCCGGATGCGCCAGCTCGTGCATCAATCGGCGCACCAGCGGCGGCACCACGCAATACGTCTTGCCCTCTTCGGCGGGCGGACGCGCATGCGCCAGCAGGAACAGGTGGCGCCGTTCGGCCGCGTCGAGTTTGAGCACTTCGGCCAGCTTGTCGAGAAAGGCGCTGGAGACGCCGATCTCGCGCCCCTGCTCCAGCCAGGTGTACCAGGTCAGTCCCACGCCGGCCAGCGCCGCCACTTCTTCGCGGCGCAAGCCCGGCGTACGCCGCCTTCCACCGCCGGGCAAGCCCACGTCTTCCGGCGACAGGCGCGCGCGCCGCGCCTGCAGGTAGGCGGCCAGTTCGTGGCGGGTGCGGGCCAAAGTGCGCATGCTGCGGTCTTTCCGGTGAGCCTGTTGCTATCAGTAATAGCATAAACAGTTAAATTGTAATTGTTTATATTGTATTCCAGAATGCCTGCTTTCTTCCCGAAAGCTGGCCCATGTCTGACTCTTCTTCCTCCCTTGCCGCCGCGCCTGCCACCGCCGCGCTGCCCGCCACCGTCTGGCTGATCGCCGTGGGCGCGTTCGCGCTGGGCATGGCCTCGTATGTGACGGCGGGCTTGATGCCGCTGATCGCCAGTGCCTTTTCCATCTCGCTGGCGATGGCCGCGCAACTGGTGACGGCATTTACCCTGGCCTATGGCCTGGGCTCGCCGCTGGTCGTGGCCTTGCTGCCGGCGCGCGCGCAGCGCTGCGGCCTGTTGCTCGCCCTGGGCGTGTTCGTGCTGGCGAACGGGGCCAGCGCGCTGGCGCCCGGATTTGCCGGTTTGCTGGCCTGGCGCGCGATGGCCGGCATCGGGGTCGGTGTCTACCTGGCGCTGGGCATCGCGGCGGCGGCTGGCGTGTCGGCGCCGCAGCAGCGGGGCAAGGCCATCGGCGTGATCATGGGTGGCATGGCGGGCGGCACGGTGCTGGGCGTGCCATTGAGCCTGTTGCTGGCGCAGCAGCTGGGCTGGACGGCGGCCCTGTGGCTGGTCGCCGTGCTTGGCGCTCTGGCGCTGGCGGGCTTGCTATGGAAGCTGCCCGCCCTGCCGGAAGTACCTGCGACCTCGCTGCGCCGCAAGCTGGCCTTGCTGGCCGATGCGCAGGTGCTGCTCATTCTGCTGGTGTCCTTGCTGGCGGCCGTCGCCAGCCTGGGCATGTACACGTTTATTGCGCCGCTGCTGGCGTGGTCCGCGCAGGGGACGGCGATGTCCGCCACGCCGTTCCTCTGGGCGTGGGGCGTGGGCGGGATCGCGGGCGGCGTCCTGGTCGGACCATGGGCCGACAAGCTGGCCGCGCCCAGACTGACCATGTTCATCTTGCTGCTGCTGGCGCTGGCCCTGTGCGCGCTGCCGCTGGCGGGCGGCTGGTCGGCCTGGCTGATGCTGGCGCCCATTGCGTTGTGGGGCGCGGCTGGCTGGGCCCTGCAAGTGCCGCAGAACCAGCAGTTGCTGGCCGTGCGCGCGCGCCAGGGCGACGGCAACCTGGCCATCGCCCTCAATGAATCGGCGCTGTACCTGGGCAGCGCCATCGGCGCCGCCACGGGCGGGATGCTGCTCCTGCTGGACTGGCCCATGTGGCTGCTGGCGGCCGGCGCCGCCCTGGTCGCCACCGCAGCGTTGCTGCTGCAATGCTGCGGCGTGAAACGGCTTGCGGAATGCCGGAAAATGGAAGCGTCTGTTTAGCGACTTTCCAGCTGCGCATACACGGCGTCGGCGATCTTGCCCAACTCGGCTTTCGGCAGCCTGGCCGAGAGGGCGTAACCCATCTGGCCATCGATCCAGTAAAACACGCCCAGGTCCTTTTCCTGCGTGTAGCGGAAGGCCGTTTCCTGCCTGCCGGCCCGCTCCCTGGCCACGTACAGGGTCAGGCGCTTGCCAGTGCCCTCTTCGTACATGAATTGCGCCACAGGGCCGTCGCCATCGCCGGGCAGCAGGCGCCCGCCGATCAAGTGATAGCCGAGCGGCGACAGCACGGGCGGCTGCAAGGTGCTGCCCAGGCGTTTCGACAGCCATTGCACCAGGTGCGCCTCCTGTTCCACCCCCACTTCCACGGGGTGGCGCACTTCTGGCGTGTAGACGGCATGGGCGATGGCGGCGCTGCGCGCCAGGGAGATCGGGCTGGCGCTGGCGGTCACGCTGTCGCCGCCACGCAGCAGCCAGCCGCCCGCGCCGCCGGCAATCACCAGCACGATGGCCGCTGCCGCCTGCATGGCGGGGTGGTACCACGCATGGTTGGCTGCCGACGGGGCGGCCGCTGCCTGCAGCAGCGCCGGAGGGATGCCCTGGTCAAGCACAGGATCGAACAGCGCGCGCAATTGCCGGTTCTGTTCACGCCAGGCATCGACCCTGGCGGCGTCCTGCGGATGCGCGCGCAGGTAGGCGTCGACGGCCGCGCGCTGCGCTTCCGGCAGGACGCCGTCGGCCAGGGCATGCAATTGCGCTTCGCTGATGGCTTGCCTTGTCATTTCACGACTTTCAGGGTGGGTGGGCCGCTGCCCTGGCTGCCGGCAGGGCTGCCATCGAGCAGGGCGCGCAGCTTGTCGCGCCCGCGCGACAGGCGCGACATGACGGTGCCGACGGGGATGTCCAGGGTGGCCGCCACCTGCTCATACGGCATTTGTTCGAGCGCGATGAGCAGGATCACTTCGCGCTGCCCCAGCGGCAGGCGGGCCAGCGCCGCATCCATTTCGCCGATGGCGATGGCCTGCCCCGGCGCCCGCTCGGGGGCGGGCAGCACGCTGTCGTCGTCCAGTTCCTGCAGCGCCAGGCCGGGGCGGCGCAGCTGGTCCAGGTGCAGGTTATGCATGATGGAAAACAGCCAGGGCCGCATCTCGCCGCCGCGCTGCCACTGATCGAGCTTGCGCCAGGCGCGCTCCACGGTATCCTGCACCAGGTCGTCCGCCTGCAGTCCGCCCACCAGCGCGCGCGCATAGCGGCGCAGGCCGGGCAGGCAGGCTTGCAGCTGGCGGCTGTCCTCTGGCGTGGTCATCGTGGCGGCAGGAGGGCGCTTACGGCTTGACGACGTGCCACACGTTCTTGACATTGTCGCCGGCCACATCGCCCGGCTTCTTGTCTTCCTTGTACAGGTACAGGGGCTTGCCCTTGTAGGTCAGCTGCATGGCGCCGTTGTCTTCACGCTGGATGCTGCCATACGGGGCGGCGGGCGCCGCGTCGGTGGCGATGACGGCGGGCCAGGCCACCAGGCAGCCGCCGCTGCAGGCGCTCTTGCCGCTGTCGGCGACATCCTTGTCGAACACATACACGGTCATGCCTGTGGCGTTGACCAGCATGCCATTGGCGGGCATGACGTCGGCGGCGAAAGCCAGCGGGGCGGACAAGGCGGTAAAAAGGGCGGTGGCGGCAAAAGTAGTAAAGCGCATGATGGTCTCCTTGAGGTTTTTGGGGCTTGCAAGGGATAGACGCGTGCCGCCCGCCGTTTATTCCACCGCTGGCGGATTATTTTTTGCATGCAGGCTGGCCCACAGGTGGGCGGCGGCCATGGTGCGGTGCGGCGCGTACTGGCGCAGCCACTGCTCGGTGCGCGCCATGTCCGGTTTCGTTACTTCGCCGAGCAGCTTTTGCAGGGCGGCGCGGATGGCCACGTCGCCGTGCAGCGAGCAGTCGGCGTAGCCATAGCCGCGCAGCAGCGCGTAGTTGACGGTCCACGGGCCGATGCCCTTCACGGCCAGCAGCGCCTGCGACATGGCCGCCACGTCGCCGGAGGGGGGCAGCTCCAGCGACAATGCTCCCTCGTCGACGAGGCGCGCCAGGCGCAGCACGGTGTCCGCCTTGGCGCGCGAGAATTTGCGGCTGGTCAAATCCTCGACGGACAGGCGCGCCACGTCGCGCGCCTCCGGGTAGCACCACAAGCCGCTGCCGTGCCGGCGTCCCGCCTGCAAAATAAACGTGCGGCGCAGGGCAATGGCGAACGACAGGTTGATCTGCTGGCCGATGATGGCCCAGGTCAGCGCCTCGAACGGGCTGGCCGATTGCACGATGCGCAGGCCCGGATTGACGCGGACCAAGGGCGCCAGCAACGGGTCGGCGGCGGCCAGTTGCGCGAATGGCTGCGGGTCGATGCGCAGGCCGAGGATACTGAGCAAGGCGCCGTGCAGCGGCGTTTGCAGGTCGCCACTGGCGCTGCCGTCGATCTCGGCGCGGCAGACGGCGGCATCGTCGGTGAAGGCCACATCCAGCACGACGGCACTGCCACGCAGCAGGATGCCCTTGCGCAGGCCCGCCGGCGTGACTTGCTCCGCCACGGCTTCGCCATCGCGGCCGTGGAAGGCGATGACATCGTCGCGGCGGTAGCCGGCGGGCAGGGGCAGGGTCCAGTGCAGCAGGGTCATGGTGGCCAAAAATCAGGGAAGGTAGCAGGGGCACGCCGCTGGCGCATCTTGTTTCTTGCTTTCAGGCTTCAGCGCACGCAGAGGTCCGGGTTGGGCGGCGTCAAGGCGGCCGCGTGCTGGATCTGCAGCGCGTCGGGCACGCCATTTTTGACGGCCGTCAGTTCGGCCAGGATGGAGATGGCGATTTCGGCTGGCGTCTTGCTGCCGATGTACAGGCCGATGGGGCCGTGCAGGCGTGCCAGCTGTTCGGCGCTGACGTCGAACTGCAGCAGCCGCTCGCGGCGCTTGGCATTATTCGCGCGCGAGCCGATGGCGCCGACATAAAAAGCCGGGGATTTCAACGCTTCCATCAGGGCCAGGTCGTCGAGCTTGGGATCGTGCGTGAGGGCGACGACGGCGCTGCGGCTGTCGAGCTTTAAATCGAGCACGAGGTCGTCGGGCATGGCGTGCAGCAGGGGTACGCCGGGCACGTTCCAGCCGCCCCGGTATTCCTCGCGCGGGTCGCAGACGATGACGTGGTAATCCATGGCCATGGCGATTTGCGCCACGAAGCGCGACAGCTGGCTGGCGCCGATGATCAGCAAGCGCCAGCGCGGGCCGTGCTGCGTGGTGAGCACGGCGTCTTGCAGGGCCAGCACGGCGCCCGGCGCGGCGGTGTGCAGGGTGACGGCGCCGCTGCGCAAGTCGAGGCGGCGCTCCACCAGTTCATGTGCTTCCAGGCGCGCCAGCAGTTCGGCCACGCGGCTGCCCGCATGCAGCGGTTCGATGGCCAGTTCGATGGTGCCGCCGCAGGGCAGGCCGAAGCGGTGCGCCTCGTCGGCGCTGATGCCGTAGCTGACGATGTCGGGCTGCGTGCGCACGATGCCGTGTGTGCGGACGGTGTCGATCAGGTCATCCTCGATACAGCCGCCGGAAACGGAACCGACCACCGTGCCATCGTCGCAGATGGCCAGCGTGGCGCCCACGGGGCGGGGGCTGGAACCCCAGGTCTTGATGACGGTGACGAGTTCGCAGCGGTGCCCGGCGGCGAGCCAGGCGGCGCTGGTTTTCAGAACTTCAAGGTCGATGCTGTCCATGGGAGGCGGGAGTGATGCCGCATGTTTGCGGCAAAGTATGGAAAAGTGTTCAAGATTGTGGATATACTACCTGCTCCACCACCCTGCGGAGAATTTTCATGTCAAATGAAGTCAAGACGCAAGAAGAGGGTATTCCCAAGTTCGGCAAGCTGCTCATCGTCCTGTTTCTGGCCGTGGTGTTCTGCGGTGCCCTGACCTGGATCATGGGTACCTATTTCCCGAATTTCCCGGGCGCCTGAGCAAACCTGCTGCATCAGGCGCCTTTGGTATTTAAGGCTTCAGCGGCTTCTTCGCAGCCTGCTTGGCGCGCACGTCGGTGACGGCGCGGTTGATGGCCGCCATGCGTGAGTTGGTACCCGGATGCAGGGCCGTGTAGCCGTTGGCGACTGTCGCCGGCACTTGCGTGGCCAGGCGCTGCCAGAAGCGGGCGGCGTTGTCGACGTTGTAGCCGGCGCGCACCAGCAGGTAGATGGCCAGGGTATCGGCTTGTACGTCGAGTTCCTGCGGCATGGCCTTGATGCCGGCGGCGCCCGTCAGCATCGATACGTCGGGTTGCACGGCGCCCAGGCTGTCGATGATGCTGCCGGCCGTACCGGCTGTGCGCTGGCTGCGCGCATGGTCGAGGATGTTGTGCGCCATTTCGCGGGCGATCACGAAGGCGATGCCTTCGTCGTTTTGCGCCGCATTGAGCATGCCGCGCGTGAGCATGATGCGCGCGCCGTCCGAATACGCGTTGATATTGTCCGCATTGCCCAGGGCGACGCGGAAGGCGCAAGCGCGCGTGACGGGAATTTTCAGGTCCTGCGGCTGGCCGTCGCGGGCGATGGTCATGTTCAGGCTCGCGCTCTTCGAGGCCAGCGGTCCGACGATGGCGGCGAACGGGCCTTCCGCTTTCGGGCCGGCCGGCAGCGGCTTGCCTTCGGCGGCCAGCAAGTCGTCGCCCTTGCGCAAGCCGGCGCGCGCGGCGCCGCTGCCAGGCAGCACCCCCGATACCTGCATCTGTTCGCCATAGCCGAGGGCTGCCTGCGCCGCATCGGCATAGATGCCAGGGTAGGAATACTTGTTCTGCGCCGTGAAGCCCAGCAGGTTGCGTGCATACGTCTTGCACAGGTCCGCATTGTTGATCAGCAGGGGCGCCGAGACTTTCGACAGGCGGTCCTGCAGCGCCACCATCTTCACCAGTTCTTCCTGCGCCGCCTTCTGTTGCGCCGTCGGCGCGGGCGCATCGGGCGCCGGCACGACGTTGAACGGGCCGCTGACAGTCGTCGTCGGCGTGGTGCAGGCAGAGAGGAGGGCAACGCAAGCCACCAGCAGTGGCGAGGCCAGATGGCGCAGCGAAGTCGGGGCTGAGATCAGATGGCGGAAACCTGGCATAAGAAATTCCTTAATGTTTTCCGGTGCTGCCGAAACCGCCAACACCGCGTTCGCTGTCGCCGAATTCCTCGACGACGTTAAAGCCCACTTGCAGCACCGGCACGATAATCAGTTGCGCCAGGCGTTCCATGGGATTGAGCGTGAAAGCGCTCTGGCCCCGGTTCCAGGTCGATACCATCAGCTGGCCCTGGTAATCGGAATCGATCAAGCCTACCAGATTCCCCAGGACGATGCCGTTTTTATGGCCCATGCCGCTGCGCGGCAAAATCATGGCCGCATACGACGGGTCGCCGATGTGGATGGCCAGGCCGGTGGGAATGAGCACGGTCTGGCCCGCTTCGATGGTGATGGCCTCGTCGATGCAGGCGCGCAGGTCCAGGCCGGCGCTGCCGGGTGTGGCGTAGGCGGGCAGCAGTTCTTGCATGCGGGCGTCGAGGATCTTGATGTCGATATTTTTCATTAAAGCTTTATATTAAGACTGATAAAAAAGGTTTCTGGAATGCCTAATAAACCGTAGCGAGCGGCAGTGAGTTGTGGCCGAGAAGCGCAACGAAGGTACAGTGAGCATCACAGGCCGCAAATCACGACGCGCAGTAGGTTTTTAGGCATTCTTATTTGAGCAGCGAATTTTTGGCCAGCCGCTTCGAGATTTCCGAAATCAGCTGGCGCGCCAGGTTCAGTTTCGAGGCGCGCGGCAGCACGGTATGGCCTTCTTCATCGAACAGGATGATGGTGTTGTCGTCCTGGCCAAACGTGTTTTGGCCGATATTGCCGACCAAGAGAGGAATGCCTTTTTTCTCGCGCTTGGTCGAGCCGAATTCCACCAGGTTTTCCGATTCGGCGGCAAAGCCGACGCAGTACGGATAGCCGGCCAGGTTGGTGCGTGCCGCCACGGTGGCGAGGATGTCGGGATTTTGCACGAACTGCAGTTCGGGCACGGAGCCGTCGGCCTGCTTTTTCATCTTCTGGTCGCTGGCGTTGGCGACTCGCCAGTCGGCCACGGCGGCCACGGCGACGAAGACATGCTGGCCGTCGACGTGGGCCAGTACCGCATCGTGCATCTGCTGCGCGCTTTGCACGTCGATGCGGCGCACGCCGAAGGGCGCGTCGAGGGCCGTGGGGCCGGAAATGAGCAGCACTTCGGCGCCCGCCTCGCGCGCCGCGCGCGCCACCGCATAGCCCATCTTGCCCGAGGACAGATTGGTGATGCCGCGTACGGGGTCGATGGCTTCAAAAGTCGGGCCGGCCGTGACCAGCACGCGCCTGCCTGCCAGGACTTTCGGCTGGAAGGCGGCGATCAGCTCCGTCAGCAGCTGTTCCGGTTCCAGCATGCGGCCCAGTCCCGTTTCGCCGCATGCCTGTTCGCCGGCGGCAGGGCCGAACAGCTTGATGCCGTCGTCGCGCAGCTGCTGCACATTGCGCTGCGTGGCGGGGTTCTGCCACATTTCCACGTTCATGGCCGGCGCCACCAGCAGGGGCAGGTGGGCCGGGCGGGCCAGGCACAGGGTCGAGAGCAGGTCGTCGCACACGCCGTGCGCGAGTTTACGCAGAAAATCGGCCGAACACGGCGCGATCAGGATGGCATCGGCATGGCGCGTCAAATCGATATGCGCCATGTTGTTATCGATGCGCGCATCCCACTGGCTGGTGTGCACGGGGTGGCCGGACAGGGCTTGCATCGTCACGGCCGTGATGAAGTGGCTGGCCGCATCCGTCATCACCACCTGCACCGAGGCGCCAGACTTGGTCAGGGCGCGGCACAGTTCCGCCGCCTTGTAGCAGGCGACGCCGCCCGAGAGTCCCAGGACGATTTTTTTGCCGGACAATTCCATGCCGTTCTCCTGCGTGTTTATTTGTTTACCCGGCGCAGCTCATCGATGATGAACAGGGCCGCGCCGATGCAGATGGCGCTGTCGGCGATGTTGAAGGCGGGGAAGTGGCCCCAGCTTTTCCAGTGGAAGTCGAGGAAGTCGACCACGTGGCCGTACATCAGGCGGTCGATGGCGTTGCCCAGCGCGCCGCCCAGGATCAGCGCCAGGGCCCAGCAGAACATGCGCTGGCCGGCGTGCTTTTTCAGCAAATAAATGATGTAGACGGCTGCCACGAGGGCGATGGCGGTGAAGAAATAGCGCTGCCAGCCGCCCTGGTCGGACAGGAAGCTGAACGCGGCGCCCTTGTTATACGCGAGCACCAGGTTGAAATACGAGGTGATGACCATCTCCTGCGCATAGCGGAAGGTCTTCAGGATCGTGATCTTGGTGATCTGGTCGAACAGGATGACGATGGCGGCAATGCCCAGCCAGGGCACCAGCGACGCCGAGGAGGACGATTTCGATGAAAAACGGTTTTTAGTGGCCATATTTTTCCAGGGAAGATAAAGCCGCCGCCACCCTTGCGGGCAGCGGCGGTGGGAGGCGGCGCAGGAACCTGTCCCGCGCTGTTTTATGCGAAGCGGCGTTTCTCGCCCGCGCCAAACAGGTTGCTGACGCAGCGGCCGCACAGGGTGGCATGCGCGGCGTCCGTGCCCACGTCGCTACGGTAGTGCCAGCAGCGTTCGCACTTCGGCGCCGTCGACGCGGCCACGACCACTTCCTCGGCTGCTTCCTCAAGCACTTCGACAACGCTGGCCTGCGAGGTGATGAAGACGAATTTCAAGTCGTCGCCCAGGGTGGTCAACAGCTTGTACTTCATCGGCGCGGCCTTGATCGTCAGTTCCGCCTGCAGCGAGGAGCCGATGGCGCCCGAGGTGCGCAAGTCTTCCAGCTGTTTTGTGACGTCCGTGCGCACGGCGCGCAGGGCCGTGTATTTCTCCAGCAGGTCGGCGGCGTCCGACACTTCCGGCAGCTGCCACCAGGTTTGCGTGAAGATGGTTTCATCGCTGGCGGCATACGCTTCGCTTCCTGCGAAGACGGCCCATGCTTCTTCGGCCGTGAACGACAGGGCCGGGGCCATCAGGCGCAACAGGCTTTGCGTGATGTGCCACAGGGCCGTCTGCGCCGAACGGCGCGCCTGCGACGTCAAGCCGGAGGTGTACAAACGGTCCTTCAGGATGTCCAGGTAGAAGCCACCCAGGTCTTCCGAGCAGTACGTCTGCAGCTTCGACACCACCGGCTGGAATTCGTAGCGTGCGTAGTTGTTTTCGATCTGCTGCTGCAGCGAGGCCATGTTGGCCAGCGCATAGCGGTCGATTTCGAACATCTCGGTGACCGGCACGGCGTCCGTGGCCGGATTGAAGTCCGAGGTGTTGGCCAGCAGGAAGCGCAGGGTGTTGCGGATGCGGCGGTACGCTTCCGTCACGCGTTTCAGGATTTCGTCGGAGATCGACAGCTCGCCCGTGTAGTCGGTCGAGGCGATCCACAGGCGCAGGATGTCGGCGCCCAGGGTGTCCGAGATCTTTTGCGGCGCCAGGGTGTTGCCCAGCGATTTGGACATCTTCTTGCCTTCGCCATCGACCGTGAAGCCGTGCGTCAGCAGGGCTTTATACGGCGGACGGCCATTCAGCATCGACGATACCAGCAGGGACGAGTGGAACCAGCCGCGATGCTGGTCCGAGCCTTCCAGGTACAGGTCGGCCGGGAATTGCAGCTGCGTCGAGTGCGAGCCATGGCCTTGCGGGCCGCCCAGCACCGTCTGGTGCGTGGCGCCGGAATCGAACCAGACGTCCAGCGTGTCCTTGTTCTTGGCGTAAATGGCCGCTTCGTCGCCGATCAGGTCTTTCAAGTCCAGCGCCTGCCATGCCTCGATGCCGTTTTTTTCGATCAGCTTGGCCACTTGCTCCAGCAGTTCCGGCGTGCGCGGATGCAGGTCGCCCGTTTCCTTGTGCACGATGAAAGCCATCGGCACGCCCCACTGGCGCTGGCGCGACAGGGTCCAGTCGGGACGGTTGGCGATCATGCCGTGCAGGCGCGCCTGGCCCCAGTCCGGGAAGAACTCGGTCTCGGCGATGCCTTTCAAGGCCGTCTGGCGCAGGGTCGGGCCGCCGTCCTTCGGCGTCACGTCCATGCCGGCGAACCACTGCGAGGTGGCGCGGTAGATGACAGGCTTTTTATGACGCCAGCAGTGCATGTAGCTGTGGTCGAACATCTTGACTTCGAACAGGGCGCCCGCTTCTTTCAGGGCGGCGCAGATCGGCTTGGACGCGTCCCAGATGCTCATGCCGCCGAACAGGGGCAAGGTCGAAACGTAATTGCCGTCGCCCATGACGGGCTTGATGATGTCGTCGTCCTTCATGCCGTGCGCCTTGCACGAGATAAAGTCGTCCACGCCATACGCGGGCGCCGAGTGCACCACGCCCGTGCCGCTGTCGGCGGTCACGTAGTCGGCCAGGTACATCGGCGACAGGCGGTCGTAGAAAGCATCCGACGCGTGCAGCGGATGGCGGAAGCTGATGCCTTCCAGCGCGGCGCCGTCGCAGGTGGCGATCGTCGTGCCATCGAGCTTGTAGCGCGCCAGGCAGGATTCGACCAGGTCTTGCGCCAGGATCAGCAGCAAAGGCTGACCGTCGCGCGCGGTTTCGACCAGCGCGTATTTCAATTCAGGATGGACGTTCAGTGCCTGGTTCGACGGGATGGTCCAAGGCGTGGTGGTCCAGATGACGACGAAGCCGTTTTCGGTCGGCAGTGTCGGCAGATTGAAGGCCTTGGCCAGCTTGTCGCATTCGGCGAACTTGAAGCCGACATCGATGGCCGGGTCGCGTTTGTTTTCGTATTCGATTTCAGCTTCCGCCAGCGCCGACTGGCAATCAAAACACCAGTTGACCGGTTTCAGGCCGCGGTAGACATAGCCTTTTTCCAGCAGCTTGCCCAGCGCGCGCAACTCGTCGGCTTCATTGCCGTGGGCCATGGTCAGGTAGGGGTTGTCCCACTCGCCCAGTACGCCCAGGCGGATGAAATCCTTCTTCTGGCGCTCGACCTGCACGTTGGCGTAGGCGCGGGCCTTTTCCAGCACTTCGGCCGTCGGCAGGTTCTTGCCGTGCAGTTTTTCGATCTGGATCTCGATCGGCATGCCGTGGCAGTCCCAGCCCGGTACATACGGCGCGTCGAAGCCTGCCAGCGAGCGCGACTTGACGACCATGTCTTTGAGGATCTTGTTGACGGCGTGGCCCAGGTGGATGTCGCCATTCGCGTACGGCGGACCGTCATGCAGGATGAATTTCGGACGGCCGGCGGCAGCCTTGCGCACGCGCTCGTAAATCTTCTTGTCTTGCCATTGCTGTACCCATTGCGGCTCGCGCTTGGCCATGTCGCCGCGCATCGGGAACGGGGTTTCCGTCATGTTGACCGGGTATTTGCTTTCAGGCTTCTTGTTCTGCTTGGGCGTGGCTGGCTTGTTTTGATCGGACATAATCTTCTTTAATGGTATGGAGTCTATTTTTGTAGCGGGTTTGCGGCGGCAGGCGCCGCCAGGCGGCGGAGTTGGCCGGCGTCAAATTCGGTCGGTAGCGGTAATGGCGCCGCTGCGTTGCTCAAAATAGGCGCGCGCCTGGTTCGAGTCGCGCTCGATGGCGGCCGTCAGGGTGGGCAAGTCGTCATACTTTTCTTCGTCGCGCAGCTTTTGCAAAAACTCCACGCGTACCAGCTTGCCGTAGCAGGACTGGGCGAAATCAAACAGATGTACTTCCAGCAAGACGCGGCCGCTGTCGTCGACGGTAGGGCGCACGCCCAGGCTGGCCACGGCCGGCAGCGGTACCGGCCCCAGGCCGTGCACTTGCACGATGAAGATGCCGGACAGGGCGGGGCGGTGCGCCACGCGCAGGTTCAGGGTGGGAAAACCCAGGGTACGGCCCAGCTTCTGGCCGTGGATCACATGACCGGAAATGGCGTACGGGTGGCCCAGCAACTGCGTGGCCAGCGGGAAATCGCCGGCGGCCAGGGCCAGGCGCACGGCCGACGACGAGATGCGCGTGCTGCCATTCATGACGGTAGGTAATGTCTCTACATGGAAACCGTATTCGCGGCCCGCTTCCTGCAGCATGGCGACGTCGCCGGCGCGCCGGGCGCCATAGCAGAAATCGTCGCCGACCATCAGCCATTTCACGTGCAAGCCGTCGACGAGGACTTTTTGCGTGAATTCCTGCGGCGTCAAGGCGGCGAATTGCGCGCTGAAGTGCTCGACGACGACTCTGTCGATGCCGGCGTCGTCCAGCGATTGCAGCTTGTCGCGCAGGTTGGCGATGCGCTGCGGCGCCTTCGACAGGTCGCCCGCGCGCTGCGCGAAGAATTCGCGCGGGTGCGGTTCGAACGTCATCACGGCCGCTTCAATGCCGAGTTCGGTCGCCGCGCCGCGCACGCGCGCCAGCAAGGCTTGATGGCCGATGTGGACACCGTCAAAATTGCCGATGGTCAGAGCGCAAGGCGCTCGTGCCTGGGCATTGGGAAGTCCGCGGAATACCTTCATAGGAATCTGATGAAAACTGTGCCAAAAGGGGGATTATACGGACTGTTTCAGCTATGCACACCCGGCAGGGCTGGCGCAGGGCGAATTTCACTGCTGAAATAACAAAAAGCGTTGCCGGCGGGTATGCTGGCAACGCTTTTCGGGAACTAACGGCTTGACAACATGTTCAGGGCTAGGCGCCGCGTCGAAGACAGTACGAATGTACGGCGAGACGCGGCAACAACGCCCTGGACGTGTTGTCTTATTTATTCATCAAAGTCCAGTAACGGGCCAGGTCAGCCGCGCCATCCGTGCCCTTGACGGTTTTGAATGCCGTCGTGGCATTGGCTTTCTTGCCGGCGTGCATGTAGGCGATGCCCAGATGCAGCTTGGCTTCTTCCGGATACTTGGCGGTGCCCAGTTTCACGGCGTCGTTCATCAAGCCCAGGCCCTTCTCGGCCTGGCCATCGTAGACCAGGGCGAAGCCCAGCTTGCTCAAGCTGTCGGCGTCCTTGTTCTTCACGTATTCCGCTTCCGACTTGGCGGCGCTGGCTTTCAGGTCGGCCTGGGTTTTCAGGGCCAGGTCTTTCAGGCGCTGGTGACGCGGAGCGTCGGCGCCGGTGCCCAGCACGCCTTTTTTGTAGCCCTGCTCGATGATGCTCAATGCTTCACCCGGATTGCCTGCTTGCAGGGCCAGCTGGCTGATTTCCATGTATTCCGACGGCTTGGTGAACAGGCCATTGGCCAGGCGCAGGCGCTGGACGTCCAGGCTCAGGCGTTGCGAGAAGCCAGGTTTGCCCGAAACGCGGTTCAGCAGATCGGCCCAGTAGCTGGTCTTCGGATAGCTCGATGCCAGTTTTTCCAGGGTGGCCACATAGCCGGCCTTGTCGTTTTGCTTCAACTGGATGTTGGCCAGCATTTGCAGGCTCGCTTCCGAGTTGCCGCCGCGCGCTTGCAGTTCCTTGGCCGCTTCGGCGAAGTTGCCGCTGACGTAGTAGGTCTGGATCAGCAGTTCGCGCATCTGTGGATCTTCGCGGTCTTTCAGCGAGCGTTTGATCCAGGTGATGGTGTTCGGCCAGTCCTTGGCGCGGTAGTACATGCCTGCCAGCGCTTGCGTGAATTTGGGGGCTTCGGCGGCGCTCAGGCGGCCGGAATTGATGACGGCTTCGAAAGCCTTGATGGCGGTGCCGTTATCGCCGGCGGCAGCAGCGGCCGAGGCGCGTACGCGCTCGATCTGGTAGCTTTCAAAGGCGGTCTTGCCGCCGACGCTGTCAGCTTCGCGCAGCTTGGCCAGCGCTTCCTTGTTTTTGCCGCTGCTAGCGAGTTTTTGCGCTTCTTGCAGTGGCTTGCCCACTTCGGCACGCACGGTGTCCGCGGCGTATGCCAGCGAGCCCAGGCCGATTACGGGAGTTGCTGCGGTAAAACCGATAGCGGCCATGACGAGGCCGAGATGAGCGAGACGAAACTTGGACATAAGAAAGTCTTTCAGTAAAAAGCGAATAGGCAGGAAGTCCTGCCTATTCGGATGTAAAGATAACCTGATTGCGACAGCTTACTGGAATTGCTCGTTGCCGACCAGACCGATTTTGGTCACGCCCAGACGCTGCGCCGACGCCATCACACCGGCGACGACTTTGTATTCCACCAGCTTGTTAGGACGCAGATGCACTTCTGGCTGGTCTGCTTGCGCAGCAACGTTGCTCAGCTTTGCTTCCAGCGTATTACGATCAGGTACGACCTGATTGTCCCACAAGATAGTGCCATCAAAATCGACATCGATCGTGACGACCACTGGTTCGGTTGTCGGTGGCGGCGGGGTGCCGACCGGCATGTTCAGGTTCACCGAGTGGTTTTGCTTAGGAATCGTGATGATCAACATGATAATCAGCACCAGCATCACGTCGATGAGGGGCGTCATGTTCAGTTCCATCATTGGTTCCGGATCCGCGCCTGGAGCGCTTCCCGAACCGACATTCATACTCATAGTGTTTCCTTTAAGAAGTCCAACGAAGCACCGGGCGAAACTGCCGCCCGGTCAGCTTCCGGCAGTGGCATCCCCTTGTTGCCGGGACGCCGCTGCCAGCCGCTATCAGCCCTTGTCAGGTGGTTCGGTGATGAAGCCGACCTTCTGGATCCCGGCACGTTGGGTCGTGTAAATAACCCGGCCGATCGATTCGTAGCGTGTTTCTTGGTCGCCACGAACGTGTACTTCCGGCTGCGGTACTTTCACTGCTTCAACTTTAAGATAATCGAACAGTTCGTTCGTGTCTTTCAGTCTGGTCTGGCCCAGGTAAATCTCGCCATCCTTGTTAACAACGATGTTAACGTTCTCTGGCTTGGTTTGCAGGGCTTGATTGGCCTCAATCGGCAGATCGATTTTCTGCAGCTTGAGGACAACTGGACTCGTAATCAAGAAAATGATCAGCAAAACCAACATGATGTCGACGAGCGGCGTCGTGTTGATTTCTGACATTACTTGATCTTCATCTCCGCTGTCGGAGCCGACGGACATCGACATGATTCTTATCCGATCTTTTTAGCGCCGGCAGCACGGCCAGCTTCGCTGGTCGACATGGCGCCGGAGATCAGTACCGAGTGTACGTCGGCGCTGAACGAGCGGATGTCTTCCATTGCGGATTTGTTACGACGTACCAGCCAGTTGTAACCCAGAACGGCAGGAACGGCGACCAGCAGACCGAACGCGGTCATGATCAGTGCTTCACCAACTGGGCCAGCCACTTTATCGATCGATGCGTTACCGGTCATGCCGATAGCGGTCAGCGCGCCGTAAATACCCCAGACGGTACCGAACAGACCGATAAACGGTGCGGTCGAACCAACGGTTGCCAGGAACGACAGGCCATCTTGCAGACGCGATTGGACTTTGTCCGAAGCGCGCTGGATCGACATCGTCACCCAGGTCGACAGATCGATTTGTTCCAGCAGGGCGCCGTCATGGTGCGCGGTTGCCTTGGTGCCCGATTCAGCGATGAAGCGGAATGGCGAGCCTTCGCTCAAGGTTGCCGAACCAGCAGCGATCGAAGGAGCTTTCCAGAATTTGGAAGCGGCTTCTTTGGCTTGCTTGAAGATCTTCATTTGATCCAGCAGCTTGGTGATGATGATGTACCAGCTACCGATCGACATGATGGACAGGATGATCAGGGTAGCGCGTGGCACGAAGCCGCCGTCCCAGACTGCGGACAGGCCGAACGGGTTGTGCACTTCTTCGGTTTTGGCTGGAGCTGCTGCGTCTGCTGCTGGAGCGGCTGCATCTGCGGCAACTGGTGCTGGTGCTGCTGCAGCGTCTGCCGCAGGAGCCGAAGCGGCAGCCGATGCTGGCGCGTCAGCGAATGCCGGAGCTGCTACCAGAGCGGTAGTAGCGGTGACGGACAACAGAACCGCGGCAAAAAATGCGGACAAACGGGTATTCTTAAACATGCTTCCTCCAAAATTAAAAATAACAGATCGCTGAACGTAATGACAACGAAATCATGGTGTGAGACAGGGGATAACTGTCTCGGGTGTTAATCCAGCGACCAAACGTATTGCATTTGCTGCCAGCCTTGTTCCGGCTTGCCGTCAACTGTTGCCGGCTTAAATGTACAGCGGCTGATACCTTGCACCGCAGCTTTGTCCAGGTCTCTGAAGCCGCTGGACTTCACGATCTTCGAATCAGCGACCTTGCCGTCCACACCGATCAGGAACGACAGTGTCACCACACCGGTTTCCTCATTGCGCTGCGACGACTTTGGATAAGCCGGTTTTTCGCAGACACTGAAGTCAACCACGGCCGGTGTACGCACCGATTTGGCTGGTCCAGGAGCTGGCGCAGGCTGTGCAGGCGGCGCTGGCGGTGCCAATACATTCGTGGCTGGCTTCACGGCAGTCGTATTTGCAATCACGTTCTGCTGTGGTGGCGGCTGCTGCACGTTCACCTCGACTGGCGGAATGAATGGCGGCGGTGGCGCTTTCATTTCTGGCGGCGGTGGTGGCGGTGGAAGATCCTTCGGTGGAGGCGGTTTGACTTCCTCGATAATCTTGGTTTCAACCGGTTCCATCATTTTGGTGACCAACCGCTTGCCCAAGCCCGTCGCGATCCCGTAAGCCGCGAGAACGTGCAGCAGGACAACGACGGTTATGCCTGTGTAGTTCTTGGGACTTTTCTCGTTCGAAAAATTCATGCCTGCTTTCTCCAAATACCATCTCTTGTCTTGCAACTGAACCCCAAAATGACGACACAAAGCTCCAGCCGTATCCGGGACGTCGCCGAATTATACATACGAATTCTTTATTTTACACAGATTTTTAACGCCTAAAACCGGTTAAATTTTTGGCGCTTTTGCGCCCTGAAAACGTACTTGCTTATGTCATCTTTGCACGCTTTCGGACATAAAAAAAGGCGGTCTTATCGGTTTTTTACAGCCGTTTTGGGCGACCGCTGCTAAGTTCTCCGATGTGCCTATATGGCGGAATTATATTTCGTGATAATCAATATGGAAACCGCTAAATTTGGAGAAAAATATTTCTCACGGGAAATGTTTTACCTCTGAACCAGACCACTTCGCCAGTCGCGCGCACCAATCGGGTGCGAAAGGAACTTCACCCAGGTCAAAAAACACGCTCCCGGCGGCCGTTTCGACGTCGCCAGGCCATACGGAATTCCTATATAGGCATAGGAAGCGCTTATATTCTTGCTATTGATTATTATCAACAAATCATTTTATGGCCTGGCGACCGCATCGTCGCGCCGGTTGCGCTTCTCGCGCCGGCAATTCAGGGTGCCCAGGACGACGCCCTGCGGATCGACCGTATCGAGGTGCACATCGAAGCCCCACAGCCGTGCCACGTGCTTGAGCACTTCGGCTGCCTGCTGGTTCAGCGGGCGGCGCTGGAATTGCGTGTGGCGCAGGGTCAGTGCGCGGTCGTCGCGCGTATTGACGGACCAGACCTGGATATTCGGCTCGCGGTTGCCCAGGTTGTACTGCTCGGCCAGCTGCTGGCGCACGTAGCGGTAGCCGGCATCGTCGTGGATGGCCGAAATGGCCAGTTTTTCATTCTTGTCGTCGTCGAGCACGGCAAAGAAATGGAATTCGCGGATCAGCCGCGGCGACAGATACTGGGCGATGAAGCTTTCATCCTTGAAATTGCGCATGGCAAAGTCCAGGCTCTTGCGCCAGTCGCTGCCGGCAATGTCGGGGAACCAGGCGCGGTCTTCGTCCGTCGGATGCTCGCAGATGCGGCGGATGTCGCTCATCATGGCAAAACCCAGCGCATACGGGTTGATGCCGCTGTAATACGGGCTGTCGATGGGCGGCTGGTAGACCACGTTGGTATGGCTTTTCAGAAATTCCATCATGAAGCCGTCGCCCACCACGCCTTCGTCATACAGCTGGTTCAATATCGTGTAGTGCCAGAAGGTGGCCCAGCCTTCGTTCATGACCTGGGTTTGCCGCTGCGGATAGAAATACTGGGAAATCTTGCGCACGATGCGCACCATCTCGCGCTGCCACGGTTCCAGCAGCGGCGCGTACTTCTCTATAAAGTACAGCAGGTTTTCCTCGGGTTCGGGCGGAAAGCGGGGGGCGGCCTTGCGCTGCTCATCCTCGTCTTCGTCCTCCTCGCGCCGGGGCAGGGTACGCCACAACTGGTTGATCTGCGACTGCACATACGCTTCGCGCTCTTTCTGGCGCGCATATTCCTTCGCCATCGACAGTTTCGCCGGGCGCTTGTAGCGGTCCACGCCATAGTTCTGGATGGCGTGGCACGAGTCGAGCAGCAATTCCACGGCATCGACGCCATGGCGCTGCTCGCATTCGGCGATGTAATTCTTGGCAAACACCATATAGTCGATGATGGCGTCCGCATCCGTCCAGGCGCGGAACAGATAGTTGCCCTTGAAGAAGGAATTGTGGCCGTAGGCCGCATGCGCGATCACCAGCGACTGCATGGTCAGGCTGTTTTCCTCCATTAAATAGGCGATGCACGGGTTCGAGTTGATGACGATCTCGTAGGCCAGGCCCATCTGTCCCCGCTTGTAGCTTTTTTCGGTGGAAAGAAAATGCTTGCCGAACGACCAGTGGTTGTACGAGACAGGCATGCCGACCGAGGTGTAGGCATCCATCATCTGCTCGGCCGTGATGATTTCCAGCTGGTTCGGATAGGTGTCCAGGCCGAACTGTTTCGCCACCCGGCGGATTTCCTCGTGGATTTGCTCGATCAGTTCGAACGTCCATTCCGACTGCTCGGGCAGGGCGTTCGGGTGGCGCAGGCGCACGAACGGTTCGCCCGGAGTGTTGCTGGCGCGGTCAAAGGCTGCACTCATCATTTCACCTGTTTCTTGAACAGTTCGCGGAAGACCGGGTAGATATCGGCCGGCGTGACGATCTTTTGCATGGCGAAATGGGCGTGATGGTCGAGCACGCCCGCATATTGCTCCCACAGATTTTGCTGCGGGCCGTCGGTGATCTCGACATAGGTGTAGTACTGCACCTTGGGCATGATGGTATTAATCAGCAACTGGCGGCACAGCACGGAATCGTTGTCCCAGTTATCGCCGTCGGACGCCTGCGCCACATAGCTGTTCCATTGCCCCGCACCATAGCGTTCGTCGATGATGGTATTGAGCAAGTGCAGCGCGGACGACACCACGGTGCCGCCCGACTCGCGCGAATTGAAGAATTCATGCTCGTCCACTTCCGCCGCCGCCGTGTGGTGGCGGATGAAGACCACCTCGATCTTGTCGTAGGCGCGCTTGAGGAACAGATACAAGAGGATGAAGAAGCGCTTGGCCGTGTCCTTGCGCGATTCGTCCATGGAACCGGAGACGTCCATGATGCAGAACATGACGGCTTGCGTCATCGGCTTGGGTACCTTGATGCGGTTGCTGTAGCGCAAGTCGAATGGATCGATGAAGGGGATGGCCAGCAGGCGCGTGTGCAGGTGGTGGATCACGCGGCGCAGTTCCAGCACCAGCGGGTCGTCCTCGGCGGCGCCGTCGAGCAGCAGGGCGGCCAGGTCTTCCTCGGCCTGCGCCAGCTGCTTGCGGGCGCCGCCGCCGACGGCGATGCGCCGGCCCAGCGCGCCGCGCAGCGAGCGCAGCACATGGATGTTCGATGGCGTGCCCGACATATTGTAGCCGGCGCGCTGGTTCTTGAATTCCGTGGTGGCCGTCAGCTGGGTTTTCACCATGTGCGGCAATTCCAGGTCCTCGAAGAAATAATTCATGAATTCTTCGCGCGACAATTCGAAGATGAAGTCATCTTCCGTCGTCTCGTCGCTATTGCCCGCCTTGCCCCGCCCGCCGCCACCGCCGCCTTTCGGCCGGGCGATCTGGTCGCCTTTCAGGTATTCCTTGTTGCCGGGATTAACCACTTCCCATACGCCGCCATGCGCGTGGCCGAACGACGGTTCGCCCACGTCCTTGACGGGGATGCTGACCTTTTCGCCATTCTCGACGTCCGTGATCGAGCGTCCCTTGATGGCGCGCCCCACGGCATCCTTGATCTGGCCCTTGTAGCGCCGCAGGAAACGCTCGCGGTTGACGGCGGATTTATTCTTGCTTTGCAAGCGCCTGTCGATGAGGTATGTCAAAGGGTGCCTCCTTGCCTCTCGTCTTGCGCGCCCCGCCAGTCGCCGGGCGGGAGCGCGCCTCCGCTGTCCGCGCTAGGATGACTTGCGTACGCGCAAGTACCATTCGCATAACAGGCGTACCTGCTTGGCCGTATAGCCTTTTTCCACCATGCGGGCGACGAAGTCGGCGTGCTTGTTGGCATCGTCGGCGCTGGCCTTGGCATTGAAGGAAATCACGGGCAGCAATTCCTCCGTATTCGAGAACATTTTCTTTTCGATCACGGTGCGGAACTTTTCATAGCTGGTCCAGGCGGGATTCTTGCCGCCGTTCGAGGCCCGCGCGCGCAACCCGAAGTTCACGATTTCATTGCGGAAATCCTTCGGATTGGAAATGCCCGCCGGCTTCTCGATCTTTTCCAGTTCATTGTTCAGCGATTCGCGATCAAAACTTTCGCCCGTGTCCGGATCGCGGTATTCCTGGTCCTGTATCCAGAAATCGGCAAACGTCACGTAGCGGTCGAAAATGTTCTGGCCGTATTCCGAATAGCTTTCCAGGTACGCCGTCTGGATCTCCTTGCCGATGAATTCCACGTAGCGCTGCGCCAGGTGCTCTTTAATATAGGAGAAGTAGCGCTGTTCGAGTTCCGGCGCGAACTGCTCGCGCTCGACCTGCTGTTCCAGTACATATAATAGGTGCACGGGATTGGCGGCCACTTCGGAATTGTCAAAGTTGAACACTTTCGACAGGATCTTGAAGGCAAAGCGCGTCGACAGGCCGTTCATGCCCTCGTCCACGCCCGCGTAATCGACGTATTCGTGCATGGATTTGGCTTTCGGGTCCGTATCCTTGAGGTTTTCGCCATCGTAGACGAGCATCTTCGAGAAAATGCTGGAGTTTTCCGGGTCTTTCAGGCGTGACAGGATGGCGAACTGCGCCATCATGCGCAGGGTGCCGGGCGCGCACGGGGCCTTGACGAGCGAGGAATTGGCCACCAGCTTGTCGTAGATCTTGATTTCATCGGTCACGCGCAGGCAGTACGGCACCTTGACGATATAGATACGGTCAAGGAAGGCCTCGTTGTTGCGGTTGTTTTTAAACGTCTTCCATTCCGACTCGTTCGAGTGGGCCAGGATGATGCCGTCGAACGGAATCGCGCCAAAACCTTCCGTGCCCTTGTAATTGCCTTCCTGCGTGGCCGTCAGCAGCGGATGCAGCACCTTGATCGGCGCCTTGAACATTTCCACGAATTCCATCAAGCCCTGGTTGGCCAGGCACAGGCCGCCCGAATAGCTGTAGGCATCCGGGTCGTCCTGCGCATAGTCTTCCAGCTTGCGGATGTCGACCTTGCCCACCAGCGAGGAAATATCCTGGTTGTTCTCGTCGCCCGGCTCCGTTTTCGAGATGGCGATCTGTTTCAGCACGGATGGATAGCGCTTGACGACGCGGAACTGGTTGATGTCGCCATTGTATTCATGCAGGCGTTTCACGGCCCACGGGCTGGGGATGTTGCGCAGGTAGCGGCGCGGGATGCCGTAATCCTCTTCCAGGATGGTGCCGTCTTCTTGCTCGTTGAACAGGCCCAGCGGCGATTCGTTGACGGGCGAGCCTTTCAGGCAATAGAAGGGCACGTGTTCCATCAGCGACTTGAGTTTTTCCGCAATCGACGACTTGCCGCCACCGACAGGCCCCAGCAGATACAGGATCTGCTTGCGTTCTTCCAGGCCTTGCGCGGCGTGGCGGAAATACGAGACGACTTGCTCGATGACTTCCTCGGTGCCGTAGAACTCGCGGAAGGCGGGATAGATCTTGATGACCTTGTTGGCGAAGATGCGCGACAGGCGCGTGTCGTTGCGCGTGTCGACCAGCTGCGGCTCGCCGATGGCGGCCAGCATGCGTTCGGGCGCGCTGGCATACGTCAGCTTGTCCTTCTTGCACAGGGCCAGGTATTCGGTGAGCGACATTTCCTCTTCGCGGGTGCGCTCGTAGCGTGCTGCATAGTTATCAAAAATGGTCATGTCAATGTCCTTTAATGTAAACCTGAACTGCCAGTCACCATGGCCGCCCGCCTGGCACTCGCCTGGGCTTGCCGTCTGAACTTTTCCTGTACCCCGTACCGATTTTTATTGTTGTTTCAAGCCCGGCTGTCTTTGCGAGTCCGGATTGCCCGGACCAAAAAACTGGCGCTTGATGCCGTACGCTGACGTGGCCAGCCGGCTTTTTTTCACTGTTGATAGCGCTTGTTGCACCTACCATTACCCCATGAAATTTATTATTGCTCTAAAGGATCAGGAAGTCAAAAGATATGTCAGCATATCCTTAATACTTGTTTGTAAATTGTTGATTTAATTGGATAAATCATCAAATTTTCCATCGATTTCAATGAACCTTTTTGTACCTTTTAAACCATCATACGACAATTCGCCAGCGCGTGCCGGTGCCGGCCATGGCGCTGCCGTCGCCGGCGCCCCGGCGGCCGCTCGCCGGTGCGGCCGGCCATCTTGCGCTAAGATGCCTGCATGTCTGATGGCCCTGCGCGCCGCGCGTGCGCGTGCGCGAGCCAGCATTGTTATTGTCACCCTATGAGGAACCCCCATGATGAACCCCCAATTGCGCGCGATCGTCCGCGGCATGCCGAAGGCCGAACTGCATATCCATATCGAAGGCTCGCTGGAGCCAGAACTGATTTTCGCACTGGCCGCGCGCAATGGCGTGCCGCTGGGCTATGAATCGGTAGAACACTTGCGCAGCGCCTATGCTTTTACGGATTTACAGTCTTTTCTCGACATTTATTACGCTGGCGCAAGCGTGCTCTTGAAAGAGCAGGATTTCTATGACATGACGCAAGCCTACCTGCGCCGCGCCGAAGCCGATAACGTGCTGCACACGGAAATCTTCTTCGACCCGCAAACGCACACGGCGCGCGGCGTGGCCATCGCCGATGTGATCAACGGCATCCATCGCGCCTGCCAGGACAGCCCCGTCAGCGCGGCCCTGATCCTGTGTTTCCTGCGTCACCTGAGCGAGGAAGAAGCATTCGAGACCCTGGAAGACGCGCTGCCGCACCGCGACAAATTCATCGGCATCGGCCTCGATTCCTCGGAAGTGGGCAACCCGCCCGAGAAATTTTCGCGCGTGTTTGCCCGTTGCCGCGAGCTGGGTCTGCACCTGGTGGCCCACGCGGGCGAGGAAGGTCCGCCAGCCTACATCCGCACGGCGCTCGACGACTTGCGAGTCGAACGCATCGACCATGGCGTGCGCTGCCTCGAAGACGCGGACCTGACGGCCCGCCTGGCGCGCGAACAGATCGCGCTGACCGTCTGCCCCTTGTCGAACACCAAGCTGCGCGTGTTCGACCAGATGCATGACCATAATCTGGTGCAATTGCTCGACGCCGGCCTGCTCGTGACGGTCAATTCCGACGACCCCGCATATTTCGGTGGCTACATGAACGACAATTTCGACGCCATCTTCGACGCGCTGCCACTGGGCCTGTCCCACGCGCAGCGCCTGGCGCGCAACGGTTTTATTGCCGCCTTCCTGCCGCAGGCGCAAAAAGACGCCTTCCTCGCCACCGTCGATGCGTATTTCGCCCAGCACGCCGCCGCCCACGGCAGCGCGCAGTAACTCTATAAAGACCCGCCGCCCATGTTCCGCCTCTCCCTGAAAATGACCGGCCGCGACTGGCGCGCCGGGCAACTGCGTTTCCTGCTCGTCGCGCTGATCGTGGCCGTGGCGGCCCTGTCGGCCGTGGGCTTCTTCGTCGACCGTTTGCGCGCGGGCCTGAACCGCGACGCGCACCAGCTGCTGGGGGCCGACCTGGTCATCAGCGCCGACCAGCCCGTCAATGCGGCATGGCGCGCCGAAGCGCAGAAGCGCGGCTTTATCCTGGCCGACACGGTGACGTTTCCCAGCATGGCGCAGGCGGGCGAGGGCGAGCAGTCGAGCTCGCAGCTGGCGTCGATCAAGGCCGTCTCGCCCGGCTACCCGCAGCGGGGCAAGCTGAAAATCACCACCAACCCCACCGAAGCGCAGGATGCCGTGGGACGGCCAACGGACCAGGTGCCGGCACCGGGCACCGTGTGGGTCGATGCGGCGATTTTGTCCAGCCTGAACGCGAAACTGGGCGACACATTGAAACTGGGCGACAAGGCATTTACCGTCACGCAACTGATCGCCTCCGAACCGGACCGGGGCGTATCCTTTTTGAACTTCGCCCCGCGCGTGATGCTGCCCTTGAGCGACCTGGCCGCCACGGCGCTGGTGCAGAACGGCTCGCGTGTGTCGTACCGCTTGCTGCTGTCGGCACCGCCCGCCAAGGCGGCCGAGCTTGCGCAATATCAAGCCCGGCTGGAAAGCCAGATCAAGACGCAGGCCATCAAAGGTGTGCGCATCGAATCGCTCGAATCGGGCAGTCCGCAGATGCAATCGACGCTGGACCGCGCCGACCGTTTTCTCTCGCTGGTCGGCCTGTTGTCGGCCATGCTGGCGGCCGTCGCCGTGGCCATGGCGGCGCGCCGCTTCATGCTGCGCCACCTCGATGCCTGCGCCATGCTGCGCTGCCTGGGACTGACGCAAAACCAGGTCACGGCCATGTACGTGATCGAATTTTTACTGGTGGGCCTGGTGGGCAGCCTGATCGGCGTGATGGTGGGTTTCGGCGGCCACCTGGTGCTGCTGGAGCTGTTGGGCAAACTGGTGCAGAGCGACTTGCCGCCCGTCTCCCTGCTGCCCGCGCTGCAGGGCGTGGCCACCGGCATGCTGCTGTTGCTGGGCTTTGCCTTGCCGCCGATTTTGCAGTTGCGCAACGTTCCCCATAACCGCGTGATCCGCCGCGAGCAGGAGCCGCCGCAGGCGCTGGCCCTGGCTACCTATGGCCTGGGCATCGCCGCCTTCGTCGTGTTGCTGCTGTGGCAGGCGGGCGACGTGAAACTGGCCTTGCTGACGGCGGCCGGTTTTCTCGGCGGCTTCGCCCTGTTCGGCCTGGCCGGCTGGCTCGGCATCAAATCGCTGAAAACCCTGCGCGGCGCCTTCAATCACCAGGGCTGGCGCTTCGCCGTCACGTCCTTGCAGCGCCGTCCGGGCGCCACCGTGATCCAGGTGGTGTCGCTGGCGCTGGGCCTGATGGCCTTGCTGTTGCTGACGGTGGTGCGCGGCGACTTGATGGTGGCCTGGCGCAACGCCACGCCGCCGGACGCGCCGAATCGCTTCATGATCAATATCCTGCCGGAACAAAAAGAGCCGATCGCCGCGCGCCTGGCGCAGGCCGGCGTGGCCAATGCGCCTTTGTATCCGATGATACGCGGGCGCCTGGTGGCCGTGAATGGCAACGCCATCACGGAAAGCACCTACGAGGATGACCGCGCCAAGGGCCTGGCCGACCGCGAATTCAACCTGTCGACGATGGCAACGATGCAGGAAGAAAACAAGCTGGTCGCCGGCAAGTGGTTCGCCAATGCGCCCGGTGCGCCGGCTGAGGCGTCGGTGGAAGAGGGCATCGCCAAGACATTGAAACTGAAGCTGGGCGACAAGCTGCGCTTCGACATCGCCGGCCAGAGCGTGGAGGCGGCGATCACGAGTTTGCGCAAGCTGGAATGGGGCTCGATGCGCGTCAATTTCTTTGTCATCATCAACCCGGCCGCCATGGCGGACACGCCGCAGACGTGGATCACGGCGTTTCACCTGCCGCCCGCGCAGGCGGACCTGGGCAATGCCTTGCTGCGCGACTATCCGAATCTGACGGTGGTCGACGTGGGCGGCGTGCTGAAACAGATCCAGGGCGTGCTGGACCAGGTGGTCACGGCCGTCGAATTCCTGTTCGCGTTTACGCTGGCCTCGGGCTTGCTGGTGCTGTATGCGGCCCTGATGGGTTCGCAGGACGAGCGCACGCGCGAAGCGGGCCTGCTGCGCGCGCTGGGCGCCACGCGGCGCCAGCTGGCGCAGGCGCAGCTGATCGAGTTTTCCCTCGTCGGCGCGTTGGCCGGTTTGCTGGCGGCATCGGGCGCGGCGGCCATGGGCTGGGCCCTGGCCACGTACCAGTTCAAGTTCGCGTGGAGCTTCGCACCGGGCGTGTGGGCCTTTGGCTTGCTGGCAGGCGCCCTGTGCGCGATCGCCGGCGGCTGGCTGGGCTTGCGCAATGTATTGAAACATCCGCCGCTGCAAACCTTGCGGGAAAGCTAGACACCCACGCTGTCGTCCGCCTGCGCGCGTAAAAATTGCGCATAGGACACGACCGGCTGGTCCAGCTGGTGCGGCGGCACGTCAAACAGGGCCCAGAAGTAGGTTTCTCGCCCGTGGCAGATGGTCGGCGCGGCGCAGTAGCGGAACCAGTTTTCGCCGATGTGCGCCGCATACATGCCATCGCTGCCGGCATCGGAAAAATACGGGATGACGCGCATTTCCAGCAGGGCCAGCAGCAGGGATTCCGGTGCGTCGCTGTCGCGCGCCATTTCGTACTGCGTGTGCAGGCTGCGTTCCGTCTCGATGATCATCAGGCGGGCCTGGCCGTCGCGCGTGAAGAACAGGATGCCGCAGGGATTCGGGAAGATATAGAACTCGACAAAACCATGGCGCCGGCACAGCTCGTGCACGACGGCGGCCATGGCTTCGTCTTGCAGGAAACGATAGTCGTGCAGCAACAGCAAGTCGCGCACCGTGTCCGACTGCTGCAGGAAAAATTCGCGTTGCAGGGCGTGGACTTCCTGTTCCAGGATATCGAGCGCATCGTCGTCGCTCTTCTTGATGTAGCGGTCGATCAAGCCCCGGTTGAAGGCCGTCACGGCCACTTTTTCATCGGCCGCGCCCGTAAATAAAATCTTCTTGCACGGCAAGTCGCGCACGGCCTGGCAGAATTCCAGGCCATTCATCTGCGGCATCGAATAATCGATCACCAGCACGGACGGCACGGCAAAGCGCTGCGCCTGGCCGCTGATGCGCCAGATGCGTTCGAGGTCGAGCGCCACGTTGCACTGGTCGGGCGGCAGGTTTTGCGTGTCGAAATTGACGTGCAGCGGTGTCTCGCCCAGTTGCGTGCTGTGGCGCAGCCAGTGCAGCGCGCTGCTCGTGTCGTGGAAGGTCTGGCGCGCCAGTGCGGGATCGAGCTGGAACGCCAGGCTTTTCAGGAAGGAGTCGCTGTCGTCGATCAATACGGTCAGCGTCGGATGGGTATAGACGGGCAGTTGCATGCGTCACCTTGCGGGGGAAGAGGGTTGGAAGCGGGCAGGCAGGGGCTGCGGAAACTCCAGGATGAAAATCGCATACGCATGTTCGCGCGACACGCAGCGTATGCGCGCCTGCCAGGCGGTGACGATCTGCCGGCACAGGGCCAGGCCGATGCCGCTGCCGTTGTGCACGGGATAGGAATAAAAACGCTCGAAGATCAGCGGCAGGCGGTTTTTCGCGATGCCGCAGCCCGTGTCGATGAACAGCAGCCTGGGCACGGGGCGGGCGCCGTCGATGATGATGCGCACGCGGCCCTTGCCGGCCCGCTGGATGGCTTTCAGCGCGTTTCTCAGCAGGTTCAGCAGGATCACCACGCACAGCTCGTCCTGGCCGGCGAACTGGAAGTCGGCGCGCACGTCCACCTTGACGCTGTTGCGCTGGCTGTTGCCGGTAAATGGATAGCGCTTGAGCACGGAGGTCACCATCGCCAGCATCGACAGCATCTGGCTGGGCTCGAGGTTGCGGTTGACGGCACTGGCGCTCATCAGGAACAGATCGATTATGTGCTGCATGTGGCGCACTTCGAACTGGATGCGCGACAGGGCATCCTGCAGCGGCGGCAGGTCGTCCGCCTGGCCGGACAGCTGCGGCAGCAGCCGGCGCATGCCCCGCACATTCGCTTCCACGCTGGTCAGCGGCGTGCGCAGCTCGTGCGCCACGGAACCGAGTCCTGCCGCCAAGCCTGCCAGCCGTTCCCGTTCCAGCACCTTGCTGCCCACTTTCACCACGGACAGCGCGGCAATCGTGAACCAGTGCACGGGCAGTTGCTGCAGCACTTCACGTTGCAGCAGGAAGCCGCCTTCTCCCTGCAGGATGACGGCCAGGCAGGCGGCGCTGGTGCCGATCAGGTAGGCGCGGCAAGCCAGCTTCGTTTCGAAGTGAAACAGCACGACCAGGCCGATCAGCAGCGATTCGCTCCAGATGGACGACGCGTGGTTCATCAGGAACATGAAGGTAAAGAAGAAGGGCAGGATGTAGCTGAGCGCGAACAGCAGGTAGCGCGACAGCCAGCGGGCCGAGAGGCGGCGCGCGAACAGGCCCGCCACGCAGATGCCCACGCCCGTCAGGCGCAGGGTCAGGTTTTCATAGGCTTGCGGAAAAAAGTTATGCCACAGCAGGTAGTACAGCGGCATCGCCACCGTGCCCACGGCGGCCAGCATGGCGACCCTGCCGGCCAGGTTTTCATGGGGCATGCGCTCATGCAGCAGCGAATGGAGCAGGCGCCTGCGCCAGTGTGTCCATCGTCCTTGCCATTGCTGCGTCATGACTCTGCCTTGATCCTCTTCAGAACATTATCATCGCGTAAATTTTCCTGGTTGAACGGTTATCTCGCCGGACATTGATATACGTCAATGGATGGGTTGGCGACACGGTCAAGGTTTTAATTTGCAACAAACCTTTCCCCAGGAGAAAAATCATGACCATCGCCAACAGCTTGCACACTCCATCGTTTACCCGTGCCGAACACTGCCTGCCCGACTATATCGTGCGGCGCATGGATGCGCATCACATCACGCGCATTGAAAAATTGCTGGGCGGCCAGCATCCCCATGCCTGGCAACCGACCCCCGCCCATGCCATTTTCTTGGCGGGCAATGATTACCTGTCCATCGCCGCCGAGCCGGCGCTGGTGGCGGCCCAGGTGGCGTCCCTGCAGGCGAACGCGGGCGGCATGCTGATGTCGGCTGTGTACTTGCAGGAAGGCAGCGAACAGCATCGGCTGGAAAGCCGGCTGGCCCGCTTCATGGGCTGCGAGGACGGCATCCTTGCGCAGTCCGGCATGGCGGCCAATGTCGGCTTGCTGCAGTGTATCGCCGGCCCCGGCATCCCCGTCTACCTGGACATGCAGGCCCACGCCTCGCTGTGGGAAGGCGTGCTGTCGGCGCAGGCCCAGGCCGTCGCCTTCCTGCACAACGACATGTCGCATTTGCGGCGGCAGGTGGAAAAGCATGGCCGCGGCGTGATCGTCGTCGACGCCCTGTACAGCACCAACGGCAGCCTGGCGCCGCTGCTGGAATTGCTGGACATCGCCGAGCGCAGCGATTGCGTGGTGGTGGTCGACGAGTCGCACTCGCTGGGCACGCATGGCCCCCGGGGCGCGGGCCTGGTGGAAGCGTTGGGACTGGGACACCGCGTGCATTTCCGTACGGCGTCGCTGGCCAAGGCGTTTGCCGGGCGTGCCGGCTTCATCAGCTGTTCCAGCCGCTTCAAGGGATATTTTTTGTCCGAATCGCGTCCCGCCATCTTTAGCTCCTGCCTGCTGGCCCACGAGCTGGCATGGCTGGACGCGGCGCTCGATTTCATCATGACCGCCGACGCGCGGCGCGCCACCCTGCAACGCCACACGCTGCAGGTGCGCGAGGGATTGAGCGCGCTCGGCTACAACGTCAGCGACGGCACGGAGCAGATCGTGGCGCTGGAGGCGGGCGGCGAACCGGCCACCCTGGCCCTGCGCCAGGCGCTGGAGCGGCATGGCATTTACGGCGCCATGTTCTGTGCCCCGGCCACGGCGAAAAACCGCGCCCTCGTGCGACTGACCCTCAACGCGGGACTCGACGAGACGGGCATCGCCAGGCTGCTGGCCGCCTGCGCGGCGGTGCGCGCCGAAGCGGGCGTGGAACACTGGCCGTCGACGC
This sequence comes from Janthinobacterium sp. PSRC1-1, assembly GCF_049897525.1. Lineage (NCBI taxonomy): Bacteria > Pseudomonadati > Pseudomonadota > Betaproteobacteria > Burkholderiales > Oxalobacteraceae > Janthinobacterium > Janthinobacterium sp. PSRC1-1. The sequence goes on from NZ_JAFCWK010000005.1 coordinate 116,023, forward strand.
GGCGCTTGCGCAAGCTGGCGCTGGTGTAGGGACGGTACGCGGGACAGCCGTCAGCCGGCCAGTCTGCCCAGGACGGCGGACAGCGCCCCCAGCTGCTCTGCCGGTGCGTCCTGCAGCAATTCCTGGCCCAGCGCCTGCGCCGTCGCATCGGCGTGGATCAGCAGGGCTTGCCCCGCCTCGGTGATGACGGCATAGCCGACGCGGGCATCACGCGCATCGGCCTGGCGCGCCACCAGGCCGATTTTTTCCAGCGGCATCAGCGAGCGCGTGATGCCGGACGCCGTCAGCGCCAGGCGCTCGGCCAGGTCGATGCGGCGCAGGCGGCCACCGGGCGCGCGCTGCAAGTGGTACAGCAATTGATAATCGCCAAAGCTCAGGCCGTGCAGATTGCCCAGGATGCTGTCGAAGCGGCGCACGATGAGCGCCTGGGCACGCGCCAGGCGCAGGCAGAAGTCCAGCGCGCTGGCGCCGTCTGGCGGCGGGGAAGTGTGATCGGTCATGGTTTCCTTTGTGTTGGCTGCGCAGTGCTTGAGTACGCAAGTGTAAAGCAAGACTGCTCAATACAGTGGCTGCCCCTGTTCCAGCCACTGTGCGCGGTGCAGGGCCAGCAGGGCATCGAGTTCGGCCTGCGCATCGAAGGCGGGGTCGCCCGATGCCTTGACGCTGTCGATGATGTCGAAGCGGAAGGCTGCCGCGCCATCGCGCCGCCAATCCGCCTGCAAGCGGGCGTTGCGGTGCGTGCCCAGCGCGAGTTCGAAGCGGTGGCGGTTCAGCGCGCCAGGGGCGTTGCCGCTGCGTTCGAGCAGGGTGTATCCGCTGGGCAGGTGGCGCAGGGCGATGATGCCCAATGCTGGCGCTTGTTGCCGGTAGGCCGCTTTCAGGGCCGTTTGTCGTGTTTTATCCATGCTGGAACTCTCTCAAGGTGATGAAACGGAAGGGCTGCCCGCGATGCGCGCGATGTCGGTGAGCAGGGCGGCGGCGATGGCGGCCGCCAGTAGCAGGGCGCCGCCGCAGCAGAACAGCTCGCCCACACTCAGGTGGCGCAGCAGCGCGCCCGTGGCCGCCGCCGACAGGGGCGCCAGGCCCAGGAAGATGCCCATGAATACGGCCATCGCCCGGCCCAGCATGGCCGGCGCCACGCGCCGCTGTATCCACGTAAAGATGGCCACCTGCACATAGCCGCCCAGCAGGCCGGTGACGGCCAGCAGGGCCGCGCCTTGCCAGGCTGTTTCGACTTGTCCCAGCGCCATCAGCAGGCAGCCCGCGATGGCGTCGACCAGCAGCAGGGTGGCGCCGAAACGCAGGCGCAGCCAGGCGCTGCCCAGGCTGGACGCCAGCATGCCGGCCAGGGTGCCGGCGCCGTGCGCGCCCATGAGCAGTCCCAGCGCCGCGGCGCCGTGCAGGCGCTCGCTGGCCAGCACGGGCAAGGCCACTTGCAGCGGGCCCATGACGAAGAAGGCCACCACCGCCCAGTAGACATAGCAGCTGCGCAAGGGCTTGTCGCGCCACACCATGGCCAGGCCCGCCGCCATGTCGCGCCACATGCCCTGCGCCGCCGCCACGGCCAGTGGCCGCAGCGTGACTTGCCGCAAGGTCCATGCGGAAAACACAAACGTCAGCGCATCGATGGCAAAGGCGGCGGCCAGCGCCGCCATGCCGGTTTGCTGCCCGCCAGCGTGGGCGCCCAGCACCAGCGCCGCCAGCAGGGGGCCAGCCAGCAACGACAACTGACGCGCGCCCATCTGCAAGCCATTGGCTTTTTGCAGCAATTGCGTTGGCACGGCTTGCGGCAGGATGGCCGTGCCGGCCGGAATGCCGAAGGCGGAAGCGACGCCGAGCGCCAGCGCGGCCGCATACGCGAGCACCAGGCTGGCGTGGCCCAGCATCAGCAGCCCCGCCAGCGCCAGCAGGATGACAGCGTTCGCATATTTGCTCAGCAGCAGCACGCGCCGGGGCGAGTAACGGTCGGCGACGGTGCCGCCCAGCAAGATGAGTACGGCGCGCGGGGCGCCCATCAGGGCCACGGCGATGCCCAGGCTGAGGCTATCGCCCGTCAGGCTCAGCACCAGCCACGGCAGGGCCAGCATGCTGAACTGGTCGCCCAGCATGGAAACGAGGCCGCCGCCCAGCAGCCAGCGGAAGTTGCTATTGCGTAGCAAGTGGGGTTGGGTGGTGGCTGGCATGCTGTTCTTGTCCTTGGTTTAAAATTGCATAGTAGTTGATATAAGCTTGAGCAGTCAAGTATATTGCCATTTATTGTGGCAGAGAGAGCTAGTGGCGCATGGAGCGCCGATGCTTGCGCTATCATGGCGGCCATGACTGATACCACTGCCCCCACCCTGTACGAGACCATCGGCGGCGCCCCCGTGCTGCGCGAAATGGTCGACCGTTTTTATGACTTGATGGAGCTCGAAGCCGAGTTCGCCGGCATCCGCGTCATGCATCCGCCTTCGACGGATGGTTCGCGCGACAAGCTGTATTTCTTCCTGACGGGCTGGATGGGCGGGCCGGACTTGTATATCGAGAAATTCGGCCACCCGCGCCTGCGCGCCCGTCACTTGCCTTACGCCATTGGCACGAGCGAGCGCGACCAGTGGCTGCGCGCCATGGCCTGGGCCATGGAAGACACGGGCATCGAAGAGTCCCTGCGCGTGCGGCTGATGGAATCGTTCTATCAGACGGCCGACTGGATGCGCAACAAACCTGACTGACACCCATGAGTCCAATCGAGTTTTACAGCCTGCTGGGCGCCGCCGCCGTCGCCATCGTCCTGTTGCTCTTGCTGTTGCTGCGTCCGCGCGGCGCGGCCGGCGATGGCGCCACCACCCTGGCGCTGGTGCAGCAGCACCAGCAGCAAAGCCTGGAACGCATCGACCGGGTCGAGCGCGAAGTGCGGCTGCAGTTGCAGGCGTCGGCGCAAGCCACGCGGCAAGACCTGGCGGCCGGCCTGGCGCAATTCCAGGCGGCAACCTTGCAACAGCTCGACAGCTTGCGCACGCAGATGCAGGCGCAGGGGAAAGTCGGGCGCGAGGAGCAGGCGCAAAGCCTGGCGCGTTTTGCCGACAGCACGAATCAGACGTTGGCCCAGCTGACGGAATCGAATGCGCAGCGCATGCTGGAAGTGCGCGCCACGCTGGAAAACAAGATCCGCGACTTGCAGGCCGACAATGGCGCGCGCCTGGAAGAGATGCGCAAGACGGTCGATGAAAAACTGCATGCCACGCTGGAAACGCGTTTGAGTGCCTCGTTCCAGCAAGTGTCCGAGCGGCTGGAAAAAGTCCACCAGGGTCTCGGTGAAATGCAGCAGCTGGCGCTGGGCGTGGGCGATCTGAAGCGGGTGCTTACTAATGTGAAGACGCGCGGCACCTGGGGCGAAGTGCAGCTGGAAATGCTGCTCGAGCAGGTACTCACTGTCGACCAGTACGCGAAGAACGTGGAAACGCTGCCGGGCAGCGGCGCGCGCGTGGAATTTGCCCTGAAGTTGCCGGGCATGGTCGACGGTGGGCCACCCGTGTGGATGCCCATCGATGCGAAATTCCCCAAGGAACAATACGAGCGCCTGGTCGACGCGGCCGAGCGGGCCGATGCCGATGGCGTGGCCGTCGCCGGCCGCGAGCTGGAACGGGCCGTGCGGGGCGAGGCGAAAACCATCGCCGAGAAATACCTGGCGCCGCCGCTGACCACCGACTTTGCCATCCTGTTCCTGCCCACGGAAGGCTTGTATGCGGAAGTGATGCGCCGGCCGGGACTGGCCGACGAATTGCAGCGCCTGCACCGGGTCAGCATCGCCGGGCCGTCCACCCTGACGGCCTTGCTCAACAGCTTGCAGATGGGTTTCCGCACCTTGGCGCTGGAAAAGCGCTCGTCGGAAGTGTGGCAGGTGCTGGGCGCCGTCAAGACGGAATTCGGCAAGTTCGGCGACGTGCTGTCGCAAACCCGGCTGACCCTGGAAAAGGCGGCGAAGAATATCGAAAGCGCGGAAGTGCGCAGCCGGCAGATGGCGCGCAAATTGAAATCCGTGGAAGCCTTGCCGGGCGAGGCGGCCGCCTTGCTGCTGGACAAGGCGGACGGTGAATAGCGCTGTCTTGTTCGCCGCAGCCGCCTGCTAGGCCTGCTGTTCCTGCGCCATCTGGCGGTTGACGATTTCTGCCGTGATGCTGCCTGGCGCATCGAGCTCGCGCTGCGCCAGTGTGCGCATGGCATCATTCTCCAGGCCGGACAGCAAGGCGGCGCATAGTGCGTCGGCCTCGGCGGCCTGTTCCTGGCCGCGCAGGACGGCAGCGGTGATCCGCACGTCTCTCACCAGATTCATCAACTCCGCCGCCAGGCGCGGTGCCGTGCCAGGCGCAGGAAACAGGGGCAGGCTGGCCGCCAGGGCATTGACCATGCCTAGATGCGCGAGCGGCGCCGTCCGATAACGCTGCGCCAGCGTGAAATTGTCCATTTCGACGACGGCTGGCAGGGCTTGCCAAGCGTACTGGCGCGCCAGTTCGGGGGCGCTGGCGTCCAGCTGGGCAAACAGGTCGGCGGTGGAACGGGCATCGCCCAGCGTCTCGTTCATCTCGACGATAAGAGAAAAACGCGACGCACGTCGAAAGAGGTCGCCTGCCTGTGGCTCGCCGCCATCACGTCCTGCAAAAGGTTCACCTGCCAGCAGCAACCGTATCTGCTCGTTGCGCTCGACCTTCAGAGCAAGTTGCGCGGGCGTATGGAGGTCGGTCAAGAATTTCCATTCCAGCATGATCATGAAATAGCTGGTGCGGGACGGCGCAATGGCTTGTTCCGCTTCAGCAAATAGCTGTTGCAAAAGCACGAGCGCATCCGCATGTCGACCTTCTTCGCGCAGGGCACTGAGGCGTGTCAAACGGCTATCGCTGTTGGGCATGGCGGTCCTTCTCTGGAATGCATCATAGTAACAAGTCCGCATCCAACTGGCTACGCCTCAGGTGCCATGCTTGCCGGTACGGGTTTTTCTGGCGCTGCAGGCCAGCAGCAGCAGTCCTGCCAGCAGCATAAGCCAGGTTTGCGGCTCGGGCACGGCCGGCAAGACTGTCGGGGCAGTGGGTGGCAGGGTGGTCGGCAGGATCACGGTGGGCGGCACGATGATGCTGCTGCCCTGGTCCGGCGGCAGGCTTCCACCGCCACCACCACCGCCGCCGCCCATGCCGCCGCCCATGCCGGCTGGCGGCGTGATACCGCCGACGGTACGCACATAATCGAAGGGCAGGAAGGGCGTGCTCGCCACAGCCAGCGGTGCGCCGACGCCCGTGAAGGAACCGCCGCGCAAGGCGTCGGGATGATCGATCACGGGCACGCCTGCTGCTTCCGGGGCGGCGGGCGCGGCGGCACCGGGCGCGGCGCCAGCGGGAGCTGCTCCGGCGGCTGGCGTCGCTGACGCTGGCACCCGCGTGATGCGGCTGACATTGCGGCACACGGTGGGCACGAGGATGCAAACGCCCTGCACGCAGTACACGAGTCCCCTTTCCTGCATCTGCTCGCTCCAGCCTGAGCGCGTGACATTGCGGCAGACGCGGCCCGGCCCGAAATGCATGTCGCTGATGCGCGCATTGTAATTGCCCTTGCCGCGGATGGCGTCGCGGCTGATCACGACGATTTCATCGTACTGGCGCGCGCGCATGCGCGCCTTCAATTCTTCGCGCACCTGCGGCGCGATGTCCGGGTACCTGTCCACTGCGGCCACGACATCGCCCATGAACGGGTCAGCGCCCGGGCGGTTCCAGCTGCAATGCTCCAGCACGTCGGCCCGTGGTACCCCTTTGGCATAGGCGGGCAGCGGCGCCAGGGACAACATGCCAAGCAGGCAAGCCACTCCCAGCATGCCGGCCCCTGCGATCCATGAATGGTGTCTCATTATTAGTTTCCTCGTGAAAACAATATCAAAATTGAATTTTTATGTGAGGTTGGATGTTATCACCGAAGAAACTGTAGTATCAATAAATAAATAAAATAATTACAATTAATGTTGTTTTTATTTATATGTTCTTTTGGGAAATAATTAATATTTTTATCTTGATGGGCAAACGCTTGCCGCGCAGGTAAATTGATTGCGAAGGGGCAATGCGAGCGGCCCGCGCAGGGCGGGCCGCTTGAGAGGGGGCGGGTTTTGAAGGATGCGCCGCCGGCAGGCGGCGGTAAGGAATGCGCGTTAAATGCTGCCCGGGCAGGCTTGCGTATCGAGGGCGGGATAGCCGATGGCGGGCAGCTTGTGCAGCCACTTGCGCATCAAGGTGCGCGCGCCTTGCGTATCGTACTGTTCGTACTGTTGCCCCTGCTGCAAATCTGCGGCGAGCGTGGCCAGCTCTGCACAGATGGATTGTTTGCCGGCCTGGGCCGCCAGCAGGGAGGCCAGCAATTCCGGCAGTACGTCCGCCGCTGGCGCCGCCTGGCGCGTGGCGCGATAGTGCTGCCAGTAGCGCTCGGCGGCATCGCCATCAAAGCTGGGGATGAAACCGAAGGTGGCGTCATCGTGGTGCAAGCGGTACACGGTGGGAAAGTAATGCGGACCCGTCAGCTCGCCAGGGAAACGGTCGCGCCGCAGGACGTCGATGGCCAGCGATCCGTCGCGCTCCACGCGCACGGCACTCGGTGAATCGAACTGGTCCACGCTCACCATGGCGGGCGAGTTGCCTTGCATGAAGATGATCTTGTGCGTGTAATGGCGCCCGCCCAGGTGGCCGCACAGGGCCACATAGCGGTCGTTGAGGACGGTGACGGCCGCAATGGCGCCGCAGCCCGGCTGCAAGGGCGTGTTTTCCTGCCACGCGAGACCTTGATCGGCGGCGCGCACGATGCTGATGCGGCCCACGGTGGCGCCATGCAAGTCGCCCGGCGCCGTTTCGATGCGCGCGTCGAAGCGCACCGTGTAACCATTGCTGTGGACTTCGCCAGCGTACGCCGCCATGCCCTGCAGCAGGGCCAGTGCCAGAAGTAGATGTTTCATCAGGTCAATCCATGGAACAGCACGATATCGACCAGGTCGCCCATGGCCACGTTGCCTTGCGCTTCATGCAGCACGATCATGCAATTGGCTTGCGTCATCGAGCGCAGGATACCGGAGCCTTGCGCCCCCGTTACGCGCACGTGCTGGCGGCCGTCCGCGTCCCGTTCGACGATGCCGCGCTGGTATTCGGTGCGGCCCCGTTTCTTGCGGATAGGTGCCTGGGCCGCCACTTGCAGCAACGGCAGGGCGGACGTGTCCGCATCGGCGCCCATCAGGCGCAGCAGGGTGGGGCGGGCGAGGAAGTAAAACGCCGCCATCACGGCCACGGGGTTGCCGGGCAGGCCCAGCAGCAAGGCCGTGTCGCCCTCGCTGGCAATCCGGCCAAAGGCCATGGGGCGGCCCGGGCGCATGTTGATCTGCCAGAAGGCCACCTCACCGAGGCGCGCCAGGATCTCGCGCGTAAAATCGGCCGCGCCGCTGGACACGCCGCCCGAGGTGATGATGACGTCGGCCGAGGCGCAGGCGCCGCGCAGCGCCGCTTCCAGCGCTTGCGGATTGTCCTTGACGATGCCCATGTCGAGCACGTCGCAACCGAGGCGCGTCAGCATGCCCAGCAGGGTGTAGCGGTTGCTGTCGTAGATGCAGCCGGCGTCGAGTGGCTCGCCGATCGAGCGCAATTCGTCGCCAGTGGAAAAGAAGGCCACGCGCAGGCGGCGGCGCACGGGCACCGTGGCGATGCCCAGCGAGGCGAGCAGCCCCAGTTCGGCCGGACCCAGGCGTTTGCCCTGCAGCAGGGCCGGCTGACCCTGCATCAAGTCTTCGCCCTTGAAACGGCGGTTGTCGCCGGGGCGGATGCAATCGGGCGCCAGCGTGATGCTGGTTTCATTGGCTTGCAGCACCAGTTCCTGTGGCACCACGCTGTCGCAGCCGTCCGGCATGACGGCGCCCGTCATGATGCGCGCGCATTGCCCGCGCCCGACGTTGACCGTGCCGGGACGCCCGGCCAGGATGGTGTCGACCACGGCCAGGGTCAGCGGCACACTGCCGCCCAGGTCGGCGCCAAGGTCAGCCCCATGCAGCGCATAGCCATCCATGGCGGAATTGTCGTGTGCGGGCACGCTGATGGGCGAGATGATGTCGGCCGCCAGGATGCGCTCGAACGCTTGCGGCAACGGCAGTTCCTCGATGTCGGCGACAGGCGCGACGCTGTCGGCCAGGATGGCTTGCGCCATCGGCACGGACAGGCCCTGCGCCTGCAGGGCGGCCAGCTCGTCCGGGGTATTCATGTTGCCGAACGCGGCGCCATCCTCGAAGAGCACTTCGGCCAGCTTCAGGGGGCCGTGCCAGGTGCGCATGCGGCGCTCTCCGTTGCGCAGATACGAGTCTAACTGGGGCAGGGCGGAAGTTTTGACGAGGCAGAAAACGGGATGCGGGCGGCGCACCGCCGTTCCCGTCGCCGGATCGATCTCTTCGGTGACGGCGATGGCCAGGTCGGCATCGTTCTCGACCAGGCCGGCGGCCAGGCGCGCCGCCAGGTCGGGCGGCAGCAGGGGCGAATCGCACGGCACCGTCAGCAGGTAGGGCGTGCTGGCGTGCCGCATGCCGCTGTGTAAACCTGCCAGCGGCCCCAGATGGCCCGGCAGTACGTCCGGCCACACGGGCAGGTCGAAGCGCGCGTAATCTCCCGCATCGGCGTGGACACTGATGGCCAGCTGGCCCACTTGCGGCGCCAGGCGCTGCAGCGCGTGGCGGGCCAGAGGCTGGCCATGCAGGTGCAGCATGCCCTTGTCGCGCTGGCCCATGCGCGTGCCGAGGCCGCCGGCCAGGATCAGGCCGGTAATGTCGTGTGTATTGATCATGTCAGGTAGAAAGTGGGTGCATGCGCCATGGTAGCAGCGGCGGGCGTGTGCCGCGCCTGATTCAGCCGCCGATGTACGACATTTCCACTTTCTTTTTACCGTGCTCAAGCGTGGTGGCCGTCAAATCCGTCTGGCTGGTGCGCAATTGCGAATAGCGGTCGGCGCGGCCGCGCCACAACTGCGCCACGGCCGAGGAGATTTCCTCATCGCTGCGGCCGCCGCGCAGCAGGCTGCGCAAGTCGTGGCCGCTGCTGGCGAACAGGCACGTGTACAGCTTGCCCTCGGTCGAGAGGCGGGCGCGGCTGCAATCGGCGCAGAACGCTTGCGTGACGCTGGAAATGAGGCCGATTTCGCCGCTGCCATCGGCATAGCGCCAGCGCGCCGCCGTCTCGCCCGTGTAGTTGGGGTTGATGGGCAGCAAGGGCATGTGTGCACCGATGCGGCGCACCACCTCGGCGGACGGGATGACTTCCTGCAAGTTCCAGCCGTTCGAGGCGCCCACGTCCATGTATTCGATGAAGCGCAAGATGTAGGGCGTGCCCTTGAAGTGGCGTGCCATGGGCACGATTTCCTGCTCGTTCATGCCGGCCTTGACGACCATGTTGATCTTGATGGGGCCGAGTCCCGCCTGGTGCGCCGCATCGATGCCGTGCAGCACGTCGGCCACGGCGAAGTCGACATCGTTCATGCGCTTGAAGGTGGCGTCGTCGAGCGAGTCGAGCGACACGGTGACGCGGTTCAGGCCCGCATCCTTCAGCGCTTGCGCTTTTCTGGCGAGCAAGGAACCGTTGGTCGTCAGGGTCAGGTCCAGCGGCTGGCCCGAGGGCGTGCGCAGTGCGGCCAGCATGGCCATGAGCTTTTCGATATTTTTGCGCAGCAGCGGTTCGCCGCCCGTCAGGCGGATCTTTTCCACGCCGTGCGCGACGAACAGGCGCGCGATGCGCGTGATTTCCTCGAACGACAGCAAATCCGTGTGCGGCAGATACACGTGGTTCTTGTCGAACACGTCTTTCGGCATGCAATACACGCAACGGAAATTGCAGCGGTCGGTAATCGAGATGCGCAGGTCGTGCAGAGGCCGGCCCAGGCTGTCGGCCACGTTACCGCTGGGACTTTCCAGCCGCGCGGGGATCGCCAAGGCCCCATTGCGGGCCTCGGCGAGGTAGATAATCTTGTCAGCCATGAAAGGTGATACCACTTACGTTAAATCGGTCAAGGCAGATACGATAGCACGAGGCCGAAGATGGCACAGGCGAGCAGCAATTTGATGGTGCCCACCTGAAACTTGATCAGCGCCACGCCGGCCGCCAGCGCGATGAGCATCGCCAGCCAGTCCCAGTGCGGCAGCGGGTTTGCTTGCCAGAAGACATGGCGGCCAAAGAACAGGGCCAGGCTGGCGATGACGCCCACCACGGCCGCCGAAATGGCCGTCAGGGGCGCGCTCAGGCGCAAATTGCCGCGCGACGCTTCCACCAGCGGCGCACCGGCCAGGATGAAGATGAACGAGGGCAGGAAGGTGAACCAGCTGGCGACCAGGGCGCCACAGACGCCCGCCAGCCACAGGTGCTCGCCTGCCACGGCATGGCTCCAGCCGCCGACAAAACCGATGAAGGCGACGATCATGATCAAAGGGCCGGGCGTCGTTTCACCCAAGGCCAGGCCATCCATCATCTGCGCGCTGGTGATCCAGTGGTAGTGGTCGGCGGCGCCCTGCACCAGGTAGGGCAGCACGGCATACGCGCCGCCGAACGTCAGCAGGGCCGCCTTGCTGAAAAACACGCCCATCTGCGCCAGCGGCTGGTCCGCACCGCCCGCCAGCGCCAGGCCCAGCCAGGCGAAGAAGGCCAGCGCCAGGCCCAGTGCGCAGGTGGCCAGCAGGCGCGGCCATTTGAGCTGCGCGTGCTCCGGCGTGGGCGTGTCGTCATCGATCAGGGCGGCGCCGTAGCGGGCCGCGCCGCCATGCCCCGTACCGCCGGCCTGAAAATGGGCCGGCAGCCAGCGGCCGCCCGCCATGCCCAGCAGGGCTGCCGTGAGCACGATCAGCGGAAATGGCAGCTGTAGCGCGGCGATGGCGACAAATGCGCCCGCCGCGATGGCGATCAGGCCGGGACTGCGCAAGGTGCGCCGGCCCAGGCGCCAGGCGGCCGCCAGCACGATGGCGACGACGGCCGGCTTGATGCCGTACAGGATGCCGGCGATGGCGGCCACGTGGCCATACGCCATGTACAGCCAGGACAGGACGATCAGCACCCCCAGCGAGGGCAGCAGGAACAGCAGGCCCGCCACCAGCGCGCCGCGCGTGCGGTGCATCAGCCAGCCGATGTAGATGGCCAGCTGGGTCGCTTCCGGCCCCGGCAGCAGCATGCAGTAGTTCAGGGCGTGCAGGAAGCGTTGCTCGGAAATCCAGCGCCGCTTTTCCACCAGTTCCGCATGCATCATGGCGATTTGCCCGGCCGGGCCGCCAAAGCTGACGCAGCCCAGCTTGAGCCAGTACCAGAAGGCGCTGCGCAGGCTGACGGGGGCGGGAAGTTGATTGGCGTTGTCGTGCATGGCGGCTGGCTGACAAGGAGAGTGGACATAAAAAAGGGGAAGCCTGAGCTCCCCCTTTCATCATTGGCGGCTGGGCGAACCCTGCGCGCTTATGGACGTTGCGTGTTGACCTGGATCAACGGCTCATCCGATTGCGGCGGCAATGGCTTGCGTTCGCGCGGCTTGCGTACGGGAGCGACTGCCTTGGCGGCCGCTTCCTGCGCCAGGCGCAGTTTTTCCGGATCGGTGGCAGCCAGGGTCAGGCCGGCGGAGCCGAGCACGGCGCTCAAGTCCAGCGGCGCAGGCGCCGGCGCTGCAGCGACGACCGGTGCTGGCGCCGGAGCAGGAGCAGGTACGGGAGCCACTTCGGCAAGCACCGGAGCCGCTTCCACCACGGCAGGCGCCGTTTCAGCTGCTGGTGCGTCCTCGATCACGGCGATGGCTTCCACCAGCGGCGCAGCTTCCACCACGGGTACGGCTTCGACGATGATTTCAGCTGGTGCTGGTGCAGCTTCCGCTTTCTCGGCAAAGCTGTACTCGGCAACGGGTGCCGGTTCGGCAGCGGCTGGTTCAGCGTGCGCCGCAGCCACTTCCACAGGGGCTTGCGGCACGATCACTTCCGCAGCTGGTGCGGCTTCTGCGGCTGGAGCGGCTGCTTCGACCTTGGCCACTTCGACCACTTCGACCACTTCCACGACGGCAGCTTCCACTGGCGCGGCGACGGCGACGACAGCGGCGGCAGCCACGACGGCGACCGGAGCCGCGTCAGCTGCAGCTTCCGGCGCTGGAGCGACCGTAAAGCTGATCGCTGGTGCGTCCAGGCCTTCGTTCTCGCCGTTTGCCGATTCGATCAGCTCGCCCGTTTCGCGGTCGCGGCGGTTGCGGTTGCGGCCACCACGACGACGGCGGCGGCGCGGTTCTTCGCCTTCCACGTCGTTTTCCGTCTCTTCGCCTTCAGGACCGGCATTGACCGGCGCTTTCAGCAAGCTCGTTGGCGCGGCATCAGCGTCCGGACCGCTCGACGCCACGACGACATTCACTGCGGTGGCGCTGGCGCCCACCAATGCCAGCTCGTCAGCTTTCACTTCAGCAACAATAGCCTTGTCGGCGCGTGGTTCGCGGCCTTCGCGTGGCTGGCGTGGCGGACGTTCGGCGCGTTCCGGGCGCTCTGCGCGCTCAGGGCGTTCCGCGCGTTCAGGACGCTCGCCGCGTTCGCGTGGTGCTGCCGTTGCCTCGCCCGCTTCACGCGGTTCACGTGGCGGACGCGGTGGGCGTGGCGGACGGGCCGCCTTTTCCAGTGCTTCCGCTTCCTTGGCAGCATCGTCCTGGGCAGGACGGGCCTGGCCTGGTTCGCGTTCTTCGCGGCCAGGCTTGCCGTTGCGGCCACGGCCACGCGGGCCACGGCTGTTGCGGTCGCCGCGGTCGGCGCCGGCCGGTTTGGCTGGTGCGACAGGGGCGGGCGCTGGCGCCACCGGTGCCGGTGCGCCGGTGAAGAAGCTGATGATCTTGGCGATCAGGCCCTGTGGTGCGGCAGGCGCGGCCACCGGAGCCGGTTTCACTTCGACAGGCTTGCGCTCGACCAGCGGTGCCGGCTGGTCAGGGGTGATCGTCTTGACGACGGCTTCCTGGCGCGGCTTGGCTTCTTCCTTCTGGCGCTTGCTGTAAGCCATGTCGGTTTCAGCGCTTTCGGCCAGGTTGTAGCTGGCCTGGCTGTCTTCCAGACGCGGATCGTCGTGCTTGATGCGTTCCAGTTTGTAGTGCGGCGTTTCCAGATGCTTGTTCGGGATCAGGATCACGGCGATGCGGTGGCGGTTCTCGATCTTCAGCACTTCGCCGCGCTTTTCGTTCAGCAGGAAGGCGCCCACATCGACGGGCACTTGCACGTGGATGGTGGCCGAGTTTTCCTTCATCGCCTCTTCCTGGATGATGCGCAGCACCTGCAGGGCGGACGATTCCGTGTCGCGGATATGGCCGGTGCCGGAGCAGCGCGGGCACGTCACGTGCGAGCCTTCGGACAGCGAAGGGCGCAGGCGCTGGCGCGACAGTTCCATCAGGCCGAAGCGGGAAATTTTGCCCATTTGTACACGGGCACGGTCATGGTGCAGCGCATCTTTCAAGCGCTGTTCCACTTCGCGCTGATTTTTTGCCACTTCCATGTCGATGAAGTCGATGACGATCAAGCCGCCCAGGTCGCGCAGACGCAGCTGGCGGGCCACTTCTTCGGCCGCTTCGCAGTTGGTGTTGAAGGCGGTCGTCTCGATGTCCGAACCGCGCGTGGCGCGGGCCGAGTTGACGTCGACGGACACCAGCGCTTCGGTGTGGTCGATCACGATGGCGCCGCCCGATGGCAGCGGCACGGTGCGGCTGTACGCCGTTTCAATCTGATGTTCGATCTGGAAGCGCGAGAACAGCGGCACGTCGTCGCTGTAGCGTTTTACGCGGTGCACCATGTCGGGCATCACGTGGCTCATGAACTGGTGCGCCTGGTCGTAGATCTCGTCGGTGTCGATCAGGATCTCGCCGATGTCGGGCTGGAAGTAGTCGCGGATGGCGCGGATGACGAGCGACGATTCCTGGTAGATCAGGAAAGCGCCGTTGGCCGACTTGCCGGCGCCTTCGATGGCGCGCCACAGTTGCATCAGGTAATTCAAGTCCCACTGCAGTTCATCGACGTTGCGGCCGATGCCGGCGGTGCGGGCAATGACGGACATGCCAGCTGGCAAGTCCAGTTTATCCATGGTTTCGCGCAATTCCTGGCGCTCTTCACCTTCCACGCGGCGCGATACGCCACCGCCACGCGGGTTGTTCGGCATCAGGACCAGGTAACGGCCGGCCAGCGAAACGAACGAGGTCAGGGCGGCGCCCTTGTTGCCGCGCTCTTCCTTTTCGACCTGAACCATGATTTCCTGGCCTTCGCGCAGCGCTTCCTTGACGGAAGCGTTACGCACATCGACGCCTTCGCGGAAGTATGTGCGGGCAACTTCCTTGAAGGGCAGGAAGCCGTGGCGGTCTTCGCCATAGCTGACGAAGCACGCTTCGAGCGATGGCTCGATGCGCGTGATGACGCCCTTGTAGATGTTGGATTTGCGCTGTTCGCGCCCGGCTGTCTCGATATCGATGTCGATCAGTTTTTGTCCGTCGACAATCGCTACGCGCAGCTCTTCTTGCTGCGTGGCATTAAACAACATGCGTTTCATTTTTATAACTCCGCGACCCGTAGGCCATCTCAAAGCCGCTTCCGGGGAAGCGGCGAAAGTACAGGGATATATGCGAGAACGGGAGTGTTGGCGGGGGAAATGCCCAGGCGTGCGGAGCAACAACGCGTACGAGGTATACGTTACGGCCGCAACAGGCGCGGTGAGGTCAATCGTCATGCCGAGTGCACAGGACACTTGCAACTCATCTGAAACAGCCCGGATGAGAATGAACTGCATCGGGGGCAGAGAATGCAAGTGGTCAGCAAATTCAGAGCCAAAATCGTTAGCCGGCTCATTACAGGGATCGCGATGGCGAGGCTTGGCCTCAGCCTATCATCGACAACCCTCAGTATTTGGCCACATACGGGGTTTGGCGAAAACGGCAAGCGTTATCAACTTCATCAACCCGCGAGCCCGACTCGATAAGTCGCGCTAACGGGTACTTATCCTTATAATCCCACACTCACTTCAGCATCTCCACGCGTTATCCGATTACAACTACGGTGCAACCTTGATTCGCGCAGGGATGGTGCATATACATTTTTTTCCACCGAATTTGCAATTTGGCGAGGCCGGTGGAGACGCCCCTGTGTAAAATGTGCTTTTATTCTTACACTCGCAGCAGCCAGGGCCGCAGCAAAAACAATTATATATTCAAAATGAAGGACTTAGAGAGATTTCTGGGAAGACATAGTAAATGAAGAGTCAAAATGATGTTGTTCCCCCTTCAACACCCCCGGTTCAGCCGCAAGCCCAATTCGTAACGATCGCCGAGGAAGAAGCAGGCCAGCGCATCGACAACTACTTATTAAGAGTGTGCAAGGGAGTGCCTAAAAGCCACATCTACCGGATCTTGCGATCGGGAGAAGTGCGGGTTAATAAAGGCCGTATCGATCAGCTGTACCGTCTCGCCGCCGGCGACGTGGTGCGCATTCCACCCGTGCGCGTGGCCGAAAAGGCGCCCACGGGCGCGCCGGCCGCCGAATTCAAGATCATCTTCGAAGACGCGCAGCTGCTCGTCATCGACAAGCCGGCCGGCGTGGCCGTGCATGGCGGCTCGGGCGTCTCGTTCGGCGTGATCGAGCAATTGCGCGCCTCGCGCCCCGACGCCAAGTTCCTGGAACTGGTGCACCGCCTGGACCGCGACACGTCCGGCTTGCTGTTGCTGGCAAAGAAGCGCACGGCGCTGACGAATTTGCACGAGCAGATGCGCGACGGCCTCACGGACAAGCGCTACCTGGTGCTGGTGGCCGGTGACTGGAAGAATGCGCGCCAGCATATCAAGCTGCCGCTGCATAAGTATACGACCGCCGAAGGCGAGCGCCGGGTGGCCGTGCAGGCCGATGGCTTGGCGTCGCACACGGTGTTTTCGCTGTTGTATAAATATCACAACTTCGCCTTGCTGGAAGCGGAATTGAAGACGGGACGCACGCACCAGATCCGCGTGCATCTGTCCTCGTCCGGTTTCCCCATCGCGGGCGACGATAAATATGGCGACTTTGCCCTCAACCGTGCCCTGTTGAAAGCCGACAGCACGCGCGGCGCCCTGAAGCGCATGTTCCTGCACGCGCACCAGATCACGTTTACGCATCCGGAGACGGGCAAGACGATGACCCTGAATGCGCCGCTGGCTGCCGAATGCGAGCGTTTCTTGGTAAGCTTGGGCAAACCATTGGCCGTTGCCGCACGATAGCTCTCCATCGCGTGCGCGCGACACTACTCACAAGGTAGTCAGTCGCCATCATTCATTCTCAAGGAGCCGGCGGCTTTGCCGTCGGGAAAAATGGCAAGAAAGCAATTTGATCTGATCGTCTTCGATTGGGACGGTACCCTGATAGACAGTACCTCGACCATCGTCAAGTGCATCCAGGCGTCGGCGAAAGACCTGGGCTTGCCAATTCCCACCGAGCTGGTCGCTTCGCACGTGATCGGCCTGGGCTTGCAGGAAGCCATGCAGCTGGTGATGCCCGATGTGGAGCCGAAATACCATGCGCGCATGGCCGAGCGCTACCGTTATCACTATCTGTCGCGCGACCATGAGCTGACCCTGTTTCCCGGCGTGCAGGAAATGCTGCAGGAACTCTCGCAGCAAGCGTACTTTCTGGCCGTCGCCACGGGCAAGAGCCGTGTCGGCCTGAACCGTTCGCTGAATGCCGTCAAGCTGCTGTCGCTGTTCGATGCGACGCGCTGCGCCGATGAAACGTTTTCCAAGCCCCATCCGGCCATGCTGCAGGAGCTGACGCGCGAATTGGGACAGGATATGCGTCGCACCGTGATGATCGGCGACACCAGTCATGATTTGTTGATGGCAAGCAATGCAGGCGCGGCCGGTATTGCCGTAGAGTATGGAGCGCATCCGGTGGCGCAGTTGCAGGCTTGTAAGCCCCTGTATTCGGCCGCCACGGTGGCCGATCTGCACCAATGGCTGAGCGAGCACGCATGATGAGCGATGGTGTGGAAGTGTTGATTTGTGCCGCCGACACGCTGGCCGATGGCGGCAAGGGCGTGCGCTTTCCCGTCTCGGCCGGTGGTGAAGCGACCACCGGCTTTGTCGTGCGCCACGGTGGCAAGGCGTATGGCTACCTGAACCGCTGCGCCCATGTACCGATCGAACTGGACTGGGCCGAGGGCGAGTTTTTCGAGTCCAGCGGCTTGTACCTGATGTGTTCGACGCATGGCGCCATCTATGTGCCGGAGAGCGGCCTGTGCGCGGGCGGTCCCTGCAAGGGCGGCCGCTTGCGCCCGATTCCCGTGAGCGAGCGCGATGGCCAGCTGTACTGGCAACCCGATGAGTATGTCCAGCCGCTGCCGGCCTGAAGCCGGGCACAGGCATTATTGCAATTTAAACAAAGTGAACCATGAGCGATAACACGAATGACAAGCTGGACAGCAGCGCGCCAGCCGCCGGTCACGGCGCCCCTGCGGGGAACTGGGAGCGCGCCGTGCTGGAAAAGCTGGTATTTGCCACTTTGCAAGAGCAGCGCGCGCACCGCCGCTGGAGCATCTTTTTCAAGATCTTCGGCCTGCTGATCGTGCTGTTCGCCCTGTGGGTGTTTTATGACTACAACACGGCCGACGACAGCGAGACCCTGGGCCGCCACACGGCCCTGATCGACATCAGCGGCGCCATCGAGTCCGAAGGCAGCGGCTCGGCCGCCGTCGTCATCCCCGCGCTGGACAAGGCGTTTTCCGATGCCGGTTCCGTGGCCGTGGTGCTGCACATTAATAGTCCGGGCGGCAGTCCCGTGCAGGCCGGCATGATCGTCGACGAGATGCAGCGCCTGCGCAAGGGCTATCCGGACAAGCCCTTGTATGTGGTGGTCGATGAAATGTGCGCCTCGGGCGGCTATTACATCGCCGCCGCCGCCGACCGCATCTACGTCAACAAGGCCAGCGTGGTCGGCTCCATCGGCGTGCTGATGGATGGCTTCGGCTTTACGGGCGTGATGGACAAGGTGGGCGTCGAGCGCCGGCTGCTGACGGCGGGCGAGAACAAGGGCTTCATGGACCCGTTCAGTCCCCTGACGGACAAGCACAAGGCGTATGCGCAAGGCATGCTCAATGAAATCCACCAGCAATTCATCGACGTGGTGCGCACGGGACGGGGCAAGCGCCTGAAGGAAACGGCCGATACCTTCTCGGGCCTGTACTGGACGGGGGCGAAAGCCGTGGAAATGGGCTTGGCCGACGATTTCGGCACGGTCGACAGCGTGGCGCGCGATGTCGTCAAGGCGGAAGACATCGTCGACTACACGCAGCATGAAGGCTTGCCGGAGCGGGTGCTGAAGAAATTTGGCGCCGCCATGGGCGCAGGCGCCATGAAGGCGGCCGTGCAGCAGTCACAACCGGTGTTGCGTTGAAGGCATCACTGTTGGCTGGCAGGCAAGCCAGTCGAGAATGATTTTCAATAAGATGCTAATTTGGCTTGAAAAAGGGGCTGCTTGGGCTATAGTGAAAGCGTAGTTCTTTTCAAGGAGGGGCGATATATCAACTATGTTGTCAGTACTAACTTGATTGGCAGGTCTTGGAACTACTCGCCGCATCGCAGATGTGGTTTTGAGTGAATTTACATTCCTCACTAAAGTCCCGATGGGGCTTGGGAACGGCGGCGCAATGCCGCCGTTTCCTTTTGTGCGTCGTCCTTGCCGGGTAGGCTGGCATTGCGCAATGCGTGATCTGGTCTGGCTGGCAACGCAGGCATGCAGGGGCAGGGCATGGCGCGTCCGATGGCGGCGCGCTCAGGCGGCGCAGCCGTTACAGTGCGCGGGCAGGGGGGCCGGCTCCTCTGCTGTGACGCTGGTGCTGGTATCGGGCGGCATGTCCGCCATGGCGGGCGCGCTCACGTTGTCGGCTGCCGCATCCGCGTGCGCAAAACCGCCCAATTCCAGCCAGCACATGAAGTGGGATTGCGCCTCGGCATGCCAGTGCGTCTGGCTCGCTGGCGATGGCGGCGCGTCCGCCTGCTGCGGCGCAGGGACGTTGCGCCAGCGCGCCACGCCGAGTCTGACCTTGTGCATGGCCGCTTGTTCCGCGGCGATGCGCTGGCGCAGGTCGGCGATGCTGCCTTGTAAGGCGATGGTATCGGTATGCTTCATACGATGTCCTTATGCGGGGTGGCGACTGCCACAATTCCTAAAGTGCATTAGGCGGATTCCTAACGAAGTTTCAGTCTATCAATGCGATATTCCGAGCGCTTGATATATCTCAAAGGAATCATCCATTTCTCGCCAAATCTCACCTTGTTCTTTTTGGCATTTCTGTCTGCGCCATGGTTTGGTGCCGCTGGCGCCGTCGCGCAGGCGCCAGGTGCCGCCGCTTCACGCTGCCAGCCGCTTCTGGTAAAGTCACGCCCATGAGTAAATTATCCCTAGACCGCATCCTGCAATCGCAGGGTTTTGGCACCCGTAAATATTGTCGTTCCCTCATCGAAGATGGCGATGTCGTCATCGATGGCGTCACCCAGACCACTTACCGCACCACCGTCGAGACCGAAGGCCTGGTGCTGCACGTGTTTGAAGAAGAGTGGGTCTACCGCGCGCACCTGTACCTGGCGCTGAACAAGCCCGCCAACTTCGAATGCTCGCGCAAGCCCAGCCATCATCCTGGCGTGCTGACCTTGCTGCCGGAACAGTTCACCTGGCGCGAAGTCCAGCCCGTCGGCCGGCTCGACCACGATACGACCGGCATGCTGCTGATGTCCGACGATGGTCCCTTTATCCATGCACAATCGTCGCCGAAGCGTCACGTTCCCAAGATTTACCAGGCTACCACGCAAGAGCCCGTGACCGATGCACTGGTGGCGCAGCTCTTGGCCGGCGTGCAATTGCACGATGAACCGGCCCCGCTGGCCGCCCTCGTGTGTGTCCAGCGCGGAGAATTCCAGCTGGAAATCGTGCTCGAACAAGGCAAATACCACCAGGTCAAGCGCATGCTGGCCGCCGCCGGCAACCATTGCAGCGCGCTGCACCGTTCCGCCATCGGCAGTCTGACGCTGGAATCGCTGGGCATCGCCGAAGGCGAGTGGTGTTATCTGACTCCAGAGCAGATCGCGCTGCTGGCATAAATCCCTCCTGACCGCCAAAGCCGGGAATGTCCCGGCTTTTTGGCGTCTTTGGTCCCTAATTGCCCGCATTTGACGAAGTTTCCCGTACATGAAATTAGCAACTTTGAAAGACGGCACGCGCGACGGCCAGCTGGCTGTCGTCTCGCGCGACCTGAAAACGGCCCACCTGGCCGATGGCATCGCCTCGACCTTGCAAAAGGCGCTCGACGACTGGAGTTTCATCGCGCCCCAGCTCGATTTACTGTACCAGACCATCAATAGCGGCCGCGGCCACCGCGCCTTCGACTTCGACCCTGCCAACTGCATGGCGCCCTTGCCGCGCAGCAGCTTGCGCGTGGCCGGCGCCTCGTACCTGCAGCAGATCGAGCGCGCCTGCAAGGCGGCGGGCGTTGACGCGCCCGCCAATTGGCGCGAGGCGCCGCGCCTGTACCAGGGCGCCAGCGACGATTTCCTCGGCGCCCACGACGATATTGTCTTGGCGCACGAGCAGTGGGGCATCGATTACGAGGCGGGCCTCGCCGCCATCACGGACGACGTGGCCATGGGCTCGACGCCGGACCAGGCGCACCTGAACATCAAGCTGTTGATGCTGGTCAACGACATTACCTTGCGCAACTTGGCGCCCGAGGAGCAGGCCAGCGGCTACGGCTACCTGCAAGCGAAGCCGGCCATGGCCTGCTCGCCGGTGGCCATCACGCCCGACGAGCTGGGCGATGCATGGCGCGGCGGCAAGGTGCATTACGCCTTGCGCTGCAGCCTGAACGGCAAATTGACGGGCCAGCCCCACGCGGGCGCCGACATGGCCTTCAATTACCCGCAATTGCTCGCCCATCTGTGCCGGACGCGCAACGCGCGCGCCGGCAGCGTGGTCAGCGCGGGCGGCGTCGCCAACAAGGAAATTAAAAAGGGTTTTGCCAGCATCGTTGAGCGACGTAACCAGGAGATGATCGCCGATGGCGTCGCCAGTACGCCCTATTTGCTGTTCGGTGACGTCGTCCGGCTGGAAATGCTCGGTGATGATGGCAAGTCGCTGTTTGGTGCCATCGAGCAGACCGTCAAGCAGGCCGAGGCGCGCAAGTCGCGCTAAGGTTTCTGGAGAGCAAAGGAAAAGCAGGGGATTCGCCCTCCTTTTCCCTTGATGGCGTTGCCGTCATTGAATCGATAATGTGTCATGCCCAGTCCGTATTGCGCCTAACCAGGCTGCAGGACTTCACCGGAGTTGATTGATGTCGGACGACAGCGACGCAGAAAAGACCGAAGCCGCGTCACCGAAGCGCCTCGAGCAGGCGCGTGAGGAAGGCGACGTTCCGCGATCGCGTGAAGTGGCCACGTTTACGGTGCTGATGGCGTCCGGCTGCTGCCTGTGGTTTGCCGGCGACGCCATCGTGCGCCGGCTGACGGCCGTCATGGTGTCCGGGCTGACCCTGGACCGCGAGCAAATCCTCAATCCCGACGCGATGATGTTGCGCATCGGCTACGACGTGGGCTCCGTCTTGCTGACTTGCCTGCCGTACGCCGCGGCCATCATGCTCGTCGCGCTGGCCTCGCCCGTGCTGGTGGGTGGCTGGCTGTTCAGTTCCAAGGCGTTCACCCCCAATTTTGGCAAGCTCAACCCGATTCGCGGCCTGGGCAATATGTTTTCGAAGAATGCGCTGGTGGAATTGCTCAAGGCCATCGCCAAGACGCTCGTCGTCGGCGTCGTCGCCTGGATGGTGATGCAGCACCAGAAAGACGCCGTGCTGGGCCTGTCGGTCGAATCCTTGCGCGCCGGTTCGGCCCATCTGATCAGCCTGCTGATCACGGCCTTTTTGCTGATCGTCGGCGCGCTGGGCCTGATCGCCGCCATCGACGGCCCGTACCAGATGTGGCACTACGCCAACAAGATGAAAATGTCCTTGCAGGAAGTCAAGCAAGAGGCGAAGGAGTCGGACGGCAATCCGCAGATCAAGGCGAAGATACGCCAGATGCAGCATGAAATGTCGCGCCGCCGCATGATGGCCGACGTGCCGACGGCCGACGTGGTGGTGACCAATCCTACCCACTACGCGGTGGCCTTGAAGTATGGCGAGAATTCGCGCGGCGCGCCGCAGGTGGTGGCCAAGGGCATCGACGAGGTGGCGGCGAAGATCCGCGAACTGGCCGGCGAACACAAGGTCGCCATCCTCGAAGCGCCGGCGCTGGCGCGTGCGCTGTACCAGCACACGGACATCGGCGACGAGATCCCCGAGGCGCTGTATGGCGCCGTGGCCGAAGTGCTGGCCTACGTGTTCCAGCTGCGCAGCTACGGCAGCGGCCATGGCCAGCGCCCCGACAAGCCGAAGAAACTCGACGTGCCGCCCGAGCTCGATCCGCTCGACCCGGCATCGCAGATCAAGGCCGCAGCCGACGCGGCAGACAAGAATAAAGGAAGTACACCATGAACGGCCTGAGATTGCCAGCCTGGCTCAGCGGTATGAGCGGCAACGCCAGCAAGGGCATCGCCGCGCCGATCATCATCATCATGCTGCTGGCGATGATGGTGCTGCCGCTGCCGGCCTTCATCCTCGACATTTTTTTCAGTTTCAATATCGCGCTGTCCATCATCGTGCTGCTGACGGCGCTGTATACGGTCAAGCCGCTCGACTTCATGGCCTTCCCGACCATTTTGCTGGTGTCGACCATGCTGCGCCTGTCGCTGAACGTGGCGTCCACGCGCGTGGTGCTGACGGAAGGCCATACGGGCGCCGACGCGGCCGGTAAAGTGATCGAGGCGTTCGGCCACTTCCTGATCGGCGGCAACTATACGGTCGGTATCGTCGTCTTCATTATTTTGACCATCATTAACTTTACCGTCGTGACCAAGGGTGCGGGCCGTATCGCCGAGGTGGGCGCCCGCTTCGCGCTGGACGCCATGCCTGGTAAACAGATGGCCATCGATGCCGATCTGAACGCCGGCCTGATCGGCGAAGACGAAGCGCGCCGCCGCCGCACGGAAGTGGCGCAGGAAGCGGAATTCTATGGCGCCATGGACGGTGCCAGCAAATACGTGCGCGGCGACGCCATCGCCGGCATCATGGTCACCGTCATCAATATCGTCGGCGGCTTGCTGGTGGGCTTGTTGCAGCATGACATGGGCTTTGCCGATGCCCTCAAAAACTACACGCTGCTGGCCATCGGTGACGGCCTGGTGGCGCAGATTCCTTCGCTGATCATTTCCACGGCGGCCGGTATCGTCGTCTCGCGCGTGGCCAGCGACCAGGACATCGGCACCCAGCTGGTCGGTCAATTGTTTGCGAAACCGCAAGTGCTATATATTACCGCCGGCATCATCGGCGGCATGGGCCTGATTCCGGGCATGCCGAACATGGTCTTCCTGCTGCTGGCCTCCGCGCTGGCCGGTTCCGCCTATTTGATCAGCAAGAAGCGCACGCAGGAAAAAGAGGCGTCCGAGAAACCGGCCGACGTGCCGCCAGCGACCGTGGCGCCCGAGCAGGAAGAGGCCAGCTGGCAAGACATCATGCCCGTCGACACGCTGGGCCTGGAAGTGGGCTATCGCCTGATCCCCCTGGTCGACAAGACGCAGGGCGGCGAATTGCTCAAACGCATCAAGGGCATCCGCAAGAAATTTGCCCAGGAAGTGGGTTTCCTGGCGCCGCCCGTGCATATCCGCGACAACCTGGAGCTCAAACCCTCCGCCTACCGCATCACCCTCAAGGGCGTGGAAGTGGGCGTGGGCGAAGCGTTCAACGGGCAGTTCCTGGCGATTAATCCCGGCATGGCCAGCGGCGCCTTGCCGGGCGTGGCCACCAGCGATCCCGCGTTCGGCTTGCCCGCCACCTGGATCGACGCCAGCTTGCGCGACCAGGCGCAATCGATGGGCTACACGGTGGTCGATGCGGGCACCGTGGTGGCCACGCACTTGAACCACCTGATCACCTCGCACGCTTCCGAACTGCTGGGCCGCGCGGAAGTGCAGTCGCTGCTCGATCACCTGGGCAAGGATGCGCCGCGCCTGGTGGAAGACCTGGTGCCGAAGATGCTGTCGCTGTCGACCCTGCAAAAAGTGCTGCAGAACCTGCTGGCCGAGGGCGTGCACATCCGCGACATGCGCAGCATCATCGAAACCCTGGCCGAGCATACGGTCAATACGCAAGACCCGAACGAGCTGACGGCGCTGGTACGCGTATCCCTGGGCCGCGCCATCGTGCAGCAACTGTTCCCCGGTGCGGCCGAATTGTCCGTGATGACCCTCGACAGCCGCCTGGAGCGCTTGCTGATGCAAGCGATGGGCAACGGCGGCGACGGCGCCGGCATCGAGCCGGGCCTGGCCGATACCATCGCCCACCAGGCAGGCCTGGCCGCGCAGCAGCAGGAGGCGCTGGGCCTGACGCCGGTGCTGCTGGTGCCGGCGCCGCTGCGCGCCCTGCTGTCGCGTTTCCTGCGCCGCGCCTTGCCGCAGCTGAAGGTGCTGTCGCATGCGGAAGTGCCGGAAACCAAGACCATCCGCGTCACGGCGCTGGTGGGCGCGCAGTAGTTGAGATGGTTAATGCCGGGGTCAGACTGAGCTAGCGTTAGCGCGGAGCTTTGCGTTAGCGTCAGTGGGGGTCTGACCCCAGCCCTTGCTTTTGGTCAAAAAAACATCAATTTCCTGCTGGCAAACTGAATAACGGGTACTTTCCCGTCCTGTTCCTTCGATCATTTCCTCCAAGCATCGCTAATAATGGAAACTGTCCGGGTGATCTGTGTCCATGTGGAAGACAGCACCCAAGCAACAGGAGTCGACGATGGTCACACAGTTCAGCCAATATTGCGCCCCCCCCGCCTTGGGAGGCCGGTCATGAATGTGAAGAAATTTACGGGCGCCTCGTCGCGCGATGCGCTGCGCAAGGTGCGCGAAGCGCTGGGTCCCGATGCCGTGATCCTGTCGAACCGCCAGGCCGATGGCGTGGTGGAAATCCTCGCGCTGGCCAATGACGATGCCGCTTCGCTGGCGTCGCCGCCGGCCGCGTCCGAAATGTCGCAGCCCCGTCCCCAGTTGCAGACCCAGTTCGCCACGCCGCAGCGTCCGGCCGCCCCGGCCCAGCGCCCGGCTGCGCCACGTCCTGCCGCACCGCGCCAGGCAGCCGGCGAGCCAGTGGACATGGCCCGCATGCAGCAGATGATGGCCAGCGCGCTGGCGCACGTCAAAGAGAACGCCGCCGCCGAGATGAGCGGCATGATGAATGAAATCCGCGCCATGCGCGGCATGATGGAAACCCAGTTGGCGGAAATCTCGTGGGGCTCGACGCAGCAGCGCGAGCCGCAAAAAGCCGTGGTGCTGCGCGAAATGCTGGCCGCCGGTTTCTCGGCCAGCCTGGCGCGCTACCTGATCGACAAGCTGCCCGCCGGCCTCGATGGCGCGCAAAGCATGCGCTGGATTAAAACCGTCCTCAGTCGTAACCTGAATACCGTCGCCAATGAAGACGCCATGCTGGAGCAGGGCGGCGTGTTTGCGCTGGTCGGCCCGACCGGTGTCGGCAAGACCACCAGCACGGCCAAGCTGGCGGCCCGCTGCGTGATGCGCCACGGCCCGGAAAAGCTGGCCCTGATCACCACGGACGCCTATCGTATCGGCGCGCACGAACAGCTGCGCATCTACGGCAAGATCCTCGGCGTGATGGTGCATTCGGTGAAGGATGAAGCGGACTTGCGCATCGCCTTGAAAGAATTGAAGAACAAGCACACGGTGCTGATCGATACGGTGGGCGTGAGCCAGCGCGATCAGATGGTGACGGAGCAGGTGGCCATGCTGTCGGGCGCCGGCGCCGACGTGAAACGTTTGCTGTGCCTGAACTCCACGGCGACGCAGGAAACCTTGAACGAAGTGGTGCGCGCCTACCAGGGCAGCGGCCTGGCCGGCTGCATCATGACCAAGCTCGATGAAGCGGCCTCGATCGGCAATGTGCTCGACGTGGTGATCCGCCAGAAACTGAACCTGTTTTATGTGTCGAACGGCCAGCGCGTGCCGGAAGACCTGTACCTGGCCGACCGTGGCTACCTGATCGACCGCGCCTTCAAGCTCAAGCGCGATGCGGCGGCGACGCAGTTTTCCGATGCCGAACTGCCGCTCCTGATGGCGCAGGCGGCCGCCCGCAACAATGAAGCGCGCGGGGTGCGCCTTGGCTAATTTCGATTTCGATCAGGCCGAAGGCCTGCGCCGCATGCTGGCCGGCCCGCAGCCGCGCGTGATGACATTTTTATCGGCCACGCCGCAGGACGACAAGGGCGCCATGCTGGTCAACCTGGGCGCCTCGCTGGTCTACGGCGGCAATGACGTGCTGCTGCTCGACGCCAGCGGCGGCAGCGATGGCGTGGCCGCCCGTCTGGGACTGGCGCACGGTGCCAGCCTGCGCGACGTGGCGCGCCAGCAGTGCGCCCTGAACCAGGTCATCCACCAGGTGCCGCAAGGCTTCGGCGTGGCCAGCCTGGGCGCGCGCAACCACCTGATGGACAGCATGGACTATGCGGGTGCGGAAGAACTGCGCCGCCTGGGCAAGACCTTCGAGGTACTGGCGCGCCAGAGCGGCATCGTGCTGGTCGACGGCGTCGTCGCCGACGCGGGCGATTGCTTCCCCGTGCCGCTGATGGCCTCGTCCGACATCGTGGTGCAAGTGTCGACCAGCGCCACCTCGATCAAGGCCGCGTACTGCCTGATCAAGCGTCTGAGCCAGGAGCTGGGACGCCGTCCGTTCGGCATTCTGGTCACCGGCGCTTCCGAATCCGAGGCAAAAGTGGTATACGATAATATGGCGCAGGCGGCGAGCCGCTACCTGGCCGTGAAACTGACCTCGATGGGATCGGTGCCTGCCGATGAGTATCTGCACCGCGCGGCGCGTCTGGGCCGCAGCGTGGTCGATGCCTTTCCGCTGGCGGGAGCCTCGGTGGCGTTTCGCGGACTGGCCGAGCGGCTGGCCCGTTCGGCGGCGCCGGTGCTCGGTGGCACCTTGTACCAGACGGGGAGCCCGCACCAGTTCAGCGTCTGAATCCATCATCAGCACACGATAGCAGTTAAAACAATAAGCAGCCTATGTACACGGTCAAAGGGAAATCGAACAAGGACTATTTGCTGACGGAGCACATTCCGCTGGTGAAGCGTCTGGCGCACCATATGAAGGCGAAATTGCCGCCTTCGGTCGAGGTCGATGACCTGATCCAGGCCGGCATGATCGGCCTGCTCGACGCCATCAGCCGCTATGAAGAGACGCATGGCGCGCAGTTCGAGACGTATGCCGTGCTGCGTATCCGCGGCGCCATGCTCGACGAATTGCGTACCAGTGACTGGCTGCCGCGCAGCATGCGCCAGAACATGCGCAAGATCGAAGAGGCGATGAGCATTTTGCAGCAGCGCCTGGGACACCCGCCGACGGAGTCGGAAGTGGCGAAATTGCTGAAAATGTCGCTCGTCGATTACCAGGAAATGCTGGGCGACGGCGGCGGCCACCAGTTGCTGTACTACGAAGACTTTCATGACCCGGACGGCAATGACAGCTTTCTCGACCGCCATTGCGTGGACGAGGACAGCGACCCCTTGCGGTCCCTGCTCGATACCGATTTCCGGCAATCCGTGATCGATGCCATCGACGCGCTGCCGCCACGCGAGAAAATGCTCATGGGCCTGTATTACGAAGAAGAGCTGAACCTGAAGGAGATCGGCGCGGTGATGGGCGTGTCCGAATCGCGCGTCTCGCAGCTGCATACCCAGGCCGTCGCGCGCCTGCGGGCAACCTTGAGGGAGCTGGCGTGGACTGGTCCAGCGTAATCGGGCTGGCGCTGGCGCTGGCCGGCCTCTTGGTCGGCCAGGCACTGGAAGGCGGCAAGATGGCCTCCCTGCTGCAGCCGGCCGCCTTCGCCATCGTGGTCATTGGCACCTTCGGCGCCGTGCTGCTGCAAACGCGGCTGCGCACCTTCGTGCGCGGCCTGGAAATGCTGCGCTGGGTCTTCCTGCCGCCAGCCGACACGCGCGCCGCGCTGGCGCGCGACATCGGGCAATGGAGTTTGACGGCGCGCCGCGACGGCCCGCTGGCGCTCGAACGCCTGATGGAAAACACGGCCGACCGCTTCAATGCCAAGGGCTTGCGCATGATCGTCGACGGCATCGCGCCCGACAAGCTGCGCCAGCTGCTCGACGTGGAAATCTCCGCCTACGAGCTGGCCGAACGCCAGGCCGTCAAGGTGTGGGAATCGGCGGCCGGCTATTCGCCCACGATCGGCATCCTGGGCGCCGTGCTGGGCCTGATCCACGTGATGGAAAACCTCACCGACCCGAGTAAGCTTGGCAGCGGCATTGCCGTGGCGTTTGTCTCGACCATTTATGGCGTCGGCCTGGCCAATCTGCTGTTCCTGCCGGTGGCGAACAAGCTCAAGGCCATCGTCTCGCGCCGCGTGCTGCAGTATGAAATCACGGCCGCCGTGTTGTACGACATCGCCACGGGCGACCACACGCGCATCATCGAAGAGCGCGTGGCCAGCCTCTTGCACGAGCACTGAGCATGATGCGGCGCGCGCGCAGGAAGTATGACGAGGAACCGGACAACCAGGACCGCTGGCTGATCTCGTACGCCGACTTCATCACCTTGCTGTTCGCCTTTTTCGTCGTCATGTATGCGATTTCGCAAGTCAACGAAGGCAAATACCGCGTCTTCCAGAATGCCATCGGCCAGGCCTTCAGTCTGGAAAAGGGCGCGCCGCCCATCATCATGGAAGCGCCGCAAGCCATTGCGCTGCCGAACCCCGCCCTGAAACGCCGCACGGAAGCCATCCGCCGCGAGCGCGAACACATGACGCGCCTGGCGCAGGACCTCACCTCCACGCTGGCGCCGCTGGTGAAGGAAGGCAAGGTGCGGGTGACGCAGACGAGCCGCGGCGTGAGCGTGGAAATCAATGCCAGCGTGCTGTTCGATCCGGGCGCCGCAGCGCTGACGGCGGAATCGGACCAGGCGCTGCGCGCCGTGGCCGTGCTGCTCAAGGATGACACGCACGACGTGCAGGTGGAAGGGCATACGGATGTGCAGCCGATCAGCAATTCGACCTTTGCCTCGAACTGGGAGTTGTCGGCCGCGCGCGCCAGCGCCGTGGTGCGCCTGTTCATCGCCAGCGGCGTACAAGCGTCGCGCCTGACGGCCGTGGGCCACGCCGACAACATCCCCGTGGCGCCGAACGAAACGCCGGAAGGGCGCGCGCGCAACCGCCGCGTCGCCGTGACGATTTTGTCGGGCATCCCCGAGACGGTGACGGAAGTGCCGACGCCGCCCGTCGCACCGGCACCTGCGCCGGCACCGGCCAACTGAACCCCGGCGCTTGGTACAATCGCGCCTTCTCCCTTTTTATCTCTCCATCATGAAAAGCAGTTCCCTGGGCGGTCTCGTGTATTCCACTGAAACGGGCCGCATGTGTCCCGCCTGCCGCCAGCCGCTGGCGCAATGCGCGTGCAAGGCGCAAGCCAAGGCGGCGCCGGCCGGCGATGGCGTGGTGCGCGTGTCGCGCCAGACCAAGGGCCGTGGCGGCAAGAGCGTCAGCGTGGTGAAAGGCCTGGCGCTGGACGCCATCGCGCTGGCCCTGCTGGGCAAGCAGTTGCGCACGCAGTGCGGCTCGGGCGGCACCGTCAAGGATGGCGTGATCGAAGTGCAGGGCGACCACGTGGACACCATCGTGGCCGCGCTGGCCAGGCTGGGGCACCAGGCGAAAAAAGCCGGCGGCTGAGCGTGCGGCCAGCTGCCGTGCGCCTGTGGTAACGTGCGCTTCCCATCCACGCGCATCCTCACCATGAACGTCAAATTCACCAGTGTCGCCATCGCCGCTGCCATCGCGGCAGCACTGGCGCTGGCGTACTGGCCCGCACCCGACGGCGGCGCGCCACAATCTGTGGTGATCGCTGCCGCCAGTGCACCAGCGGGGCGCAGCCTGGAATCGTATATGCATATCGATGCTTCCGTCCCTGCGGCTGAAGCGCCCGTTGTTGTTTCCCTGGCGCAGCGGCTCGAACGCCTGGCCGCCAGCGGCAGGGCGGAAGATGCGTATGCGGCCTACAACCTGCTCGACGACTGCATCGTCTTCCAGCGCGAAAGCCGCTTGCCGGGGCTGGAATTCGAGCTGGGACGCGAGATGACGGAGGCGGAAAAAGCCGCCCAGCAGCAGCTGTGCGTGGGCCTGACGCAGCGCCAGCGCGAGGACCGACTGGGCTACCTGGCCACTGCCGCCAAGGCGGGCGTGCCGGGCGCGGCCACCCTGTTCCTGTCGGAAGGGCCGTTCGGCGACCGCAGCGCGCTGCGCAACCGTCCCGACGATCCGCTGGTGCAGGCGTGGAAGCGGCAAGCCATCGCCCAGCTGGCGGCGCAGGCGGACGAGGCGGAACTCTCCAGCGTGGCTACCCTGATGATGGCCTACCTGCGCGATGGCGAGGTGGTGCAGAAGGATGCGCCGCAAGCGTATGGCTACCTGCTGGCCCTGCGCCTCGTCTATGACGATATCCTGGCGCCCGGCGTCACCAATCCGTATCAGGATGAATACTGGCACTGGCTGCAGGATGAGCTGACCCCGGCGCAGCAGGCCGCCGCCGCAGCGAAGGGACAAGCCATCGCGGCGAAATTTCGCCAGCACGCGGGGCGTCCGGCGCACGGTTGAGCTGGCAAGGCCGCTGCACTTTGCCGGGGATCGCTGTCAAATAAGAGACTTAGCCGATGACGACGCGCCGGCTGGCCGTGTTGGTCATCGCTTGGCCGCTGGGGCCGTAGAAATTGCCGCTCTGGGCCGTGGGGCGCATGGCGTTCAGGGCGCCTTGCGTGTGCAGCATGTGCTTGTTGACCAGCATGCTGTTGAGCCGGTTCTGTTCTTTCGCTTCGCGCGTGGTGTCGAGCAGGGCGTTCCACAGGGGCGCCGCTTCGGCTTCGCTGGCGCCGGCCAGCCAGTCTTCCATGCCCGCTTCGGCGGCCGTGAAACCGGCTGCCGCCAGCGCCTGGTGGCGTCGCGCCGCCAGCTGGCTCAATTGTCCGACGAGTGCCGTCTTGCGCACCGTGAGCTCCGTGATTGCATCGATGTCAGCCGCAACCAGATGCCGCTGTTCTTCTTTCATCAATGCCAGCAATGTGGTCATGAGCTGTTGCTCGTCGCGCAGGCTGGAAAACGGAGTCACTGATTGCATGAGGGAACCTATCTATTTCGTGAGTGCAGCAAGTCCTTGACTGTGTCGAGGAGACCGTCCGCCACTTTTTCAGAGTTGACCTGGAACTGGCCGTCGGCGATCGCCAGTTTGATGCGTTCGACTTTTTTCGTGTCGAACACGGCGCCGCTGCCGGCAGTTGCACTGGCCGCTAATGCCTGTCCTTGTGACGACAGGCGTACATTGTCCGACGTCGTCGGTGTTGCCTGGGCTTTCTCGGCATTCCGGGCGCCGGAGGTATTCGCGGGCGCCACCGGCAGGCCGGGATTGCTTTTAATGGTGTTATCGGTAATTTTCACAGCGTGATCCTCGTCTGGTCGAAGTCAAAAAACTCCGGGATATGACATCTTATCGGCATCTTATCCAGGAACTTTAGTGCGCCAGACTACAATATCGCTATCTATTCGCGTTAAAAGGCGACCTCCACCATGCCACCCGCGCGCGCCACGCCGCTGATCTGCTGGCCGCTCTGCGTGCGTACCTGCACCGTCTGGCCATCGCCAGCGCTGCCGATGGCGCGTCCTTCTGATGCCACCTGGAAGCCGTTGCCGCTGGAAACGACACGCACCAGCTGGCCTTGCATGACCACCGGCTTGCGGCGCAGGGTGTCGAGGCGCATCGGCGTGCCTGGTGGCAATGAAATATTCGTGCTGGCGCCCACTACCTGGGCCATGTCGGTGGCGATGCCTGCGGGCAATGCCGCCAGGTCGCCCTGCATCGTCACCAGCTGGCTGGCGTCGATGGCTTGCCCTTGCGCCAGCGGCACGGCGCTGGCGACGTAATCGCCCACGACGGCCACGTTGGCTTGCAAATAGATGGTCCAGTTGGAAGGCGCCGTGCAGCGCACGCCCACGGTGGTCTTGCCCCAGGCGCGCGCGCCTGGCGCCATGAACGCTTGCGGCGCGGGGCAGGTGGCCAGGTTCAGGCGCGGATCGACGGCGCCGACGGTGATCGTCACCTTGCCTGGCAAGCCGTTGCTTTGTACTTGCAGGAATTGTTCCACGCTGTTGCGCAGCGCTTCCGGGGTCTGCCGGCCGGCGTTTTGCGCCTGCGCCAGCAGTGGCAGGGCGGCAAGAGCGAGAAGGAGAGCAAGCGGTGTTTTCATGGTGATAGGCCTCTGGAATACTGCCATGATAGTGCGCGCAGCCCTGATTGAAGCGCCGATTAAGGGGTAAAAGTACGGTCTGATCCGGCGATGGTCTTGCCGGTGGGCGCCGTACTATGTTTCCTGTCATTACTATACCGCCATCCTTCCGCCATCTCGGGCGCCAGTGGCAGATCTTTCCGGAGCCTGACATGATAGGGAAACTCGACGATTACATGCGCTTCAACGAGACGGCGCTGAGCCTGCGCTCGACGCGCCAGGAATTGCTCGCCTCGAATATCGCCAATGCCGATACGCCCAACTACAAGGCGCGCGATGTCGATTTCGCCAGCGCGCTGAAGGGGGCGATGGCGCGCAAGGATGGCGTGCCGCCGGCCCTGAAGGGCACGGCGCCGCAGCATCTGCCGGGCAAGGGCGTGGCCGCTGCCGCAGGCAGCAGCACGGGCGGCAAGGTCGAGACCCTGGCCGACGGCACGCCGCTGCTGTACCGCGCGCCGGCCCAGGGCGCCGTCGACGGCAATACGGTGGACATGGATCTTGAACGCAACGCCTTTACCGACAACGCCATCCGCTACGAGGCGGCCGTGACGTTCCTCAACTCGCAGATCAAGGGCATGCTGACGGCCATCCAGGGAGGACAATAATCATGTCGCTGTTTAATATCTTCAATGTCTCCGGTTCGGCCATGAGCGCGCAGGCGCAGCGCCTGAACACGGTGGCCAGCAACCTGGCCAATGCCGACAGCGCCACCAGCGCCAGCGGCGAAGCCTACCGCGCCAAGCAGGTGGTGTTCGAGGCCGTGCCCATGGCCAACGGCGCCACAGCCGTCAAGGTGCAGAAGGTGATCGAAGACCCGTCGCCGATGAAGCTGGTCTACGACCCGAAGAACCCGCTGGCCGACGAGAAGGGCTACGTCACCATGCCCAACGTGAATACGGTCGACGAGATGGTCAACATGCTGTCGGCCTCGCGCTCGTACCAGACCAATGTGGAAACCATGAACGCGGCCAAGTCGCTGCTCCTGAAAACCCTTACGCTCGGCCAATAAGGCTGACTGACCATTATGGCAACCATCGATACCAGCACCGCCACCGTCACCGACCTGATGGCGACGATGAATCCGAAGAAGACGACGGCCGCGAAGGGCAGCGTCGAGGAAGAAACCAACAAATTCCTGACCCTGCTGGTGACCCAGCTGCAAAACCAGGACCCGATGAACCCGCTGGACAATGCGCAGCTGACGAGCCAGTTGGCCCAGCTGTCCACGGTGACCGGCGTCAACAAGCTCAATACCACGCTGGAAACGCTGAAAACCAGCTACCAGCAGGCCGAATCCATGCAGGCGGCCAATATCATCGGCCACGGCGTGCTGACGGCAGGCAAGAACGTCACCCTGAGCAAGAGCGCGGCCCTGCTGGGCGTGGACCTGGCGACACCGGCCGACAGCGTCAAGGTCATCATCTACAACAGCGCGGGCAAGGAAGTCCATTCCATCGACCTGGGCCCGCAGGATGCGGGTACCTTGCCGCTGGGCTGGAACGGTTCCACCGCCGAGCTCGACAAGGATGGCAAGCCGATCGTGCTGGCCGACGGCGCGTATACCTTTTCGGTGGAAGCGACGCGCGGCGGCGCCAAACTCACCGATGCAGCGGCGCTGATGTTCGGTTCGGTCGCCAGCGTGTCGACGGGCGCCGGTGGCGTGAAGTTGAACGTGCCGGGCGTGGGCAGCATCACCATGGCCGATGTGAAACAGATTTTGTAAGCCGCTCGTTTGTAGCGTAGACCCTCTACCCCTAATTTCTACCAGGAGAACACAATGTCTTTCCAACAAGGCCTGAGCGGCTTGAATGGCGCCGCCAAATCGCTGGACGTCATCGGCAACAATATCGCCAACTCGGCCACCGTGGGTTTCAAACAATCGCAGGCGCAGTTTGCCGACATTTACGCCAACTCGCTGTATGGCGTGGGCGGCAACCAGCCCGGCATCGGCGTGGCCGTGTCGCAAGTGGCGCAGCTGTTCAACCAGGGTAACCTGGAAAGCTCGTCGAATCCGCTCGACATCGCCATCAATGGCGGCGGTTTCTTCCGCACCAGCGTGAACGGTGCCATCCAGTATTCGCGCAACGGCCAGTTCCAGGTCGACAAGAGCGGCTTCATCATCAATGCCCAGAAAGCCCAGCTGACCGGCTATCCGGCCGATGTGAACGGCAAGATCCTGGCCGGCGCCGTTGTGCCGCTGCAGATCGACCCGTCCGACATGGCGCCGCAGGCGACCACCAAGATCGATACCCAGGTCAACCTCGATTCCAATTCGGCCATGCCGACCGTGGTGCCGTTCAGCGTGGGCGAGCAAAAGTCGTGGACCAAGCAATTCCCCGTGCCGGTTTTCGATTCGCTGGGCAATGCCCACACCATGTCCAATTTCTATGTCAAGACGGGTACCAATAGCTGGGATGTCTACTCGGCTACTGACGGCAAGGAAATTACCAGCGCGAAAGTGGCTGCCGCGGCGCAGACCGATGCCGCTTCGCTGGCCGCGCGCGCCGCCTACCAGTCCGCCGTCACGGCCGTGCCGCTGGTGCCAGCGGCTATCACGGCTGCCGCCGTCGCCTATGGTAATGCGGCCGGCGCCGCCGTGCACACTGCCGCCGCAGCGGCCGGCGCCAGCCCCGCCCAGCTGGCTGCCATCAGCGCCACCTATGGTAGCGCCGTGCCCAACGGCATCAATTCCAGCCTGACGCCGGATCAGATCGACAAGAATATCGCCGCCGTGACGGAAGTGCCCGCCGTGAGGTCGGCTGCGCTGGTGTTCAACAGCGTCGGCAGCCTGGACAAGGCCGCCATGCTGGGCCTGACGCCGCCGCAAACCTTGCCGGTGACGGTCAACCTGCCCGTCTTCCCCGCCACGGGAGCGAACGCGAACCTGGCGATCAAGGTCGACTTCACCAACTCCACCCAGCTCAGTTCGTCCACCAGCGAAAAGCGCACCGTGGCCGATGGTTATGCGGCCGGTCAGCTGAGCCGTTTCGTCGTGGGGACCGATGGCGTGATTCAGGGCCAGTACAACAATGGCAAGACGCGCGACCTGGGCCAGGTGGTGTTGACCAAGTTTGCCAATCCGAATGGCCTCGAACCGCTGGGCAACAATGCCTGGGCGGAAAGCTCGACCTCGGGCAGCCCCATGACGGGTGAGCCGCGCTCGGCCGGCCTGGGCGACTTGCGCGCCTCGGCCGTCGAAGTGTCGAACGTGGATCTGACGGCCGAACTGGTCAACATGATCACGGCCCAGCGCGCCTACCAGGCGAATGCGCAGACCATCAAGACGCAGGATTCTGTTTTACAGACCCTCGTCAACCTGCGTTAAGAGTAAGGGGAGCCGTTCTTTCGGACGGCTCCCGGCTTTCGTTTTGCACGGAGAAAACACATGGACCGTCTCATCTACACCGCCGGCTCGGGCGCCAAGCACATCCTGGACAAGCAGGCGACCACGGCGAATAACCTGGCGAACGCCACCAGCACGGGTTTCCGTGCCCAGCTCGACTCGTTTCGCGCCGTGCCCGTGGTGGCCGACGGCATGATGCCGACGCGCGCCTTTGTCGTCGATTCGACGGTCGGCTCCGATTTCACGCAAGGACCGATGCAGCACACGGGCCGCGCGCTCGACGTGGCCGTGGAAAATGGCGGCTGGATCGCGGTGCAGTCGGCCGACGGTTCCGAAGCCTATACGCGCAACGGCGCCTTCAAACTCAATGAAAACGGCATGTTGCAGACACAATCGGGCCTGATGGTGCAGGGCGACACGGGACCGCTGGCCATTCCGCCGGGCGTGACGGTGGCCATCGCCAGCGATGGCACGGTGGGCACGATTTCCACCGATGTGCCGCCGGGCCCGTCCACGGTGCTGGGACGCATCAAGCTGGTCAACCCGCCCGAGCAGCAACTGGTGCGCGGCGACGACGGCCTGTTCCGCCTGAAAGATGGCACGGTGGCGCAAGCGGACCAGGCCGTCAAATTGACGACGGGCGCGCTCGAAGGCAGCAATGTCAGCCCCGTCGACTCGATGGTCAGCATGATCGCCCTGGCGCGCCAGTTCGAAACACAAATGAGCTTGATGAAGAATGCCGAGAATAACGCGGCGAAAGCCACCCAGATCCTCGCTTTGAATTGATAGAGCCGGTCGCATAATGGTCACATAGAAATAGTCTACAGGGCTGATGAGCGCTGTTATTGGAGAAAAATCATGATTCGTTCCCTTTGGATAGCCAAGACCGGCCTGGAAGCGCAGCAGACGCAGATGGACGTGATCGCCAATAACCTGGCCAACGTCAGCACCACCGGCTTCAAGAAGTCGCGCGCCGTGTTTGAAGATTTGCTGTATCAAAATGTGCGCCAGCCCGGTGCGCAATCGTCGCAGCAAACCCAGCTGCCGTCGGGCTTGCAGATCGGCACGGGCGTGCGCACCGTGGCTACCGAACGCATCCATACCCAGGGCAATCCCCAGGCGTCGGGCAATTCGCGCGACGTGATGGTCAACGGCACCGGTTTCTTCCAGGTGCTGCTGCCCGATGGCGCCACCGCCTACACGCGCGACGGCTCGTTCCAGACCGATGCCAATGGCCAGCTGGTGACTTCCGAAGGCTTCGTCATCCAGCCTGCCATCACCGTGCCGACCAATGCGCTGAGCCTGACCGTCGCGCGCGACGGCACCGTCTCCGTGACCTTGCCCAATACCGTGGCGCCGTCGCAGATCGGCTCCCTGCAGCTGACCACCTTCGTCAATCCGGCCGGCCTGGAATCGAAGGGCGAAAACCTGTACATGGAAACGGGCGCCTCCGGCGTGGCGCAAACCAACACCCCGGGCACGAATGGCGCCGGCGTGCTGATGCAGGGCTACATCGAGAGCTCGAACGTCAACGTGGCCGAGGAAATGGTCAACATGATCCAGACGCAGCGCGCCTACGAGATCAACAGCAAGGCCATCACCACATCCGATCAAATGCTGCAGAAATTGTCGCAACTTTAATTTTCATAGTCGTCATGCCATCCGCCGCCGGATGGCAGCGGAGGTTCGCCATGCAATACCCCATCATCGCCCTGTTGTCCGCAGTCCTGTTGTCCGGCTGCGCCATCACGCCTACGTCCATCGTGCAATACCCGACCACCACGCGCGCGCCGATGCCGGAACCGGTGGTCGTCAACAACGGTTCCATCTACCAGCCGTCGACCTACCGTCCCGCCTTCGAAGACCGCCGCGCGCGCCACGTGGGCGACATGATGACGATCGCCATCACCGAGCGCACGAATGCCGTCAAGGCGGGCGCCAGCTCCGGCAACAAGTCGGGCAGCGTGGGCTTCAGTACGCCTGGTTTTGCCCAGGGCCGTTTGGGTGGCACCGTCTCGGCGAATGGCGCAACGAAATTTGCCGATGGCGACAACCAGTCCGCCAGCAACACCTTTTCCGGCACAATCGGC
Organism: Janthinobacterium sp. PSRC1-1; assembly: GCF_049897525.1. Taxonomy (NCBI): domain Bacteria; kingdom Pseudomonadati; phylum Pseudomonadota; class Betaproteobacteria; order Burkholderiales; family Oxalobacteraceae; genus Janthinobacterium; species Janthinobacterium sp. PSRC1-1. The sequence goes on from NZ_JAFCWK010000005.1 coordinate 153,882, forward strand.
GTGACGGTGATCGAGGTCTTGCCAAACGGCAATCTTATCGTTGCCGGCGAAAAACAGATCGCCATGAACAAGGGCACGGAATTCATCCGCTTCTCGGGCATGGTCAATCCCGACACCATCGGCACGGGTAACGTCGTGCCCTCGACCCAGGTGGCCGACGCGCGCGTCGAATACCGCACCAACAGCCAGATCGACCGCGCCGAAATGGCCTCGATGGCCTCGCGCTTCTTCCTCAGCCTGCTGCCATTCTGATCATGGCCACTTTTACTTTCCCCCGCTGTTTGGTCATTGCCGGCCTGGCTTGCGCCCTGCTGGCGCCGATGGCGCAAGCCGAACGCATCAAGGACCTGGCCAGCATCGCCGGCGTGCGCCAGAATCAGCTGATGGGTTATGGCCTTGTCGTTGGCCTCGACGGCAGCGGCGACCAGACCACGCAAACGCCGTTTACCATCCAGAGCGTGGCGGCGATGCTGCAGCAGCAAGGTATCAACTTGCCGCAAGGCACCAGTTTGCAGCTGAAAAACGTGGCCGCCGTGATGGTGACGACGTCCTTGCCGGCGTTTGCCCAGCCGGGCCAGATGCTCGACGTGACCGTGTCGTCGATGGGCAATGCGAAAAGCTTGCGCGGCGGCACCTTATTGATGACGCCATTGAAGGGCGCCGACGGCCAGGTGTACGGCATGGCGCAGGGCAATGTCCTGGTGGGCGGCGTGGGCGCGCAGGCGGCCGGCAGCTCCATCGTCATCAATCACCTGAGCGTGGGACGCATCTCGGGCGGCGCTACCGTCGAGCGCACAGTGCCCTCGGTGCTGGGCGCCAACAACACCATACGCCTGGAATTGAATGCCACCGATTTCGCCACCGCCAGCCGCGTGGTCGACGCCATCAACAGCCGCTACGGCGCCGGCACGGCCGCCGCGCTGGACGGGCGCGTGATTCAGGTGCAGTCGCCGGGCAGCAGCGACCAGCGCGTGACCTTCCTGGGCCAGCTGGAAAGCATCGAAGTCAATCCGGCCCGTCTGGCGGCCAAGGTCATCATGAATGCGCGCACCGGTTCCGTTGTGATGAACCAGTCCGTGACGCTGGAAACCTGCGCCATTTCGCACGGCAACCTGTCCGTCACCATCAATGTCGAGCCACAGGTGAGCCAGCCGGCGCCCTTGTCGGGCGGGCGCACGGTGGTCACGCAGACGGCACAGATCGATATCAAAAAGGAACCGGGCAAGGTCATGCTGGTCAAGGGTGGCGCTTCGCTGTCCGATGTGGTGAAAGCCTTGAACGCCATCGGCGCCTCGCCGCAAGACTTGCTGGCGATCCTGCAGGCGATGAAGGCGGCCGGTTCGCTGCGCGCCGAACTTGAAATCATTTGATGGACACGCCATGATCAGCCAAACCGACCTCAGCAATACCGCCGCCTACGACGTCAAGGGCATGGATGGCTTGCGCCAGTCCGCCAAGGCGAAGGATCCTGCTGCGCTGAAAGAGGCGGCCACGCAATTTGAGGCCATGTTCATCAACATGATGATGAAAAGCATGCGTGACGCCTCGCCGCAGGACGGCATCATGGATAGCCAGCAAAGCAAGATGTATACCTCGATGCTGGACCAGCAGACGAGCCAGAACCTGGCCAAGCGGGGCACGGGCCTGGCGGACGTGCTGATCCGCCAGTTGTCGTCCTCGAACCAGGCGCTGGCCGCCGATGGCGCCGAAGCGCCGTCGCCCCGCTCGTCGAGCATGGCGCAGGCGCTGGCCGCGTTCCGCCAGCAGCAGGGCGCCCTCACCGACGGTGCAAGCAGTGCCGGCGTCAGCGGCAAGACCCTGAGCGAGAAGGCCAATGCCACGCAGGCGCCGCATGTGCGCGCCTTCCAGGAAAAGCTGGGCGTGCATGCGGAAGAAGCCAGCCGCGCCACCGGCATCCCGGCCAAGTTCATGCTGGGCCAGGCGGCGCTGGAGACGGGCTGGGGCAAGCGCGAAATCATCAGCCGCGACGGCAGCAGCAGCCACAACCTGTTCGGCATCAAGGCGTCCAGCGACTGGAAAGGCAAGGTCACGGAGGCCGTCACCACGGAATATGTGAATGGCAAGGCGCAGCGCAAGGTGGAGAAATTCCGCGCCTATGACAGCTACGCGGACAGCTTCAAGGATTATGCGCAGTTGATTACCAACAACAAACGCTATGAAAAAGTGCTCGCCAGCGCGGGCGATGCCAGCACGTTTGCCCAGGGCTTGCAAAAGGCCGGCTACGCGACGGACCCGAATTATGCTGCCAAATTGACAAAAATCATCAAGCATTCGCTGGTCGGTTAACCCCTGCCGTGCCCCTGTGCAGGCCGCGCGCTTCAAGTTTTCGCCGCGGCTGCCGTAAATACATGTGACGGTAACCAATAGGACACCATGACTTCGAATCTACTCAGCATCGGTAAGGGCGGTTTGCTTGCAGCGCAGGTGGGCCTGTCGACGACCGGGCATAACATCACCAATGCGAATGTCCCCGGCTACAATCGGCAGACGGTGCTGCAGCAGACTTCGCAGTCGAACTTTTCCGGCTATGGCTTCGTCGGCACGGGCACGGAAGTGTCGCAGATCAAGCGCCAGTACGACAGCTTCATGGGCACCCAGGTCAATGCCGCACAAAGCGCCACCAGCGCGCTCGACAGCTATCACACGCAGATCAGCCAGATCGACAACTTGCTGGCCGACCCCACGGCGGGCCTGTCGCCCGCCCTGCAAGACTTCTTCAAGGGCGTGCAGGACTTTAGCGCCAATCCGTCTTCGGTCGCCTCGCGCCAGGCCTTGCTGTCGAGCGCCGGCTCGCTCGCTTCGCGTTTCCAGGGCTTGAGCGCGCGCCTGACGGAGATCGGCGACGGCGTCAATTCGCAGATCACGTCGAATGTGACGGTGATTAATACCTACGCCAAGCAGCTCGCCGAGCTGAACAAGTCGATTTCCCAATTGTCGGTCGATGCCAGCAACCAGCCCAACGATCTGCTGGACCAGCGCGACCAGCTGATCACGGAATTGAACAAATATGTCAAGGCGACGGTGCAACCCGCTGCCAACAATACCGTCACCATTTCCATCGGCGCGGGCCAGCCGCTGGTGGTGGCGGATCGCAGCTTCGCGCTGGCGGCCACGCCTTCGCGGACGGACCCGAACCGCATCGAGGTGGGCTATGTCACGGGCAATTCCGTCAGCGTGCTGCCGGACAGCTCCCTGACCGGCGGCTCGCTGGGCGGCTTGCTGGAATTTCGCAGCGGCACCCTGGACAATGTGCAGAACTCGCTGGGCAAGGTGGCCATCGCGCTGGCGAGCACCTTCAACGACCAGCACAAGCTGGGCCAGGACTTGAATGGCGCCATGGGCGGCGACTTTTTCAAGATACCCGACCCCGTGATCGGTGCCGACCGCGGCAACAACGCCAGCAGCACCACCGTGCTGTCGGCCAAGGTCAGCGACCCCACCAAGCTGACGGCCAGCGATTACAGCCTGAATTACGATGGCACCAACTATGTGGTGACGCGCGAATCGGACGGTGCGCACACCATCATCAATCCGTATCCGCAAACGGCGCCGCAAACCATCGACGGCGTTGATTTCTCGATCTCGGGCACGGCCGCCCAGGGCGACAACTACGTCATCAAACCGACGGCGAATGGCGCGGCCGGCCTGGCCGTGCTGATCACCGACCGCAACAAGATTGCCGCTGGGGCCCCCATCGCCACCTCGGCGCCGGTGGCCAATACGGGCACGGGCAAGCTCAGCGCCGGCTCCGTCGACAAGGCCTACCTGACCCCGGGCAATGCCCTGACGGGTCCCGTGACCTTGACGTACGACAAGGCGACTACCTCGCTGACGGGTTTCCCGGCCGGCCAGGCGGTGACGGTCAAGGGCGTGAATGGCGCCACCACGACCTATCCGGCCGGCACGGCGAGCATCCCGTATGCGGAAGGCGACAACTTCAGCTTTGGCGGCATCAATGTCAGCATGACGGGCACGCCGGCGCAGGGCGATACCTTCACGATCAAGCCCAATACGGGCGGCGTGGGCGACAACCGCAACGCGGCGCTGCTGGCGGGCTTGCAGACGAAGAACATCCTCGATGGCGGCAATGCCACGTTCCAGGGTTCGTATGCGCAAACCGTCAGCTTCGTGGGCAACAAGACACGCGAAGTGCAGGTCAGCGGCCTGGCCAGCCTGGCCTTGCTGCAGCAGGTCAGCACCCAGCAGCAGGCCGTCTCGGGCGTCAACCTCGATGAAGAGGCGGCCAACCTGCTGCGTTACCAGCAGTCCTACCAGGCGTGCGGCAAGGTCATGCAGATCGCCAGCACCCTGTTCGATGTGGTCATCGGCCTGGGACGTTAATTAATTTTTGCCGCGACATGGCGCGCGGCGGCTTTCTGGAAGGGCAGCATCATGCGCATCAGCACACGAATGATTTATGACCAGGGCAGTTCGCAGCTGAACAATCTGCAGGGCGCCCTGAACCGTACGCAGATGCAGCTGTCGGCGAACCGCCGCAACCTGACGCCTGCCGACGATCCGATCGCCTCGGCGCGCGCGCTGGAAGTGACGCAGTCGCAATCGATCAATACGCAGTTCGTGACGAACCGTTCGAATGCGAAGAATTTCCTGTCACAGGAAGAGCTGGCGCTGGGCAACACGGGTTCACTGATTGCGGACGTGAAAGACCTGGTCGTCAAGGCCGGCAATCCCGCGCTGAAAGATGTCGACCGCGACACCCTGGCGAAGGAACTGGAAGGGCGGCTGACCGACTTGCTGGGCATCGCCAACACGGCCGACGGCGCCGGCGGCTATCTGTTTTCCGGCTATAAATCCACCACCCAGCCATTCAGCCAGACGCCGACGGGCGCCACCTATGTGGGCGACCAGGGCCAGCGCGAATTGCAGGTGGGCTCGGCGCGCTACCTGGCGACCAGCGATTCCGGCGCCACCGTCTTTGAAAACAACCTGACCGGCAACGGCAAGTTCACCACGGCCGCCGCCGCCGGCAACTTCGCGCGCGGCGGTTCCGGCATCGTTTCCGGCGGCACGGTGACGGACTCGACGGCATTGACGGGACATAAATATTCCATCGACTTCAAGGTCGCGGGCACGGGTACCACTGCCGTCACCACGTATACCATCACTGACGCCACCTTGGGCCAGACGGTGCCGAATCCCGCCGTGCCCATCCCCTACAAGAGCGGCGACACCATCTCCTTCGCCGGCCAGCAAGTCAACATCACGGGTGCGCCGGCCGACCAGGACAGCTTTACGCTGGAGCCGAGCGCCAAGGAATCGCTGTTTACCACCGTGAAAAACCTGATCGGCGTGCTGCGCCAGACGACTACTGGCGACGCGGGCCAGGCGCGCCTGGCGAACGGTTTGAACGCGGCCCACAATATACTCGACACGGCCTACGACAATGTGCTGTCGGTGCGCACCGACGTGGGCGCGCGCATGAAGGAGCTCGATTATCTCGACAGCGCAGGCGACGACCTCGACCTCCAGTACGCCACCACCCTGTCGGACCTGCAGGACCTGGACATGGTGAAAGCCATTTCCACCTTCACCCAGCAGCAGGTGACCCTGCAGGCGGCGCAGAAAACGTTCACCTCGATCTCGGGCCTGTCGCTGTTCAACTACATCAGCTAAGCGCTCGGTATCGGCTCGATGACCGGCAAGCCGGGGCAGGGAGAATACCTCCCGCCCCGGCTTTTTTACGTGTGCAAAATGGCCGTCTTGACAAGATGTGCAGGCAAGCTGTGCAGTCTACCTGTCTATCTGTTATACTGATGGCCGTTGATACACCCCACGGCCACCATGAGCATCCCACAAGAAGAACACAACGATCACGAGCACGTGCTGCAACTGGCCGGCGAATTGCGCATCCTGGTCGGCAAGCTGCGCCGCCGCCTGCGCGACGAAGCGCACCTGGGCGATGTCAGCATGTCGCAGGCATCCGTGCTGAGCCGCCTCGAGCGCGACGGCCCGGCCACGGCCAGCAGCCTGGCGCGCGCCGAAGGCATGCGGCCCCAGTCGATGGCCGCCACCGTGCAAGCGTTGACGCAAGCGCGCATGGTGACGGGCTCGCCCGACCCGGCCGATGGCCGGCAGACGCTATTGACCCTGACGGACAGTTGCCGCACCTGGATCGCGGCCAGCCGCGCGGCGCGCGAAGACTGGCTGGCGCGCACCATTGAAACCCGGCTCACGCCGGACGAAGTTACCGAACTGAACCATGCAGTGGCCTTACTCAAACGCTTGGCGGAATGATCCGCTGAGGTATCCCACAACCCGGCAAGGAGCCCGCACGCCCAGATGAACAACACCTTCCGTTCGCTACGCATTCCCAATTACCGTATCTGGGCCGGTGGCGCCCTGGTGTCGAATATCGGCACCTGGATGCAGCGCACGGCGCAGGATTGGCTGGTGCTGAGCGAATTGACGCAGCACAATGCCAGCGCCGTCGGCATCGTCATGGCCTTGCAGTTCGGCCCGCAACTGCTGTTGCTGCCCCTGACGGGCATGGCAGCCGACTTGCTCGACCGCAGGAAATTGCTGCTGTGCACGCAGGCGGCCATGGGCTTGCTGGCGCTGGGACTCGGGATCTTGTGCATCAGCGGCCTGGTACAACTGTGGCATGTGTATGTGTTTGCTTTCCTGCTGGGCTGCGTGACGGCCTTCGATTCGCCCGTGCGCCAGACGTTTGTTGCCGAAATCGTCGGCGAGGAAGACCTGACGAACGCCGTGGCGCTCAATTCCACCTCGTTCAATGCGGCGCGCATGCTGGGCCCCGCGGTGGCAGGACTGCTGATCAGCAGCGTCGGCAGCGGCTGGGTCTTCATCATCAACGCCGTCTCGTTTGCCGCGGTGATCGGTTCGCTGTTGCTGCTGCGCGTGCAATTGCTGCGCCGCGCACCGCGTATCAAGGCCACGCGCGCCAGCCTGGGCGAGGGTTTCCGCTACGTGCGCCAGCGGCCCGACCTGATGGCCATCCTGCTGATGCTGTTCCTGATCGGCACCTTCGGCTTGAATTTCCCGATTTTCCTCTCGACCATGTCGGTCACGGCCTTCCATGCGGGCGCCGGTCAGTATGGCGTGCTCAGTTCCATCATGGCTTGCGGCTCCGTGGCCGGCGCCCTGCTGGCGGCGGGGCGCGGCCAGCCGACGCTGGCCTTGCTGCTGGGGGCGGCGGCGCTGTTCGGCCTGGCCTGCGCGCTGGCCGCCGTGATGCCCAATTACTGGCTGTTCGGCATGATGCTGGTGGTCATCGGCATCGCCGCGCAAACGTTTACCACCAGCGTCAACAGCAGTGTGCAATTGTCGACGGCGCCCGCCATGCGGGGCCGCGTGATGGCGATCCTGCTGGCTATCTCGGCGGGCGGCACGCCGCTGGGCGCACCCGTCGTGGGCTGGGTGGCCGATACCTTCGGCCCGCGCTGGGCGCTGGGCATCGCCGCCCTGTCGGGGCTGGCGGCGGCGCTGGTCGGCGTGCGCTACCTGGTCAAACATCATCAGTTGCGGCTGAATGTCGATGTGCGGCGCTGGCGCGTGGCGCTCAGCACGGACCAGCATTGAGCGCGGTCTTAGCGTGCCGGTGTTGCCGGCGGCGCCGGGCGCAAGGGGTTCGGCGCCGCCGGCGGCGGTGGCCGGTCGCGCGTGGCGAAGCCGCGCGGCAGCAAACGCGCCGTTTCTATGCCGCGCAGGAACATATTCTGGAACGGTGTGGCCAGGTAGGGCAGGACCATGCTGATCACCAGCAAGCCCACGCCCAGGGTCACGGGAAAACCGATACCGAAAATGTTCAGCTGCGGCGCGGCCCGCGTCAAAATGCCCAGCGCCACGTTGGTCAGCAGCAGGGCGGCGATGATGGGCAGCGAAATCTGCAGGCCGGAACGGAAGATTTCCCCGCCCCAGGCCGCCAATTGCTGGAAACCGCCGCCGCTGATGGGACTCGATGAAATGGGCAGGCTGACAAAGCTTTCCGCCAGCGCCGCCAGCAAGACCAGGTGGCCGTTGACTGTCAAGAACATCAAGGTGGCCAGCATGACGAGGAACTGGCTGATGGCGGAAGACCTGCCCTTGGTTTGCGGGTCGAAGAACGAGGCGAAGCCCAGGCCCATGGTGAGACTGCTGAGCTCGCCCGCCATTTCGATGGCGGAAAACACGATGCGGATGGAAAAGCCCATGGCCAGGCCCACCAGCATCTCTTGTGTGAGGATCAGCAAGCCGGGCAAGGACATCGGGTTGACGGCCGGCAAGGCCGGCACGGTGGGAGCGATGATCATGGCCAGCAGCGCGCCCAGAGTCACCTTGACGCTGGCCGGCACGGCCGCATTGCCGAACAGGGGCGCGGCCGCGATCAGGCCGAGGATGCGGCTAAGCGGCCACAGCAGTGCTGCGATCCACGTGTTCAGTTCGATGCTCGACAGGGTCAGCATGGCAATGGTGGCTGCACTAACCCACCAGGTTCGGTATGCCGGTAAATACCTGGCGCATGTAGTCGAGCATGACGGACAGCATCCACGGGCCGGCCACGACGAGGGCGACAAAGATGCCGACCAGCTTGGGGATGAAGGACAGGGTCGATTCGTTGATCTGCGTGGCCGCCTGGAAAATACTCACGATCAAGCCGATGATGAGGGCGACGAGCAGCATGGGCGCGGCCACCATCAGGGTGACTTCCATCGCATGGCGGCCCAGGGTCATGACGCTTTCCGGTGTCATCGTACGTCCCCTAGTAAAAACTCTGGGACAAGGAGCCCAGCAGCAATTGCCAGCCATCGACCAGCACGAACAGCATCAGCTTGAACGGCAGCGAGATCGTCGCCGGCGACATCATCATCATCCCCATCGACATCAGCACGCTGGCGACCACCATGTCGATGATCAAAAACGGGATGAAGATGGCAAAGCCGATCTGGAATGCCGTCTTCAGTTCGCTGGTGACGAAGGCGGGCACGAGGATGCGCAGCGGCACGTCTTCCGGTCCTTGCAGGGCCGGCGAGCGCGACATCTTGGCAAACAGCGCCAGATCGGCCTGGCGCGTCTGCTTGAGCATGAAGGTTTTCAGGGGATCGACGCCCTTGTCCATGGCCTGCTGCATGCTGATCTTGTTTTCCTGGTAAGGAAGATAGGCATCCGTATAAATCTTGTCGAACACGGGGCCCATGACGAACAGGGTCAGGAACAGGGCCAGGCCCACCAGCACCTGGTTCGGCGGCGCCGATTGCGTGCCGATGGCCTGGCGCAGCAGGGACAGCACGATGATGATGCGCGTGAAGCAGGTCATCATCAGGAGGGCCGCCGGCAGGAAGGTGAGCGACGTCATCAGGATGAGCGTCTGCACCGGCAGCGAGTAATTCTGTCCGCCGCCCGGCGCCGGCGTGCTGTTGAAGGCCGGGATACCCGGCTGTGCCATGGCCCACAGCGGCAAGGCCAGGGCGGCCGCCGCCAGCAGCCAGGTCAGGGGAGTCTTTACGTGGGACCACGCCATCTGCTGCTTATTTCCCATTGCGTTTTTCGATGGTCTGTTTCAGCCACTCGGAAAAATTGGCGGCCGCGGGGCCGTTTTGCGTCGTCGCCAGTTGCGGCAACTCGCCTTCCTGGCGCGGCATGGTGGCCAGCGCGTTGATGCGGCCGGGCGAGGCGCCGACGACGATCCACTGGTCGGCCACTTCGACGAGGACGATGCGTTCGCGTCCGCCCAGGTTGAGCGAACTGACGACGCGCATCTTGTTGTTGCCGCCCATCACCTTGGGGCCATAGCGTTTCATGAACCAGGCCAGGCCGATCAGCAGGGCCAGCACGAACACCAGCGCGAAGATGGTTTGCAGCAAGCTGCCGGCCGAGCTGGTCGGCGCCATCGTCATGGGCGCGCCCGCCGGCATGGCGGGCAGGGCGGCGGCAGGCGCGGGTGCCGCCGCAGCGGCGGCAGCGGGTTTTTCAGATGCCACTTCGGCAGCTGCACTGGGCGCCGCCGTTTCGGCCGTGGCCGAAGCTGGTGCGGGCGCCGAAGCCGGCGCCGCCAGCGCAATGCCGCATGCCGCCATCAGCGGCAGCACGGTGGAAATCAACAGGCCAGGCTTCATTTATTCAATTTTCGGATGCGTTCGGAAGGCGTGATGATGTCGGTCAGGCGGATACCAAACTTGTCATTCACCACCACCACTTCGCCCTGGGCGATCAGGCAGCCGTTCACCAGCACGTCCATCGGTTCGCCCGCCAGGCCGTCGAGCTCGACCACGGAGCCCTGTGCCAGTTGCAGCAGGTTCTTGATGGCGATCTTGGTGCGGCCCAGTTCGACCGTCAGCTGCACGGGAATATCGAGGATGAAATCGATATCGTTGTGCGTTTCCGACTTTGACGCCTGCTTGGAAAAGTCCTTGAACACGGCGGCGCTGGCCGCGCTGGCCGTATTGGCTGCCTGGTTTTGCAGCGCTTCGGCTTCCGCCTTGGCCTGCTCGGCAATGGCCGCGCCCCAATCGTCTTCCGCGCTTTGGTCGTCTTGGTTGTCAGACATGTGTTTCTCCTGTTGTACAGATACGGACCGCAACGCGGCCCGGGTAGTTATTTAGTGATTATTCATGTTATCGGAATTTGCCAATAACTTTTCAACCTTCAGCGCATATTGTCCGTTCAACACGCCATATGTGCAATCCATCACGGGCACGCCGTCGACGGTGGCGGCGATCAGTTCGGGTATGTTCAGTGGAATGATGTCGCCCACCTTCATGTTCAAAATCTCGTCGAACGAGACGCGCGCCGTGCCCAGCGACGCCACCAGTTCGACTTCGGCGATCTGGATCTGCTGCGTCATCAGGCGGATCCAGCGCTTGTCCACTTCCAGCGCTTCGCCCTGCAGGCTCGAGGTCAGCGAATCGCGGATCGGTTCGATCATCGAATACGGCATGCAGAAGTGGATTTGTCCGGAAACGGAGCCCAGTTCCACCGTAAACGTCGAGGCGACGACGACCTCGTTCGGCGTGGCGATGTTGGCGAACTGCGTGTTCATTTCCGAGCGGATATATTCGAACTCGACGGGGAAGACCGGTTCCCACGACTTGGTATAGGCTTCAAAGACGATGTCGAGGATGCGCAAGATGATGCGCTGCTCCGTCTGCGTAAAGTCGCGTCCTTCGACACGCGTATGAAAACGTCCGTCGCCGCCAAACAGGTTGTCGACCAGCAGGAACACCAGGCCCGGATCGAAGACCATCAGGGCCGTGCCGCGCAGCGGCTTCATGTGGACCAGGTTCAGATTGGTCGGCACCACCAGGTTGCGGATGAACTCGCTGTATTTCGAGACGCGCACGGAACCCACCGACACTTCGGCACTGCGGCGCAGGAAGTTGAACAGGCCCACGCGCAGCAGGCGGGCGAAACGCTCGTTGATAATTTCCAACGTTGGCATCCGGCCGCGCACGATGCGCTCCTGGGTTGCCAGGTTGTAGGTACGAACTCCCGTGACATCTTCCGGCGCCTGCGCGTCGTCCTGGTCTCCGTTGACGCCCTTCAGAAGGGCATCGACTTCTTCCTGGGAGAGGAAATTATCGGCCATGGCTGCTTATTGAATGATGAATGCGGTAAATAATACGTCCGTCACGTCCTGCTCCGGCCCTTTGTCCTCGAACGGCTGGTTCACCTGATTGATGATTTCGGCCGCCAGTTGCTGCTTGCCTTCCACGGTATTGAGTTCGGATGCCTTCTTGCCAGACAGCAGCAGCAGCAAGCGGCTGCGCACTTTCGGCATGTTGACCTTGATCAAGTCCATTTCTTCCGGGCTGCTGGCCTGCAAGGTGAAGGCGATTTGCAGGTACTGCTCGCCATTTTCCGGCTGCAAGTTGACGGTGAAGGAGTCGATGGGCACGAAGACGGGCGGACCGGCCTTGGAAGCGGCATGTTTTTTCTTGCTGGGCGCCGCTTCTTCTTTATCGGCCTTGCCATGCAGGAAGTACCAGGCGGCGCCGCCACCGATGCCGCCAGCCACCAGCACCGCGGCCAGCACGATGATCAGAAGCTTCTTTTTCGAGGCGCCGGGGGGGGCCAGGCCTGCATCTGCTTTCGGATCTGCTTTCATTTTTGGATTTGCTTTCAATGGTACTCGAGTGCATGGAAGTGGATCACGACGCCATTATGTCATTATCGGCAAATTCTGCGCAGAAGGATGCAGTGAAAAGAGGGCGGAAGCGCCCTCAACTCGCTGTTTTTAGACGAAAAGTTACTCTCTGGGACGCGCCTGGGGCCTGCGGCCGACGAATTGGCCTCAGGCAAAGGTATCCACGGCACTCAGGCTGGGCCGGCTGCGTCCGCCCGCCGCCGGCGCGATGGCGATCTCGCCACCGGAGACGCCGCCGCCCTGACCGTTGCCGCGGCGTTCGCCCGAGGCGGCACGCTCGCCATTGTGTTGCTGTTCCGGCGTGCCGGCCGAGACGGTGGCGTTGCCGAAGGCGATGCCCGCTTCGCTCATCATCTCGCGCAGGCGCGGCATGGCCGCTTCCAGCGCCTGGCGTACTTCGGGCTGGGCCGACATGAAGGCGGCATCGGCCTGGTCATTGGTGACCGTCAGCACCACTTGCACCGGTCCCAGGTCGGGCGGATTCAGGGTCAGGGTGGCGCTCTGGTCGCCACCGGCCGCCATCCACACGACCTTCTGTCCCAGCTGCTGGTCCCAGGCCGGCGTGCCGACCCGGCCCGTCAGCTTGTCGGCCGGCACGGCCACCGCGGCGGCGGCCTGCTGCAGCACGCCTGGCTGCAACTGGGCCGCCAGGCGGCTCAGGTCGGCAGGTGCTTCCTTGATGATCGCGTCGCTCACGGCGCTGCCAGCCTTGGCCGTGGCCGCCAGCTGCGCATCGATGGCCAGCTTGCCCGGCTCGGCCTTGCCGCTCGGCATGCTGGCGCCTGGTGTGGCGCTTGTCTTGGCCTGGGCCTGGCCCAGGCTGTCGGCAAAGTCGCCGCTGTCGGCTTGCGCGATGACCGTGGCGGCGGCCTTGCCGCTGCCCTGGCCGGCTGCCAGCAAGGCCCCCGTTGCCAGGTTCTTGCCATCGGCCTTGACGCTGGCGCGCGCGGGCAGTTCCGGCGCGGCCTTGGCCGCTGGCGGCTGGATGGCCAGCTGGATGCTGCCCACCAGGGCCAGCATCTCGGCGGCCGGATCGGCCGGCGGCGGGACTGTCGCGGCGGGCACGCTGGCCTCGGCGTCGGCCGTGGCGCTGTCGGTGGGCGCGGGCGCGGATGGCTGTTCCTTGTTGGCGGCCGGTTCCGTGTCCGCTTGCATCGGCGTCGTGTCCTTGGCCGGCGCCTGCGTGGCGGCAGGGCTGGCGGGGCGGGGGGCAGGTGCTTGTACTTGCGCTTGCGCCATATTGCGGCTGGCCTGGCGTTGCTCGATCTGGCGGTTCAGGGTGCGCTGGAAGTCGCCTTGCGTGCTGCTGGTGGGCGGCTGGCTGCGGTTGGCGCCGCCCGGCGTGGCGTTCGGCGAGATAATCTGGGAAATCGGTGTGGGCTGGGTTTGCATGATGCTGCCTCAGTGTTGCTTAGCGTTTGTAATAGGCTTGTCGCGCCGCGTGCTCATCCATTGCTTTCTGGTCGCGCTTGTTTTCCAGCTTCAGCGCCTGTTCCTGCGCCCGGTTATTCAGGGTGGTGTACGACATGCGCTTGCGTTCTGCCAGTTGCCAGCGCATCTTTTCATTCTCGCTGCGCGCTTGCGCATGCTCGACCACCTGCTGCTGGCCCTGGATGGCGCTGTCGAGCTTGACCATGAAGGCCTGGAAATTGCGGTAAGCCATGGGCGTGATGCCGTTGCTCATGCTCGCCTCGAAGCGCTGGGCATAATCGTCGCGGTAGCCGGACAGCATGTCGAGCTTCTGGCGGCAATCGTCGAGTGCTTTCAGGGCCGCGCCCAGGCGCTTGGCGCAATCGTCCGTTTCGCGCTGGGCAAGGTCGATCAGGGTTGCAAGTTGGGAAGGAGAAGCCATGCCTGATTATATTCCCGCCATGCAAGCCCTAATCAGTCGAATAGAGCGGTAAGTTGCCCCAAGCTCTCGTCCATGCTGACCCGCTCGGTGATTTGCTGTTGCAAAAACGCCTCGATCTTTTCATGCAGGGCGATGGCCTGGTCCAGTACGGGGTCGGTGCCGGCGCTGTAGGCGCCCACGCTGATCAGGTCACGGCTGCGTTCATAGCGCGAATACAGCTGTTTCAGCTTGCGCGCCTGCTGCTGGTGTTCATGCGTGGTGATCGAGTGGGCGGCGCGCGAAATCGATTGCTCGATGTCAATGGCCGGATAATGTCCCGCCTCGGCCAGGCGCCGGTTCAGCACGATGTGGCCATCGAGAATCGCGCGCGCCGAGTCGGCGATCGGGTCCTGCTGGTCGTCGCCCTCGGTCAGCACGGTGTAGAAGGCGGTGATCGAGCCGCCGCCTTCCTCGCCATTGCCGGCCCGCTCCACCAGCACGGGCAACTTGGCGAAGACGGACGGCGGATACCCCTTGGTGGCAGGCGGTTCGCCGATGGCCAGGGCGATTTCGCGCTGCGCCATGGCGTAGCGGGTCAGCGAATCCATGATCAGCAGCACGTTTTGCCCCTGGTCGCGGAAATACTCGGCAATGGCCGTCGCATACGCGGCGCCCTGCAGGCGCATCAGCGGCGGCGTGTCGGCCGGCGCCGCCACGACGACGGAGCGGGCCAGGCCTTCGGGCCCCAAGATTTGCTCGATGAATTCCTTCACTTCGCGTCCGCGTTCGCCGATCAGGCCGACGACGATCACGTCCGCTTCCGTGTAGCGGGCCATCATGCCCAGCAGCACGCTCTTGCCCACGCCGGAACCGGCGAACAGGCCCATGCGCTGGCCGCGGCCCACGGTCAGCATGGCATTGATCGAGCGCACGCCCACGTCGAGCGTGGTCACGATGGGCGCGCGGCCCAGCGGATTGGCGGGCCGCACGTTGATGGGCGCGCTGTCCGTCGTGTGCAGCGGGCCCAGCTGGTCGAGCGGGCGGCCCGCGCCGTCGAGCACGCGGCCCAGCAGTTGCGGTCCCACGGGCAGGTGGCGCGCGCGGTCGCTGGGACGGCGGCGCGGATGCGCCACGCTGCCGGGGCGGGGGATGGCCGGTTCGACGGAAAACACGCGCGTGCCGGGCACGATGCCTTCGACGTCGCTTTGCGGCATCAAAAACAGGCGCTCGCCTTCGAAACCGACGACTTCCGCCTCGACCCGCCCGCCATTGGGCAGCGGCACGGTGCAGGCGGCGCCGACGGCCAGGCGCAGGCCCACCGCTTCCATCACCAGGCCGGCCACGCGCGTGACCCGTCCCGATATTTGCATCGGTTCCACAAAGCCGACCACGGCCGAACAGTCGCTCAGGTAGGCGCGCCAGCGCGCCGCATGGGCAGCGGGGCCTTTGACGGGTTCACTCACGGCGCCAGCCAGTCCAGGTCCTTGCCCAGCGCATGCGTCAGGCGCTGCCAGCGGGTGGAGCTTTGCGCATCGATCTGGTTGCTGGCCGTGTCGATCTTGCAGCCGCCGCGTTCCACGGACGGGTCTTCGATGACCCTCCAGCCACCCTTGTCGAGCTCATCGCCGATGCCGTCGCGCACTACTTGCGCATCCTCCGGATTGAGCATCAGCAAGGCTGGTTGTTGCAGCACAGGCAAATATTCGATGGCGTCGCGCACCAGCGGCAGCATCAGCTCGGGGCGCACGGGCAAGGCCGTCTTCAGCATGCCCTTGGCCAGTTGCAGGGCCAGTTCCATGACGTCGTTGGCGATCAGTTCATCGGCCTGGTGCACGGCCGTGCCGAAGTCGACGGCGATGGTTTGCAGGTGCGCCAGTTCCACGGCGGACGCCGCCTTGCCTTCCGCATATGATTGCGCATGGCCGTCGGCATGCCCGGCCGCGTGGCCTTCCGCATAGCCGGCGGCGCGGCCCTCATCGAAGGCGTTGGCGCGCGCTTCCTCGCGGATGGCGTCGAGTTCCTCCTGCGTCGGATACTCGAGCGGCGCGGCCGGCTCTTCCTCGTGCAGCTCTGCAAATGGGTCGAACTCCGGTTCCGGCTCCGGTTCGAGCAGCTTGCGCGCCGCCACCACGCTGGGACGCTCGTCGCCAAACGAGGTCATTTCCCAGCGCTGGTAAGCGGTTTGCTGCTCTTTGGGAATCAAATTAGACAAACGAATCCTCGCCTTTTCCACCTAAGACAATCTGCCCTTCGTCCGCCAGGCGGCGCACGATCTGCAGGATCTGTTTCTGCTGCGACTCCACTTCCGACAGGCGCACGGGGCCTTTCGACTCCAGGTCTTCGCGCATCATCTCGCCGGCACGCTGCGACATGTTCTTGAAGATCTTGTCGCGCAGCTCTTGCGAGGCGCCTTTCAGGGCGATGATCAGCATTTCCGACTGTACTTCGCGCAGCAGCAGCTGGATGCCGCGGTCGTCGATGTCGATCACGTTGTCGAACACGAACATTTCGTCCATGATCTTTTGCGCCATGTCGTTGTCGTAGTTCTTGATATTGTCCATGACGGAGCCTTCTTGCTCGCCGCTCATGAAGTTGAGGATCTCGGCCGCCGCGCGCACGCCGCCCAGCGACGATTTCTTGATATTTTCGTTACCCGACAGCAGTTTCGTCAGCACATCGTTGAGTTCGCGCAAGGCGGCCGGCTGCACGCCGTCCAGGGTGGCGATGCGCAAGACCACGTCGTTGCGCAGGCGGTCCGTGAAATGGCCGAGGATTTCGCACGCCTGGTCGCGTTCCAGGTGGACCAGGATGGTGGCGATGATCTGCGGGTGTTCGTTGCGGATCAGCTCGGACACGGATTGCGAATCCATCCACTTCAGCGATTCGATGCCGGACGCATCCTTGCCGCCCAGGATGCGCGACAGCAGCACGGACGCCTTGTCGTCGCCCAGCGCCTTGGTGAGGACCTGGCGGATGTATTCGTCCGAATCGAGGCCGACGGTGGAATTGAGTTCCGTCTGCGCGCGGAAGTCGTCGAGCACCTCGACCACTTGCTCGTGCGCGATGCCCTTCATGGTGGCCATGGCGGCGCCCAGTTTCAGCACTTCGCGCGGACCGAGGAATTTCATGACCTCGGCCGCTTCGCTCTCGCCCAGTGCCAGCATCAGGATCGATGCTTTTTGCAGTCCCGTTGTCTCACTCATTATTGCCTATCCATGCTTTGATTACGTTGGCCACCACGCGTGGGTCGTCCTGTGCCAGTTTCCTCGCCATCGCCAGGTTTTCGCGATAACCGCGGGCCGTATCTTCTTCCAGTTCTTCCAGTTCCGCTTCGCTGAGCAGGACTTCGTTTTCTGCGCCGTCCTTGGCCAGTTCCGGCTCGATGACGGGCGGTGGCGCGCCGAAATCGTCGATCTTGCGCATCACGGGGCGCAGCATCGGGCGCACGATCTTAATGAAGATATACAGCAGGATCAGGGCCGTGATGAGGAACTTCGCCAGTTCCTTGGCCAGCGGCAGGTTGGCCGGGTCGCGCCACCACTCCAGCTTGCCTTCCGGCGCGCGGTCGATGCCGTCGAAGGGCGAGTTGGCCACGCTGAAGCTGTCGCCGCGCTCCTTGTTGTAGCCCATCGCCTCCTTGACCAGGTTATTGATCTGCACCATTTCGGCAGGCGAAATCGGCTTGACCGTGACCTTGCCATCCTTGTCGAAGCTGCGGCGGTAGTTGACGACGACGGCCACCGACAGGCGGCGCAGGCCGCCCATGGATTTCTGCTCGTAGCGCACGGTCTTGTCAACTTCGTAATTCGTCGTCGATTCCTTCTGGCTCGGTGCCGTCGGCGCGCCGCCCGGTGCGCCTGGCGCCTCGGCCGTCAACGGCGCCGTGGCCACGCCCGGCGGCTGGTTCGACAGGGCTCCCGGCACGCCGGACGGGTTGGCATTGCCGGCGCCCGTCGATTCGCTCGTTTGCTGGCTGCGGATGGTGGACGCTTCCGGTGGCGAGTTCGGCTTGTAGGTTTCGGCCGCCTGCTCGCTTTGCGAGAAATCCACATCGGCCGTCGCTTCGGCGCGTACATTGCCTTCGCCGACGATGGGCAGCAAGATCGATTCGACTTGCTTGATCACGCTTTGCTGCAATTGCTGCACGTACTTTAACTGGTTCGGGTCCAGGCTCTTGATGCCGTTGGCGCGGTCCTTGTCCTTTTCCTGGTTCGACAGCAGGTTGCCGGCCTGGTCGACCACGGTGACATTGACTGGAAGCAATTCCGGCACGCTGGACGCCACCAGGTGCACGATGGCGCTGACCTGCAACTGGTCCAGGCCGCGGCCCGGATGCAGGTTCAGCAGCACGGAAGCGGTCGGTTTTTGCTGTTCGCGCACGAAGACGGACGGTTTGGGCAGGGCCAGGTGGACGCGCGCCGTGTCGACGGCGGACACCGATTCGATCGATTTCGCCAGTTCGCCTTCGAGCGCGCGCTGGAAATTGACCTGTTCCAGAAATTGCGACACGCCCAGCTTCTGGTTTTCCATCAGCTCGAAGCCCACGTTGCCGCCCTTCGGCAAGCCTTGCGCCGCCAGTTTCAGGCGCGCATCGTGGACTTGCTCGGTGGGCACGAGAATGGCGCCGCCGCCTTCGGAAAACTTGTGCTTGATGCCCAGCTGGTCCAGCGACGCGGTGATGGCGCCGCCGTCGCGGTCCGTATAATTGGAAAACAGGACCTTGTACTCGGGTGGCTGGTTCCACATGTACAGGGCCACGCCGATGGCAATCAGTGCCGCCACACCCAGGCCACGCAGGAAATTCTTGCCCATCGGCGTCTTGGCGAACGCTTGCACGGACTCCACGGGCGAGCGGGCAGGTGCCGGTTCCGGCGGTATGCGGTTCACATCGATTTCTTCGGCTACAGCCATGATTGCCTTCCAGGGCGTGTGGTTTGACGGGTGTTGGGTGGTGCGTGGGGGCCGCTTCCTCGGGAGGAGGGGCGATATGCAGAATTATCCGCCACTGTCACGCGCTTCAATCGTCCAAACAGAAGGCGCTTTTGCCGCCTGCTCGGCCGAGCGGCTGGCGTTGGCGCTGGTATTGTGGAACCCTGGCAACATGTGACGGAAGTTATTGTACCCGTCGTTGCCTTGCAAGCCAGGGTTTTGTTCTCTGGGTGCAACAGGCATGGAACAGATATGAAGCAGACCAGAATCGGGAGGCAAAGTGAAAACAGGCGGTATCGATAGCAGCAGGATCGAGGCGATGATCGCGCAACTGAAGTCGGCGGCCACGCGGCCGGAGGCGAAAATACCGGCGATCCAGACCGAAATGCCGGCAGCGAAGGTGAATTTTGCCGATGCCTTCAAGAGCGCGCTCGATTCCGTGAGCGGCGCGCAAAAGGCGTCGTCGGCGATGGGCCAGCGTTTTACCATGGGCGACGAAAAGGTCAGCCTGTCGGACGTGATGGTGTCGATGCAAAAATCGAGCATCGAATTCCAGGCGACGGTGCAGGTGCGCAACAAGCTCGTATCGGCGTATCACGAGATCATGAATATGCAGGTTTAAGTTTAATTTACCCCAAAGGCAAATTCCGGGGTCAGTTCCCAAGGAATCGGAATGCATCCCATTGGAATGCATTCCCCCGGCGGGTCTGACCCCAGCTTTCGGCTGGGTTATCAGCTGAGTCCCGCCATGCGCGCATTCCTCTCCCGCTCCAGCCGCGTGATATAGCGTTGCACGTGCGCCAGCATGCTGCGCGGCAGGTCGACGAACTGGCAGCCCAGGCGGCGGTTCAGCTTGTTGTTCAGCAGGGTCATGTCCAGCGAATTGCGAATTTGCAAGGTGGCGCTGACGATGCCGACGTCAGGCAAGTCGATGCGGCAACCGGGGTAGTCCCTGCCGATGGTCTCGCCCAGTATCAGTTTATTGTCCAGGATGGCGATGCCGCCGCAGCTGATGTCGGCCAGCGGAAACGGGGCGTCGGCGCCGCCCAGCGAGGGCGGCAGGGGAATCGAGACGCGCACGGGATTGCTTACGGGCGTGGTCATGCGGTAATACTCGCGCCGCTGCAGGCGGATCAATGTTTCTGGAATGGCAATTTTCAAGGCGGGTGTGCTGCCGTAATTGCACGCTTGCACCTGGGCACTGGCA
The DNA here is from genome assembly GCF_049897525.1 of Janthinobacterium sp. PSRC1-1. Taxonomy (NCBI): domain Bacteria; kingdom Pseudomonadati; phylum Pseudomonadota; class Betaproteobacteria; order Burkholderiales; family Oxalobacteraceae; genus Janthinobacterium; species Janthinobacterium sp. PSRC1-1. The sequence continues at coordinate 173,970 of NZ_JAFCWK010000005.1, forward strand.
AACAGGATGCGGATCTTGTCGAGCGACGTTTCAAACGAGATGCCCTTGGCGGCCAGCATGCGCCGATTCTGGTCGTTGTTCACGGAACGGTCGAGGATGACGGTATTGTGGTCGGCATCGACTTCCAGGATGGAGGTGACGCACACATCGGATTCACCGTGGATCAGCATGCGGATCAGCTGATTCTTTTCGCTGATGCTGCGCAGCAAGGCGATGATTTCCCGCCGCGATTCCACTTCAAAGTCATGCCAGTTTTCGAGGCCGGAATCCATAATATGTGCTTGCATTGATGCCTGTCTATGTATCGGTGAGGTGGACGCTGGTGTCGGGCGGCGGCGGGATCGGTCCGCCATTCGCAGATTCAATATGATATAACCAGGCCAGCAGTTCCGCAATCGCCCGATACAGGCCGGGCGGAATCTGGCGGTCCAGGTCGACATCCATCAGCAGCGCCACCAATTCCTTCGATTCATGCACGAAGACGCCGTGTTCGCGCGCCGTGCTGATGATCTGGTCCGCGATCAGACCGCTGCCCTTGGCCACCACCTTGGGCGCCGGCGTGCCGCTCTGGTAGGCCAGGGCGACGGCCGTCTGCGGCACCTTGCGCTTGGTGTCGTCAAGCATCATCTGCTTGCGCTGGCCCGGCCGCCTCCGGCTGGCCGGCGATCGTCAATGACGACAGGGGCCAGCCGGCGGCGTCCAGCGACGCTTCCAGCCGCGCCGCATGCTGGCGCAAGGTATCGGCGCTGGCCTCGCTGCCGGCCTGCAACTGGATGGCCACCCGGCCGCCCTGCAAGACCACGTGCGCGGCCAGGTCGCCCAGCAGGGGAAACTGGAAGCGCACATTGCTGCGCCAGGCCGTCGCTTCCTCATCGCCGTCGCTGCCAGCGTGCTGCTGCCCTTCCGGCGCATCCTGGCTGATATCCCACTGCATCTTCTGGCCGGGCCAGGCTTCGCCCTGCCACTGCACGCGCGCCTGCTCGTGCGTATGCAGCTGTAAATTGATCAGCTGCGCCGAGGCCAGGTCGGTGCCCGTTCTGGGCGTCTCGCCCGCTGCGGCCTTTTGCATTTGCGGTTCCAGCAGCAGCGAGGCCAGCGGGCGCTTGCCTTCGGCCCATTCGGCCACGTGCGATTCATAGAATAAGCCGCTGCTGCCGACCGTGTCGCGCAGCTTTTGCGCCACCTGGGCCGGATCGGCTCCCGGCGCGGCCATCAGCGGCGTCTTGCCGACCAGCGCCAGGGGGGCGCCGGGCACGCTTTCCGCCTGGCTGAGTACGCTGCTGATGGCGCGCGCGGTGGTGCTCAGTTCCGGCGCCGGCGTGTCGCTTGCCAGGGCGGGCAGCAAGTTGGCCGGCGTCAGGGGGGCGCGGCTGAGCAGGGGGGCGGCCGTGCCGCTGGCGCGCGTGCCCGCCTGGGCGGCACCGGCCTGGGGGCCGCGCAGGTCGGTTTCGGGCTCGGCTTCCGCGTCGGCATACGTCAGCAGGGCGCTGGCGGGCTGGTCGCGGTTGTTGCCGATTTGAAACGAGGGGCGGGGATTGATGCCGATCAGGGTCAGGGGAATCTCGGTGCCCAGCTGGGCGCCGGCGGGCAGCTGCATGCGGGCCGGCGTACCTGCCACGCGCACCAGGTAGCTGCCATCGCCCATGCGCGCCAGCACCTGGCCCTGCATGGATTTGCCGATCAGTCCCTGCAGCGAGCGCTGAAACTCGGCCTGGCGCGGGTCGGCGACGGCGTCGGCCGGGCGCGCGCCCTTGACCGGGGTCAGGGGCGGCATGCCGATGGCATCCATCTTCGGCAACATGATAGGTGACCTCGCCCCGCGGGCGTTTAGACGCCGTAGGCGTTGGCCAGGCGCCGTTCGGTGCCCGTGCTGTTGATCAGCTTGGACAAATGCGCCATCCACGGCATGGTCAGGTCGCGGATCTTGCGGTCATCTTCCAGGATCTGCTTGATCAGGGCAACCTTGCGCTGGCGGCCGGCGCTTTCCAGCACGACTTTTGCTTCATTCGCTTTCAGCGCTTCCACGTGCGCGCTCACTTGCTGCTCCAGCGCTTCGAACGCGTCCCAGTCGGCGTTGCTGGCGGCCGTCACCATCCGGCCCGTCAGGGTCTGCATGGTTTCATACGTGGTCAGGACTTCTTGATTGGTCATCATGGCTCAGGCGCTCGCATAGTTGGAGATGCTGGTAACAGATGCATCGCTGGCGGCAATATTCATGCCGGAAGGCGTGCCGATGGCGTTCCAGGTGTCGCGCAGGTCGGTCAGAAGGCGCTGTATCTCTTCGAGGATGTTCAGGTCATTTTTCAGGTTGGCCGTCAGCAATCGCGCGCCCATGTATTCATACAGCGCATCAAGGTTTTCGGCGATCTGGCCGCCCGCATTCTTGTCCAGGCTGGCGCGCAGTCCCTGGTCAATCAGCTGCATGGCGCGTGAAATGGACTTGCCCTTTTCAGGGATATTGCCAGCTTTCATGTGCATCTGCGCGCTCAGCACGGCTACCAGGGCGCCGTCGTACAGCATGGCGATCAGCTTGTGCGGGGAAGCGGCGCCTATGCCCGTTTCCAGGCCAACCTTGGCGTAGGATTGCGCGCCTTTGTTTGATGATCCAAACATTCGTTTTCCTCTAGTAGATATGCGTTAACTCTAAGACAGCTTCGCCAGTTGCTGAGTCAAATAATTGGTGGTGCTGTTCATCGAACTGAGCTTTACGTCGAGCGAACTGTATTGCTTGCGCAGCCTCGCCTCGGTCAGGGTCAGGCGGCTATTGAGCGCATTGCGCTGCTTAGTGATATCGGCAATGCTCTTGTTCAAGCCATCGTTCTTGTTTTGAATCAGGCCCGTCGTGCCCAGGTAACTGTCGGTCGTGCCGGCAAACAGCGCGCTGACGCCTTTCGAAATATTCACCGTGCCCCGGCCGCCCAGCTGGCCGCCGTTGATCAGCACCGCAATGCCGGCGCTGCCGGAGCCGGCCGAACCGGTCAGGGTCTGACCGCTGCCGACGGCCACGGCGCCGTCGATGGTGCCCGCGACGTCCACGCCGGTGGTCATGGTCGGGGTGCCAAACAGCCCATCGGCGCCGTTGCCGGTAATTTCCAGCTTCGACGCGCTACCATATTTGTTCGAGGTAATACTGATGATGCCGTTTTCCTGCTTGACCGTCACGCCGACAGTTTTGTCGGTGCTGGCGGAGGCGCCATTGATCAGCGACTGCAGATGGCTGACCAGGCTGTCCGCCGTGTAGGTGCCCGGCACCAGCGTGGCCTTGCTGCTGACGCCATTGATCGTCATCGAGAGGTTGTCGTTGACGCCGGCGATGATGGTCAGGCCCGCTGGCGCGCTGGCCGCCAGGGTGCCTTGCGTGGCCAGCTTGGAAATCGAGATGGCCTTGGTGCCGACCGTCGAGTTGCTGGTCGAGCTGACGAAGCTGACCAGGCTGTCGCTGGTCGAACCGGAGGTGGCCAGCAGCTTGATGACGTCGTCCGGAGTCTTGTCGATGGCCGTTTGCAGCTTGCCCGTATCGAGCTTGAGCGTGCCATCCTTTTGGAAGGCGACGCCCAGCTGGCTCAGGCTCGTCACGCTACCTGACAAGCCAGGCACGTTGCTGGAAAACATCTTGCGCAAGCTCGCCTGCAGGCTCAGCGTGGTCGAGTCGCCCACCAGCGGGCCGCCCGTGCGCGCCGCGCCCGGCTTCTGGTCCGGCGTGACGGCCGTCAGGCCGTTGATGGTCGTGTTCAGCTCGTTGTAGGCCTTGACGAAGTTGCTCAGGGCCGTCTTGATGCCGGAGGTGTCCATGCTGACGCCGACATTGCTGGCGCCGATCTTCAGTACCGACATCGTCACGCCAGGCACGGCGTTGTCGACGTTATTGGTCGGGCTGGTGATGGCCACACCATTGACGGTCAGTTTGGCATTTTGACCAGCATTGCTTTGCTTCATGTTCTGCGTGCCATTCGGCGCGTAGGACAATAAATCGCTCAAGTCCTGGTCGCCAGCGACGGAAATGCGCATGCTCGACGTTTCGCCGCTCTTGTCCGAGGTCAGCACCAGGCGGTTCGGCGTGCTGCTACCGTCGGAAATAATGCTGGCGGTCACGCCGACGCCAGCCTTGTTGATGGCGTCGCGGATGCCTTGCAGCGAGTTGTTGCTGCTGTCGATGGTGACGGTGCGGGCTGTGCGCGTCGCATCGAGATCGAAAGTGGCCCCCGTATACTTGCCGTCTGCCAGGGTACCGCCCGTGACGCTGCCGAAGTCAAAAGTGAGCACGGTGCTGGCGCCAGAACCGATCAGCGCGCTGGTGCTGACCTGTCCGGCGGCGCTGATGGTTTGCGCCTGCGCCAGCTGGGTCACGTTGACACTGTAGTTACCCTTGACGGTATCCTTGCCAGCGGTGGCGGTCAGGACCTTGTCGTCCGAGGTGGTGGCGTTGGCCACCTTGTATTTGGAGGAATCGGCCAGGGCGGTGACGGTGGTCTGGAATGCGCCGACGGCGCCGCTCAGGGTGCCATAGGCGGATAATTGGGTGGTGATGGCCTTCTCTTTGTTCTGCATGGCGACAAAGGGGCGGCTTTCCACGGTCATCAGTTGACTGACCAGGCTATTTACGTCGAGGACGCCACCAGTACTGAGGGATGAGACAGCCACAATGACCTCCTAGAGAATGCATGAATATAACTGGTTAACGGCATAATCCATCGAGACTTTAGAGGGGTATTCGGCCAGCTGTTTGCCCTATGCCACGAAGGAAGTGGCACAGGGCCGTTTCACGCCGTTTGCTTGATCAGCAAACCTTGTGCTTTTTCCAGCGCCTTGCCGATTTCCAGCGCTTCCTTGGTGGGCATCTGGCGGATGACCTCGCGGGTTTGCTGGTCGATCACCTTGACGATGGTGCGCTCGCTGTCGGTATCGACTGAAAACTCCAGCTGGCGCGACATGAACTGCATCGCCTTGTTGATGTCGCTGACGGCCTGCTTGACCTCTTTCAGCTCGGCCTGCGCGTCTTCCTTGCTGGCGGCCTTGCCGGTGGGCTTGCTGTCCGTGGCTGCTGGTGCCGCCTGTTTGGCTGCCGTGGTGCTGCCTGGCGTGACCGCAGTGCGCTGCGGCTGCGGGGCCGCGAGGCCGTTTGTTGCCTGGATATCCATGATGGTGTCCTCTAACGGAAAATCCCCGGCGGATCAAGATGCAATATCTGGATCGGCCGGGGAGGGCTAAGCTACGGTACTACGGGGCGGAGATTAACCGCGCAGCAGCGACAGCACGCCGTTAGGCAGCGAGTTGGCCTGGGCCAACATTGCCGTACCAGCCTGTTGCAGGATCTGGCCGCGCGTCAGCTTGGCCGTTTCCGATGCGAAGTCGGTATCCTGGATGCGGCTACGCGAAGCCGACAGGTTTTCCGAGGTCGATTCCAGGTTGCTGACAGCCGTTTCAAAACGCGACTGCAAGGCACCGAAGGAAGCGCGCTGGCTGTTGACCTTCGACAGGGCTGCGTCAAGAATCTTCAACGCATCGGTCGATCCCTTGACGGTCGATACGTCGATGTCAGCGACCGCTTTCAGACTGGCGGCGCCTGCTGTAATGCCGTTGTTGGCCGTTACCGTACCACCGATCGAGAAGCCCTTGTCGGAGTTCATCGAAATATAGCCCATCGTGACGGCCGAACCACCACTGGCGGCGATCGATGCGGTCGCGCCAACGGTGCCAGCTTCGTTGATCGATGCTGCAGTGATCAGCGAGGTAGCATCGGTGCTGTTGTTTGTCAGCGTAATGTTGTTGCCTGAAGCATTGGTCAGCACCAGGCCATCGTTGTTGGAGTTCAGCTTGGCAGTCACGCCGGTGGTCGATGATACATCGTTAAACGCGCTGACAGCCGAAGCCAGGCCAGATGCGTTCAGCGCTGCGCCGACCGTGAAGGTCACGTTGGCTGCCGTGGTGGCATTGTCGGATTTGACGGCCAGCGAGTAGACCTTGTCAGCAACAAACGCTGCTGACTCGGTGGTGGTGGCAGATGCCGTGACACCAGTTGCGTCAGTCGAACCATTGATGGTTGCGGCCAGCGATTGTGCCGTGTCCGTTGCTTTGACGTTGATGGTCTTGGACTGCAAGCCTTGAATGTCGAACGTGCCTGCTGAGTACGCCGTACCAGTTGTTACCGTGGCGGGGGCCGTGGTTGATACCTGATTGTTGCCGTAGTTACTCGTGCGGAAGTTGGCGGTCGTGGCCTGGATGGTCTGGCCAGCGTTGGCGCCCACCTGGAACGATGCCGTGCCGAACGAACCGTCGAGCAGTTTCAAGCCGTTGAATTCCGACGTTTGCGAGATGCGGTCAGCTTCCGACAGCAACTGGCCTACCTCAGCCTGGATTGCCTTGCGGTCGCCAGCCGAGTTGGTGGCGTTCGACGACTGTACCGACAATTCACGGACGCGTTGCAGGATGTTACCGGTCGAAGCGAGCGAACCCTCGGCCGTTTGCAGCAGCGACACACCGTCGTTGGCGTTGCGCTTGGCTTGATCGAGACCGCGGATTTGCGAGGTGAAGCGCTCGGAAATCGCCAGGCCAGCAGCATCGTCTTTTGCGCTATTGATGCGCAAACCCGAAGACAGGCGTTGCAATGACGTGGACAGGGCGGACTGCGATGTGCTCAGGTTGCGTTGCGCATTCAGTGACGCGGTGTTGGTATTGATGACTGAGGCCATTTTGAAGCTCCTTGCTATATGTTTTGGCTATGTGCCTTGTACCTTGGTCTGCCCCTGCCTTCCGGGACACTCACACCGCAGTTATATTCATTAACGGAGTGGGCCTTGGAAAGTTTAGGGAAATACAGCGAGTATATTTTTTGTTTTGCCCCTCAAGTTGCCATGGACGAGGACGCATAGACGGCACGCTTTGGCGAAACTTTAGGGTGGTAAATAATTAAATATAAGAAATAATGTTCAGTATCTTCAGATTGCCACGTGGGGCAGTCATGTGGGCCGCTGCAGCGCCGCCGTACGCCCGTGCCGGGCGCAGGCCAAAAAAAACCCACCGTAAGGTGGGCATGGAGTGCGACAGCCTGCAAGTTGCCGTTCAGTCGGCCACCACGACGCGGTTCTTGCCCGTCTGCTTGGCCTGGTACATGGCGCGGTCGGCGCGCTTGACCAGCTCGGCCTGGTCTTCGTTGGGCAGGCGCAGGGCCACGCCGGCGGAAAAGGTGATCAAGACTTTTTCGTTGTCGTGCAGGAAGAAATGCCGGGTCAGCTCGCGCTGCAAGCGCGTCATCGTCGATGAGGCCGCTTCGACCGTGGTTTCCGGCAGCAGGATGAGGAATTCCTCGCCGCCGAAGCGGGCGATGACGTCCATCGAGCGCAGGGTTTCCTTGACGATTTTGACCAGGTGTTTCAAGGCTGCATCGCCGGCCAGGTGGCCGTAGGTGTCGTTCAGGCGCTTGAAATCGTCCAGGTCCAGCATGGCGATACACAGCGGCGTGCCGCGGCGGTCGGAACGGGCCGTCTCGCGCTCGAACACATCGTCCAGGCCACGGCGGTTCAGGCTGCCTGTCAGCTGGTCTTCCCGCACCAGTTCGCTCATATGCTGGAGCTTCGCTTCCAGGGTGTGGATGCGCTGTTCCGCATCCTGCACTTCCTGGCGCGCCAGCACCATCTTGTCGCGTGCGCGCAGGGCTTCGTTCTGCACCATGCGCGTTTCGCGCAAGACTTCGTCGAGAACGCTGTTCAATTCGCTGATATTTTCCGCCTGGCTGATCTTTTCCGAATAGCCGCCGATCTTTTCATGGAAGTCGCCCGTGCTGGCCGCCACTTGCCCCAGGCGGTCGATGAAGGTCATCATCATGTTCTTGACCGTCAGCTTGACGTCGGACAGGCTGTGCTTGAGCTGGCTTTGCTTGTAGATGACTTCCTTCAGGCTGCGCGTGGCGTCTTCCAGCGCGCGCTGGTCGAGCGGGCCGGCGATCAGGTTTTGCACGGCATCGACCTGGCCGCGCAGCCAGCTGTCGTCGTCGAGCAATTGGCTGACGTTGTCCAGCAGCAACTTGAACAGGCGCAGCAGCAATTCCTGCTGCTCGGCCGTATCGCCGCTTTTCAGTTCGATCTGGTAGCACAGCTGCTTCAGGCGCAGCGCCGCTTCGTTCAGCGCCTCTTCCGTGTGCGCCAGCTTGATGGCAGTGCCCAGCGATTCTGCTTCTTCCACCAGCGCGGGCGTGCCCGTTAGCAAGGTGGCGACGGCAAAGCCCAAGGTACGGCTGAGCAATTCACGCAGGGTGCGCGTCTGTTCGCCGTCCGGCAGGGGCGGCAATTCGATGCCGCCGCCTTTCTTGACCTGTTTTTCCGCCAGCTGCGCCAGGGTGCGCGCATAGCTGTCCCAGTCGCGCGCCTTCAGTGCCCGCTGGAAACGGCGGCCAAAGTCGCCCAGTTCGCCCGCCGATTCGCTCATCTTGGCGGCAAACTGCGTCAGGACGTTTTCCGCGCCGCTCTCCGTGGGAGCGCTGGCGGCCAGCACGGCTGCCGGGGCGGCAGGCGACTCCGCCGGTTCGCTGATGCCGGCGATTTCATTGTAGATATCGCGGTAGGCGCTCGGTGTCGGGGCGATGCGGCGCGTGGCCAGGCGGCGAAACGCTTCGCGGGCGATATCGGCGGGATTCATCGCCGCGGCGGCGGTATGCGTGGCGCCAGCGGGCGCGCCTGCTGGTGAAGATGGCAATTTACTGGACATGTAGACACAGCCTTTTCAGATATTTCTTATTATCCCCATGATAGGCGAGTTGGCAAAGAACTTATTGTGCGAGAAGCAAGGAGAAGTCCTGTCAATTCGCCCGATGCCAGCGGGCATGCCGCTTTGGCGTCAATCCACCAGCTGGTTGCGGATGGCGTAATGCGTCAGTTCAGCGCTGTTCTTGAGTTTCATCTTGACCAGCAAGCGCGCGCGGTACTCGCTGACGGTTTTCACGGACAATTTGAGTTCTTCGGCGATGGCGCCCACGGCCTTGCCCGAGGCGATCATGACCAGGGTCTGGTATTCGCGGTCCGACAGGGTGTCGTGCAAGGCCGTCTCGTGGTCTTCGCCCACCGTGTTGGCCAGTTCCTGCGCCAGCGAGGCACTGATGTACTTCAAGCCTTGCGCCACCTGGCGGATGGCCGTGACCAGTTCGCGCGGCGCACTCTGTTTCGTCAGGTAGCCGGCCGCGCCCGCCTTGAGCGAGCGAATGGCGTACTGGTCCTCGCGGTGCATGGACAGCATCAGCACGGCCAGTTCCGGCTTTTCCTTCTTGATCTGCTTGAGCACCTCGATGCCGCTGCGGTCGGGCAGGGAGATGTCGAGCAGCAACACCTGGCATTTCGAGCCGCGGAACAGTTTGATGGCGTCGTGGCCATTTTCAGCCTCGCCGGCCACGATGATGTCCTTCGTGTCGGCGAGGATTTGCTTCAAGCCCTCGCGCACGATCGCATGATCGTCGGCGATGAATACCCGGATGGTGGCTTTTTCTTTCATGACTGCGTTGTTTCCTATCTGAATCCCTGCGCCCTGCGGCGACCCTGTGGCCTTATGGCGATCCGCTTTGCGCTGGTGCGCTGGCTGCAGCCGCTATTATCGCCTCTCGCGGCGTGGTCAGCCGTATTTTTATGCTCAGGAGAGTGCCGCCATCGGGCCCATCGACCAGGCTCAGGGTGCCGCCCAGCGCGCTGGCGCGTTCGGCCATGCCGCGGATGCCGAACGACTGCGGCTTGGCGCGGTCGGACAGGCGCATGCCGACGCCATTGTCGGCGATCGACAGGCTCAGATGCTGGCGCTGCCGGGCCAGGCGCACGCTGACCTTGCTGGCCTGCGCATGCTTGGCGATATTCGTCAGCGCTTCCTGAGCGATGCGGAACAGGCTGGTCGCCTGGTCCAGTTCCAGTTCGATATGCTGGCGGTTGGACATGAACTGGCATTCGATACCGGCCTGGCGCGCGAATTCCTTCACCTGCCAGTCCAGCGCGGCAACCAGGCCCAGGTCCAGCATGGAGGGGCGCAAGTCCAGCGAAATGCGGTGCACGGCGTCGATGCTGCGGTCGACCAGGGCATCGACATAGTCGGCCTTGTCCTGCAGCAGCGGGTCGTCCGGCGGCAGGCGGCGCGCCAGCATGGCCAGCGCCATCTTGATCGCCGTCAAATTGCCACCCAGGTCATCGTGCAGTTCGCGCGCCAGGCGCGTGCGTTCGTGTTCCTTGACCTTGTCGATATGCGCCGTCAGCTCGGCCAGGCGGGCGCGCGACTGGCGCACTTCGATCTGTTCCAGCCGGCTTTCCGTGATATTCGTCATGATGCCTTCCCACTGCACCGTGCCGTCGGCCAGCGCGCGCGGCGTGGAGCGCAGGTTGATCCATTTGACATCCTTCCAGGCATCGATCCAGATGCGGCCTTCCCAGTTCCAGCTCCACAAGGCGTTTTTTGAGGTCTGCATCGATTCCAGATACGAGGCGCGGTCGTCGGCCAGGATCAGCTGGTAGAACAGTTCCGGGCAAGCGTGCAGCCGTGCCGGCTCCAGGCCCAGCAAGGCCTGGCAGCCATCGCTCAGGTAGGGGAAGGCGGCGCGCCCATCGACGTGCAGGCAGAACTGGTACACCAGCCCCGGCGTATTCGAGACGATGGCGTTGAAGCGCGACTGCACCTGCGCCAGGGCGGCGGCCGTCGCCTGTGGCGTGCGCAAGTCTTCGCCCTCGGCCAGCAGCAGGGCGCGGCCCTGGCGGCTGGCGCGCGACAGGTGCAGGCTGAGCGAATACAGGCTGCCATCGCGGCGGCGCTGCTGCACGTGCAGCAAGGCTTGTGCGCCGATGCTGTCGTCCAGGGTTGCCAGCACGGCGGCCAGCTGCTGCGCGTCGAGCTGCGGCGCCAGGGTGAAGGGCGTCATCGCCAGCAACTCCTTGCGCGCGTACTGCAAGTTGTCGCAGGCGGCATCGTTGGCGTCCAGCAATTGCAAGCTGGACGCGTCGTACAGGTAGATTTCCGGCGCCGCCGCGCGCAGGGCGGGGGCGAGCCGGGCAGTATCGTGCATGGGATGGCCTTTCTTCATCAGCGGCGGGCGCGCCAAAAAGCGGCGAAGCGGCGCAGCACCCTGGCCGGGCGGGAATGATGACGGCCTGGCGTGCCCTTGCGCAAGCGCTGCCACCAGGCGCGGCGGGCGCGGCCCAGCGCGGCCGACAGGCGGCTGACCCGGCGCCATGGACGCGTGGCGCGCAGGCGGGCGATCCAGCGGTCCTTGGTTTCCATAAATAAACCGTGCCAGCGCGCAAACCACGGCAAACTGAGCAGGGTAGGGCGCGTCAGCTTGTACAGGCGCGCGACGGCGGCCGCGCCGCCCAGCTTGGCGATGACGATCACGCCGATGCCGGAAAACGCATGGCCGCGCGCGATCGCCAGCAGGGCCAGCAGTTTGACGGGAAACAGCAGCACGGCCGGCAGCACGAAGATGGCCAGCGCCCAGTACGGCGGCAGGCGCTTGATCCACGCTTCGAGCGCATGCAGGGGCGGAAATTGCGCCACCACCTGCATGATGCGCGCGCCCGTCGCCCACAGCCATTCCTCGATCAGCAGGCAGATGGCCGCCAGGTAGACCAGCGGCGCAAACAGCCAGCGCCTGACTCTGTAGAATTTTTTCATCCGTCTCCGTGTGCGGCGCAGGTTTGCCGCGATTGCCACGATGATACGTCAAAAAAGCCCGGCCGCCCCCGCATCCGGTGTGCCTGTGACTCCCTGGCGGGGCTACAATAGGCGGATGAATAAAGCCTTTGTAAAAGAATCGGACAACGACGACGACGATGAAGAAGCGGCGGCGCTGGCGCTGGCCATTCCGGCCGGCGCCAAGAACTACATCACGCCGGCCGGCTACCAGCGCATCAAGGAAGAGCTGCTGCAGCTGATCGACGTCGACCGTCCGGAAGTGGTGCGCATCGTGCATTGGGCGGCGTCGAATGGCGACCGTTCGGAAAATGGCGACTATATCTATGGCAAGCGCCGGCTGCGCGAAATCGACCGCCGCATCCGTTTTCTCACCAAGCGCATGGACCTGGCCGCCATCGTCGACCCCAGCGTGCACCATGGCAACGACCAGGTGTTTTTCGGCGCCACGGTAAGGTATCGCACCAGCGACGGCGAGACGCACACCATCACCATCGTCGGCATCGATGAATTCGACCCCCTGAACGGCAAGATCAGCTGGGTCTCGCCGATGGCGCGCACCATCACCAAGGCGCGCGAAGGCGACCTCATCACCCTCAACACGCCGCAGGGCGAACAGGAGCTGGAGTTGCTGGAAGTGACGTATCCGGCGCCGGGGGAGGGGTAGTTTGCGGTGACGCAGGGTTAGTCTTGATAAGTCTGTCACGCTGGGACTTTCCTTTACAGGAGAGCGGCCATGGCCCGCGGCCAGCGTTTTTTTGTGCCCGGCATGCCTTTGCATGTGGTGCAGCGTGGCGCTGACAGGCGGATCTGCTTTTTCGAGGCAGGCGATTATCTCTGGTATCTGCAGCAGTTACAGCGCCACTGTCTGGCGCACAAGGTCCAGTTGCATGCCTATGTCCTGATGACCAATCATGTGCATCTGCTGCTGTCTGCGGCGAAAGTCGAGGCCGTTTCTCAGTTGATGAAGTCGTTGGGACAGGAATATGCGCATTACATCAACTGGCGCCGCCATCGTACCGGCCCCTTGTGGGATGGGCGCTACAAATCCTGTGTGGTACAGGATGCGACTTATCTGCTGGTTTGCCAGCGCTATATAGAACTCAATCCGGTTCGCGCCGGCATGGTGCAGTATCCGGGCAATTACAAGTGGTCCAGCTACCGTTGCAATGCTGAAGGGCGAATCGATCCGTTGATTGAGCCGCATCCGCTTTATCTTGATCTTGGCAACAGTCCGGGTGACAGACAGCAGGCGTATGCTGCTTTGTTCCAGGCAGAAGATGCGCTTGCGTTCCAAGCATTGCGTGACGCTAGTCGTGGCAATGCTGTTGTCGGAAGTAGCGCCTTCGTGCAAGAAAATCAAACCCGCAAAGCTTAAAGGCTGGGGTCGGACCCTCAGGGTCCGACCCCAGTCTCTGCTCTTGGGTTAGTTCTTAATTCCGCTCTCGCAGGATGCGGTTCACGCCAGCGACCCGGCGCACGTTGCGCAGCAGGGCGGCCAGGTGGACGCGGTCTTTCACCTGCACGGTGAAGCGCAACTGGTCGAGGACGTTGTCCTTGTCTTCGTCCATGCCCACATAGATGATGTTGGCGTCGGATTCGCCGATTTCGGCGGCCACGCGGGCCAGGATGCCCCGTTCGCTGTTGATCAGCACCTTGATGCGGCAGTCGAAGCGGCGGTTCAGTTCGGTGCCCCAGCGCACGGCGATCCAGCGGTCCGGTTCCTTGGCGCGCTGGCGCTTGGCCTGCGAGCAGTCGCTCGTGTGCACGAGCAAACCCTGGTCGCGGCGCAGCTGGCCGATGATCTGGTCGCCGGGAATCGGCAAACAGCACGGTGCCAGCTGCACCGAGACGCCTTCGCTGCCGCAGATGGTAACGGGGTCGAGCTCGCTGCCGCTGTTGTGTTCCACCGGCATGCTGGCCGCTTCGCCGCCGATCAGGCCAAAAATGTGGCGCGCCACCAGGGTCGCCATGCGCTTGCCGATGCCGATGTCCGCGTACAGCTCGTCCATGGAATTGGCGCTCGATTCGTTGAGCAGGCGTTCGACCAGCGGCGCTGGCAGGTCGGCGTCGATGTTCAGGGCGTGCAGCGCCTGCGACAGCAGTTGCTGGCCCAGGGCGATCGATTCAGGCAGGTTGATCGTGCGCAAATGGTGGCGGATGGCTGAACGGGCCTTGCCGGTGCGCACGAACGACAGCCAGGTCGGGCTGGGGCGTGACGAGGAATCGGTGATGATCTCGACGATGTCGCCATTGTGCAGCTCGGTGCGCAGCGGCGAGGTTTCGTTGTTGATTTTCACCGCCACGGTCTGGTCGCCGATGCCCGTATGGATCGAATAGGCGAAGTCGATGGCCGTGGCGCCGCGCGGCAGGGCGATGATCTTCGACTTCGGCGTAAACACGTAGACGGAATCGGGGAACAGGTCGACCTTGACGTGTTCGAGGAATTCGGCCGAGTCGCCCGTCTGCTGCTGGATGTCGAGCAGCGACTGCAGCCACGCATGCGTGCGCTGCTGCAGGTCGGACGGGTTCGATTCACCGCTCTTGTACAGCCAGTGCGCCGCCACGCCAGATTCGGCCGTGCGGTGCATTTCCTGCGTGCGGATCTGGAATTCGACGGGTGTGCCGTACGGGCCGATGACGGTCGTGTGCAGCGACTGGTAGCCGTTCAGCTTGCGGATCGCGATGTAATCCTTGAACTTGCCCGGCATGGGCTTGTACAGGCTGTGCAGGGTGCCCAGGGTCACGTAACAGTCGGCAAAGCTGCCCACCACCACGCGGAAACCGTACACGTCCAGCACTTGCGAAAACGATAAATGCTTGCTGCGCATCTTTTTATAGATGTCGTACAGCGTCTTTTCGCGGCCCGTGACGTCGGCTTCGAGTTCGGCCATGGACAAGGTGCTTTTCACCGCTTCCATGATCTTGTTGACCACTTCGCGCCGGTTGCCGCGCGCCGCCTTGACGGCTTTCGCCAGGGTGCGGTAGCGCATCGGGTACAGGTGCGAGAACGACAGGTCCTGCAGCTCGTGGTAGATGTTGTTCAGGCCGAGGCGGTGCGCGATCGGCACATACACTTCCATGGTCTCGCTGGCGATGCGGCGTTTTTTTGCCGCCGTCATGAAGTCCAGCGTGCGCATATTGTGCAGGCGGTCGGCCAGTTTGATCAGGATCACGCGCACGTCGGACGCCATGGCCAGCAGCATCTTGCGGAAGTTTTCCGCCTGCGCTTCGATCTGGCTCTGGAATTCGATCTTTTCCAGCTTCGACAGGCCATCGACCAGATGCGCCACAGGCGCGCCGAAGCGCTCGATCAATTCTTCCTTCTTGACGTCCTGGTCTTCCATGACGTCGTGCAGCAGGGCGGCCATGATGGCTTGCGCGTCGAGTTTCCAGTCGGCGCAGATTTCCGCGACGGCGATCGGATGCGAGATATACGGCTCGCCCGAGCGGCGCATCTGGCCCAGGTGCATTTCGTCGGAGAAGCGGTAGGCTTCCTTGACTTTTTTCAGGTCGGCGGGGGACAGGTATTCGGCCAGCTTGTCGGCCAGATGGCTGACGGAGGCCACGCCCAAGGCGGGCGCTGGCGGTGCTGCGGGGATGTTGCTGCCGGACGTGCCGGCGCCGGACGCGGAAGCGCCCTGCGATTTTGCCGCCTGGCGCGGGGCCAGGGGCGGCAGTGCTGCAGAAGTCGTGTCGGCTGGAGTCAGACTCATAAAACGTCGCGTTGCTTTACAGTGTGAATAAACGATACGGTAGAACCAGGGGTCAGCACTGTTCCGGCACGCGGTTTCCCAATTACATCGGGACCTTTTTCAGCATTTCGATGCCGACTTTACCGGCAGCGATTTCACGCAGTGCGACAACGGTAGGCTTGTCCTTGGCTTCCACCTTGGGGGTGTGGCCTTGCAACAACTGACGTGCGCGGTACGTTGCAGCCAGGGTCAGCTGGAAACGGTTAGGGATCTGCTTCAGGCAATCTTCGATTGTGATACGGGCCATAGTAACTCCTCAATTTTATGCGTGGTGCGTGGCGCTGTGTGAACTGGCGTGCAGACGAATTACTCTGCGTGCAGGCCCAGCTGGGCGAATAGCGATGCGTTGCGGGCCGCTTGTTGCGCAAACCGGCAACGGGCCGCTCTCACGATCGCGCTCAGTTCGGACAAAGCGACCGTAAACTCTTCATTGATAATAACATACTCGAACTCGGGAGCGTGTGCGATTTCGCCGCCGGCCGCCAGCAGGCGGCGCGTGATCACGTGCGGCTCGTCCTGGCCGCGCTTGTTCAGGCGCTCTTCGAGCGCATCGATCGATGGCGGCAGGATGAAAATACCGGCCGCGCGGGGGAATTGCTTGCGCACCTGGCGCGCGCCCTGCCAGTCGATTTCCAGCAGGATGTCGGTGCCGGCCAGCATTTGCTGTTCCACCATGATGCGCGAGGTGCCATAGTAATTGCCATGCACTTCCGCCCATTCCAGGAACTCGCCCTGGTCGGCGCGCGCGACAAAGTCTTCCGCTGTCGTGAAGTAGTATTCGCGGCCGTGCTGCTCGCCCGGACGGGGCGCGCGCGTGGTGGTCGAAATCGACAGTTTGATGCCGGGCTCTTGCGCCAGCAATGCATTGACCAGTGTCGATTTGCCGGCGCCCGATGGTGCGGCGACCACGAACAGGCTGCCGGAGAAGGCGGTAGGGTGGCTCATGCGGATCTTTCAATAGTCGTGTTGTTGGCGCCGATGCTCGCGCAGGCGGCGCCCAATCCGGTATTTTACCAAGAGGCAAGGCTGTGAGCCAGTCCCAAACAGGCCGGCATGGCCGGCGCCTGGCGTGGCTGGCGGCTTACTCCAGGTTCTGCACCTGTTCGCGCATCTGCTCGATCAGCAGCTTCAAGTCCATCGAGGCGTCGGCCAGTTCTTTGACGGACGCCTTGGCGCCCAGCGTGTTGGCTTCGCGATTGAGTTCCTGCATCATGAAGTCGAGGCGCTTGCCCACTTGCCCGCCCTTGGTGAGGATGTGGCGCGTTTCGCCCAGGTGGGCCGACAGGCGCGCCAGTTCTTCCGACACATCGATGCGGATGCCGTACAAAATGACTTCCTGGCGGATGCGCTCCATGGCGTCCTGGCGCGACAGGGCCGAATTCGAGCCCTGGCTGGCCAGGCCCAGCGCATCCTGCATGCGCTCGATGGCTTTTTGCTGGAACGCCGCCACCACCTGCGGAATCAAGGGCGTGATGCGCTTGACGATGGCTTCCATCGCTTCGATGCGCGACACCAGCACCGCTTCGAGCGCCGCGCCTTCGCGCTTGCGGCTGTCGACGAAGGCCGCCACGGTGCGTTTGGTCAGCGCGCCCACGTCCGCCTGCAAGGACTCTTGCCCCACTTGTGCTTCTTCGATGATGCCCGGCCAGCGCAGCAGTTCGGCCACCGTCATGACGGGGGCGGAGACAAAATGCTGGCCCACTTCGTTTTGCAGGCGCGCCAGTTCGGCCAGCAGGGGCAGGTTCAGCGCCTGCGTGCCGGCGGTCGCGGCCTTGCGGCCAAAGCTCAGGCGTACCTCGACTTTGCCGCGCGTGATGGCGGACATGACGGCGGCGCGCAAGTCAGGCTCCAGCGCCCGCAGATCGTCGTTGATACGGAATTGCAGGTCGAGAAAGCGCGAGTTGACGCTCTTGATTTCAATTGTCAGTGTGCCTGCAGCACCTTCGCTGGTGGCAACCGCGTAGCCTGTCATGCTTGAAATGCTCAAAGGATTCCCCGATTTGGTCTTGTATACAGTCACTTATACACTTAATCAGCCAGCGCAGGCAATACCGCCCGCGCCGCAAAACAGGACTGACGTGCGCGATGGCCTGAAAATTGCTGAATAGTGTGCGTTTTACGGCATTGTAAAGAAAATTGTGTTTGGCGGGGCAGGATTGTAGGGATCTTGTGCGCGGGCCGCCCTGCGCCGTGGCATGGCGCCGCGGTGGTAAAATCGCGGCCGCAACCCCAATCACACAGGACACCCCATGACATTTGAATCCCGCCCGAGCGGCCGCGCCGTCGACGCGCTGCGCGCCATCCGCATCACCCGCCAGTACACCAAGCATGCCGAAGGCTCGGTGCTGATCGAGTGCGGCGACACCAAGGTCATCTGCACCGCCAGCATCGAAGACAAGGTGCCGGGTTTCCTGAAGGGCAAGGGCCAGGGCTGGTTGACGGCCGAGTACGGCATGCTGCCGCGCTCGACGCACACGCGCATGGACCGCGAAGCGGCGCGCGGCAAGCAGTCCGGCCGCACGCAGGAAATCCAGCGCCTGATCGGCCGCTCGCTGCGCGCCGCCTTCGATCTGCAGGCGTTCGGCGAACGCACCCTGCATCTCGATTGCGACGTCATCCAGGCCGACGGCGGCACGCGCACGGCCTCGATCACGGGCGCCATGGTGGCCGCGTATGACGCGTTTTCCCAGCTGCAGGCGCGCGGCGCGATCGCCGCCATCCCCGTGAAAAGCTTTGTCGCCGCCATCTCGGTGGGCGTCTACCAGGGCATGCCGGTGCTGGACCTGGACTATGTGGAAGACTCGGGCTGCGACACGGACATGAACGTCGTGATGACGGAAGCGGGCCACTTCATCGAAGTGCAGGGCACGGCCGAAGGCGCCGCGTTCGACCGCGCCGGCATGAACCGCTTGCTCGATCTGGCACAGGGCGGCATCGCCGACCTGATCGCCATGCAGAAGCAAGCATTGGGAATCTGATCTTTACATAGATTTACATCCGCTGGCCCGCCGCGCGGGGCAAAAAACCCACACCTGCCGCTTCTGGCGGCAGCGGCGGGGCGCGGTGAGGGGGGCGCAAAAGGTTTACAATGTCGGCACTTCAACCGGACTACTGACATGACCCAACGCCTCATCCTCGCCTCGAATAACGCCGGCAAGCTCAAGGAATTCAACGAGCTGCTCTCGACCATCGGTTTTTCCGTCCATGCCCAGGGCGAGTACGCCGTGCCGGAAAGCGACGAACCATTCCACACCTTCGTTGAAAACGCGCTGCAAAAGGCGCGCCACGCGTCGCGCCTGACGGGCTTGCCGGCGTTGGCCGACGATTCGGGCGTGTGCGTCAATGCGCTCGGTGGCGCGCCCGGCGTGTATTCGGCCCGCTATGCGGGCGAGCCGAAATCGGATGCCGGCAACAGCGCCAAACTGATCGCCGACCTGGAAGCGCATGCCGACAAGTCCGCCTATTACTACTGCGTGCTGGTGTACGTGCGCCATGCGGACGACCCGCAGCCGGTGATCGCCGACGGCCGCTGGAATGGCGAGATGATCACCACTCCGCGCGGCAACGGCGGCTTCGGCTACGATCCGCATTTCTACCTTCCCGCGCTGGGCAAGTGCGCGGCCGAACTGACGTCCGATGAAAAGAACGCGCTGTCGCACCGTGGCCAGGCCCTGCGCGCGCTGGTGGAAAAGCTGCGATGATCCCGATCAAACTGGTGGGCGCCGTTGCCAAGTCGGCAGCCAGGCCGAATACCGCTGCCGCGCCGCAGGAAGGCATTTCCGGCGCGGCCGGGGCGGCCCTGAAATACCTGCAGCCGGGCGCGCTGAACCTGACGGCCCTGCCGCCGCTGTCGCTGTACATCCATTTCCCGTGGTGCGTGAAAAAATGCCCGTATTGCGATTTCAATTCGCACGAGGTGCGCGGTGACTTGCCGGAAGCGGAGTACCTGGCGGCCCTGAGGCTGGACCTGGAAATGGCGCTGCCGCTGATCTGGGGCCGCAAGATCCACACCATTTTCATCGGCGGCGGCACGCCCAGCCTGATGTCGGCGGCGGGGCTGGACCGGCTGATGTCGGACGTGCGCACCCTGCTGCCTCTGGAGCCCGATTGCGAAATCACCATGGAAGCCAATCCGGGCACCTTCGAGGCGGAAAAATTCAAGTCTTACCGGGCCAGCGGCATCAACCGCCTGTCGATCGGCATCCAGAGCTTCAATGGGCGCCATTTGCAGGCGCTGGGGCGCATCCATGACGACAACGAAGCGCGCCGCGCGGTGGACATCGCGCACGCCAATTTCGACAATTTCAATCTCGACCTGATGTACGCCCTGCCCACGCAAACCCTGGCCGAGGCGCGGCAGGACCTGGAAACGGCGCTGTCGTTCGCGCCGCCGCATTTGTCGCTGTATCACCTGACCTTGGAACCGAACACCCTGTTCGCCAAGTATCCGCCCGCGCTGCCGGACGACGACGCAAGCGCCGACATCGCCGACATGGTCGCTGAGCGCGCGGCGCAGGCCGGTTACGGCCGCTACGAAGTGTCGGCCTATGCGCAGCCGGGCCGCCAGGCCAGGCACAACCGCAATTACTGGGAATTTGGCGACTACCTGGGCATCGGCGCGGGCGCGCACAGTAAAATCTCGTTCCCGCACCGCGTCTTGCGCCAGGCCCGCTACAAGCAGCCGCGCGCCTACATGGACGCGGTACTGGCCGGCAATCCCGTGCAGGAAGAGCGCGAACTGGCGCGCGAGGAGATGGGGTTTGAATTCATGCTCAATACCCTGCGCCTGACGCAGGGTTTCTCGCCGAACCTGTTCGCCGAGCGCACGGGCCTGGCCATCAACGCCATCGAGCAGCCGCTCAATGCGGCCGAAGCCAAAGGCTTGCTGTTCCGCGACCACCAGCTCATCCGCCCGACGGAACGGGGATTGTGCTTCCTGAATGACCTGCAGCAGATGTTCCTGGAAGATTAATGCGCGGTGGTGGCGCGCAGGCGCTGCAGCTTGGCCGCATACATCCCGTGCTCGCTGCGCGTGGTGCTGTTGTCCATCGCCAGTTCCAGTTGCCGGTCCGCCTGCGCGAGCTGGCCCAGGCGCGCATACGCCTGCGCCAGCCAGAAGTGGAATTCATGGTAGTACGGGTCGCGCGCGATTTCGCGTGAAAACAGGCGGATCGCCTGTACGTAATCGTTTTGCTGCATGGCCGCCTTGCCCAGGTTGAAGTAGTGGAACGGCGGCTGCGGCTGCAGCGCCAGCAGGCGCCGGCGCAGCGGCAGCGCTTCATCGGGCAGGCCGGACGCTTCCAGGACTTGCGCCAGGTTCGACAGCAGCAGCGTGTTGTCCGGCGCGCGCAGCAGCGCATGGGCCAGCGTGCGCCGCGCTTGCGCCAGGTCGCCATGGCGGAACTGGATCACGCCCAGGGTGTTGTAGGCGCCGTTGAACGAGGGATCCTGCAGCAGCGCCGCCCTGGCCCACCAATACGCCTGGTTCAGCTGGCCCTCGCTCATGGTTTCGGCGGCGCGGTTGTTCATGTACATGGCCAGCACGGTCGCTTCGCTGATTTCGCGCGTGCGGTAGCCCGCCACGTCGCCGGACGGCAGGAAGTCGATCACCATCAAGCCCTTGGCGTCGTAGTTATTCCCGTTTTCGCCCAGGCGCTGGCCCAGTACCAGGTTGACGTGGCCGGCGACAAAATACATGTCGCCGCTGCGGCTCCAGCTTTCTTCGCCCAGTACCTCCTGGTAGCGCACCTGCAAGCCCAATTCATGCGCCAGCGCCGCCGTCATGATCACCAGCGACAGGCAGTTGCCGCTGCGCGCCTCAAACGTTTCGCGCGCATTGCGGGTCTTGGCCGCATCGTATTCGAGTTTCAGCCTGGATTTGTCGTACAGCGCCTGGTACAGCGCCACGCGGGGATTGCCGTTGCGCGCCGTGTGCCGCACTTGCGTCTGCACATACTGGCGCATGGCGTCGCTGAGGGCGAAGACCTGGCCGGCATCGATGGCGCTGGCCGGCGCAAAATCGCTATCGTTGAAGATGGGATGCAAGCTGACGGGCGGTGTGGCGGCGCAGCCGGCCAGCGCGGCGCAGAGGAGGGCGGCAAGCAGGCGCATGACGCAAGCGGCGCAAACAAGATAGGGACGCATGGTCTCTCCCTGAAGGCGCCGGCTGTCTCATGTCGCGGTGGCGCGCCAGTCCCACCTGAAACCAGTATCGGCGCGCCTGGCGCCGCTGTCAAATAGTTTCAAGCGCCTTGCCGCCTGCATGGCGCTTGAAGCAGGGTTTAACACCGCGGGCTTAAAACTCTTCCCAGTCCTGCTCGCCGGCGACGGGCGATGGGGTTTTTCGCGCCGCAGCACCGGCAGCCTTGGGTGCGGCCGGCTTGCTGGCCGGCGCCTGGGGCGGGCGCCGCGTTGCCAGCCGCGGCGGGGCGGCGCTGGCGGTCCTGGCCGGCCGCGCGGCGCGTACCGGCGCCGCTGCCGGCGTCACGTGTTCGAGCTGGAAGCCGGCCGCCACCTGCGCCAGGCGCGCCGCCTGGTCCTGCATGCTTTCGGCCGCCGCCGCCGCTTCCTCCACCAGGGCCGCATTTTGCTGCGTTACCTGGTCCATCTGCGCGATGGCCTGGTTGACCTGGTCGATGCCCATGCTTTGCTCGGCGCTGGCGGCCGTGATCTCGGCCATGATGTCGGTGACGTGGCGCACGCTGTCGACCACTTCGCTCATGGTGCTGCCAGCCTGCTGTACCAGCCGCGTGCCGTTGTTGACCTGTTCCACCGAGTCGCCGATCAGGGTCTTGATTTCGCGCGCCGCTGCCGCCGAACGCTGCGCCAGGCTGCGCACTTCCGTGGCCACGACGGCAAAGCCGCGCCCCTGCTCGCCGGCGCGCGCCGCCTCGACGGCCGCGTTCAAGGCCAGGATATTCGTCTGGAAGGCGATGCCGTCGATGACGCCGATGATGTCGACGATTTTCGTCGACGCCGTGTCGATGGCGCCCATGGTGTCGACCACCTGGCTGACGATGTCGCCGCCCCGTTCGGCCACGCTGGACGCGGCGACCGCCATCTGGTTGGCCTGGCGCGCATTGTCCGCATTCTGCTTCACGGTGCTGGTCAATTCTTCCATCGACGACGCCGTCTCTTCCAGCGAACTGGCCTGCTGCTCCGTGCGCGCCGACAGATCCTGGTTGCCGGCGGCGATCTCGCCCGATGCCGTGGCAATCGCATTGGTACCCGTCTGCACTTCCGACACCACCTTGCGCAGCGCCTCGTTCATGCCGTGCAGCGCGCGCATCAGGTCGCCGATTTCATCGCTGGCCGCCGTGCCGAAATGCGTGCGCAAGTCGCCCGCGGCGACCGTCTCGGCTACCTTCACGGCCGCCTGCAGGGGCGCGGTGATCGAGCGCGTGATGAGCCAGGCACACACGCTGCCCAGGATCACCACCAGCGCGCACAGCAGCAACAACAGGGTGAAGCTGCGTCCGTTGGCCGCCTCGATCGCGTGCGCCGTGGCGTCGATGGCCTGGCGCTGCTGCGCCAGCAGGGCCTTGACGTTGTTCTGGTACCTGGTGGCGGCGGGCGCAAAGCTGTCGCGGTAAGCACTTTCCGCCAGGGCCGCATTGCCGCCCTTGCGCGCGTCCATCACCAGGGTCTTGGCATCCTGGTACTTGACGCGTTCCGCGATGGAGGCCTTGAAGATGGCCTTTTCTTCCTCGCTGACGAGCAACGTTTCGATTTTCTTCAGCAGCTCGCCGCCTTGTTTGGTGCTGTCGGCGATGGTCTCGGCAAACACGCCCGACAGGGTTTCATCCGTGCTCCGGGCGATCATCGAGGTGCGCGCGATGGCCGAGTAAATCAGTACATACCAGTCCGATACCAGACGTTCCTTGGCCAGCGGTTTTTCCATCATTTCCCGCGTCGCTTCGGCATTCACATGGGCACTGTACAGCGCGTAGGAAGTGGAAATCACGGACAGCAGCAGTACCAGCGCGAAGCCTGCCGCCAGGCGGGTGCCGATACGAAGGTGGGAGAGGGCATGCATGGTCATAACTCCTGTCGCAGAGGGATTAAGGTTGCCTGTGCGACATAGTATGCACTGATAAGTGACCAAGAGGTAAACGAAAAAATGGCCTGTTTTTGCTCACTGTTGCAGCCACGCACGTGCAACAGATCGCCCGCCTGGCGCTCGCTTCCACGCGGGCGGGCGAGGGCGAAACGAAAAAAAGCGGCGCCGTGCAATGCACGTACGCCGCTTCTTGCGGGGGCATAGGCGATTAACGCAGCGCCGCGATCATCTGTTTCAGCTTGCCGGAATCGACGCAGAAGGCGCGGATGCCTTCGGCCAGCTTCTCCGTCGCCATCGCGTCTTCATTCATCATGAAACGGAAGGCTTCTTCGTTGAGTGACATGTGCACGATGTTGGTCGATGGCGCCGCTTCGGCGCTCAGCTTGCGCTCCACGGGGGCATCGCTGTCGGCCAGCTTTTGCAGCAGGTCGGGGCTGATGGTGAGCAGGTCGCAGCCGGCCAGTTCGAGGATTTGCGAGGTGTTGCGGAAGCTCGCGCCCATCACCTCGGTCTTGTAGCCGAACTTGCGGTAGTAGTTGTAGATGCGCCGGACCGACTGCACGCCCGGGTCTTCCGCGCCCATGTAATCGATGCCCGTCGATTTCTTGTACCAGTCGTAGATGCGGCCGACGAAGGGCGAAATCAGTTGCGCGCCCGCTTCGGCGCAGGCGATGGCCTGCGCCAGCGAGAACAGCAGGGTCATGTTGCAGCGGATGCCTTCCTTTTCCAGGATGGCGGCGGCGCGGATGCCTTCCCAGGTGGAGGCGATTTTGATCAGCACGCGCTCGCGGGCAATGCCGGCGTTCGAATACAGGGCGATCAGGTCGCGGCCCTTGGCGACTGTACCTTCCGTGTCGAACGACAGGCGCGCATCGACTTCGGTCGAGACGCGGCCGGGGATGATTTGCAGGATTTCCTCGCCAAACGCGATCAGCAGGCGGTCGATGATTTCGGCGTTGGAGGCGTGCGGATGGTCGCGCACGGCCTTTTCCAGCAGCGGCTTGTATTCATCCTTCTGCACGGCCTTGAGGATCAGCGACGGGTTCGTCGTCGCGTCGCGCGGCGTGTAGGCCTGAATCGATTGGAAGTCGCCGGTGTCGGCCACCACGGTAGTAAATTGCTTCAGTTGTTCGAGTTGGTTCATGGCTGCACGGGAAAGAGTGAATGGGCTTGCCGGGGTATTGTACCGAATGCGGGACGGCGGCGGCGCTTTTAACCCAAGGGCTAAAGTGCCGGGGTCGGACCCTCAGGGTCCGACCCCAGTTGTGGCTTTTGGGGTAAAGCAGGCGGTATCCGTGGCGGGAGGGAATGCTTGTCTTGCACCCCAAAACTGAGTGCCGGGGTCAGACCCGGCGGGGGAATGCGCCCCAGTGAGGCGCATTCCGATCACGCAGTGACTGACCCCGGATTGCCGCTTTTTAGCCAATAAACGAATCGAACTGCATGTCGAATTCCTGCAAGGCCTTCTGTGCATTCTGCATCTTCTTGCGGAATTCAGGCCCGCGCTGCAGGGCCAGGCCCACGGCCAGCACGTCGATCACCACCAGGTAGGCCAGGCGCGCTGAAATCGGGGTGTAGGGGTCGGTGTTGAAGACCAGGTCGATCGGGATCAGCACCGTCGCCAGGTCGGCCAGCGGCGTGCCCGATGGGGCCAGCACGACGACGTCGGCGCCGCCGCGGCGCGCCAGTTTCACGGAGCGCACCAGGGCGGGGCTGTTGCCGCGCTGCGAGATGGCCACCAGGCAGTCGCCGCCGCGCAGCAGGGCTGCTGCGATGCTGTGGATGTTCGGATCGCTGTAGGCCACCGTCGGCACGCCCGAGCGGAAGAACTTGTGCTGCGCGTCGGCCGCCACGATACCGGAGGTGCCCTGGCCATAGAATTCGATCTTGCTGGCGCGCGACAGGATGTCGAGCGCGCGCTGGATCGCTTCCGGGTTCAGGTTGTTGCGCAGGTCGAGCAGGGTGTTGATCGAGCGGCTGCAGATTTTATTGACCAGGTCGGCCGCCAGGTCGTCCTGCGCCGGCTGCTCGTTCGCACCCGGCATGGCCAGGGCCAGGCCCTGCGCCAGTTTCAGCTTGAATTCATGCCAGCCGTCATAGCCCAGCGTGCGGCAAAAGCGCACCACGGTCGGTTCCGACACCTGCGCGCTTTTCGCCAGCGCCGTGATGTTCTGGCTGACCGTCTGGTTCGGCTGGTCAAGCACGGCCAGCGCGACCTTCTTCTCCGACTTGGAGAGCGAATCGAGCTGGGTGCGGATGGAGTCAAGCAGCATTAAATTAGTCTTTTGTTTTCGGGAAGCGGTGAAGCAGGGAATTCGCGGAGCAAAGCTCTGCGCCTGCGTAACGGCCTGCCCATGCATGGGCAGGCTCCTTGCCTTGCTAGCTTAGTCCTCTGGCAAGGCTTCTTCACGCCACTGCAAGCCATCGCGGCCGATCAGGGCACTGGCGGCCGCAGGGCCCCAGGTGCCGGCCGTGTACGGAATCGGCGCGCTGTCGTTCTGTTCCCAGTTGTCGAGAATCGGCTCGACCCATTCCCAGGCCGCTTCCAGTTCGTCGCCGCGCATGAACAGGGTCAGCTGGCCGCGCAAGACGTCAAGCAGCAATCGCTCGTAGGCGTCCATGCGCGGCGTCTTGAACGATTCGCGGAAATCGAGTTCCAGTTCCGCCGGTTTCAAACGCATGCCGTCGCCCGGGGTTTTCGCCATCAGGTTCATGCGCAAGCCTTCGTCCGGCTGCAAACGGATCACCAGGCAATTCGGCTGGAAGCTCGACGTGGGCTGGTTGAAGATCGAGTGCGGAATCTGCTTGAAGCGCACGACGATTTCAGCCAGGCTGTCGGCCATGCGCTTGCCCGTGCGCAGGTAGAACGGCACGCCGGCCCAGCGCCAGGTGTCGATTTCCGCCTTCAGCGCAACGAAGGTTTCGGTGCGCGAATGTTCCGGGGCGTCCGGCTCGTCGCGGTAGCTCGGCACGGTGGCGCCATCGACGTGGCCGGCGCGATACTGGCCGCGCACGATGTTTTGCGCCAGGGTGGTGGGCGTGAATTTTTTCAGCGAGCGCAACACTTGCAGTTTTTCATCGCGCACGGCGTCCGGCGCGATCGAGGTCGGCGGTTCCATGGCGACGATGCACAGCAGTTGCAGCAAGTGGTTCTGCAGCATGTCGCGCAGCGCGCCGGAGGTGTCGTAGTAACCCATGCGGTTGCCCACGCCCAGTTTCTCGGCGATGGTGATCTGCACGTCGGAAATCCATTCGCGGCGCCACAGCGGTTCGAACAGGATATTGCCGAAGCGCAGGGCCAGCAAGTTCTGCACGGTTTCCTTGCCCAGGTAATGGTCGATACGGTAGATCTGTGATTCCTGGAAGACCTTGCCCACTTCGGCATTGATCTGCTTGGCGCTGGCCAGGTCGCGGCCCAGCGGCTTTTCCAGCACCACGCGCGAATTCGGCGTGACCAGGCCGTTGTCTTCCAGGTTGTCGCAGATCAAGGCGAACAAGTGCGGCGGCGTGGCCAGGTAGTACACACGCGTCAGCTCGGCATCGCCGCGCAGCGCTTCGACCAGCGGCGCGTACGTGGCCGCATCGCTGGCGTTGAGCGACACATACACGATGCGCGCGCAAAATTTGCTCCAGGTGGCGGCATTCAGGGTGCTGGCCTTGATGTGGGGACGCGAGTTGGTCTCTACCATCTTCAGGAAGGCATCCTGGCCGCTGTCCTGGCGGCCCACACAGATGATGCGCGCCGTCGGCGGCAAATCGTTCGCGACGTCGCGCGCATACATTGCAGGCAGCAACTTGCGCATTGCTAAATCGCCGCTGCCGCCAAACAGGACCAGGTCAAAATCGGTAAGTGCCATAAGTGAGTGTCGTCGCAAAAGTAAAAGAGCCGGAGCGGGGAGGAGGCCGACCGGAAGTGCCAGTCTGTCGTTACTATATTCGTGGTGTAAATTTACTACGTAGAACAGGCAATTGCAAGAAATTTTACTACATTCCATTCATTGGCGTCGCAGTTTTGCCCGGTATGCTGGCAGGCGGCGCTGGCACGACCATTATATGCCGTTCGCTGGCGCAGGTGCGCCGTCACGCCTGGCGCCTGGCTTTTCAAAGCAACCATGGTTGCCAGGGAAATTTTCGGTTCTCTCCATCATCATTTGCGCTGTAGCAACAAGCAAATCAAGAAATGCTGTCAGGATCGCCGATAGCAGCGTAAAGTAGCTTTAAGGAAAGTAAAAAAACGTATAATTCAAGCTGAAATCGATAGCAACTATTGGTTGTACTACACTGCACCGTTAGCGCCGGCCATGCCCCGAACCCGCCATCCGACGTCCGTGCGACGTGCAGTCCGCACTGTTCGCAGCATCACGGGCAGGCAGACTTAACTTTACAAGACGGCTTAAGGGGACACAATGAATTCAATGCAGCAAGATGTCGATGAACGCACCAGCCTGACAGGCAATAACAAATTCGAACTGTTCCTGTTCAAGCTGGGCACCAGCGATCACTCGACCAGCCGCGAACTGTTCGGCATCAATGTGTTCAAGGTACGTGAAATCATGGAGATGCCGGCCATTACGGCGGTGGCCGGGTCGCACCCGCACATGCTGGGTGTGGTCAATATCCGTGGCCAGATCGTGCCCGTGATCGACTTGCCGATGGCGGTCGGTTGCAAGAGCAGCGGCTTGAAGATCCTGATGGTGACCGAATTTGCCCGCTCGACACAGGCGTTTGCCGTGGAAGAGGTCGATGAAATCGTGCGCCTGGAATGGAATCAGGTGCTGTCGGCCGAATCGAGCGTCGGTGGCGGCCTCGTCACCAGCATCGCCCGCCTCGATGGCGACACGGACAAGACGCGCCTGGCGCAAGTGCTCGACGTGGAGCAAATCCTGCGCGACGTGTTGCCGTCGGGCGACCCTGACGTCGACAAGAACAGCATCGGCCCGCAAGTGCGCTTGCCTGCCGGCGCCGTGATCCTCGCGGCCGACGATTCCTCGCTGGCGCGTTCGCTGATCGAGAAGGGCCTCGAAGCGATGGGCGTGTCCTTCATCATGACCAAGACGGGCAAGGAGGCGTGGGAACGCCTGCAGGCGATCTCGGCCCAGGCGGCGACCGAAGGCAAGACGGCGAAAGACAAGGTCGCGCTGGTGCTGACCGA
This sequence comes from Janthinobacterium sp. PSRC1-1, assembly GCF_049897525.1. NCBI lineage: Bacteria > Pseudomonadati > Pseudomonadota > Betaproteobacteria > Burkholderiales > Oxalobacteraceae > Janthinobacterium > Janthinobacterium sp. PSRC1-1. The sequence goes on from NZ_JAFCWK010000005.1 coordinate 202,579, forward strand.
CCTGGAAATGCCGGAAATGGATGGTTTTACCCTGACGCGTAACATCAAGAACGATGGCCGCTTCGCCAACATCCCCGTGGTGATCCACTCGTCGCTGACGGGTTCGACCAACGAAGACCACGTCAAGGGCGTGGGCGCCGATGGGTATGTGGCGAAATTCGTGGCAGCGGAACTGGCTGACACCATCCGCAAAGTGCTGGCCCGTTAAAGTGCGCTGACACCGCCGCACGCCGCCTGGCGTGCGGCTCCTGGTGCATTTTAAGTATTCCCTCGTGGCAATGTATTGCCACAATTCACGTATAATGCGTTCCCTGGATCCGTGGGGCCGCACGCTCGTACTTTGCTGTGCCACCCTTCGTCCTCCTGCGCAGGCCGTCTTTCACGCCGCCTGGCGCACCACTGGCTTGCGGGCCGCCCCTGTCGTTGCGGCCCAGCACCTGCCGCTTGTCCTGATCAATCCTGTTCGTACCGGAATGGCGCCTGCCTGGCGCTTTTTACGCGTGGACAGATATTAATGAAGAGTGAATTATGTATCTATCTCCCTTGCGGGCGGTCGCCGTGCGCGCGGACCGCGCCATGCTGGTCGTCCTATGGCTGCTGGCCCTGGTGTCGGCTGGCATTGCGAACTGGTACGGCACCTGGCATCTCGTTGCCAAGGTGGCTTTGCCGGTCGCCTTGCTGCCGACCCTGCTTTTTCTCGCCCGGCCCGGCAGCCTGGCCACGCGCTGCGTCAATGCCGTCGCCATCATGCTGATGGCCGCCTTGCATATCGAACAAGGTGCAGGCTTGACAGAGTTGCATTTCGGCATTTTCGTCTATCTGGCGCTGCTGGTGCTGTACCGCGACTGGCGCCCCGTGATCGTGGCCGCGGCGACGATCGCCGCGCACCACTTGCTGTTTTTTTATTTGCAACAAGCAAGTTATGGCGTGATGTGTTTTAGTACGCCTGGCCTGGGCATCGTTTTCCTGCACGCCATGTTCGTCGTGGTCGAGTCGGCGGCGCTGTGTTATGTGGCCGTGACCTTGCGCGCCAGCACGCGCCAGGGGCAGGAACTGGAACAAATGGTGTTGGCCCTGGGCGCGCATGTGGGGCAGATGGATTTGCGGCCGCCGCAGCGGGCACCCCGTAATGCGCTGGGCCAATCGCTGGCGGCCATGCTGGCGACCATGCGCGGCACGCTTGCCGGCGTGCGCGATGGCACCGATAGCATCGCTGCAGCGAGCGCCGGGATCGCCATGCATAACGCTGCGCTGGCGCGCCGTACGGAACGCCAGGCTAGCGATGTCGAGCGGACGGTGCGCGCGATGCAGGCGCTGACGGACGCGGTGCGGCGCGGTGCCGGCCATGTGGGACAGGCCGATGCGCTGGCGTCACGGATGTCGGCCGAGGCGGGGCAGGGCGGTGGCGCCATGCGCGAGGTGCAGGCCAGCATGGGCCGTATCGAGGCGTCGTCGAAGAAAATAGTCGACATCATCGGCGTGATCGATGCGATTGCCTTCCAGACGAATATCCTGGCCTTGAACGCGGCAGTGGAAGCTGCGCGTGCAGGCGAACAGGGGCGAGGCTTCGCCGTCGTCGCCGCCGAGGTACGCGGGCTGGCGCAGCGCTCGGCCGGCGCCGCGCGTGAAATCAAGGCATTGATCGGCAATACGGTGGAGACGGTGGCGCTGGGCAGCGGCCTGGTGGAGCGTGCTGGCGCCACCATTTTGCAAGTGGTCGACAGCGTACAACATGTGACGGCCATCATGGGCCAGCTGCGCACGGCATCGGACGAACAGGCGCGCGACATTCACGCCATCAATGAAGTGGTGGCCGCGTTTGATGCCAGCACGCAGGAAAATGCCCAGTTGGTGCAGGAAAACGCGGCCGCGTCGGCGGCCATGCAGCGTCAGGCGCAGCAGCTTGCCGCGCTGGTGCTGGCCTTTAGATTGTAAATACTCAAGCCTGGTACGGCGTTTCCGGCTGGCCCGCCACGTCCACGCGCACGGACAGCACGTGGCCGCTCAACGGGTGGTCGGCGAGTTCGGCGGCGGAACGGTTGTGGCTGGCGCTGGTGATGTACAAGGTGCGCAGGTCGGGGCCGCCGAACGTCAGCATGGTGGGGCAGCGCACGGGCACGGTAATTTCACCGAGCAGATGGCCATCGGGGGCGAAGCGCAAGATCTTGCCGCCTTCAAACATGGCCGACCAGTAATTGCCTTCGCTGTCGACGGCTGCGCCATCGGGGCGTCCGCCGTAATCAAGCGCTTTCTTGTCCGTGGAAAAACGCTGGAACGGTTGCGGCGCGGAAATGGCGCCCGTGACCGCGTCGAAGTCGAAGCGGTCGATGCGGTGCGTGGTGGTATCTGCGTGGTACATGGTGCGCTTGTCGGGGGAAAAACCCAGGCCGTTCGACACGGTCATGCCGCCCGACCAGACCTTGCGGACTTGACCCTTTTCCAGCACGAACATTTCCGCCGCATCGGCGCTGCGCGGCTCGAAAATCGTGCCGACCCAGAAGCGGCCTGCCGGATCGACCTTGCCATCGTTGAAGCGCGTGGTGGCCATGTCGAATGGCGCCGCGGCGATTTGCGCCAGGCTGCCCGTCTTCGTGTCGAGATGGGCAAAGCCGCTGCGCAAGGCCACGATCAGGCCGCCGCCCGCATTGATGGCCAGTGCCGACGGTTCCGTCGGCATGCTCCACTGCTCATGCTTGCCGCTGGCCGGGTGCAGCCGGTGCACGGCGCGGCCATCGATGTCGACCCAGTACAGGGCCGCTTCCTTGCCATGCCATAGCGGGCATTCGCCCACTTGCATGGGCTTGTCGCTGACTACTTTGATTTCGTAAATATTCATAAACCTCAATTAAGTTAATACGCCGCCTTGGCGGCTTTCGCCAAGGCAATCAAGCCATTGGTCGAGCTGTCGTGGTGGTCGGGACGGGCTTCGCCCGTCAGTTCGGCCTGGATTTTCTTGGCCAGCACCTTGCCCAGTTCCACGCCCCACTGATCAAAACTGTTGACGTTCCACAAGACGCCCTGCACGAAGGTCTTGTGTTCGTACAGCGCGATCAGGGCGCCCAGGGTGGTCGGGGTCAGCTGGTCCATCAAAATGGTGTTGCTGGGGCGGTTGCCGGGGAAGGTCTTGTGCGGCACCAGCGCTTCGATCTCGCTGTCCGGCAAGCCTTGCGCCTGCAGGTCCATGCGCACTTCCTCGCCCGTCTTGCCCGTCATGAAGGCTTCCGACTGGGCGAAGCAGTTGGCCAGCAGGGCGTCGTGGTGGCCCGGCAAGTCGTGCGTGGCGCGCAGGGCGGCGATGAAGTCGATGGGGGTAATATCGGTTCCCTGGTGCAGCAGCTGGAAATACGCGTGCTGCGCATTCGTGCCGCAATCGCCCCAGATGACGGGGCCGGTCGGCACGTCGACGGGCACGCCATCCTTGGTGACGCGCTTGCCGTTGCTTTCCATGTCCAGCTGTTGCAGATAAGCGGCAAAGCGGCTCAAGTCCTGGTGATACGGCGCGATGGAGACGGAGCCGCAATCGAGGAACTGGCGGTTCCAGAAGCCGACCATGGCCAGCACCACGGGCATGTTCTGTTCCAGCGGGGCCTGGCGGAAGTGCTGGTCCATCGCATGCGCGCCGGCGAGGAAATCGCTGAAGTATTCAAAGCCCACGGACAGCGCCACGGCCAGGCCGATCGACGACCAGACGGAATAGCGGCCACCGACCCAGTCCCAGAACGGGAACATGTTGTCCGGCGAAATGCCGAACTCGACGATGGCTTGCGTGTTGGTCGAGACGGCCACGAAGTGCTGCGCCAGATCCTTTTCTTCGCCTTCGAGCAGGAACCAGGCGCGCGCCGTATTGGCGTTGAGCATGGTTTCAGCGGTCACAAAGGTTTTCGAGGCCACGATGAACAAGGTTGTTTCCGGATCGACCTTCGACAGGGTCGCTTCCATGTCGTGCCCGTCGACGTTGGACACGAAGTGCATTTCCAGGCCCGGGTTGGCATACGAGCGCAGCGCCAGGCACGCCATCTTCGGGCCAAGGTCCGAGCCGCCGATGCCGATGTTGACGATGTCGCAAATCGGCTTGCCCGTGTGGCCGAGCCAGCTGCCGTTGCGTACCTTGTCCGTAAACGCCTTGACGCGTTGCAGCACATCTTGCACGTCGGCATCGATATCCTGGCCATCGACCACCAGCTTCGTGCCGCGTGGCGCGCGCAAGGCGGTATGCAGAACGGCCCGATGTTCGGTAAGATTGATTTTCTCGCCAGTGAACATGGCTTCGCGCTGCGCTTCCACGCCGCGTTCGCGCGCCAGATCCATCAGCAGGCGCATGGCGGTGGCGTCGACGCGGTTCTTCGAGTAATCGAGCAGCAGTCCTGCCGCATCGACCGTCATCGTCGAGAAGCGTGCGGGGTCAAGAGCGAACAGCTGGCGCAGATGCACTTCGCGCAGGCTGGCGCTGTGCGCTTGCAGGGACTGGAAACTGGCGGTGGCGGTGATGGCAGGAGTAGGTTCTGGCTGGCGCATGGCGGTCGGCTTGGGTGCTTGTCTCGGTTGAAAGGAGCGCGGCGCGTTCGGCGTGGCGAACAGCGGATCCGGCGTTGGTAGGAGAATAATACATCACAAAAACGTAATTTCACTACAGTTTGTGACGCGAAGCCGATTTTGTCGTGTTTTTTTTCGCGATTGCGGCAGCCACCTATAAGAGATATGTTGGCGGCTGCGGATACGCGATATTGCCTGGGTTGGCTTTGATACGCGGCAATTTGTGGCTTATTTCTGTTGTTGACCCATGCAAGAGTGCTTCTTCTTCAGCATTTTGTAGTAAAATTTCACGAAATACTCATTTTTAAGGAAATCCATATGGCGCTGCATCCAGTAGTCGAATCCGTAACAGCGCGCATCATCGCGCGCAGCCGGCCATCGCGCGGCGCCTATCTGGCGCATCTGGATGCGGCCCGCATCCAGGGCGTGCAGCGCGGCGCCCTGTCGTGCACCAACCTGGCGCACGGCTTTGCCGCCTTTCCCGCCAACGACAAGCTGTCGCTGAAAGAATACAAGAAGCCGTCCGTGGCCATCGTTTCCTCGTACAACGACATGCTGTCGGCGCATCAGCCGTTCGACGGCTTCCCGCAGATCATCAAGCAAGCCGTGCGCGAAGTGGGCGCCGTGGCCCAGTTCGCCGGCGGCGTGCCCGCCATGTGTGATGGCGTGACGCAAGGCCAGCCGGGCATGGAACTGTCGCTGTTCTCGCGCGACACCATCGCCATGTCGACGGCCGTGGCGCTGTCGCACAATATGTTCGATGCGGCCCTGTACCTGGGCGTGTGCGACAAGATCGTGCCGGGCCTGTTGATTGGCGCGCTGCACTTCGGCCACTTGCCGGCCGTTTTCGTGCCGGCCGGTCCGATGACCTCCGGTTTGTCGAACCAGGAAAAAGCCAAGGTGCGCCAGCTGTATGCGCAAGGCAAGGCCACGCGCGAAGACTTGCTCGAAGGCGAATCGAAAGCCTACCATGGCGCCGGCACCTGTACCTTCTACGGTACCGCGAACAGCAACCAGATGCTGATGGAAGTGATGGGCCTGCACTTGCCGGGCGCCGCCTTCATCACGCCGAACACGCCGCTGCGCGATGCGCTGACCAAGGCTGCCGCCCAGCGCGCCGCCGGCATCACGGCGCAAAGCGCCAATTACTTGCCAGTCGGCCATATCGTCGACGAGAAATGTATCGTCAACGCCGTCGTGGGCTTGCTGGCCACGGGCGGTTCGACCAACCATACCCTGCACCTGGTGGCCATCGCCAAGGCGGCCGGCATCGTCATCGACTGGAATGATTTCAATGAACTGTCGGCCATCGTGCCGATGCTCACGCGCATCTACCCGAACGGCGACGCCGACGTGAACCATTTCCACGCGGCCGGCGGCACGGGCTATTTGATTCGCGAACTGCTCGATGCGGGCCTGCTGCACGAAGACGTCAACACCATCCTGGGCCACGGCTTGCGCGCGCACTGCATGGAGCCCTTCCTCGGCGAAGACGGCAAGGTCTTCTGGAAAGACGCGCCGGCCGCCAGCGCCGACGAAAACGTGCTGCGCCCGGCGTCAAACCCGTTCGCGCCGGACGGCGGCATGGTCCTCGTCGCAGGCAACCTGGGCCGCGCCGTGATGAAGGTCTCGGCCGTCAAGCCGCAGCACCGCACGGTCGAAGCGCCAGCCCTGGTGTTCAATTCGCAGGAAGAGTTCATGAATGCCTACAAGGCTGGCACCCTGGACCGCGACTTCGTCGCCGTGCTGCGTTTCCAGGGCCCGCGCGCCAACGGCATGCCGGAATTGCATGCGCTCACGCCCGCGCTGGCCAACCTGCAGGATGCGGGCCGCCGCGTGGCGCTGGTCACCGATGGCCGCATGTCGGGCGCGTCGGGCAAGGTGCCGGCCGCCATCCACGTCTCGCCTGAAATCCTCGCCGGCGGCCCGCTGGGCCTGGTGCGCGACGGCGACATCATCCGCCTCGACGCGTTTACCGGCGTGCTCGAGGCGCTGGTGCCGGCCGATGTCTGGCATGCGCGTGCGCTGGTCACGGCCGATTTGTCGCCGAACCACGTCGGCATGGGCCGCGAGCTGTTTTCCATGTTCCGTTCCACCGTCAGCGCGGCGGAAGAGGGTGCTACCACCTTCGGTCTGCCGTCGCCGATTCCCACCACCGTCGCCTTGCACGACGCCGACAATGTCGGTGATACCGTACCGGGTTCCGATGAAGACTTTTTGGCTAGGAAATAAGAGATGACCATGACACTACTGGAAATTATGCGCACGTCGAGCGTGATCCCCGTGATTGCGATCGACGATCCTGAACACGCCGTACCGCTGGCGCGCGCGCTGGTGGCGGGCGGTATCCGCGTGCTGGAAGTGACCCTGCGCACCAAGCACGGCCTGGAAGCGATCCGCGCCATGTCGGCCGTGCCGGGCGCCATCGTCGGCGTCGGTACGCTCACCCGCCCCGAGGAATTCGTCCAGGCGCGCGATGCGGGCGCCGTGTTTGGCGTCTCGCCAGGCTTGACCTCGGCCCTGGTGGCGGCGGCGAAAAGCAGCGGCCTGCCGCTGCTGCCAGGCGTGATGACGCCCGGCGAAGTGATGGCGGCGCGTGAAAACGGCTTCCAGCAGCTGAAACTGTTCCCGGCCGTGCCGGCCGGCGGCATCGGCATGCTCAACGCCATCTACGGCCCGCTGCCGGACATCACCTTCTGCCCGACGGGCGGCATCTCGCAAGAGACGGCGTCGCAATTTTTGGCATGCAAGAACGTCGCCTGCGTGGGCGGTTCGTGGCTGACGCCGAAAGACGCGATCGCGGCCGGCAACTGGGACCGCATCACGGAAATCGCGAAAGCAGCCAGCGGTCTTCGCCTGGCGTAAGCGGTACCGGCGCGGCAGGCTTGCCTGCCTGCCGCGCTTTCTTCTCTTCTTCCTATGCGAGTCTTGCGCCGCCCCCTCACCATTGGCGAAACCGCCATGGCCCGCAGCGTCTTCCAGGGCGCCATCGACTACGCGCGCGTGCGCGTCGTGCGCGGCTCCTTTCTACCCTTCGGCTTGCAGGACCAGAACACGGCGATGACGCCGCGCGGCAGCCTGCATTTCATGCCGGCCCAGTACCGCGACGATTTTTCCCGCGAAGGCCACGGCGGCAAGCTGTTCTTCATCCATGAAATGGTGCACGTGTGGCAGTACCAGCTCGGCTACAGCGTGCTGCTGCATGGCGCGCTGCTGGCGCTGCGCGGCGGCTACATCGGGCAGCGCGCCTACCGCTACGACGCGCAGGCCGGCGGCGTCCTGTCCGACTTCAACATGGAGCAGCAGGGCGACCTCATCGCCCACTACTTCGGCGCGCGCCAGCTGGGCATTCCCGCCTACGTGGCGCAACTGCCGCAACTGCAGGACATCCTGCAAGGCTTCCTGCTCAACCCTGCCGACCGCAGCCTGCTGCCGCGCTAATTTTATTTCCCCCGCTCATTTCGAGCGCCCCTGATTTACCCGCATTCAGACCTTGACTTTCGTCTCAGCATTACCTAAATTAAATTATACAAAGAGCAATTTATTTGACTTTATTGCAACTTCGGCGCGAGACCGAGAGCAACCTGTCCAAGCGAGTAAATCATGCAGACTAGAAACATCTGTAAGGGAAAGTTGTGCCTGAAAAAAATGCCGCGCGGCGCGGCCTTGGTGGAGTTTGCCATGATCGCCCCTGTCCTCTTTTTTCTCCTCGCCATGATCATGGAACTGGGGGTCATGTTCTGGGTCAACCTGACAATGCAATACGCGGTGCGCGAAGGGGCGCGCTATTCCATCACGGGACAAAACAACCTCGACCCCGCCACGGCGAACAAGCAGCGTTACGAAGCGGTATTGCAAAGAATCAAGGATAGTTCGCTGGGGCTGTATGGCATGCTCAGTCCCGTCATCGTCGTCAATGGCGTGTCGCAAACGCCATCGGCGTACAACAACAATATGTTTGGCGCCGCCGGCGACATCGTCGTCTTGCAGGTGAACTGCACCTGGCCTGTCGTCACGCCCGCCTGGCGCTTGATGGCGCTGCTCAACCCCAGCCACCAGACCAGTGCCGGCTCGCGCAGCCAATACACATTCAGCGTGGCTGCCACCATGCGTAACGAGGCTTTCTGATGAACGCGCGCAAACTGCCAATCCGGCGCCAGAAGGGTGTGGCGGCCGTGGAATTCGCTCTCGTACTGCCACTCTTGCTGATGCTGGCCGTCCCCGTGTTCGACCTGGCGCGCATCGTGCAAGGCGACATGATCCTGACCAATCTGAGCCGCGAAGGCGCCAACCTGGCGTCGCGCTCCTCGCAAGACCCCCAGACCATCATGACGGCGCTGGCCATGACGACGCCGCCGCTGGACATGGCCACCAATGGCAGCATGTACATCAGCAAGATCATGGGCAATGGCCCTGGCAAGTCGAACGTCATACTGGAACACTACCGCTGGACGAAGGGGGCGCAGCAGCCGAGCCGGGTATGGACTTGCAACAGCTGGGCCACCGATGGCAGCGGCAAGTGCAGCAACATCCCCAGCGCCGGCTCGGCCATCAATGACGCCATGAGCAACCAGCTCGCTGATGGCGAAGTGATTTATGTCGTGGAAGGGCTTTACCGCTCGAGCATTCTGTTTGCCGGCATGAACCTGGGCTTCGGCGCCAAAACGCCGCAGCTGAGCGGCAACCTGTACGCCAAAACCATCTTCTGACATCCGGACGCCATCATCCGGTACCTGGAGGGCATCATGAAAAAACGTAACACGCCTGGAAAACAGGCCAAGGGACAGGTTCTCATTGTCGTGGCATTGTCGCTTGTCGTGCTGATAGGCACGGTGGGCCTGGCCATCGATTCGGGCCTGGGTTTCATTGTCCGCTCCAAGCTCAATTCTGCCGTCGATGCGGCCAGCATCGCCGCTGCCCGTTCCGTCACACAGGGCGTGGGCGAGGCCGCGCAACGGGCCAGCGCGCAGGCTGCCGCACGGAAATTCTTTGCCGCAAATTTCCCCTCCGGCTATCTGGGTGCCACGCCCAGCTTTCCCGATCCGACCGTCACGTTTGACGCGGGCAAGGTCACAGTCGACGCGTCGGCCACGGCATCGGTGCCGGTGACCCTGATGCGGGTGTTGGGCTTCAATTTTCTCAATGTCAGCGCAGCGGCGCAAACCATCCGCAAGGACCTGGACCTGGCGTTTGTGATGGATACCTCGGGGTCGATGGCGTCCGTGGGGCCGACCGTGATCAGCAGTGCGAAATTGTTCCTGACCAAGTTTAACAAGGACCTCGATCGAATGGCCCTGATTCATTTTTCGTATGGCGCGGTACTCGACAATACAATACGTACCAGCTCACGCGGCTTCGCCCTGAACGATACGGATGCGCCGACCGGCTCGGCGGACGGCAAGGGCATGAATACCCACATCGGCAAATACGTTTTTGACGGCTTGACCAATTCCGCCGAAGGCATGTGGAATGGGCGCAACCAGCTCAACAGCATTCCCCTGGCCCAGCGTTCCAGCCTGCGCGTCATCGTGTTTTTTTCCGACGGCACGCCGAATACCTTTTCTTCCGTTTTTACCTTCAAAAAACCTGCTGATTGCACCACGCCCGGCTCGCTGATCACGAACGATGCTCCGACCGGCACGCCGGCTGGCTTGTGGCAGATCAACATGCAGAGTTCGACGGCTGCGGGGAAGTGCTACCAGGGAACCGATATCGTCAAAAACCTCGATGCTGCCGCTTTGCCAAAATGGTACAACGCGCACAATCTGGCCGACCAGGAGTTCGCCATTTATCCTGGCACCACGCTGCGGCCCGTAAGCAACGATACCAGTACCAATGCCAAGACCTGGGTCAATGTCAATAATGCTTCGCGCAACCTGCTCGAAGCGATGGCCGCCAAGGCACGCTCGGAAGGCATGTATGTATTTACGCTGGGCCTGGGAACGCAGTTGACCACCGTCAATGGCCCCGTCGCTGGCGACACGGGCGAGAGTATCCTCAAGTGCATGGCCAACACGACCGATGCGCCATCGCGTTGCGCCACGCCGACGCAGCCGGTGGGCATCTATTGCCACGCGGCCAATGCCACCGAGCTCAAACCGTGCTTCGAGAAGCTCGCCTCGGCCATCTTGCGCATCAGCATGTAGTTGCTCGCCAGGCAGGTAACAGGGCCGGACACGCAGTCCGGCCTTTTTTTGGTTCATCGCGGCAGACGCCTTCACCGCATCAAGCGCGCGCCTGCGACGCAGACGCGCGTCGTTGGCGCCATACGGCCAAGCCGGACATGTCGTTCGGGTTCGCCAGCGCAGCACTGGCCAGGCATGCGGTGCGGCGGCAGGGGCAGGCTGCGAGAAAGGGCTGGGAGGGACGCGATGCTGGCGGGGAAGGCATTGCTCCCGGCAGTGGCTGCTGCCGGGAGTCGCAGGGAACGCTGTCTTAATTGCCGCCAGCCATGCCTGGCAGCAGGATGCGGTAGATTTGCAGGAACGCTGGCCCCATTAGTACCACCAGCAGCGAGGGGAAAATGAAGAAGATCAGGGGAAACAGCAGCTTCAGGGCGATTTTCGCGGCTTGCTCTTCGGCCAGCTGGCGCCGTTTGGTGCGCAGCTGATCGGACTGCACGCGCAGCGAGGAGGCGATGCTGGTGCCGAAGCGTTCGGCCTGGATCAGCATGGACACCAGGGCGTCGACATCCTCGACGCCCGTGCGCAGGCCCAGGTTGCGCAAGGCGCGCTCCTTGGAATTGCCGGCGCGCAGTTCCAGCGTCAGCAAATGCAGTTCCTCGGCCAGCACCCCGCTTTTCAGGCTGATCTCGGCCGCTACCCGCGCCAGTGCCGCATCCATGGCCAGGCCCGCCTCCACGCAGACGGTCATCAGGTCGAGTGCGTCGGGAAACGCTTCAAAGATCTCGCGCTGGCGCAGGCGGATGCGCCGGTTCAGCCAGAGATTGGGCAGGTAGTAGCCGAGGCAGGCCGCCAACAGCAGCCACAGCAGCAAATCGATGCCGTCGTTATGTACCCCTGCCAGGCTCAGCCCGAGGAACAGCAGCACGGGCAGGCCGATGGCCAGGCCCGTCTTGGCGCCGAAGTACAGCAGGGGCGCCGACGGATGGCGCAGGCCCGCATGCATGAAGCGCAGGCGTATCCTGGACGTTTCCCAGCCGTCTTCCGGCAAGGACAGGCGGGCCAGCGGTCCGCTGAACTTGACGAATTGCGCCAGCCATTGGCGCGCACTGCCTGGTTCGCTGGTTCCCACACTGTCGAGGCGCTGGCGTAGCGGGTCGGGTATGGCCAATAGCAGCACGAACATGGCGCCGGCGAAGACGGCGATGAAGAGCAAGCCCAGAAATCCTATTTGCACGGTAGTCATGATGTTTTCTCCCTCGACACTACACCCGGATGTGGATGATCTTGCGCATGATGAGGATGCCGACGAGCATCAGCATCGCAGCACAGGCCAGCATTTTTTGTCCACCGGGATCGTCGTACAGCACGGCCAGGAAAGTCGGATTGCTCAGGTGGATCACGGCCGCCGCGGCGAATGGCAGCAGCGACAGTATCCAGGCCGACAGGCGCGCCTCGGCCGACAGCACGCGCACCTGGCCCAGCAGTTTCATGCGGTCGCGGATAATGTGGCTGATGCTCTCAAGCAGTTCGGCCAGGTTGCCGCCCGTCTCGCGCTGTATCAGTACGGCAATGACAAAATAACGCATGTCGGTGCTGGGCACGCGGGTGGCCAGGTTCATCAGGGCATCGGGCATGGCGATGCCGAAATTGACTTCGTCGAAGGCGATGCGAAATTCCTCGGCCAGCGGCGCGGTCATTTCATCGCCGACCATTTTCAGTGCCGTGGGAAAGGCATGGCCGGCGCGCAGTGCGCGGCTCATCAGGTCGAGCGCGTCGGGCAGCTGCATGCCGATGCGCAGCAGGCGGCGCGCCTTGGCCCGTTCGATGTAGTACAGGGGCAGCAGGGCGCAGGCGGCCGCCGCCAGCAGGCGCAGCAGCCAGTGCAGGTTGATGAAGCTGATGGCCACCAGGGCGACGAGAAAGGTCAGCAGCACCAGCATGGCCCACTGGGCCACGCTCCATTTCAGGCCCGACTGCTCCAGCAGGCGGTCCAGGGCATGCACGCGCGGCACCTCCAGCAGCAATTTCTGCAGCGCCGGCGTTTCACTGAGCAGGCGCTGCTTGATCATGGTGGTGTTTTGCTCGCCCGCGTGGGCGCCGGCCGACAGCACCCGCAGCCGATGCGCCACCCGCTCCGATTCGGGGCCGCGCGCATTGTTCCAGCTGTGATACAGGCCCGTAATGAACAGCACCACGGCGAGGAAGATCAGCGCGCCGAAGACGTAATAGCGATAGTCCATGGCCCTTCTCCTTAGTGGTATTGGCGGCTGGGATCGAACAGGCTTTCCGGCACGACGACGCCGAAGGCGCGCAGGCGGTCGAGGAACTGCGGCCGCACGCCGCTGGCCTGGAAGTGTCCGCTGACGGTGCCGTCCTGGGCAATGCCGGTCTGGCGAAAGGTGAAAATTTCCTGCATGGTGATGATCTCGCCTTCCATGCCGGTGATCTCCTGGATCGACACCACCTTGCGCTTGCCATCGGTCAGGCGCGCCACCTGCACCACCACGCCGATGGCGGCGCTGATCTGCTGGCGCATGGCCTTGCCCGGCAACATCGAGGCGGCCATGCTGATCATGTTTTCCAGCCGCGTCAGCGCGTCGCGCGGGGTATTGGCGTGAATGGTGGCCATCGAGCCTTCGTGGCCCGTGTTCATCGCCTGCAGCATGTCGAGCGCTTCGGCGCCGCGCACCTCGCCCAGGATGATGCGGTCGGGCCGCATGCGCAGCGCATTGCGCACCAGCGCGCGCTGCGTCACCTCGCCCTTGCCCTCGATATTGGCCGGCCGCGTTTCCAGGCGCACCACGTGCGGTTGCTGCATCTGCAGTTCGGCCGCATCTTCGATGGTGACGATGCGCTCGCTCGTGCTGATGAAGCCGGAAATCGCGTTGAGCATGGTGGTCTTGCCGCTGCCAGTGCCGCCCGAGATCAGAATATTGACCTTGGCCTTGCCCAGGCCTTGCAGTATCTGCGCCATTTCCGTCGTCAGGCTGTGCCGTTCCACCAGGTCGGCCAGGCGCAGCGGCTGGGCCGAGAAGCGCCGTATCGACATCACCGGGCCATCGATGGCCAGCGGCGGGATGATGGCGTTGACGCGCGAGCCATCGGGCAGGCGCGCATCGACCATGGGGCTCGATTCGTCGATGCGCCGGCCCACGCGTGAGACGATTTTGTCGATGATTTTCAGCAGGTGGGCATCGTCGGTGAAGCGAATAGTGCTCAGTTCCAACTGGCCATGCCGCTCGACATACACCTGGCGGTAGGTATTGACGAGTATGTCGGAAATTTCCGGATCGGCCAGCAGCGGTTCGAGCGGGCCGAAGCCGAGCACTTCATCCTGGATGTCGCGCACCAGCGTGCGCCGCTCGATGTCGTTGACGACGACATTGTCTTCATCGAGCAGGCGTCCGACGAGGGTTTTCAGGTCCTCGCGTATCTGCTCCTGCGACAGGCGCTGCATGCCCTCCAGGTCGATCCTGTCGAGCAGGGCCTGGTGCACATGCTGCTTGAGTTCATGGTAGGCGGGATTGTCGGCGCTGCCAGCGCGGGTGGCGCCGAACGGCGCGTAGCCATTCGGCGCGGCGGCGCTGCCGAGGCGTTCACGCAGGCTGGGATGGCCGCCATGGATATCGGTACTCATGCTGTTTCCCCTCGAAGGTGAATGGGCCGGCTACGCTGGAACAGGCGCGAAAACAGGCCTGCCGGGACGGGCGCGCGCCTGCCCGACAGCTTGCTGGCACACTCCTGCAGCGACTTCGACAGCGGGCTGCCCGGCGCCAGCTTCAACACCGGCACGCCCTGGTTGACCGAAGCGGCCGCTGCCGCGTAGTGATTCGCGATGGTATGGAAGATGCGCTGGCCATACGCCGCCTCCAGGTCGCGCAGGCGGATTTCATCGTCGCCTGCGTAGCGGTTCAGGATCAGGTGAATCTTGCTTGTCGGATACTCCAGTGACTGGAACGCCTGCAGCAGGCGCTTGCCGTCGCGGATATAGGGCAGCGTTGCCTGCATGACGGGACAGATCATGTCGGCATGGTCCAGCGCGCGCACGCTGATGGCATCGAGGCCGCGGCCCAGGTCCAGCACGATGAAATCGTACTCGCTGCGCGCCAGGTGCAGCAGCTGGTCGATGTGTTCCGGCTTCACGTCGCTGGAATGGGCCGGATCTTCGGGCGCGGCCAGGATGCTGAAATGGGGCGTCACCTGCACCATGCTGGCGGCCAGGAAGGACGCGTCGAGGCGGTGGATTTGCTGCGCCACGTGCGACAGGGTCGCTGTCGGCTTCTGGTCCGAGACAAACAGCGCCGCATCGCCGAACTGCAGGTTCAGGTCGAACAGTGCCACGCGCTGATTGTCCAGCGAGAGCGCATAGGCCAGGTTGGCGGCGATGAAAGTGGCGCCGCTGCCGCCCTTGCACGAGGCAAAGGCGATCACCTTGCCATTGCGCTGCACGTGCCGCGCGCTCTTGTCCTCGAGACGCTGCAGCGCCGCATTCAGGGCCGCGCCGCTGTCGGCTTGCGGCAGCACTTCGCGCACACCGGCGCGCATGGCTTTCAGCAGGAAGTCGCTGCCCTGGTGCTGGCATTGCAGGATGATGGCCATGCCCGGCTGGCGGCTGGCCAGGCGCTCGATGCGCGCCAGGTCGGCATCGTCGATGACGGGTTGCGCCAGCAGCAGCACGTCGGGCGTCGCCATGTCGGCCGTGCCGGCAAGCCGCTCCAGGCTGCCGACGGCGCTGTCGATATCGTCGCCGGCATGGCGCTCGCGCAGCAGCGCCGCCATCCCGGCCAGTTGTTGTTCGTTACTGGAGATAATGAAGATTTTCACGGCGGGCTCCGGCTGTAGATGGGATGAAAGGGCGGGGCGGCAGTGTCAGCGTTTGCTGACGCCGATCGTCAGCACGTCGGGCAGCGGTTCGGGCGCGCTGAACGACTTCTGGTACAGCTTGTAGCCGCTGATGGCGCTCCTGCCATCGAGGCCGAGCACGGGATTGGTATTGCTGGCCGCAGCGGGATACAGGATCTGCTGTTGCTTGAGCAGGGTCACCGCCTCGCCGAAATGGCTGTCGAGCACGGGAGTGGTCGTGGCGGCACAGCCAGCCAGCGATGCCGCTGCGCACAACAGGCAGCGGGGCAGGGTGCGTGTGAAGGTCAAGGTTTTCATGGGGCGCTCCTATTTGAGATCATCGATGATGCTGGCCGATGGCGTGGCCGCATCGGCCTTTGGCACGGCGCGGTATTGCGGCAGGTCGTCGTTGCTCAGCGCCGGCGTGGCAACCGGCATGGCGGGCGGCACGGGGGCCGGCATGGCTGCCTGGGGCGGCATGGAAGCAGGCGCTGGCAGCGGCGCTGGCACGGGCATCGGCTGCGGTGCTGGCGCCCGGCCTTCCATTTTTCCCTGCAGGAAGACGTCGCCGCGCGTCGGCGGTATGTACTCGTCGGTGGGCAGCTTGTAGTCGGCCGGCAATGGCTTGACCAGGTGCGGCGTGATGATGAAGACCAGTTCCGAGCGGTCGGTCTGGAAATCCGTGCTGCGGAACAGCGCGCCCAGCACGGGCACTTCGCCCAGTCCTGGCAGGGCCTTGATATTGCTGGTGACATTGTTCTTGATCAAGCCGCCGATGGCGAAGCTCTGGCCGTCGAACAGTTGCACCGTGGTGGTGGCGCGCCGCGTGGTAAACGAGGGCAGAATGGCGGTCGTCGAGATGCCCGTAGCGGTGATGCCGATGCCTTCCTTGTTCAGGTCGGATACTTCCGGCGACACTTTCAGGTTGATGCGCCCCCCTTCGAGCACGGTGGGGGTAAATTTGACGGCCACGCCAAACTCTTTTTCTTCCAGCGTGATCGTGGGCGTGCCGCCGTTATTGGTCTGGCTGACGGGAATGAAAATCTTGCCGCCGGCCAGGAAACTGGCTTCCTGGCCGCTGATGGCCATGATGTTCGGCTCGGCCAGTACCTTGATCAGGCCATCGCGTTTTTGCGCGTCGAGATTGAAAAAGTTGTTCTTGCTGGCGCCGCTCAAGCCGCTGGGATTATTGCTCAACAGGCTAGACAGCAGCGAATACGACCAGCTGCCGATGGTCTTGTTGATGCCCAGGCTGGCGCCCAGCTGGTCGACCAGGGTTTTCGATACCTCCGCCACTTTGACTTCCAGCATCACTTGCTGCGGCGCGGCGATGGACATCAGGTTGATCACGCGCGGCGAGGGAGCTGGTCCGCCCGAGGGGTCGGCGGGGCCTCCAGCGGCGGGCGCTGGCGCTGCGCCGGCGCCCGCCGCCGCGGCCGTGCCGGTGGCCGGACGCGAACCGCGCTGGGCATAGGCGTTCGCCAGCGACATCGCCTGGTCGGCCTTGACGGTATCGCTGACCATGCCCGACAGGATCAGCGTGTCGCCAGCGACCGTCACATGCAAGTCTTTCTCGTTCGGCAGCAATGTGCTCAGGCGCGCCTGCAGCAGGCTGCTGTCGATGCTGACGGACAGGTCGATGATGCTGGCCTCGTTGTTGCGGTTCCAGATGATCAGGTTGGTGGTGCCGACGGATTTGCCCAGCAGATAGACATCGGTGGTATTGAGCAGGATCACATCGGCGATGCGCGGATCTCCCACCGAGACGCGGGCGACGGGAAACGGCAGGTGCATCAGGGTCGACTTGCCCTCGGCCAGGGCCATGTTCCGGCTGACGTCGGTGTGGCTGCCGGCCGATTCCGGCATGGCGTGCGGCGCGATGGCCTTGGCGCGTGGTGCGCGCTGCACCACTTTTGGCGGCGGCGAGATGGCCGCCGCAGAGGCTGTCGCTGTGGTCGTCGCAGAGGTGCCAGCCATCTGCGGCTTGGCGCCCGGCGGCGTCGGCGACAGGCCCGGCGAAGCCGCTGGTGGCGCCGGGGCGGCCACTTCGCCATAGGCGGCCGGAATCAGGGTGCCGATGGCGGCGATGGCGAGGGCCATGCGCAGGATGCGGCTCCCGTTTGCTGTGCTCAGTTTGCTCATGGTGCTCATGGCATGCTCCTCGTGGTGCGGATCGGGCAGGAATCCGCGTTGTTCAGAATTGTTGGGAGCTGCGTTCCAGCCCCTTGATGACATCGACTTGTGGCCCGACCGGTCCTTGCACCACGCGGTGGCGCACGACAGGGCGTGGTGCTGGCGCCGCTACCTGGGCGGCGACCTTGGTGTCGAGCAGGCTGGTCTTGGTGGCGCCTTCAGTGTTGACGGGCTTGTCTTCGATCTGGTTGCGCAGCACCAGCGAGAGCGTGCCAACGCTGCGCGCCAGGTCGAGCTTTTCCGCCTGGTCCGGCGTCAATTCCAGGGTCACGGCATTGACCACCTTGGGCTTGGTGTCGTCGCGGCTCGATTCCTGTGCGATCGCCAGCACGAGGATGCGTTCGAGGACGATCTTTGAAATGCTGGGGTCGCGTCCGCTGGCATTCTTGGCCAGCTCGTCCTGGGTGTTGACGAGAATGTCGACATAGTTGCCGGGCAGGGCAAAGCCGGCCACGCCTACCACGTCATTGACGCGCACGGTCATGGCGCGCTTGCCTTCGCCGACCACGGCCGACAGGCCGCCCTGGGTGCCGGGGGGCGCCAGCTTGCTCTCCATGATCGGTTCGCCGTGCTGGATGCTGGTGCGCGTGACGCGCGCGTCGAGCAGTTTCGGATCGCTGAAGGCGCCCGGCGGCAGCGCGTTGGCGGGCCAGTCGACCATGCGCACCATTTCAGGCGCGATGCGCGCGCCCAGGCTGATGTCGAGTAGCGCAACGGCTACCTTGTTGGTATTGCCCGAAGCCTGGGCATTGATCCAGCGCGCGGCCACGATGACCGCCACGAACGCCAGGATGACCGCGAAGGCCATCATCGTCAGAGCGCGTGCGTTTCTCATTTTGATACTCCTTTATGCAGGACCGAAGCCGATCCGTTCTGTATGCCGGCGGAGCCGTCGGCGGCGCCGAAATAGTTGTTCCAGGCCCAGTGCAGCGCATCGGCTTCCAGCCGTGCCGGACGGCCCTCGTAGCACGCCACGTCGCACAGCTGGGACAGGATGTCGCGTGGATAGCAGGCCAGCAGCGGCCGCGCATGCTGGCCATGCAGTTGCAGCAGGTAGTGGTAGCTGGCGTGGTTGAAGACCATGCCGAATTGTTCGCAGGTGTGGCGGAATACGGTTTCGTAGTGGTAGCCGCTCAGTTCGCCGATATGGATCTTGTAGCCGATGCGGCGCAGGAAGGAGTCGTCGGCCAGCTGCCGCGGCGCCAGGTTCGAGGAAAACACCACGATGACGTCGAAGGGCACGGGAAACTTGTAGCCCGTGTGCAGCGACAGGTAATCGACGCGGCGCGACATCGGCACGATCCAGCGGTTCATCAGTTCCACGGGAGAGCAGCGCTGGCGGCCCAGGTCGTCGATGATGAAGATGCCGTTGTTGGCTTTCAGGTGCAGCGGCGCCTGGTACAGGCGGGCGCCCTGGTCGAATTGCAGGTCCAGCATGTCGAGCGTCAGTTCGCCGCCGGTCAGCACGGTGGGGCGCAGGGCACGCACCCAGCGCGGGTCGGCTGGCGGCGCGGCGTCGCTGGCCAGCGTGTGCAGCATGGGGTCGAGGAAGGGCAGCACTTCGCCATCGACCATGACCGCATGCGGCAGGGCGATGGTGCCGCTGAGCAAGCCATGCAGGCGCTCGGCCAGGTAGGTCTTGCCGCTGCCGGCGGGACCGTGCAGCAGCAGCGCCCGGCCCGAGTTCATGGCCGCGCCCAGCTGGTCGAGTACGGCAGCGCTGGCCACCACGGTGTGAAACTGCTGCAGCACGGTGTCGCGCGTGACGTGCATGCGAGCCACGCTTTGCGCCAGCACCTGCGCGCTGTAGTCGGCCAGCGTGACCGGTGCGGGGCCGCTGTAGGCATTGCGCCGCAAATAGTCGGCGGCGCGCAGGCGTCCCTGGTCGCCCAGGTGATACTGCTGGTCGGCGTCGGTGCCGCTGTAGCCGGTGCGCTGTACCTCGCACAGTTTTTCGGCGCGCATGAAGGTCAGCAGCGGTTCGAGCACGCCGGCGCCCAGCTTCACGTGCGCCGATAGGGCCGGCAAGCTGATCTGGCCGCGCAGTAACATGACCTTCACCAGCAGTTCCACCAGGAACAAAAAGGGCAAGCCGGTCTCGGCCACATTGCGCGGCGCGCGCATCGCTGCCGGCGTGATGCTGCCGTTGGCACGTTCTTCTGGATAGGTATCGGGCATGATGGCTCCTGGTTGCGGGTCGATCTGGGCTGGCGATCAGAAAATGAAAGGCAGCAAGCGGTATTTCACCTGGCGCATGTAGGCGCGGTAGCGCACGTCGGCAGCCAGGAAGCGTTCTTCGCGCAGCAGGCGCGCCAGCAGCAGCGCCATCGTCGCGCCGTAGATGAGAAGATTCGCGGTCGAGGTATTGGCCAGCACGTAGCCGCTCATGGAAATCAGGTAGCTGGCGTACAGCGGGTGGCGTATCACGCGGTAGAGGCCGCGGGTCTTGATGGTGCGCTGGGCAGCCACCAGGCCGAAGCTGCGGTTCAGTGACAGCAGGCCCGTGAGCAGCAAGGCGCTGCCCGGCAGCAGCAGGTAGCGTGCGTCGGCCCAGAGCGCCATGTCGGAAGGACTGAAGAAGAAAGGCGCGAAGGTGGCGCCGATGGCCAGCAGCCAGTCGCGCATGTCGGTCGAGACGCTGTCCGGTGCCGTGCGGATCAGGAAAAACAGGGCCGAGACGGTTTCCGTCATGCAGAACAGCAAATAGCTCCAGTCACGGGTGTGAAGGTAAGCGAGCACGTGGGCATAGGCAAACACGGCCCAGATGCCCGCCATGAAGGCGTTGCCGAGCAGGCTGGCGTGCCGCGAGTGGCGCAGGGTGCTGATGGCGTTCATGATGGCGTCCCGTTCTGGTGGCGGTCATGGATATGCGCTGTTCAGCGCAAGCTCCACAGGTGGTTGTACGTCAGGAAAATTTGCAGGCCCGTGCCGCTGGCGATGGCAAACGCGTAGGCCAGCTTGCCGGTGACGGCAGGCGGCTCGGCCACGGTAGCGGGGCCGCCGGCGAGACTTTGCAGCAGCGTGCCGAGCAGCATGTGACAGGCGTTTTTCAGCACCTGGCGCAAACGGCGTCCCAGCAGGGCGGCGGCGATGGCCAGCACGCCGCCAGCGAGCAAGGTCAGCAGCACCGCTTCGAGCACGGCAAGCGGCCCCAGGAAGGCGCCGCACATGGCCATCAGCTTGACGTCGCCGGCGCCCAGGGCGCGCAGCAGATACATGGGCAGCAGCAGGGCCAGTCCGGCAGCGGCACCGGCCAGCGACTGCAGCAGGCCCAGGCCGCCAAACGGCTGCTGGAACAGGCCGGCGCCGGCCGGCAGCATGCTGTTCAGGAGCACGCCGCCCACCGTGCCCCACAGCACCAGGCGATTCGGGATGCGCCGCGTGCGCAGGTCATGCCACAGGGCTGCAGCCAACAGGCCGGCCAGCAAGGCCAGGCACAGCAGCGAGGTCAGGGCGGCATTCATGACAGCAGCCCTCCCTTGCTCATGCATGGCGCCGCAGCGCCCAGCGTGCTGACGCAGACGCCGCCGGCACGCAGCATGCGGCCCACCGCATGCCAGACCAGCGCCGCGCCGGCCGCACCGGCATAGCCGTCGAGCGCGTAGTGCCAGCCCAGGTGCACGGAACCGAGCATGATCAGCATGGCGAAAACGCTGAGGGCGACGCCGGCGCTGCGGCTGACGCGCCAGCCCAGCAAGGCCATCAGCACGGCGGTGGCGACATGCATGCTGGGCATGGCCGAGATGCCCAGTTCGCTCGCAGCGCCCCTGCTCTGGTAGTCTTGCCACAGCGTGTCTTGCACCGACAAGGCCCAGATGGGGAAGTGCTGGTTGGCCTCATGCAGATAGGCCATCAACGGGGCGTAGGGGTCGCTGCTGTGCAAGTGGCCGTAGTAGCAGGGACCGACGGAGGAAAACAGCATGGCCGCGATGCTGCCCAGGATGATCCAGGAAAGGACAAAACTGAGCAGGAACTGCATGCGCAGCAGCGGGCGGCGCGTGTCTTGCGCCAGCCAGTAGATCGTGGCATAGAACAGGAAGAACCACAGGTGGTAGCTGACGTTCAGCAGGCCCGTCATCCATGGATAGCCCAGCAGCGGTTGCAGCCATGCCCATGGCGCGCTGCCGCCATGCAGAGCGATATCCCAGGCGGACAGGCGGCTGTCCCAGGTGTAGGGATGCAAGCGGGGAATGGCCGCCTTGAAGGCGGTGAAGCTGGCGGCAAAGATGGGAATGAGCAGCAACACGGGCAGCGCCTGCAGCAGGCGTTCCCTGCTCAGGTAGCGGCGCAGCACGTGATACAGGTAATGGCACAGGCGATCTGGGCGCAGCATGAGCATCACATACAGGCTGTAGCCACATAGCGCAAACACGGCGGACAGCAGCGAAATGAGGAGAAAGCCCGACAGTATCGGCACGCTGTCGCGCAGCATGGAGAGGCTGCCAAGGAGTAATGTGACCGCGGCGGCATAGCCAAGCACGATCAGGCACAGGGGGCGATGGCTGTGCAGGGCGTTCATGATAGCGCCAGGATGATCTGGTCCTTGATATGGCCGTACATGAGCAGCACCTGGTCGCCGACCAGGCTGATGCTGGCCACCACTGCCACTGCCAGCAGGCTGGCCAGCAGCGCGTATTCGATCGCGGTGACGGCTGCATCTTCATGCAGGCAGGAGAACAGGCGTTTCATGGCGTACCTCGGAAACTGGACAATTGCCAACAGCCGGGCCGCACAGGGCCAGCCCGGCTTGTGGTCTGTTACGCGGCGGGAACCAGGGCAGTAGCGACCTTGTTGAAGATGATGTTCAGGTTCGTGCCGATGAGCTTGACGGCAACAATGATCACGACAGCGATCAAGGCGGCGATCAGGCCATATTCAATGGCGGTCACGCCATCTTCTTCGCGGATAAAGTTTTTGATGAGGTTCATGACAACTCCTGGTGGTTGAGGAACTACGGTGGGTGAAACGGCATTGCTGTCTTGCAGGGGTATTTCCGCGAAACGCTGCCTTACGGGCTTACTCCCAGTGCCAGCAGCCCGATGATGCAGATCACGGCCAGCAGTGCGGCGACCAGGGCATAGCGGTAGAAGGCGGCCTTTTCCTTGCCCTGCAAATAGGCGGACAGTGATGCAGGAAGAAACTTGGCTAGGCGCATGCCGTGCTCCGTATCGTGGTGGACCGTGGCGTGTGATGTGCACTCCGGTAACACCAATATAGAAGTGGGCAGCTTGATCTACATCAGAAGAACCTCCCTTTCCGGCAGGGAGGATATGCTCGATTTTTTCGGGACAATTGTCATGGCTGGGCTTGGCACGCGCAGGCGCAGGCCGAACGCATGCCTGGCGCTACGCTGGCAAAGCGGGCGCCCTGTGAGGGGATGCGGCTGCGGGAACGGGGATCAGCTGGCGGGCGGCAATTCGCCCAGTTGATGCTTGGTGGCGTAGGCGTACAGTTCCAGGCGGTTGTACACGCCCAGCTTGCGGTAGATCGACGTCAGGTGGTTGCGCAAGGTGTGTTCCGAGATGCACAGCTGGTCCGCCAGCAGCTTGGCTGGCGTGCCGCTGCCGTGCACCAGCGCGGCGATGATCTTTCTTTCCTTCAAGGTCAGGCTGGCCACGGCGATGGCCTGCGCCGATGCGCCGCCCGGCTGCGTCAGCTGGGTCATCATGCGCCCCAGCATGGCTTGCTCCAGCCACAGTTCGCCGTGGTAGACCTTTTCGATGGCCTTGAGCACCATCTCGGCCGGCGCATCCTTGCTGATGATCCCGCGCGCGCCTTTGAGGATGGCCTGGTCCAGCGTGGCCTGGTCGCGGCTGGCCGTCAGCACCAGCACGCGCGTACTGCCGCACTGCGCCAGCGCGGGCAGGATGGCCAGCGAACTGACGCCGCCCAGGTCCAGGTCCAGCACGATGACATCGGGTTGCAGCGCCAGCGCCTGTGCCAGCGCTGCTGCACTGTCGGACGCCGTGGCGACCACGCGCATGCCCGAGTGTTCGCCGCCGATCAGCCGTTCCAGGCCCCACAGCATGGTCTTGTGATCGTCGACCAGCATGACGCGGATGCTGGTGTGGACGTCGGGCACGTGCTGGCGTTCATTCATGTCGGTCATATCGGGATCTCGATCTGCACGGAAGTGTGGCCCAGGCGGCTGTGGGTGACGCGGGCGCTGCCACCGAGGGCAGCGGCGCGCTCGGCCAGCGAGTCGGGCAGGAAATCGGGCACGTGCGCGGCCGCGCATTCATTGTCGATGCTGATGTGCAGCGCGCCTTGCACGCAAGTCAGCTGGATGGCGCCGTGGCGCGCCGAGGTATGCTTGCGGATATTGCTCATGCCCTCGTTGACGATCTGGAACACCTCGGCCGCCAGGCGGTCGTTGATATGCAGGTCGCCCTCGATATGCAGGGCGATGTCGATGCCATAGAATTCGTGAATCTGTGCCGCCTGACGCCGTAGCGCGACCAGCAGTTCCGGCTCGCTTTGCACCTGGCCGTTCTTGAAGGTGCGCGCGTAGCTGCGCAGGTCGGTGATCACCTGGCCCGACATGATGATCAGTTTTTCCAGTTCGGGCAGCAGCGGATTGCCCGGCGTGGCTTCATTGCGCAGGGCGGCCAGGCCGTGGCGCAAGCCGATATACGGCTGCACGGCCGTGTCATGCAGGTCGCGCGCGATCTTTTCGCGCTCGCGCGAGGCCGCCTGCGATGCCAGGCGGTCGAGCAGATCGATGTTTTCAATGACGGGAAACGCCTGCGCGCCGATATGGCTGAGGAAAAGGGCGTCGGTCTTGCTCATGCTGGTGGCGGAGACGATAAAGATGCGGCCCTTGCCATTGCGCAAGGGCAGTGGCGCGCTGATGAAGGCGTGCGCTTCGAGCAGTTCGGCCAGGCGGGCGGCTGCCGCGGCGTCATGCCGCAGCCAGCGCCCGCTGTGGGGATCGAGCATGCGCGCGCCGCCTGTCCATGGCAGCCAGGGGCTGACGGGCTGGTTGTACAGCGCGATTTTATCGTGCGCGAAAGCGAGCAGGGGACTGGCCGCGTCGTCGCTGAGGAGCGAGCTGGTGTGCACGACGCCCGTTGCCGTATGCAGTACGCTGCGCAGCGACCAGACGTGTGTGCCCTTGTCCTGCATGACCAGCAGGCAACTGCGGCCGTTAAAATAACTACGGGTTTTTTCCAGCACCGAGCTGATGGTCTGGTCGACGCCGAAGCGCGGATTGGACAGCTGGCTGACATCGCGCAGCAGCGCCAGGTGGCTGCGCTGGGTGATGGCCGAGCCGCCCCAGTAGGCGATCATGTAGCCGAGCGCCAGCAGGAAGGTGGCGCGCAGCAGCAGGCGCGACAGTTCCGCATCCGTTTCGCCGAACAGGGCGGTGGCGGCGAACAGGCCGGCCGAAGCCAGGGTGATGCGCGCGCCTTCCTCGAAGCCGCGCTGGAACGACGAGGTCAGGATGGCAAAGAAGAAAAACAGGAAAAACAGGTTGTTGTGGTTGCTGCTGGAGAATACGATCAGTGCATACCAGGCCACGTCCAGCCAGTAGAGCAGAATATCTTCCGGCAAACTCAGGCCCAGGACGGCCAGCACATACAGCAGCAGGCTGTGCAGGGTATACGCGGAAAAGATCAGCCAGGTGATCTTGCTCAGCCTGCCGGCGCTTTCGGGGTCGATGAACAGGGTCAGCAAGGTAGCGCTCGACAGCAGCAGGCGCATGCCATTCACCATGGTCGTATCCATGCCAGCACCCGGCAAGCCGGATTTGAAGGAAGGATCGAGATTCACAAGCGCTCCTGGCCGTGTCCCGCATGGGCAGGCCATGCGCATGGATAGATACCAAAGATAAATTCTTGTTGTTGTTGCTACAATCAATTACGAGTCTACGCACACGCCGTAAAGATGTCTACTGGAATCCTTTTCCGGGCGTTGTATTTCCTACAGGGGCTGTACCATCACACGGTTGCGCCCGGCGCCCTTGGCCAGGTACAGGGCCCGGTCGGCGGCGCCGATCAGGGCGGAGATCGGCAGTTGCTGCTGCGGCTGCTGCGTGGCGATGCCGATGCTGACCGTGATGTGCTTGACCGCATTGTCCGTCTTGGCATGCGCAATGCGCAGCTCGGCCGCCCGTTCGCGGATCGCCTCGGCCATGCGCAGCGCCTGTGCGGCGTCCGTGTCGGGCAAGATGGCGGCAAATTCCTCGCCGCCATAGCGTGCCAGCAGGTCGGTGGGGCGCTGCAGCATGGCGGCCAGTTCGGCTGCCACGCGGATCAGGCAGTCGTCGCCCTGCTGGTGCCCGTAATGGTCGTTGTAATCCTTGAAATGATCAATATCGATCATCAGCAGCGACAGGGGGCTGCCCGTGCGCATGGCGCGCCGCATTTCCTTCTCGATCGCCACGTCGAAGTGGCGGCGGTTGGCAATGCCCGTCAAGCCGTCGGAAAACGTTTGCGAGCGCAAGACCATGGTCTGTTCGCGCAGCAGCTTTTCGCGGCCCACGGCGATGGTGACATCATTGATCTGGATCAGGCAGTGGCGCGGCGACGCGGGTAAATTGATCGGCGTGACGGCGATCGCCTGTTGCATGCGTTCCTGGCCTTCCGCCGTGCCAGCGGCCACGCCATGCGTGTACAGGGCAAACGGCGCCTTGTGCAGCGTTTGCGACAATAGCGACTGGAAATTGTCGCGCAGGGCCTGGGTGATGGCCGAATCGATGCGCTTGTGCCGCAGTTCCGGATAGACGGCGAAGAAGTCCTGCCCCAGCACGGCGTCGGCCCGGCACGCCGAGTGGCGCGCCATCCAGTGGTTCCACAGCACGATGCGGTGCTGCTCGTCGAGCACGATGGCGCCCAGGTTGACGGCGCCGAGTATGCTTTCGAGCAGGGCGAGTCGGTGTAATGCATCCGGCATGATCGTCACGCCTGTCCCAGGACCTTGGCCAGATAGTGGCTGACCTGCTGTTTCAGGTCGTGCAAGGCGGACAGGTCGAGCACGAAGGCGACATAGCCGTGGATCTGGTGCTTGGACAGCACGAAGTCGATATGCAGCATCAGCACGACGGCTTCGTCATCGCGGCTGCCGAACGAGGACAGGATTTCCGCGCTGGTGCCCACGTGGTACAGGGGCAGCGAACCATGCAGCTCGCTGTCGAACAGGTTGGCCAGGGTGCCCACGCAGGAGTTCAGGATGATGTTGCCGATTTCGCTCATCGCCTCCTGCTCCATCTCCGTCAGTTCCTGCAGCGGCATGGCATCGCCCACCATCAGGCGCACGATTTCCAGGCTCTTATCTTCCGGGAACATCAGGATGGCTTCGGTGGCGAAGGCGCCATCGTAATGCTGGCTGACGCCGCAGATACGTTCGCCATCTTTCTTGCTGCCCAGCAGGGCGGCCGCGTCGGCACGGTTCAGGAACGTGATCGACGGCACCGACATGGTCACTTCTTCATTGACGATCTCGCTCATCGAGGCGGCCGCATGGCCCACCCCGATGTTGAATATCTCTACCAGGGCGTCGTTTTCGAGTTCGGAGAGATTGATCATGCTCACAGTCCCAGTGATTCGATCAGCTGATGGATGCGGGTTTCCGTGATCGGTTTTTCCATGAAACCGACGCCGAGCTCGCTGGCGCGGTTGCGGATGGCGTTTTGCACATTCGCCGTGACGAGAATGATGTGTGTTTGCGGACACAGCGTGCGCAATTGTTCCGCCGCCGCCACACCGCCCATGCCGGGCATGTTGACATCCAGTAATATCAGGACAGGGTTGACTGTCTTGACTTTTTCCAGGGCTTCTTCACCCGTCGCCGCCTCAATCACTTGCCAGTCGGCATGTTTGCTGAGGATGAACTGATGCGACATCAAACGTGAAACCCGGCTGTCATCGACAACAAGTACCTGTTTACTGTGATTCATGTGCTATTCCTGGAACGTCATATCGGTCGATCATTCCATTTTCGCATATTTTAAAGGCCATAGAGAGTAATTGAATGGGGAATTGCCCTATGGCAAACTTTTCCCGCTCGCCTGTTGTATCAAATGGTATGGTCGGTCGTCATGGCCGGCAAGCCGGGCTGGCAATCCGTTAAAATAGCGCCATTCCCCACTTTAGCCTGAATGTCATGACCCAAGACGAATTGAAGCAAGCCGTAGCCCGCGCCGCCATTGATTATGTGGTCGACGGTGAAATCATCGGTGTCGGCACCGGTTCTACCGCCAATTTTTTCATCGATGAACTGGCCAAGATCAAGCACCGCATCAAAGGCACGGTCGCGTCGTCCGAAGCGACGGCCGCGCGCCTGGCTGGCCATGGCATTGCCGTCTTCGACCTCAACGACGTCGAATCGATCGCCGTCTACATCGACGGCGCCGATGAAATCACGGCCAGCGGCGCCATGATCAAGGGCGGCGGCGCGGCATTGACGCGTGAAAAGATCGTCGCCTCGGTCTCGAAGCAGTTCGTCTGTATCGCCGACGGCTCCAAGCTGGTGGGCACTTTGGGCGCCTTCCCGCTGCCGGTGGAAGTGGTGCCGATGGCGCGCGCCGCCGTCTCGCGCCAGCTGGCCGCGCTGGGCGGCACGCCCCGCTTGCGCCTGAAAGCGGGCAGCACCGAAGCCTTCATTACCGACAACGGTGGCGAAATCATCGACGTGCTGGGCTTGCAGATCGCCGATCCCGTGGCGCTGGAACAGCAGATCAACCAGATCGTCGGCGTCATCGCCGTCGGCCTGTTCGCCGTGCGCGGCGCGAATGTTTGCCTGCTGGGCATGCCGGAAGGCGTGCGTACGCTGGCCTACTAAGATGATAGCCGGCGTTCGCCGGCGTTTGCACCTGTCTTACACGGCGGCCCCTTGCGGGCCGCTTGTCATATGCGCCTGGCGGTACACGCTCACCGTGCGCAGCAAGCCGCCGAGGAAGATGCCGCTGAAGCCACCGTAGGCGAGGCAGACGGGCACGCTGAAGCCGCTCGCATGGGCATACGCGGGCGCGATGGCCAGGGTCACGGCAACCGCATATTTCATGCAAAAAATACTCATCATCAGGATCAACGGCAGCCAGCTGCCGGGGCGCTGCACGCTGCCCCGTTGGGGAATGGCCACGATCTTGCGCGCATCGGCCAGCGTCCACGCCAGCGCCGCACCGGCCACGGCGCCGGCGGCCCAGGCGAATGGCGCGCTGCCGGCCAAGCCGAAGCTGCCGTATACGCCGCTCAGGGACAGGGCAAGCATGACCAGGGGAATGATGCACAGCTTGCGCAAGCTCACTTCGCGCGCGCGGCTGGCCAGCACGCCCCGGTACACGAGAAAGCCCAGGATGGCCCAGACGTACAAGGGAGTGTGGCTGAAGATGTGCTGCAACATGGTGTCCGCCTTGGTGTGAGGTTGTCGATGGACGTACTGTGCCAGCAGGCGGCGTGGGCGGCGAGCGCTGTGCGACGAAACGGGGAGGCGGTGCCGTGAAACGGCGGGGCAGGGCGTGAAACGCAGGTGAAACTGCCCGTGACGCGGCGGCCACGGGCGGGCATGCTTGAAACTTACTCGGTAGGGGGCACGTAACCCATGGCGGCATCGGCGCCATCGCCGAAGAAATGCTTTTCCATCTGCGTGGCCAGGTATTTGCGGGCGCGCGCATCGGCCAGGTTCAAACGGTTTTCATTGACCAGCATGGTCTGGTGCTTGAGCCAGGCGGCCCACGCTTCTTTCGATACCGATTCGTAAATCTTCTTGCCCAGTTCGCCCGGGTATGGTGGGAAATCGAGTCCTTCGGCTTCCTTGTTGAGTTTGATGCAGTGGATCGTGCGGGCCATCTGTGCTCCTGAATCAATGTAGAGATAAAGCGTGATTATAAGGCACTTTGCGCCTGCCCTCGCGGGGCCGTCGCGGCCCGGCCACGCGCCGTTTGCCATGCCCTTGCGCTGGATCAAATTTGATCTGCGCCGCCCTAGCTAGTAAGATGCCTTATCACGCCAGCCGCTGGCTGCGCCTCGTCCAAGCAAGTAGTAGCAATTAACCAATATGGAATCCCTATGACCTCAGTGAAAGTCCATGGCATCGACGTCAGCAATACCGGCAGCTTCGTGCTGTTTGGCGGCATCAACGTGCTCGAATCGCGCGATCTCGCCATGCGCGCCTGCGAAGAATATGTGCGCGTGACGCAAAAACTGGGCATTCCCTATGTGTTCAAGGCCAGCTTTGACAAGGCCAACCGTTCATCGATCCATTCCTACCGCGGCCCGGGCCTGGAAGAAGGCATGCGCATCTTCCAGGACGTGAAGGCGGCGTTCGGCGTGCCCGTGATTACCGACGTGCATGAGCCATGGCAGGCGCAGCAGGTGGCCGAGGTGGTCGACGTGCTGCAGCTGCCCGCCTTCCTGGCGCGCCAGACGGACCTCGTCGTGGCCCTGGCGAAAACCGGTAAAGTCATCAACATCAAGAAGCCGCAATTTTTGAGCCCTGGCCAGATGGCCAATATCGTCGAGAAATTCAAGGAAGCGGGCAACGATCAACTGATCTTGTGCGACCGCGGCACGTGCCTCGGCTACGACAACCTGGTGGTCGACATGCTGGGCTTTGGCGTCATGAAGAAGACCTGCGACGACTTGCCGATCATCTTTGACGTCACGCACGCGCTGCAGCAGCGCGACCCCGGTGGCGCCGCTTCGGGCGGCCGCCGCCAGCAGGTGGCGGACCTGGCCCGCGCCGGCCTGGCCGTCGGCATCGCCGGCCTGTTCCTGGAAGCCCATCCTGACCCGGACAACGCCCGCTGCGACGGCCCCAGCGCCCTGCCGCTGGACCAGCTCGAACCGTTCCTGGCGCAATTGAAGGCGCTCGACGACCTGGTGAAATCGTTCGCCCCGCTGAACATCAAGTAATGGTGTTTCAGTAAAGTAAAAGCCCGGCATGCCGGGCTTTTTCACGTGTTACAGGGTCTTGATGAGGACTTGGGATTTGCGCTGCCAGTTATACATATGCTGGCGGTCCTTCGGCAAATCGTCGACGGTGGCCGGCACGAAGCCGCGTTTCTTGAACCAGTGCGAGGTGCGCGTGGTCAGCACGAACAGTTTGTTCAGGCCGGCGGCACGCGCGCGGTTTTCCATGTGTTTCAGAATGCGCTCGCCGTCGCCCTGGGCTTGCACTTCCGGGTTGACCGTCAGGCATGCCATTTCCGCCATCTTCTGTGCGGGGAACGGGTACAGCGCGGCGCAGCCGAAGATCACGCCATCATGCTCGATGACGGAGAAATAATCGATTTCGCGCTCGATCAGCTCGCGGCCCCGCTTGACCAACGTGCCGTCCGCTTCCAGCGGTTCGATCAGTTTGATGATGCCGCCCACGTCTTCGATGGTGGCCTGGCGCAGGCTTTCCAGGTTTTCATGGCTGATCATGGTGCCCACGCCATCATGGGTGAACAATTCCAGCAGGGCCGAGCCATCCATCGAGAACGGCACGATGTGCGAGCGCTCGACGCCGTTGTGGCAGGCCTTGACGCAATGCTTCAAATAAAACGCCGTGGCGTCCGGCAAGAAGCCGGCCATCAGCACGGCTTCGGCCTGGTGCGACGACAGTTCGCGGATTTCCACGCCCGTGGCGTCTTCCATCATCGGTGTTTCCGTGATGAAAATCAGTTTGTCCGCATGCAGGGCGATGGCGGCGCTGCAGGCCACGTCTTCCATGGTCAGGTTGAACGCTTCGCCCGTGGGCGAGAAGCCCAGTGGCGACAGCAGCACCAGGCCGTCCGAACCGAGGATGGAATGGATGGTTTCGGCGTCGACCTTGCGCGTGATGCCCGTCAGTTCCAGGTCCACGCCATCGATCACGCCCAGCGGGCGCGCCGTGATGAAGTTGCCGGAAATGATACGGATGGCCGCATGCGACATGGGCGTGTTCGGCAAGCCCTGGCTGAACGCGGCCTCGATATCGAGGCGCAGCTCGCCGGCAGCTTCCTTCGCGCATTCCAGCGCGGCGATGTCCGTGATGCGCACGCCGTTGTGGAAGCGGCCTTCGACGTTACGCAAGGCCAGTTGTTCCGCCACCTGCGGCCGCGAGCCGTAGACGACGGTGACATTGATGTCCAGCGCATGCAGCAGGGACAAATCATGGGCCAGCACCTGCAGCGCCCCGGCGCTGACGAGTTCACCGGGGAAGGCGACCACGAAGGTCTTGCCGCGAAAGGCGTGGATGTAGGGCGCGACGGAGCGCAGCCATTGGACGAATTGGGTAGGGTTTTCCATTAAGCGCATTATAATTCGCTGCGCGATGTGCGCGCTTAAAATACCTGTAAAAAAACAATGTCTTCAGCCAGCAATAAGTCTTCCCCTCTTTCCAACGTTGCAAACGTGCCCGCCAGCGCGGATATTGCCACGCCTGCCGCCACGCCTGCGCAGGGCCGCCAGCGCCCGCCCGTGAGCCAGCAAAGGCAGCAGCCGCCGCGCGCGGAACAACAGAAACAGCAACAGCAGCAGCGCGCGGGAGAGGGCCGGCCGCAGGCCGCGCGCCCGCCGCGCGAGGGGCAGGAAAGCCGCGAAGCCCGTGACGCGGCCCGCGCCGCGCGCGAGGCGGAAAAGGCTTTCCGCAATCCGCTGCCGCCGATCACGTATCCGGAAGACTTGCCCGTCTCGGGCCGGCGCGCCGAAATCGCCAAGGCGCTCACTGAAAACCAGGTGATCATCGTCTCGGGCGAGACGGGTTCCGGCAAGACGACGCAGCTGCCGAAGATTTGCCTGGAACTGGGACGTGGCCAGAAGGGCATGATCGGCCATACGCAGCCGCGGCGTATCGCCGCTTCCTCGACGGCCAAGCGCATCGCGCAGGAACTCGGTACGCCGCTGGGCGAAACGGTGGGCTTCAAGGTGCGCTTTACCGACACCCTGAGCCGTGGCGCCTCCGTCAAGCTGATGACGGACGGTATTCTGCTGGCCGAGACGCAGACCGACCCGCTGTTGAAAAATTACGACACCATCATCATCGATGAAGCGCACGAACGCAGCCTGAACATCGATTTCCTGCTCGGTTATCTGAAACAGCTGCTGCCGCGCCGGCCCGATTTGAAAATCATCATCACCTCGGCCACCATCGATGCGGAACGCTTCTCGCGCCATTTCGGCACGCCGGGAAAACCCGCGCCCGTGATCGAAGTGTCGGGCCGTCTGTACCAGGTGGAAGTGCGCTACCGTCCCGTGGAGCGCGAGCAGGTGGCCATGCCGGGTGCCGCCAACCCTGACAAGCCGGGCCAGCGCACCGCCGCCGCGCGCGAAAAGCGCGACCTGATGGATGCCGTCGTCGATGGCGTGGAAGAGCTGTGCCGCATCGGCTCGGGCGATGTGCTGGTGTTCTTGCCCGGCGAGCGCGAAATCCGCGACTGCGCCGAAGCGCTGCGCAAGCACCATCCGCCGCACGTGGAGATTCTGCCCCTGTTCGCGCGCCTGTCGGCCGAGGAGCAGGAGCGCGTGTTTAAAACCAGCAATGCGCGCCGCATTGTGCTGGCCACCAACGTGGCGGAAACCTCGCTGACCGTACCCGGCATCCGCTACGTGGTCGACGCGGGCCTGGCGCGCGTGAAACGCTACAGCTATCGCAATAAAGTCGAACAATTGCAGGTCGAGCCGATCGCCCAGTCGGCCGCCAACCAGCGCGCCGGGCGTTGCGGCCGCGTCGCCGATGGCGTGTGCATCCGTTTGTACGAAGAGCAGGATTATCTGCTGCGGCCCAAATTCACGGAGCCGGAAATTCTGCGCTCCTCGCTGGCCGCCGTCATCCTGCGCA
The DNA here is from genome assembly GCF_049897525.1 of Janthinobacterium sp. PSRC1-1. Lineage (NCBI taxonomy): Bacteria > Pseudomonadati > Pseudomonadota > Betaproteobacteria > Burkholderiales > Oxalobacteraceae > Janthinobacterium > Janthinobacterium sp. PSRC1-1. The sequence goes on from NZ_JAFCWK010000005.1 coordinate 236,016, forward strand.
TGAAGTCCTTGCACCTGACGGACGTGGAAACCTTCCCTTTCATCGAGCCGCCGCTGGCGCGCGCGGTGGCCGACGGTTATCAATTGCTGCAGGAACTGGGCGCCGTTGACGAGGTGAACCAGCTCACGCCGCTGGGCAACAAGCTGGCCAAACTGCCGCTCGATCCGCGCGTGGGCCGCATGATCCTGGCCGCGCTCGATAACGCGTGTCTGACGGAAGTGCTGATCGTCGCCTCGGCCCTGTCCGTGCAAGACCCGCGCGACCGTCCGATGGAGCACCAGCAGGCGGCCGACGAGGCGCACAAGAAATTCGCCGATGAAAAGTCGGAATTCTTGAGCTACCTGAAAATCTGGCGCTGGTTCGAGTCCGCCATCGAGCACAAGAAAACCAACCGCCAGCTGCAGGACAATTGCCGCACGAATTTCCTGTCGCAGATGCGCTTGCGCGAATGGCGCGACGTGCATTCGCAATTGCTCACCATCGTCAAGGAACAGGGCTGGCGATTGAATGAGGCACCGGCCACCTATGACAATCTGCACATGGCCTTGCTGACCGGCTTGCTGGGCAATATCGGTTTCAAGGGCGAGGACGAGCCGGGCGCCGGGTATCTGGGCGCGCGCGGCATCAAGTTTCATATCTGGCCCGGTTCCTCGCTGCTGAAAAAGCCGGGCAAGTGGATCATGGCGGCCGAACTGGTCGACACCACGCGGCTGTACGCGCGCTGCGTGGCGCAGATCCAGCCCGAATGGCTGGAAAAAGTCGGCGAACATTTGCTGAAAAAATCGTGGGGCGAGCCGCGCTGGGAAAAACGTTCGGCGCAAGTGACGGCCTCCGAGCGCGCGACCTTGTATGGCCTGGTGGTGTACAGCCAGCGCCGCATCAATTACGGCAATTTCAACTTGCCGGAAGCGCGCGAAATCTTCATCCGCGACGCCCTCGTCGGCGGCGACTTCGACACGCGCGCGCCATTCTTTGCGCACAACCACAAGCTGATCAAGGACATTGAAAACCTCGAACACAAGTCGCGCCGCCTGGACGTGCTGGTCGACGATGAACTGATCGCCGCCTTCTACGATAAATTGCTGCCGGCCGATGTGTGCAATGGCGCCGGTTTCGAAAAATGGCACAAGGAAGCCACGCGCGAGAACCCGAAGCTGTTGTATCTGAACCGCGAAGAGCTGATGCGCCACGAGGCGGCCGGCGTGACCACCGATTTGTTCCCGAAAACCATGTCCGTGACGGGCCTGGAAATGGGCCTGACGTACCACTTCGAGCCGGGCAGCGTGCGCGATGGCGTAACCTTGTCCGTGCCGCTGTATGCGCTGAACCAGTTGCCGCGCGAGCGCTGCGAATGGCTGGTGCCGGGCATGCTGAAGGAAAAGGTGCATCTGCTATTGAAATCGTTGCCGCAAAAGCTGCGTCGCCACTGCGTGCCGCTGCCTGATTATGCGGCGAAATTCTGCGAGCGTGTGCATGCAGCGGGCGTGTTTGGCCGCGGCGATCTTGTCGACGCCATCATCGCAGACATCCGCACGCAAATCACCATCAATGTGCTGACGACGGACTTCAAGCCGGAAACCCCGCCTGCCCATCACTTCATGAATTTCAAGGTGATCGACGAGCATGGCCGCCAGCTGGACATGGGCCGCAATCTGGCCACCCTGCAGGCGGAGTTCGGCGGCCAGGCGCGCCAGAGTTTCCAGAAACTGGCCGAAGTGTCGGGCGTGTCGGGCACGGGTACGCCCGGTGCCAAGGTGGCGGGCGCGCAAGTGGCGTCGCGGCTGCAGGCACAGAGCGCTACAGTTGCAGCAGGCAAGGGCGCGTCCGCCGCTGCGGCGCCGGCATCGCCGAATGCCACCGTCTCGCAGCACATGGGTTTGACGGCCTGGACCTTTGGCGAATTGCCGGAGCTGCTCGAAATCGTGCAGGGCAAGCTGACCCTGATCGGCTTCCCCGCGCTGGTCGACAAGGGCACGCATTGCGACCTGGAAGTGTTTGACGACCCGACCGTGGCCGCGCGCACGCACAAGATCGGTTTGCGCCGCCTGTTCGCGCTGCAAATGAAGGAGCAGATCAAATACGTCGAGAAAAGCATCCCTGGCCTGCAACAGATGGGCATGCAGTTCATGGCCCTCGGGTCGCAGGAAGAGTTGCGCGAGCAAATCATCAACAAGGCGCTCGACATCGCTTGCCTGCAAGATCCGCTGCCGCTGGATGCCGCCTCGTTTGCCAAGCGCCAGGCGGAAGGCAAGTCGCGCCTGGTCTTGCTGGTCAATGAAATCGCCCGCCTGCTGTCGCAAGTGCTGACGGAATTCCACGGCTTGCCCAAGCGCCTGCAGAATATTCCCGCCGCGGCGGCGGCCGATATCCAGTCGCAGCTGCAGGGACTCGTGCATAAACGCTTCCTGACGGAAAACGAGTACACGCAACTGGCGCACTTCCCCCGTTATTTGAAGGCGATCAATGTGCGCCTGGAAAAACTGCGCGCCGACCCCGCGCGCGACACCAAGTTGATGGCCGAATGGCAATCGGCGGCCGCGCCGTATTTGCGTCAGGCCAAGGATCGCCAGGCCGGCAAGAACACGGACCCGAAACTCGTCGACTTCCGCTGGATGCTGGAAGAGCTGCGCGTGTCCCTGTTCGCACAGGAATTGCGCACGCCGATGCCGGTTTCTGCCAAGCGCTTGCAGAAGGTATGGGAGTCGATGCAGCGGTAGGTCGGATTAGCGGGGCGAAGCCACGCGTAATCCGACGCCATCGTTGGCGCGACGGTGGTGCGGTGTCGCTGGTGGTGTCGGATTACGCGGCTGCGCCGCTAATCCGACCTACTCATCATCGCTGAGCGATGAGCGCGAGCCGCCCTGGCCGCTGCCCGTGCCGGCGCGGCTGCCGCTCATCGAGGTGCCGGACATGCTGCCTTCGCTGCCCGATTGCAGGCTGGCGCCGCCGCGCAAGTCGCTGCCCGATGGCATGCGTCCCGCTGCCATGACGCCGCTGCCGTAGCGCGCGCCGCTGCCATAGAACGCTTCCATCTGCTGGTTCCACGCTTCGCTGCCCATGTCGGGCCAGTTGTTCTTGTCGAAGCCGGGGGCGTCTTTCAACTGGTTTTTTTCCACGTTGAGCAGGAAGCGCTTGTTGACGGGGTCCAGGGTCAGGCGTTCCCAGGGCACGGCAAACAGCTTGTCGCCCATGCCCAGAATGCCGCCGAAGGACAGCACGGCATAGGCGATCTGGCCGGTGCGCATGTCGAGCATGATTTCCTTGATGTCGCCCAGTTCCTCGTCGTTGTGATTGTAGACCTCGTCGCCGAGCAGGGTGTCGGCCCCCATCAGGGCCGGCCCCGGGCCGTTGTGGTTGCGGTACATGCCCAGAATGTCGCGGTCCAGATAGCTCATGGTGTTCTCTCCTCGTGTGAAGTGCTGATCGAGTCCCCAGATTATGCAGGCGTACCGGGTCGCGCTTGATCTGCCTCAATCGTGTTCGCGGCACTTTTATCGGTGCGCAAACGAACGGTGTTGTCAGCCAATTGCGGTACTCTATGCGTTCTACGGAGGAGGCCGCACATGCTGACGATGCAACGTTGCAGAGGGATGAACTGGCGGTACGCTCCACCACGACACGCGCGCGATTTGCCATGGTGAAGCCCGCCACCAAGTGGCTGCGCGGGCTATTGCGCGCTGGTAAGGCGCAGCAGCGCACGGCGAGCAAGCTGGCCAAGGTGCTGTTCGGGCCTGTGCCGGCCAAGCCCACGCCTACACCTAAATCCCGCGGCAAGACCGTGGCCAAGCCCAGGCCGACGCCGCGCGCCAGGCCCTCCAGCGACGCCGTGCCCGCGCTGGCGCCGTTTGCCACGCCCCTGTCGCCGCCGCGCGTGCGCAAGCGAACGGCGCCCCCGCCGGGCAAGTGGCTGGCCGCCCACTATGCGCCGTTGCCGGAACTGGGGCAGTTGCCCGGACGGCGCCTGCCTTATTTTTTGTACCTGCCCGACAAGGCGCCCAGCGCCGCCATGCGCAGCCGGGGCCGGCCGCTGCTGGTGATGCTGCACGGCTGCGAACAGAGCGCCACGCAGTTTGCCGAAGGCACGCGCATGAACCGCCTGGCCGAGCGCAAGGGCTATGCCGTGCTGTATCCGCAGCAATCGCTGCGTTCGCATGCGCGCCGCTGCTGGAAGTGGTATGACAAGCTGACGCAGGAGGGCGGCGGCGACGTGCGCCTGATCGTCGGCGCCATCGAGCAAGTGGCGGCCCGCCATGCGATCGACCGCGCGCGCATCTATATCTGCGGCATTTCCGCCGGCGCCGGCATGGCGCATATCGTGGCCCTGAACCATCCCCATCTGTTCGCCGCGCTGGGCCTGCATTCCGGGCCCGTGTTTGGCGCCGGGCATAACCTGATCGGCGCGCTGGGCGTGATGCAGCATGGCGCTGCCGCCCGTGCCGACGCGGCCATCGATGAGGTGCTGGCGCGCCAGCCCGCGTTTCCCCGCCTGCCGACCATCCTGCTGCAAGGGCTGGCCGACAAGGTGGTGCGGCCCATCAACCAGACGCAGCTGGTGCGCCAGAGCGTGCGCGTGAACCGCATGCCAGCCGATACCTTGGTGACGGCGCAGCGCCTGCCGGGCGGCGCGGCGGGCGGGCGCAATCCGGCCCATGCGTACGCGCTGCACGATTATCAGGTGGGCCAGGAGGTGCTGCTGCGCGTGGCGCAGGTCGAGCACCTTGAACACGCGTGGAGCGGCGGCGACGCCAGCCTGCCGTTCAACGACAAGGCCAAACCCGACGCCAGCAAGATGCTGCTCGATTTCTTCGCCAGCCACCGCCGCCGCTAAGCCAGCCTGCCGCGTCGCAACGGCGCGGCAGGCACTGGTATGCATCGCTTCTGCCTTCCCCCATCGCCGGCCGTGCCCTCCTCGGCCCCGGCAGCGCCTGCCGTGCTGCCCTTGATTTTTAAGTGGTATTGCTGCGGTATTTAAAAATCACAAAAACAGGCGATAAAAATCCTAACTGGTATACAATTGGTATGAGTTTTCAGTGTGATCCGTGTCCGCCGCCCCATGCCCCGACGACCGGCACGCACTGACGGCAGCCACCCACGTTACGGAACGCACCATGTCCATCCAGTCCAGGCAATTGCTGTGGTTTTTTGCGTTTTTCCTCGTCTTTGAACTGAATATCTATCTGTCGAACGACATGATCATGCCGGCCATGCTGGGCATCGTCGACGAGTTCCAGGCGGAGGCAAAATTCGTCCCCCTGTCGCTGAGCCTGTATCTGCTGGGCGGCAGTTCGCTGCAGATTTTCCTCGGGCCCCTGGCCGACACGATCGGCAAGCGCAAGCTGGTGCTAACTGGCAATACCTTGTTCCTGCTGGCCACCGTGGCCGTGCCGTTTGCCAATTCCATCGAGCAATTTCTCGCCCTGCGCTTCATCCAGGGCATGGGTTGCTGCTTCATCTTCATCGGCTATGCCATGATCCATGAACTGTTCGACGACATGGCGGCCGTCAAGCTCAGCAGCATTCTGTCGAGCACCACCATCCTCGCGCCGCTGGCCGGCCCCATCCTCGGCAGCGCCATCATCAGCCGGCTGGACTGGCGCTACGTGTTTTTCCTCTCCGGCCTGCTGGCGCTGCTGTCCCTGCTGGGCCTGTTCAAGAGCATGCCGCGCACGGCGCCGACCGTCACGCGCCTGGACCTGGCCGCCATCGTGCGCAGCTATGCCGCCATTTTCAGCAACGGGCGCTTCATGTTCGGCATGTTCACGGCAGGGCTGGCCACCGTGCCCCTGACGGCCTGGATCGGCTTTTCGCCCCTGTTCGTGCTGCAGGAGATGGGTGCCTCCTACGCCACGTATATCGCGCTGCAATGCGTGATTTTGTCCGGTTTTGTGTTCAGCAGCATCGCCATCCAGCGCCTGCGCCAGGATTTCCCCCTCGTCTCCCTGCTGCGCCTGGGCGGACTGATCGCGGCCGCCGGCATGCTGGGCGCCGGCGCGGGTCGCCACCACGTCGATGTGTTTGCGGCCTGCATGTTTGTCTATTCCATCGGCTTCGGCCTGTTCAATGGCGCCCTGATCCGCAGCGCGATTACGGCCAGCAAGGAATCGATGACACTGACGACGGCCGCCATGAGCCTGCTGTACTGCATTTATCTGTCCGCCTGGCTGCAGTTGTACAACGTGCTGTGCCAGCGCTTCGGCTATGCGCTGGAAACGTATGCGCTGCTCAATATCCCCGTCATCGTGGTCATCGCCGCCTGCCTGCTGCTGTTTACGCGGGGCATGGCGGGGCGCCGGGAAAGCGAGGTGCGGCTGGCCCGGCACTGATGGCGCCACGCTGCGCATGCCCCCGCCCCCGCCCTTGTTTTACCTGCTGCGACGTTGATTGACACTCTCCTGTGGAAAATGGTGCGCCCATGAAAATAGATGACCTGGCCTCAAAACACGATCAAGCAAAGATTTTCAGCCTGGAATACGAGTTCCGCATCCACCGGCTGAAACTCGATTACATCACCCTGGCCGATGTGCGGCCAGCCGGTAGCGACCTGGATCAATTGGCCGTGGAGCACGAGGCGGGCATCGCCGCCCTGCGCAGCTTTGTCGCCGGCAATTTTACGTATTTCAATGCGGCAAGCTGTTCCTCGCTCAGCTGCATCCCCACGCGCGCGCTGGGCGACGACGAGCGCTACCTGCACCGCATCTGGATGGGCGGGCCGCTGCCGGCCATCGCCTGTGAAGCGATTGGGCAGTGGGGCGCGGCGCTCGACGAGGTGCGGCACAGCGGCGGCGCGCCGTATGTCTCCATCCTGTGGGTCTGGGATGCGCAGCAATTGCGCCACGATGCGCGTTTCAGCCCCACGGGCGGTGCCGGGCGCTACACGATAGGTCGCTACGCCATCGGCGGCACGACGCTGCATATCAACTCGCTGCGCGCGCTGGCGCTCGATTTCGCACCGGCCCGCTTCGGCATACTCGATACCCTGCATACGCAGCGCTACTTCGCCACCCTGTCCGATTATTTCCGCATCCTTATCATGTGCGAATACGGCGGCATGTATATGGATGTCGACACGATCCCGCACAATCCGGCGACGATTTTCCTGATGAAGCCGGAAGTGCCCGATTATTTCCAGCGCAACGCTGATGACCGCGAAGAGCGCCGGCATGTCAGCTGGATGAATCTGTTTCTCGATGAAACGGGCATGCTGATCGCCAAGAAGAACGATGGGGCGCTGCGTGTGATCCAGCGCAATGTGAACCTCGCGTATGCGCGCATCGGTGGGGAAATTCCCCGTTCCTGCCCGCAATTCGAGGCGCAGCTGTTCGGCCAGTTCTATGCCGAATGGAAGAAAAACCTGGGCGTGACCCTGCTCAGCCATGCCGAGTTCTACCAGCGCTATTGCGTGCTGTATGACGGCGCGCGCGAAGCGGTGGCGGGCGGTATCCGCGGCATGCGCTTGCTGGACGATATCATTACCGAGATGCACATCCCGCTCAGCGACGAGGAGCGGCGCGCATATGCGCGCTGCGTCGCCAGGCTGGACGAGATCGACTGGCAACTCGACGATCCTTTGCGCCTGCCCGACATCGTCGATGTATTCGACATCGAGGAAGTGCCGCGCATGGCGTATGCGGCCCAGCTGCGGGCCGACATCGATCACTTCCACTATTACTCGGTGCTGTCGGACGACCCGCAGCTCGACCGCGTGAATGCCGTCTTTTGCCGCTACCTGCTAACCCGCCGTTCGCAGCAGATTGCCGCCGGCAATTTCTGGCGCCCCACCGTGGGCCGCCACGGCAGCCGCATGCCGGCCATCGGCGATGCCGCGCCGTTGGGTGACGAAGTTCAGGTTCAGGCGGGCTTGCTGTCGCATGCGCCGCTCACGCTGGTGGCGGGCGAGCTGCTGGGTGAAGAGGCGAAGAACCGCATGGCCAAATTGCTGTTTGCCACCAGTTACCTCGAATACTGCTCGTTCGGCAATAAACTCAATCTGCAGTTCGTCGAACTGCAGCGGCGGCAGAACATCGACCCTTACCTGGCGCATATCCACGGCTTGCATGACGAGGACGGGCGTTTCATCGGCTTTTTCACGGCCGCGACGATGGACGAGTTCCAGGCCTGCGGCGCCGTCTCGTATTACCGCGACGACATGAAGGCGCTCGACGATGCGTATGACGCCTTCGTGCTCGCGCACGCGCGCGCCGACGACTGTTTCGTCAGCAGCCTGGCCATCGACGAGAAATACCGGGGCCAGGGTTTATTCAGGCAGATGTTCCATGCCATCCGCGACCTGGCCAGCCGCAAGGGCTGCGCGCGCATCACCCTGACGGTGTGGGAAAAGAGCGAAGCGCTGCAAGTGTATCTGCACAAGGGGTTTCGCAGCGTGGGCACGTTCGACTATGCCTACAGCCTGTTCTATGACCGGCTGCATTTTCTCGTGTACGAAGGCGATTAAAGCGGCGGCCAGGTTGGCCGCCGCACTGCGGTCACTACAAAGCCAGGAAAGCCAGGCCCGCCACGGCCGTGGGCAGCAGGGCGCCGGCCAGCAGGCCGACGGCGCCGATCGATTCATCCTTGAAGCCGCGGCGCAGCAGGGCCACGCCGGCCGGGTTCGGCGCATTGGCGATGACGGTCAGGCCGCCGCCGGCCACGGCGCCGGCCATCAGCATGTATTTCGCTTCGTCCGTCATGCCGACGATCAGCGAACCGAGGTAAGTGAGGGCCGCATTGTCCGTGATCGCCGTCAAGCCCAGCGCGCCGAAGAACAGGGCCAGCGGCTTCAGGCTCGAGACGATGGGCTGCAGCCACCATTGCTGCATGCCGCCCAGCACCACCAGGCCGCCGAGGAAGAAGCCGACCAGCAAGCCTTCCTTGAGGATCAGCGGGCTTTGATAGCGTTCATACGCCTGCACGAAGCCGAGGAAGAACAGGAACAGGCCGATGAACAGCACGGGATGGTGCGCCAGGGTGACCACGCCGGCCAGCACGATCATGTGCACGAGGCTGACGGCCAGCGGCACTTTCGGCGCTTCCACTTCGCCGGCTTTCGGCTTGATGTCGGAGGTGTTGCTGTGCAGGTATTTGCGCAGCAAGATGCTCACGCCCGTGGCATTGACCAGCACGGCGATGGCCGCCTTCCAGCCGAAGTGGGTGGCCATGAAAGCGCTGTCCCAGTTCCACGTGGTGGCCACCATCAGCACGGGCGGCGCCGCGTACGAGGTGAGGGTGCCGCCGATGGAAACATTGACGAACAGCACACCCAGCGCGCCGTATTTCAGCCATTCAGGGATGCCCGGGCGGAAGATTTGCGGCGCCAGCATCAGCGCGGCCAGGGTCATGGCGGCCGGTTCCGTGATCAGGGAGCCCGTCAGGGGCACGAGCGCCAGGCCCAGCCAGACGAGGGCCAGTTCCGTGCGCAGCGGCATCACGCGCGCCACGCTTTTCAACAGGCGCTGCACGGCGTCGAGCACGGGGCGTGATGCGGCCACCACCATGACGACAAAGACGAACAGCGGTTCCGTGTAATGGCGCGACTCGGCATACTCGATGGCCGCATCGCTGCCCGAGACAAAGGCCATGATGATGATCAGGATGAAGGCCCAGAAGCCGAACACGACTTCCACTTCGCCCAGCAAGTGCAGCAGGCCCGCATGGCGGGGATGGCGCCGCGACAATGTTTCAAACGACTTGGCGGCGAAGGTGTGGATGAGCGCAAGGCCGAAGACGATGGCGCTGATGAGTTGGATGGTGGTCAAATGCGTTTCCTTATGGACGGAGGGGGCCGACTGGTACTTTGCCAGACGGTAAGGAGAGTGCTTATGGTACAGCAATCGATGCCAAAAACGGGGTTTTTCGGACATGGCGGGGCGGCCCCGGGCACGCTATCTGACAGATAATCCTTGCCAAAAGCAGGGCTGGATAGTACTGTATATGCATACAGTATTCATCTCTCTATCTAATTATGCAACATTCCGAATTGATGGCCGCGCCGGAAGCCTTGCACCCGTCTTTATGGCGCGCATCGCAGCTGGGGCAGGGCGCCACGCGCTGCCTGGACACGGGCTTTGCCGCCCTGTCCGCGCAACTGCCCGGCGGCGGCTGGCCCAGTGGCAGCCTCATCGATCTGCTGGTGCAGCAGCCGGGCAGCGGCGAATTGCGCCTGCTGGCGCCCGCGCTGGCGCAGCTGCCGGGCTTGCCCATCGTGCTGCTGCAGCCGCCCCATCCGCCGCAGGCGCTGGCCCTGGCCGCGCAGGGTCTGGCGCCGTCGCAACTGCTGTGGCTCAAAAGCGCCGGCAGCAAGGATGCCCTATGGGCAGCGGAAAACATCTTGCGCAGCGGCAGTTGCGGCGCCTTGCTGTTCTGGCAATCGCACGTGCGCGCCGACAGCCTGCGCCGGCTGCACCTGGCCGCGCAAGGCGGCAACACCCTGTTCTGCATGCTGCGCCCCTTGCACGGCGCGCAGGATGCGTCGCCGGCGCCGCTGCGCCTGTCCGTGCGCCCGGCCGCCGGCGGCATCGAGATCGGCTTCATCAAGCGCCGGGGACCGCAGCGCGACGCGCCCCTGTTCCTGCCCCTGCAACCTCCTTCATTATTGCGACGCCATGCGACTCTGGATCGGCCTGTGCCTGCCCCGGCTCCCGCTCGAAGTATTTTGCCCGCGCTGGTCGGCTGACAGTCTCGGCGTGGTGCTGGAGCAGGAGCAAGTGATGGCCTTGTCGCCGCTGGCGCGGGCGGCCGGCATCCGGCCGGGCATGCGCCGCGCGGGCGCGCTGATGCTGGCGCCGCAGGCGCGCCTGCACGAGCGCTCGCCCGAGCTGGAAGCGCAGGCGCTGCAAGCGGTGGCGCTGGCGCTGCTGCAATACTCGCCGCTGGTGGCGCAGGGCGAAGAAGCGACCCTGCTGGTCGATGCTGGCGCCAGCCTGCGCCTGTTCGGCGGCGTGCGCGCCCTGTGCCAGCAGATGGCGGCCAGCTTGCGCGCGCTCGGCTACACGGCCCAGTTGTCGTGCGCGCCCACGGCGCGCGGCGCCTGGCTGCTGGCGCGTGCCGGCACGCGCCGGGGCCGGACCTTGAGCATGGCCAGTCTGGTGCGCCTTCTCGACCGCCTGCCGTGCGCCCTGCTGCCACCCGCGCGTCCCTGGCTCGACTGGTTCGAGGGCATCGGCTGCCGCACCCTGGGGCAGCTGCGCCACTTGCCCCGGCCCGGCTTGCAGCGCCGCTGCGGCGCCGCCGTGCTGGAGATGCTCGACGATGCGCATGGCCACAGCACGGAATTGTTCGTCTGGCTCGAAGCGCCGCCCACGTTTCGCGCCAGCCTGGAATTGTTCGACCGCGTGGAGCACGCCGACGCGCTGCTGTTCGGCGCGCGCCGCCTGCTGCAGCAGATGACGGGCTGGCTGTGCGCGCGGCAATTCGCCGTCGAGCGCATACAGCTGTTGCTGGCGCACGAGCGGGGCAGGGTGGCGCGCGCGCCCACCGTCATCGACCTGGCGCTGGGCGAGGCCGTCTGGCGCGACGAGCATCTGGTGCGTTTGCTCAAGGAGCGCCTGGCGCAGCTGGTGCTGGACGCACCCGTGATCGGCCTGACCCTGGAAGCGCTGCAGGTGCAGCCGATGGCGCCGCCCAGCGAGAGCCTGTTTCCCGAGCCGGGCGGCACGCCGCAGGAGCGCCAGCGCCTGATGGAATTGCTGGTGGCGCGCCTGGGCGTCGAGAATGTCTTGCAGGCAGTGCCGCGCGCCGATTACCGTCCCGAAGCGGCCAACCAGTGGCTGCCGCTGCCGGCCAAGCCCGTTTCAAGAAGCGCGCTGCCGGACTTGCCACCCGGTTTGCCCGGCATGCCCCGTCCCGGCTGGCTGCTGGCGCAACCCATCGCCCTGTTGATGCGCGAGCACCGGCCCTTTTATGGCTCGCCGTTGAAAATGGTGTCCGTCGCCGAGCGCATCGAGGCGGGCTGGTGGGGCCAGTCGCAGGCGCGCGATTATTTTATTGCCGAAGGACGCGACCACGCCCATTACTGGGTCTACCGCGAACGCATCGCCGGCAGCGCAGAAGACGCCGCGCCGCGCTGGTTTTTGCATGGCTTGTTTGGCTGATGCGCTGTCCTGCTGAAACGGCCATGCTTGGCTATACTGGCTTGCTTGCGCCGCGTCAACCACTTGAATAAGGATTTCCATGTCCCAACTTTCCGACTTCCCCATCACCGAAAAATGGCCTGCACGGCATCCCGAGCGCCTGCAGCTGTATTCGCTGCCGACGCCGAACGGCATCAAGGTGTCGATCCTGCTGGAAGAGCTGGGCCTGGCGTACGAGCCGCACCTGGTCAGCTTCGAGCAGAACGACCAGACATCGCCCGCCTTCCTGTCGCTCAGTCCGAACAACAAGATTCCCGCCATCCTCGACCCGGACGGTCCCGACGGCAAGCCGCTGGCGCTGTTCGAATCGGGCGCCATCCTGCTGTACCTGGCGGAAAAGACGGGCAAGTTCCTGCCGCAGGACGCGGGCCTGCGCTATGAAACCATCCAGTGGCTGATGTTCCAGATGGGCGGTATCGGCCCCATGTTCGGCCAGGTGGGCTTCTTCCATAAATTCGCCGGCAAGGACTACGCAGACAAGCGTCCGCTGGAACGCTATCTGGGCGAGGCCAGGCGGCTGCTGGGCGTGCTCGAGCAGCGCCTGCAGGGCCGCGACTGGATCATGGGGAGTCAGTACACGATTGCCGACATCGCCATCTTCCCGTGGGTGCGCTGCCTGGTGGGGTTTTATGGCGCCGGCGAGCTCGTCGGCTTTGGCAATTTCCCCAATGTGCAGCGCGCGCTGGACGCATTCCTGGCCCGACCTGCCGTCATCAAGGGCGTCGACATCCCATCGCGTGGCTAAAACAGCTGTGGCCTGACGGCGCTACAATGCGCCATCGGCCGCGCTGCGCGGCAGCTTTGATCTGAGACAATGAAATCCACCCGGCAAGATTTTCCCGGCGCGCACGGCCATGTGCTGGCGGCGCGCCTCGACGCGCCCGACGGCGCCATCCGCGCCTACGCGCTGTTCGCCCACTGTTTTACCTGCGGCAAGGACGTGCTGGCCGCGCGGCGCATCGCGCAAGGCTTGACGCAGCACGGCATCGCCGTGCTGCGCTTCGATTTCACGGGGCTGGGCGCCAGCGAGGGCGAGTTTGCCGCCACCAATTTCTCGTCGAATGTGGACGACCTGCTGGCCGCCGCCGATTTCCTGCGGGCAAAACATGCTGCGCCGCAATTGCTGATCGGCCACAGCCTGGGCGGCGCCGCCGTGCTGGCCGCTGCCGCGCAAGTGCCGGAAGCGACCGCCGTGGTGACACTGGCCGCCCCCAGTACGCCCGCGTATGTCACGCGCATGTTCAGCGCGCACCTGGAGCAGATTGCCGCCGAGGGCGAGGCGCTGGTGCAACTGGAAGGGCGGCCATTTCGCATCCGCCAGCAATTCGTCGACGACGCGGGCAGCCACAGCCTGAAGGCGCACATCGCCGGCCTGCGCCGCGCCTTGCTGGTGATGCACGCACCGAACGACACGACGGTGAGCCTGTCGAACGCGATGGATATCTTTACGGCCGCCAAGCACCCGAAAAGTTTTGTCTCGCTCGACGATGCCGACCATTTATTGACGGGGCGCGATGATGCGGCCTATGTTGCCAACGTCATCGCGGCCTGGAGCGCGCGCTACCTGGCATAAATCGCCGCCCATGAAAAACGCCGTACCGGCAAGTCGCGGGTACGGCGCAGATGGGGGATAAAGAGGATCAGTCTTCGTCAAATTCGGCCGAAAGATCCTTCCAGCCTTTACTGATTGCAAAGGCCGAAAATTCCTCGGGTGCTTCCAGGACGATCAGTTTCTTGTCTTGCAAGCCCAGGTCGCCGTGGCCGAAATCGGGGCCCACGTAGCCGAGGCTGCGCAGGCGCGCCAGGATGTGGCCGACCAGGGTCTTGTCCTTGCAGGCGCCCGCTTCGAGCGGGGCGGCGAAATCGACGTAGACGTCGATGATGCCGTAGCCTTCGTCGAAGATGCGGATGGCCTTGATGTCGTGGGCACGGCCGGAGCCGTCGATGGCCTTGAAGGGGCCGCTGAGCTGGATGTCGGTGTCATTGTTCATGCCGCCAGCATACACCAAAAACGGCCTTCCGTCGTGCGGCGCTCAGGAGCCGAGCAGGATGAAACCGGCCCAGTAGAAGGGATGGCCGCGCGTCTGGCCGCTGCCGCCGGCAGCGTCGAGCGGCGTCAGGCCCCGCGTCGCCGTGACGGCGTGCCGGGAGGCGCGGATCTGCCGCAACTGCGCCTGGCGCAAGGCTTGCGGCTTGCCCTTGCCTTGCGCCAGCGCCGCATAAAAATCGCCCATCAGAGTAGCCGTCGACTGGTCCGACACGCGCCACAAACTGGCCAGCACATTGCGCGCGCCGCGCTGGCGGGCCAGCCAGGCCAGGCCTTCCAGTTCGCGTCCGGTGGCATCGGTGCCGGCCGGCACGGCCGTTTCGCAGGCCGACAGGGTGAGCAGGTCCAGGCCGGCGAAGCGGTAGCCGTCCTGCGCCAGTTCCGCCAGGCTGAGTTTGCCGCCATCGCCCAGCAGCAGGTAGGAGTCCGCGCCCGCGCCCGAGCGCAGCACGAAATGGCTGGCGATGTGCACGCTGCTGTTGGCGGGCAGTGCGCGCTGCAGCGCCGCGCCGGTGAAGTCGCCATCGAGGTAGATCTGGCTGGGGATGCGCGCCGCGTGTCCGATCGCTTGCACGGCGCGCAGTTCGCGCTGCACGAAGGGCAGGGCCGGCAGTTCGCCACTGGCGCGCGTCTGGCCGAACAGGGCAAGCGATGGCGCGCGGCGCGGCGCTGCTTGCGCGCCGGCCTGTTCGCCATGCAGCGAGACGGGCAGCCGTTCGACCAGCCAGCGGCGCCCGTCATGCAGCATGGCGAACGGCAGGTAGCGCAAGACGCCGCCCAGCGACAGCGACAGCGAGGTGGCGCCGTCCAGTTCCCGGCTGGCCGGCGCCAGCAGCAGCGCATACAGCGCCTGCGCATCGGCGCGCGCGTCAAGTCCCGGATCTTGCGCGCTGCGGCGCAGGCGGGCGATGCGTTGCGCCAGCGCGCGCTCGTCGATGGCCACGTCGTGGATGGTGCTGCCGCTCCGTCCGCCGCGCTGCGCGACGATGCGCAGGCGCGTGTCGGTAACCAGGTAAGTCAGGTGCAGCACGCCCCGCTTGAGCGGTTCGGCCCGCGCCATGCCAGCCTTGCCTGCCGGTGCGGGCGTGGCCACGCTGCCGGCAGGCAGCGCCGCCAGCGCCTCGGTGGCGCCATCGAGCAGCAGCGCCATGGCGTCGTTTGCCCGCCGCCATGCGTCGTCGGCTTGCGCCACGCCCTGTGCCTGGCGTTCGCGCGCCGCGGCCAGCGCCTGGGCGCCTGCGCGCAGGGCGGCGGCGTGCGCTTCGAGCTGGCGCTGCCATTCGCCCTCCGCGCCCGTGTAGCCGAGGCGCGTGGCGCGCGGATCGGGGGCGCTGCGCACCAGGCTGTGGAATTCGTCCTCGCGTACCATGGCCAGCACGGTTTCCGCTTCGTGGATGCGGCGCTGGTCGAGCAGGCGGTCCGCCAGCTGGCCGTAGGCGGCGCGTTTTTGCCGCACAAAGCCCTGCCGCAGCGGCACCGGCAGGCTGGCCGTGCCGGCGCGCGTGGCTTGCAGCGCATTGACCGCCTGCTTGCCGAGGAAAATGCCGGCCGCGTCCGGTTCCAGCGCGCCCAG
This sequence comes from Janthinobacterium sp. PSRC1-1, assembly GCF_049897525.1. NCBI lineage: Bacteria > Pseudomonadati > Pseudomonadota > Betaproteobacteria > Burkholderiales > Oxalobacteraceae > Janthinobacterium > Janthinobacterium sp. PSRC1-1. Next base: position 251,761 of record NZ_JAFCWK010000005.1, read on the forward strand.
CTGCGCCGCCGCCCGCGCTTCGAGCATGCTCTGTTCATGCGCCATGCCGATGGCCAGTGCGCGTGCCGCCTGGGACCGCGCCGTGGCGGTATCGCCCGCGCGCGCATTGAGTCCGGCCGCGTCCAGCAAGGCCTGTGCATGGGCGGGATGGGCCGCGCCGCGCGAGGCGGCCAGTTGCTGCGCCATGGCGCCCGCCTCGCGCGCCAGCGCCTGCAATTCGGCCGCGCCGATGCCGGGGTGCTCCGCGCGCGCCTGCAGGCGCGCCTGGCGCACCGTGTCGAGCATGCCGGCCGTGGCGGGAGGCGTTTGCAGCAGCCGCGCCTCCAGGCCGGCCAGTGCCGTTTCCGCCGCGTCCTGGAGTCCCAGCGCGGCCTGTGCCTGCGCCGCCAGCAGCAGCGCATCGGCTTCGTCGGCCGGCAGCGCCTGGCCGCCGGACATGGCCAGCCGCGCCGCCGCCTGCGCCGCTTCCAGCGCCTGCTGGTACTGCCCCAATGCCATGCGCGTGCCGCCATGCGCGAGCTGGTGCGCGGCGCAGGTGGCGGCGGCCTCGCCATACACGGCGCGGCAATGTTCGAGCGCGGCGGCGGCGGCCACTTCCGCGCGGCCCAGCTGATTGTCCGCCAGCGCCGTCAGCGCCACGTCCTGCCAGGCGCTGACGGTGTTGGCATGGCGGTCGCCGAACAGGGCGCGGCGGATGCGCAGGCCGTCCTCCGCCTCCTGCCATGCCTTGCCGCTTTCGCCCAGGCGCAGGTGGATGCCGCTCAGGCGGTTCAGGGCCACGCTGGCCTGCATCGAGTCGGCCCCCGAGCGCTGCACCGCCATGGCCAGCGCGCGCTGGGCGAACGCCAGCGCCTGGCGGTCGTTGCCGCTCAGGGTGTACCAGTTGGCCATGTCGGTCACGCTCGTTTGCGTCTCGGTGCGGTTTTCGCCGAAGGCCGCCAGGCGTATCCGGTAGGCGCGCTCCAGATAGCCGTAGGCTTCTTCCATGCGGCCCATGCGCAGCAGCAGCACGCCCACGTCGCGCATGCCCCACGCATGGTCGGTGCTGTCCTCGCCCGAGGTGCGGGCCCACGTTTCCATGGCTTGCCGCGCATACGGCAGGCCGCGCGCATATTCCTTGGTCTGCAGCGCCACGCCGGACAGGTTGGACAGGCTGGTGCCATACGATACCGTGTCCTTGCCGATCAGACGGGCTTTCGCCGCCAGCGCGATGTCGCCCCATTGCCAGGCCAGGTCGAAGCGGCTCCACTGGCGGTACAGGTACATCAGTTCGCTCGGGTAGTACATGTTTTCGCGTCCGGGATCGCCGTCGTCCAGCGCCTGGCGGATGGCCCAGCCTTCCAGCAAGGCTTGTTCGCTCTCGGCGTAGCGGTTGAGCATGTGCAGGCTCTGACCCACGCCCAGCAGGCCGGTGGCGATGCCGGCCCGGTCGTCCGCCGCGCGGCAGGCGGCCACGCTGCGCTGGAACAGGGGCAGCGAGACGGCCGGCTGTTCCTTGTCATTGGCGTCGTTGGCCTGCGCCAGCCATGGCGCGATGACGGCCTGGCAGGTGCCGGCCGATGCCGTTTGCGGCAAGGCCGATACGGCCAGCAGCAGGCCCAGGACGAGGCGCCTCATCGGACGGAGCGCCAGGACAGCCGGGCCACCTGGGCCTGGTCGGGATTGCCCGCTTCCGCCACGGGAACCGCAACGTTGGCCGCGCCGCGCGTGGCTGGCAGGGCCGGCAACGCTTCGAGGATGGCGAAGCGGCGCGGCAGGGTGCCATTTGCCGCCGGCGCCGCCACCAGCGCCAGCCATTCCACGCCATAGTGGGGGCCGCTGACGACGAAGCTGCGCTCGAAGCGGCTGATGCCGGCGCCGATGGCGGGCGGCATGCGGTTGCTGTCGCCGTCGAGGGCCGGATAGATGCGCGTGGCGGGGCCGTCCAGCGGCAAGTGCGCCAGGCCCAGGTCGACGGAAACGGCGCTGCGGTTTTCCACGCTGAGGCGGATGCGCGTGCCGGCCGGCAGCACGCCGAGGTCGCCATCGGCGAATGCCAGCTGGCGCGGCGCCTTGCCCGGCAGGGTCAGTTCGATGCGCGCGTCGAGCAGGGGCGGGCCAGGCGTGGCGGGCAGCGCCAGCAGGGCGGCGAGACGGCCCGGACGTATCGATCCCGCAGGCAGCGGCGCGGGCGTGCGGCTGGCCCAGCCCGCTGCGGCGCCGACACTGTCCGGTAGCAGCGTCAGCCGCGTTTCTCCCCAGCCGACCGTGGCGGCGCGCCAGTGCGCACCGGCCTGCCGGAACAGGTCGCCCTCGCGTATGCCGTCGAGCAGGCCATACGGCACATGCCAGCCCTGCGCATCGCGCTGCACGGGCCACAGCGGCGCAGGGCCGCTAGCGCCACCCTGCCACAGCGGTGCGTCGAGCGCCCCCGCATACACGGGCGAAGGCCAGGCGGAGCGGGGCAGCTGGTAAGCCTGCAATGCGCTCTTGTATTGCTGCGTGGCGCCGCCGGCCCACATGGCATAGGTGTGTGGCTGGCGCTGCAAGGCGGCGATGACGGCCCGGGTAAACAAGCCCGCAGCCAGGCCCGGCGTGGCGGCCGCAGCGGCTTCCGGCGTGCGCTGCTGGGCTTCGGCGGCGAAAAAGGCGACATAACGGGGCCGCGCCTGCGGTTCGTCTGGTGGCGTGCCCTTGCCAGGGGCCGGGCGCCAGCCGATGTCGCTCGCCGCCAGCCCCCGCCACGCCAGGCCGTCGCCGCTGCGCGTGCCCGCCGCCGCATGGCAGGTATCGAATATGGCCACGACCTGTGTCTGCCGCGCGGCAAACGCATCGATGGCGCGCCCCAGTTCGCTGCTGCCGATGCCGCCATCGAGCTGCCGCCCCTGGTGGCTGACCTGGCTGTCGCGCGTCAGCAAGCGCGTGCGCCGTCCTTGCGGCGCGGCCGCCTGGCCCGGATAGACGGGCAGCAGCACGCTGTGGCCCGACCAGTACAGCAGCAGGACATCGTCCTTGCCCAGCGTCTTTTCCAGCTGCGCCAGGCGCGTCAGGATGGCTGCGCGCGTGGGCGCCTGGCTGGCGCCCGCATCATCGGCCAGCCTGTAGATATGTTCATCGGCGAAACCCTGTTGCCGCAACGCCGCGCGCATGGCGTTCACGTCGGCCGCGGGACCGGCCAGCCAGCTGCCGCGCGGCATGGCGGGCAAGGCGCCCACGCCGATCAGCAGCGCGTGGCGTTCGCCGGCCAGCGCCGCGCCGCTCAGCAGGTAACTCAGCAGTAGTGCGCGCCCCCAGCGCCGCCTGTTTTTCATGGCGCCCCTGGCGCGCTGGCGAGCGATGCCGCAGCCACCACGCCGCTGGCCCGCAGGCTTTGCAGGGCTGCGGGCGGATCGGCCGCATCGAGCAGATAGCCGTGGTCAGGCAGGGGGCCGGCGACGATGCCTGCCTGTGCCTGCTCCAGCGCAGCCGCGACCTGGGCCATGCTGGCGGTAGGCAGGAATTGCACGCGCAGGCTGGCCGGCGGCGCCACTGCGCCCGGCACGCTGCGCCAGCGCAGTTGATCCGCCGGGGCAGGTTGCTGCCACAGCAGCCATGCCTGGCCTATGCACAGGCTGGCCAGTGCCGTGATGGCCACTGGCGCCAGTGCCGGCTGCGCCAGGCGCTGGCAGCAGCGGCGCCAGAAGCCGGGGCGTTCGAGGCGACGATGCAGTTGAGCCAGGCCTGCGGCGGGATCCATGCTGGCCGCTTCGGCCTCGATGGCGGCGCGGATCTCGCCCAGCCAGTCGGCATCGGCGGCCCAGTGCGGATCGTGTTCCAGCCTGGCGGCGATGCGGCTGGCCACGTCTGCGGGGGCATGGCCATTCAGGTAATCGGGCAGCATCTCGCGCAGCGCCTGTTCCTGAGGATCGATGGACTCAGCCATGGCGGCCGCCTTCCTGAGCAAACCAGCGCTGTATGCACTGGCGTAAGTTGATGCGGCCATGAAACAAGCGCGTCTTGACGGTGCCTTCCGGTGCTTGTTGAATATGGGCAATATCGGCCACCGACAGGTCGTCGAGGGCCCACAGGGTCAGGCTTTCGCGCTGCATCGGGTTGCGCAGACGCAGCAGGCATTTCAGCACGGCATGGCGCCGTTGCAGACTTTCCCTCGCCACCTGTGGTCCCGGATCGTGTTCCGCCTGCTCCTGCTCCTCGCTATCGCTGTCGAGCGGCACTTCGCGTGCCAGGCGCTTGCCATGGCGGCGGATCTGGTCGACCGCCTTGTTGCGGGCCAGGGTCAGCAGCCAGGTGCCGAACGCCACCCGGCCGTCGTAGCGCATGGGCGCGCGCCAGATATCGTGGAACACGTCCACCGTGACTTCGTCGGCGACCGCGTGCACATCGAGCCCCGAGCCCGATAGCTGCAGGCGCGCAAACACGCGCACGCGCGGCGACCAGGCGCGGTACAGGGCGTCCAGCGCGCGCTGGTCGCCCGATGCCATGGCAGCGAGCAGTTCGGCGGGATTGACAGGCAATGCGCTCATGGTAGCGGGGCAGGGGCAGGTTGAATGGGACGGCAGGCATTTGCGTCGTGGCAATTATAGCATCGGGGAAATAGTGCCGTATTGGTAAGAGGGAGGCCAGCAAAGGCGTGGGCGCAGGGGCTGGCGCAATGTCATTGCAAAAAGATTGAACCGGATGGCGATGCGTTGCGAACAAGAGCATGAAGGGCCGCATTGCAGCTGGTCCGCCAAACCGAAAAGGACAGTCCCATCATGAGAAAACGCGGCAAGACCTTGCGCGATGCCAGCAGGGGCGGGGAGCCAGACCATGCATGAAAATATGCTCTCCGGCAACGTCGCCATGCAGCGCCTGACGCCGGCCGAGCGGCTGGTGGCGGCCATGGCCATGCGCGGCACGCCCTACAAATCCATCGCCCGCGCGCTCGACAAGTCGCCAGCCACCGTACGCAACCAGCTACATATGATTTACCGCAAGCTCGGCGTGAGCAACCGGACGGCGCTGTCCTGCGCCTTGCGCACCGACGACTAGAGTGCCGCGCGGCAAGCCTCCAACATATTCTCGCTACTGGGGCAAAAATCGTCTTTTTCAAGGCCTTGAAGGCCGCTTGATCGTCCTTAGATTGGTAGCAGGCGGATGCTCACGGTGAGGTCCGCCCCTCTTATCGCTTCATTTGAAAAGGATATTTATCATGCGTACTTTTGACCTTGCTCCCCTGTATCGTTCCGCCATTGGCTTTGACCGCCTGGCACAGCTACTCAATGAACAGCGCGCCGATGCGCAACCGAGCTATCCGCCGTACAACATCGAACTGGTATCTGAAGATAAATACCGCATCGTGATGGCATTGGCCGGCTTCTCGCGCGAAGAGATCGACATCATCACCGAACGCGACTCGCTGCACGTCACGGGCCGCAAGCAGAAAGATGGCGTCGAGCGCACGTTCTTGCACCGCGGCATCGCTGCCCGCGATTTCGAACAGCGTTTCCAGCTGGCCAACCACGTGAAGGTCACGGGCGCCACGTTTGAAAACGGCATGCTGACCATCGACCTGGTGCGTGAAGTGCCGGAAGCGCTGAAGCCGCGCAAGATCGAGATCGGCACCGGCAGCGACACTGTCAGCGTGCTGGAACAGCGCCAGGCAGCCTGATCTGAGCTGAGCTGACCGCGGCGCCCCTCGGGCGCCCGGGCAGCCAGGAGGGGAACCTCCCATGCAGTAAAATACTGGCCGGTTGATCCGGCCAGTGTCACGTCCAGGCCCTGCATGCCCCTCCATCGCCCGCCATGCGGCGCGCCAGATTAAGCGATGCTTAAAGGTGCCAACGCCTGTTTCCAAATGAAAAAATGTTAAGCACCGCCTAAGACTCGTGGCCCACTATTGCATACATCAAAATCTCATTGAATGAGGAGCAATTCATGGAACAGCAAACGAATACCACATCGCTGAAAATCAAACGCACCGTAGCCGCGCTGGCCGCGATCGGTGTGCTGGGCGCCGGTGGCGCCATGGTCATGCATCAGAATAATGCCGGCGCGAATACTGCCGCCCCCCCCGCCGCCCCCGTGGCTGCCGCTGTCGCGCCTGCCGCCAGCGCGCCGCTGGTGGCCTTGCCCGACTTTAGCCAGATCGCCGCGCGCAACAGCCCGGCCGTCGTCAACATCAGCGTCACGGGCAGCACCAAGGTGGCCTATGACCCATCGGCCCAGGCCGGCAACGACGACTTCGGCAACGATCCCTTCTTCGAATTCTTCCGCCGCTTCCAGGGTCCGCAAGGCGGCCAGCGCGGTGGCCGCGACGTGCCCACGCACGGCCTCGGTTCCGGCTTCATCGTCAGCCCGGACGGCATCATCATGACGAATGCCCACGTGGTGCGCGATGCGCGCGAAGTGACCGTCAAGCTCAACGACCGCCGCGAATTCCGCGCCAAGGTGCTGGGCACGGATCCGAAGACCGATATCGCCGTGCTGAAGATCGACGCCAACAACCTGCCCATCGTGCCGCTCGGCCATTCGAGCGACCTGAAAGTGGGCGAGTGGGTGCTGGCCATCGGTTCTCCTTATGGCTTTGACAGCACGGTGACGGCGGGCGTGGTCAGCGCCAAGGGCCGCTCGCTGCCCGACGACAGCAACGTGCCGTTCATCCAGACGGACGTGGCGGTGAACCCCGGCAACTCGGGTGGTCCGCTGTTCAATACACGCGGCGAAGTGGTCGGCATCAATTCGCAGATCTACAGCCAGACGGGCGGCTTCCAGGGCCTGTCGTTCGCCATCCCGATCGACCTGGCCGGCCGCATCAAGGACCAGATCGTCGCCACCGGCAAGGCCAGCCACGCCAAGCTGGGCGTGACGGTGCAGGAAGTCAACCAGGGCTTTGCCGACTCGTTCAAGCTGGCCACGCCGGAAGGCGCGCTGGTGGCCAACGTCGAGCGCGGCAGCCCGGCCGACAAGGCGGGCCTGAAGTCGGGCGACGTGGTGCGCAAGGTGAATGGCCAGCGCATCGTTGCCTCGGCAGACTTGCCGGCGCTGGTGGGCACGTCCTTGCCAGGCGACAAGATCAGCCTCGATGTCTGGCGTGACGGCAAGATCGTCAGCCTGACGGCAACGCTGGGCAATGCGGCCGACAAGGTGGCTGAAGTGGCGAAGAGCGACGGCGCGGCCGGCAAGGTAAAGCTGGGCCTGGCCCTGCGTCCGTTACAATCGGATGAAAAACGCGAGGCGGGCATCAGCGCCGGCCTGCTGGTGGAAGACGCCGGCGGTGCCGCCGCGAATGCCGGAGTGCAGCCGGGCGACGTGTTATTGTCGGTCAATGGCCGTCCCGTCAACACGGTCGAGCAAGTGCGCGACGTGGTGGAAAAATCCGCCAAGTCGGTGGCCTTGCTGATACAGCGCGGCCCCGACAAGATCTTCATCCCCGTGCGTTTGGGTTGAGTGCAAGAATAACGAAACAGAAAGGCAAGCCATGCGCTTATTGCTGGTAGAAGACGATACGATGATCGGCGAGGTGGTGCTCGATTTGCTGCGCGCCGAGCATTACGCGGTGGACTGGGTCAAGGATGGCGACATGGCCGACACGGCCCTGCAGACGCAGACCTATGACCTGGTGCTGCTGGACCTGGGCTTGCCGCGCAAGGATGGTCTCGATGTGCTGCGCTCGATGCGTCTGCGCAAGCTCGACACGCCGGTGCTGGTGGCCACGGCGCGCGACGCCGTCGAGCAGCGCATCGCCGGCCTCGACGCGGGCGCCGACGATTACGTCCTCAAGCCGTATGATCTCGACGAACTGCTGGCGCGCATACGTGCCCTGCTGCGGCGCGCCTCGGGGCGGCCGGAACCGATCTTCGAGCACCAGGGCGTCTCCATCAATCCGCTGACGCGCGAAGTGATCGCCGAGGGCCATCCCGTCAACCTGTCGGCGCGCGAGTGGGCCGTGCTGGAAGCGCTGATCGCCCGCCCGGGCATCGTGCTGTCGCGCGCGCAGCTGGAAGAAAAACTGTACAGCTGGAAGGATGAAGTCAACAGCAATGCCGTGGAAGTGTATATCCACGGCTTGCGCAAGAAGCTGGGCAGCGACTTGATCCAGAACGTGCGCGGCCTCGGTTACATGGTGCCCAAGGCATGAGGATGAAGGTCACGGTGACGCACTCGCTGCGCGGCCGCCTGCTGTGGTTTTTGCTGGCGGCCATCATCATGGCGGCCCTGGCGCAGGCCTCGATCGCCTACCGCAGCGCCCTGTACGACGCCGACCAGATCTTCGACTATCACATGCAGCAGATGGCCCTGTCGCTGCGCTCCGGCGCGCCGCTGGCCAACCATGCGCAAGCCTTGCCGGCCGACCCCGTCAACAACGACATGGTGGTGCAGGTGTGGACGCCGGACGGCGTGCAGGTGTTCCGCTCGATCACGCGCGCGGAATTGCCGCAGCGCGCCGTGCTGGGCTTTTCCAACGTGAAGGCGAACGGCACGACTTACCGCATCTTCTCCGTGCAAACCAGTTCCCAGACCGTGCAGATCGCGCAGGACATGGCCGTCAGGAAGCGTATGGCCGGCAGCCTCGCGCTGCGCACGGTGGGTCCCATCGCGCTGATGGCACCGATCCTGATGCTGGTCGTGTGGTGGGTGGTCAGCGGTTCGCTGGCGCCCGTCTCGCGCGTGCGCAAGCAGGTGGCGGCGCGCCAGGCGGACGATCTGTCGCCCGTCTCGGAAGCGGGCTTGCCCGATGAAGTGCGCCCGCTGGTGCATGAATTGAATTTGCTGTTCGGGCGCGTCAAAACGGCGTTCGACGCGCAGCAGCACTTTGTTGCCGACGCCGCGCATGAATTGCGCACGCCGCTGGCGGCGCTGAAACTGCAGGTACTCAGCCTGGAGCGGGCCGAATCGGAAGAAAAGCGCAGCCTGGCCATTTCCCGCGTGAGCGCCGGCATCGAGCGGGCCACGCGCCTGGTCGAGCAGTTGCTGGTGCTGGCCCGCCAGGAGGCGAGCGCCGCCAGCGGCGACCAGCTGCAGGCGGTGGACTTGAACGACGTCGTCAAGCGCGCGCTGGGCGACATGGCCGGCATCGCGCAGGCGCGCAAGATCGACCTGGGCCTGCACCACATGGACCCGGCCAAGGTGGCGGGGCAGGCCGACGCCCTCAACATCATGCTGCGCAACCTGGTCGACAATGCCATCAAGTACACGCCGCAGGGCGGCACGGTCGACATCGACCTGCGCGCCAGCCCCGTCGGCGTGACCTTGTCGGTGGAAGACAGCGGTCCCGGCATCCCGCCCGAGGAGCGCGAGCGCGTCTTCAGCCGCTTCTACCGCGTGCCCGGCACGGACGCCAACGGCAGCGGCCTGGGGCTGGCCATCATCAAGGCCATCGCCGAGCGCCACGGGGCGCGCCTGGTGCTGGACAAGTCCGAGCGCCTGGGCGGCCTATGCGTGCGCGTGGAATTCCCGCAAGCCGTGAAAAAATAACGTTTTGATCATGATCTTTGGCATGTTGCATTGACGCGCGCGCCGTGGCCCTATATTGTCTGCGAAACAAGCAGAACCAGACCACGGAGCGCACATGCAGAGAATCGGATTTTCAGGAACCCTCGACCCCATCACCAACGGCCACATGTGGGTGATCGGCGAAGCGCGTTCGCTCGCCGACGAGGTGATCGTCTTCCTGTCGCAAAACCCCGCCAAGAAGCCGCAATTTCCCGCCGAAGACCGCAAGCGCATCATTGAGCAGAGCGCGCGCGAGTGCGGCTGGGACAATGTCCAGGTGGTCATCGTCAAGGGCGACTACACGGCGCGCGCGGCGAAAAAGCATGGCTGCGACTACCTGATCCGCGGCATCCGCACGACGGCCGATTTCGACTATGAAAACCTGATCCAGCAAACCAATGTGGACGTGCTTGCTGGCGCCAAGACGATCTTCGTCATGCCGCCGCGCGACCTCGGCTCCGTCAGCTCCAGCTTCGTCAAGGCGCTGGAAGGCCCGGTGGGCTGGAACTGGACCATGAAAAAATTCGTCCCCGGTCCGGCCTACCACGCGTGGATACTCGACTGCCTGCGCAAGGAGTGGGAAGCGCTGTGGCATTACGCCACCGCTTCGCAAGCCGACGTCGCGCTGGCGGACCACTGGTTCGCGCACCTGACGGGACCGCAGGCATATGGCGGCGCGGACCGCCACTATCACAACCTCGACCACCTGGTACACGGCTTGTCCGAAATCCGCGTGTGGGCCGACAATACCTATGCGCCCAAACGCGACAGCGCGCTGGTCAAGAAGGCCTTCTGGTTCCACGACGCCGTCTACAGCCATGACGACGAGGCCCTGTATTCGAGCGAAGAGGCGAGCGCCCAGATGTGGCTGGCCAGCGGCCTCGATGCGGGCGACAACCAGGATGTGGCGCAATTGATACGCGCCACCGACCATTTCCAGGGCCCCGGCATCAGCCATGTGCTGAAGGACGCCATGCTCAGCGCCGACCTGGCCATCCTGGGGCAGGATGAAGAGGTATATCACGCCTACACGCAAGCCATCGGCCTTGAATATGCGCATGTGGACCCCGTGCGCTTCAAGCAGCAGCGGGGCCTGGCGCTGCAGCATTTATGCGGCAAGGCGCAGGCGGGCCAGCTGTTTGGCGATGCGTATTTCGCCGACCAGTACAACGCGCGGGCCATTGAAAACATGCAGAAGGAGATCGCGGCGCTGGCCGGTTGATGGCCGTCAGGCGCTGGCGGCGGCATGCGCCAGCGCATCGTCCAGCCGGTCGTTGCCCCAGAATAGTTCACCGTCACTGATGAAGCTGGGCGCGCCGAACAGGTTTAACGCTTGCGCCTGCTCAGTCTGGCGGCGCAGGCGCAGCTTGTTGTCCGGTGTCAACGCCAGCGCCACGATGGCGCGTGCATCGAGGCCCAGTTCCGCCAACACCTCGCTGACGGCCTCGAGGTTGTCGATATCGCGGTCCGCGGCGAAATTCATCGCCATCATGCGGCGCGCAAACGGCGCGATCCAGCCCTGGTCCGCGCCGACCATAGCTACGCGCATGGGCAGCAGGGCCGTGCGGGGGAAGGCGCCCGGTTGGCGCCACGGCAAGCCGTATTTTTCGCACTGGCGCGCCATGTCGCGCCACGTGTAGTCTCCCTTGATCTTTTGCAAGACGAAGGGCGAGGTCTTCCAGCCGAGCGCCTTGAAGACGACGCCCAGCAGGAAGGGTTTCCAGATGACCTGCACCTTCTTTTCACGCGCCAGCGCGTCGATGCGCATGGCGCTCAGATAGCTGTAGTTGCTGCCGAAATCGAACCAGAATTCCAGTGTGGCCATGGTGGCGCTCCCAAGTCAGGCGGCGGCCGCCTTGGCGCGCGCCGCGTGCAATTTCCTGAAGCTGTCGATCAGGCGCTGGTGCCGGTCGAGGCCTTCCAGTTGCATGCTGGTCGGCGTCAGGCCGAAGAAGCGCACGCTGCCGTCCACCGAACCCAGCACCGCGTCCATGCGGGCGTCGCCAAACATGCGGCGGAAATTGACGACGTAATCGTCCAGCTCCAGTTCGTCATCGAGTTCCACTTCCAGCACCACGTTCAAGGCTTGATAGAACAGTTTGCGTTCGAGCGTGTTGTCGTTGTACTGCAAGAAGGTTTCCACCAGCTCCTTCGCTTCCTCGAATTGCTGCAGAACCAGATGAATCAGCAGCTTCAGTTCCAGTGTCGTCAGCTGGCCCCACACCGTGTTTTCGTCAAACTCGATGCCGATCAGGGTGGCGATGTCGCCGTACTCGTCGAGCTCGCTGTTTTCCAGGCGCTCGAGCAAGTCTTCCAGGCTGGCATCATCCAGGCCGTGCAGGTTCAGGATGTCGGCGCGGAACAGCAGCGCCTTGTTGGTGTTGTCCCAGATTAAATCTTCGACCGGATACACTTCCGAATAACCGGGCACGAGGATGCGGCAGGCGGTGGCACCCAGCTGGTCGTACTCGGCCGTGTACACTTCCTTGCCCATGCCGGCGAGGATGCCGAACAGGGTCGCCGCTTCCTCGGCATTCGAGTTTTCGCCGTGGCCGGAAAAATCCCACTCGACAAAATCGTAATCGGCTTTCGCGCTGAAGAAGCGCCACGAGACGATGCCGCTCGAATCGATGAAGTGTTCGACGAAGTTGTTCGGCTCGGTGACGGCTTCGCTGGCAAACGTCGGCTGCGGCAAGTCGTTCAAGCCTTCGAAGCTGCGCCCCTGCAGCAATTCCGTCAGGCTGCGCTCGAGCGCCACTTCCAGGCTAGGGTGCGCGCCGAACGAGGCAAACACGCCGCCCGTGCGCGGGTTCATCAGCGTGACGCACATCACCGGATACACGCCGCCCAGCGACGCATCTTTGACCAGTACGGGAAAGCCTTGCTCTTCCAATCCGGCGATGCCGGCCAGGATGCCCGGGTATTTCGCCAGCACGTCCTGCGGCACGTCGGGCAGGGCGATTTCGCCTTCGATGATTTCGCGCTTGACGGCCCGCTCAAAAATTTCCGACAGACATTGCACCTGTGCTTCGACCAGGGTATTGCCGGCGCTCATGCCATTGCTGACGTACAGGTTTTCGATCAGGTTGGACGGGAAATACACGACCTCGCCATCGGACTGGCGCACATACGGCAGCGAGCAGATGCCGCGCTCCGCATTGCCGGAGTTGGTGTCGACCAGGTGCGAGCCACGCAGCTCGCCATCGGGGTTGTAGATCTCCAGGCTGTACGCATCGAGGATTTCCTTCGGCAGCGTATCCTTGCGGCCCGGCTTGAACCAGCGCTCGTTCGGGTAATGGACAAAGTCCGCGTTGGCGATGTCCTGGCCCCAGAACGATCCGGCGTAGAAATGGTTGTTGCTGAGCCGTTCGATATACTCGCCCAGGGCCGACGCCAGCGCGCTTTCCTTGGTCGCGCCCTTGCCGTTGGTAAAGCACATGGGCGAATGCGCGTCGCGGATATGCAGCGACCACACGTTGGGAATGATGTTGCGCCACGAGGCGATTTCAATCTTGATGCCCAGGCCCGCCAGCAGGCCCGACATGTTGGCGATGGTCTGTTCCAGCGGCAAATCCTTGCCCACGATATAGGTATTCGCGCCCGGGGCCGGATTCAGGGCCAGCAAGGCCTGCGCATCGGCGTCCAGGTTCGCGACTTCTTCAATGACGAACTCCGGCCCCGCTTGCACCACTTTCTTCACCGTGCAACGGTCGATCGAGCGCAGGATGCCCTGGCGGTCCTTGGCCGAGATATCGGCCGGCAACTCGACCTGGATCTTGAAAATCTGCTGGTAACGGTTTTCCGGATCGACGATATTGTTTTGCGACAGGCGGATATTCTCAGTGGAAATATTGCGCGTATCGCAATACAATTTCACGAAGTACGCCGCGCACAGTGCCGATGATGCCAAAAAGTAATCGAACGGGCCAGGCGCCGAGCCATCGCCTTTATAGCGGATGGGCTGGTCGGCGATGACGGTAAAATCGTCGAACTTGGCTTCGAGACGCAGCTTGTCGAGAAAGTTGACTTTAATTTCCATGAGGTAATCCAATACTGTGCTTATGAGTTAGCCGCTATTATCCGTGCTTTCCGCCGCAGGGCAAAGATTGTTCACTGCGGCCGTGCTGAACAGACTGATAAATATGCGAGGTGATCTGACTACATGCGAATAACACTGATGCGTCACGGCGAGCCTAGCCTCGCCAAGGGGGGCTGGATAGCGCCCAAGCAAATGGGAGCGTGGATTGATCGCTACAACCAATCGCTCATCAAAGACAATGGCATACCTGCAGAGTGCGCCATGGCGGCGCTATCGGCGTCGACTATCGTGGCCAGCACGGCACCGAGGGCATGCTCGTCGGCCAGGGCACTGGGTGACTTGCCGTTCATGCAAGAGGCGATTTTTACCGAGGCCGGGCTGCCTTTTGCGCTCTGGAGAGCACCTTGGCTGCCGCCTGCAGCCTGGGCAGCGATTTTTCGCCTGCTCTGGTTGTTCGGTTATGCGCGCGGAGCCGATTCGCTGACGCTAAGCCGGCGGCGCGCCAGGGCTGCCGCCGAGCGGCTTGTCGCGCTGGCAGCCAAGGGGCCTGTGCTGCTGGTCGGACATGGCATCATGAATCGCCTGATCGGCAAGGAGTTGCAGGCATTGGGTTGGCTTGCCAGCAACAGGCAAGGCAGCCGGTACTGGAGCATGGGCGTGTATGAGTTGTGAAAATGAGCTGTGAAACTGGTGGGGCGTGGATCGATACAATAGATGTTGATGTCGTCGAAACGCTTGGACCTTCCCATGGCGAAGGTCAGCGCCGTCCATATGAGAGATCGTGCCGATGCAAATTTCCATGAATGATGTGATCGCTGAGCAAGAAGTGATAGCCATCTACAAGGCCAATCACTGGTCGTCCGCAGAAAAACCAAAAGAATTGATGGCCGCGCTGCGCAATTCCCACAGCCTGGTGACGGCCCGCGCAGCTGGAAAATTAATTGGTATCGGCAATGCCATTTCCGATGGCCACCTGGTGGTCTACTTCCCGCATATGCTCGTCGATCCGATGGCGCAAGGCCAAGGCGTGGGCAGGAGGATGATGGCGGCCATGCTGGAAAAATACGCAGGGTTTCACCAACAAATGCTGACAGCGGACGGCAAGGCCATCGCGTTCTACGAATCCGTGGGCTTCGTGCGCGCGGGAAAAACAGAGCCCATGTGGATCTATGCAGGCGATGAGCACTGAATGGTGATGCCGACATAAAAACCAGCGGCTGCCCGTACTGGCGCAGCCGCTGTTTTTATGCGAAGAGTGAGTTCAGATCAGAACTTCACCCACAAGCGGCCAAAGTAGGACGCGCCGTTCAGGCCGAACTGTACGCTGTCGTACTTGAAACCGTTGTCCGTCTCGTCCGCGTTTTGCGTGGTGGGCTTGACGTTGAAGATGTTGTTGCCACCGAAAGTGAGCTTGGTGTTCTTGTTGATGCTGTAGGTGAAGCTCAGGTCGGCCGAGGTCTTGGCCGCGTAGCGGGCGTTCGGTACGCCTTCAGCCGTGCCGCTGAAGGTACCCAGGGTTTGCGGGCCAAAGTAGATGATGCGCAGGTCCGATTCCAGCTTGCCCGTGATGTAGTCGAAGCCCAGAGTGGCTTTCGCGCGCGGGCCGCCCTGTTCGATGAACAGGCGTTCGCGCTCGGACAGCAAGACATCCTCGAAGCCCGTCAGCGAGGCGGGCGTCTTGACTTTCGTCACTTCCGTTTTGCTCAAGTTCAAGGCCAGGAAGGTGTTCAGGCGGTTGCCGGCCAGTTCACCCTTGTGCGAGGCCGTCAGGTCCAGTCCCCGCGTGCGCGTGTCGATGGAGTTGACGAAGAATTGCGCCTCGCCCACGCCCAACAGGGCCAGGCGCGCCGCCAGGTCCGGATAGTTGTCGGCATTGAAGCGGCCCGACAGCACGATGCGGTCCTTGATCTTGATGTTGTACAGGTCGGCCGTGACGGAAATGGCTTGCGTCGGCGTCCAGGTGGTGCCAAACGTGAAGCTGGTGGATTTTTCCTCTTTCAACTTGGGAATGCCGGCCGCGTTGGCGACGGCGCCGCCGTTCGGCGCCAGTACCACGTCGGTGGGCACGCCGCCGATGAAGTCGGTGAAGGTGGACGAGAAATACACTTGCTGCAACGACGGCGCGCGGAAGCCCGTGCTGGCCGAGCCGCGCAGCAGCACATTGGGTGCCACTTTATAGCTGGCGGCCAGCTTGCCCGTCACGGTGGAGCCGAAATCGCTGAATTTTTCATAGCGCAGGGCAGCCTGGGTTTTCAGGCGATCCGTCCAGTCCAGTTCCACGTCGCCATACGCGGCGATGCTGTGGCGTTTGGCCTTGGTGGCGTCGCCGGGCTGGAAGCCGGGAAAGCCCTGGCTGCCCGCATTGCCGCCCACGCCCACGCCGTCGGCGTCGCTGTAGGAGCCCGGTTCGCCGGCCATGATCTTGTATTCCTCGCTGCGGTATTCGGCGCCGAAGGCCACGTTCATGCCGCTCATCACCGTGTCGTAGTAGCGGCTGAAATCGGCGTTGCTGGTCAGCTGCTGGAACGAGAAGCCGCCCGCGTCGTAGCTGCTGGCGCTGACGCCCTTGCCACCGTTCATCAGGTCGAGGTTGGCGATCGAGGCGTTCAGGGTATGGCTGATGTCGTAGCGCATCTTGTTGTAGCCATAGGTTTGCGAAAAGTCAGCATGCCATTCGCCGATCTGGCTGCGGTGGCCGACGGTGGCGTACTGGTCGTCGATCTTGCCGTTAATGAAGGGTACGAAGCCATTCGGATACATGGCGGCCGAATTGCGCGACGGAATGTCGTCGCTGCCGATGCCGCCGCGACCGAACGCGGCGCTCGACGCATCGCGCGTCTGCGCGCCGGCCGTGAAGTACAGCTTGCCCGTGCCGCTGGTGGCGTAGTCGCCATTCAGGTACAGCGTCTTGTTTTGCGATTTGGTGTCGCCGATGATGCGCATGCTGTCCGCGTCGGCGCGGTTCGAGCGGCCCCGGTCCAGGTATTCGCCCGTGATGGCCAAGGTGCCCTTGTCGCCCAGCGCGATGCCGCAATAGGCGGAGGTCATGTAATTCTTGCCGTCGCCTTCGGAATACTGGCTGTAGCCGGCCACCGCTTCGCAGCCCAGGCTTTTCTTCAGTTCGATGTCGATCACGCCGGCAATGGCGTCCGAGCCGTACTGGGCGGCGGCGCCGTCGCGCAGCACTTGCACGTTCTTGATTGCCAGCAAAGGAATCGCATTCATGTCCGTGCCCGTGTTGCCGCGGTTGCGCGCGCCGAACAGGTTGACCAGGGCCGTCGTGTGGCGCCGCTTGCCATTCACCAGCACGAGCGTCTGGTCGGAACCGAGGCCGCGCAGGGCGGCCGAATCGACCAGGTCGGCCCCGTCGGCGCCCGTCTGGCGCGTGGAGTTGAACGAGGGCGAGATGTATTGCAGCGATTGCGCCAGGTCAAACTGACCGCCTTGCTCGGCGACTCTGGAAATCGGGATGATATCGACCGGCACCATTGTGTCGGTGGCGGAACTGGCGACCCGGCGCGAGCCGACCACGCTGACCGTTTGCACGGGACCGTCCGTGGCTCCCGCTTCCGTGCTCTGGGCCATGGCGGCGGGAGTGAATGCGGCCAGGGCGGCGCTGCCGTACAGGCTGATGAGGATGGCTTTACGCAAGGTGGTGAGGGTCGGCACGCAGTATCTCCAAGTGGCTGATGAGCAAAAATTCGTGACTTGATTCTAGTGCCATCATTTCGGCATTCACCAGCGATACTTTGTTTTGTTATTACAAATTCGCTGTAACTGTTGTTTCCTGGTTGATTATCTTTTGGCCACCGCCCGGCTTGCCTTATGCTGGTGCAGCATGCACCATTCAGGTGCTGCGTTGCACCATGCCGCCCACCCAGATTGCCTGCGCGCTGTATTGCACCTCGATCAGACACGGTTGCTGCGTCACGTGGCCCTGATGCAGGCGCAGCGACTGCTGTCGGTGCGCTGACAGCGCGCCCGCCGCCACGCCCGTGGCGCTGTCTTCCAGCGCCGGGTCGAGGTGGTTGAAGTTGCGCCCTTCAAACTCGTGTTCGCCCGTGCGGCAATACGCATAGCAGCCATTGACCTGATGCAAGGCGCTCCAGTCGGCGATCAGTTCCAGGTTCGGCCGCAGCGCGCGCAGGGTGGTGCTGTCGGCCACTTCCAGCAGCAGCTTCGGGCTGCCGACCGAGGCGATGACGGGCGGCGACAGCAAGTGCATGTGCTGGCCCATGAGTTCAGACGGCACATATTTTTCCAGCATGACGGCCGGCGCCGGCTGCGGCGCCAGGCCGATGAATAATCCCTCTGCGCGGCGCACCAGCTGCAGGGCTTGCCCATGCATGGCGGTTGTCACCGTCAGCGCCGCCGGGTCGCCGGGCGCCGTCAGCAGCACATGCGCGGCGGCCAGGGTGGCGTGCAGGCACAGGGGGCTGCGCGTGTGCGGATAAAAATAGTCGAGCACGATGGCGCCGTTCGCTTGCCGGTCGATGAAGACGCAGGCGCTGACCTGGCGTTCGCGGGCGAAGGACTGGCGCGCCGTTTCGCTGCCATGGTCGTTTTCCACGACCAGCGCCGCATTGCCGCCACCGGGTGCGGCGCCGAAACATTGTAATAAGTGGACGATCATGGCGGTCGAGATAAAAGGTAAAACCCCAGCATAACTGAGATGGCCGTTTTCAGATGAGTATAATATACTGTGTTTATATACAGTATTGAGGTAGATCATGTGGGGCGCAGTCTTACCCGAGTATGCTGAGTTGTACTGCCTGAGCAATTTCAGCTTCCTGCATGGCGCCTCGCATGCGGAAGAGCTGGTGGCACGTTCT
Organism: Janthinobacterium sp. PSRC1-1; assembly: GCF_049897525.1. NCBI lineage: Bacteria > Pseudomonadati > Pseudomonadota > Betaproteobacteria > Burkholderiales > Oxalobacteraceae > Janthinobacterium > Janthinobacterium sp. PSRC1-1. The sequence goes on from NZ_JAFCWK010000005.1 coordinate 270,085, forward strand.
GTCCAGCTCGGTTACAAGGCGCTGGCGATTACCGACGAGTGCTCGCTGGCCGGCGTCGTGCGCGCCCATGCGGTGGCCAAGCGGGCCGGCTTTCCCCTGATTATCGGCGCGCATTTTCATTTGACGCGGGCCGACGGCGGCGCGGCCTTGTCCCTGCTGGCGCTGGTGCGCGATATCGATGGTTACGGCAACTTGTCGGAACTGATCACCATGGCGCGCACGCGGTCGGCCAAGGGGCGTTATCTGCTGACGCTTGACGATTTCAGCGCGCCATCGGCGCAGTTTGCCCATTTGCGGGGGCTGCCCGGCTGCCTGATGATCTTGCTGCCCAGCTATCCGGCCCAGCCGGAAAGCGTGCGCGCGCAGGGTGCGTGGATGGCGTCCACCTTTGGCAGCGAGCGCAGCTGGATCGGCCTGAACCTGCTGCAGCGGGCGCAGGATGACGCGCACCGCAGTGCCGTGCAAGAGGCGGCGCAGGCGCTGGGCTTGCCCGTGGTGGCCGTCGGCCATGTGTGCATGCACGTGCGTTCGCGCAAACCCTTGCTCGACACCCTGTGCGCCATCCGCGTGGGTAAACCCGTGGGCGAGTGCGGCTATGCGCTGGCGCAAAATGCGGAGCAGCATCTGCGTGCGCGCTTGCGCCTGGCCAATGTGTATCCGCCGCAAGCGCTGGCGGAAACCGTGCGCATCGCGGGGCTGTGTACGTTCTCCCTCGACAGCCTGCGTTATGACTATCCCGACGAACTGGTGCCGCACGGCCACACGCCGGCGACCTATTTGCGCGAGGAAACCTATGCGGGCGCGCGCATCCGCTTTCCATTGGGTATTCCCGCCAACGTGCAGCAGCAGATCGAGCAGGAGCTGGAACTGATCGCCGAGCTGTCGTATGAAGCGTATTTTTTGACCGTCTACGATATCGTGCGCTTTGCGCGCGCGCACAACATCCTGTGCCAGGGGCGCGGCTCGGCCGCCAATTCGGCCGTCTGCTATTGCCTGCACATCACGGAAGTGGACCCGGCGCGCGGCAATTGTCTGGTCGGGCGTTTCATGTCGCGCGAGCGCAACGAGCCGCCCGACATCGACGTCGATTTCGAGCACCAGCGGCGCGAAGAGGTCATTCAATATATCTATGGCAAATATGGGCGCGAGCGGGCCGCGCTGGCGGCCGTGGTGATCAGCTACCGGCCCAAGAGCGCCTTGCGCGACAGCGGCCGGGCGCTGGGGATCGACCTGGCCATCGTGGAAAAGGTGGCCAAGGCGCATCGCTGGTTCGACGGCAAGCACGATCTGCTGGAGCGCCTGGCCGAATGCGGGCTCGACCCGGAAGCGGCATTGTCGCAGCAGTGGGCTGGCCTGGCGCAGCAGTTGCTGGGTTTTCCGCGCCACCTGTCGCAGCATCCGGGCGGCTTTGTCATCGCTCAGGGAAAATTGTCGCGCCTGGTGCCGATCGAAAACGCCAGCATGGTCGAGCGCAGCGTCATCGAGTGGGACAAGAACGACCTGGAGGAGCTGGGCTTGATGAAGGTCGACGTGCTGGCGCTGGGCATGCTGTCGGCCTTGCGCCGCGCCCTGGAACTGGTCAGTGTGCGGCGCGGCGAGGAATTTCGTTTGCAGGATATTCCTGCCGAAGACCCCGCCACCTACGACATGATGTGCCAGGCCGACACCATCGGCGTGTTCCAGATCGAGTCGCGCGCGCAGATGAGCATGTTGCCGCGCCTGCGTCCGCGCCAATTCTATGACCTCGTCATCGAGGTGGCGCTGGTGCGCCCCGGCCCCATCCAGGGCGGCATGGTGCATCCGTATTTGCAGCGGCGCCAGAAAAAGGAGCCGGTCGACTATCCGAAGGGCCTGGAAAAGGCGCTGGGGCGCACCCTGGGCATCCCGATTTTCCAGGAGCAAGTGATGCAGGTGGCCATCATCGCCGCCGATTTCACGCCCGGTGAGGCGGATCAGTTGCGGCGCGCCATGGCGGCCTGGAAACGCAAGGGCGGCATGAACAATTACCATGACCGCATCGTCGATGCCATGGTCGACAATGGTTATGACAAGGAGTTTGCCGAGGCCATCTTCAGCCAGATCGAGGGCTTTGGGGAATACGGTTTTCCCGAGTCGCACGCGGCCAGTTTCGCCCTGCTGACGTACGCCAGTTCCTGGCTGAAATGCCATGAACCGGCCGCCTTTCTGTGCGCCTTGCTCAATAGCCAGCCCATGGGCTTTTACAGTCCCTCGCAACTGGTGCAGGATGGTCGCCGCCATGGCGTGCCCGTGCTGCCCGTCGATGTGGCCGTCAGCGGCTGGGAAGCGGCATTGGAAGAAGAGATGGGCGCCGCGCCCGCCGTGCGCCTGGGCTTGAACAGCCTGTTCGGCATGCGCGCCGAGGCGGCACAACGCATCGAGGATGCGCGCGCCATCGCCGCCTTCATAGACGTATCTGACCTGGCGCGGCGTGGCGGTCTGGATCGTCATGATTTGCAGGTGCTGGCCGCCGGCAACGCGCTGCACGCGCTGGCCGGCCACCGGCGCGAGGCGCTGTGGCAGGCGGCCGGCGCCGTGCCCGACAGGGATTTGTTGCGCATCACCACGCAAGAGGAAGACCTGCCCGTGCTGGCCGCGCCCACGGAAGGCGAGGGCATCGTCAGCGATTACCGTTCGCAAGGCCTGACCCTAGGGCGCCACCCGCTGGCGCTGCTGCGCGCACAGTTGCTGGAGCAGCGCTTTCTGCCCGCATCCGCGCTGGCCAGCTACACGCATGGCCAGCTGGCGCGCGCCTGCGGCATCGTCACCGTGCGCCAGCGGCCGGGCACGGCCAAGGGCGTGATCTTCATGACACTGGAAGACGAGACAGGCACGGTCAACGTCATCGTCTGGCCGGACCTTGTGGAAAGCCAGCGGCGCGAAGTACTGAGCGCGCCGCTGCTGGGCGTGTACGGCGTGTGGCAAAGGGAAGGCATCGTGCGCAACCTGGTGGCCAAGCGCCTGGTCGATATGTCGCATCTGCTGGGGCGGTTGAGGACCAGCAGCCGCGATTTCTGTTGAAAGTTGCCGGCGGGGAGGAGGGCATGGCATTATTTGATGATGACAACCTTGCCCGAACCGACACTGCGTCCCGCCCTGGTCGCCGACGCGCCCGCCATCGTCGCCCTGATCGACGACCTGATGCCCTTTCTGACCCTGCACCCTGATGGCGCTGGGGCGGAAAAGTTCATCGAACATTGCCGCCAGCCGTCCATCGAAAACTATCTGTCGCTGCCCAATTACGCCTATCAGCTCGCGCATATCGATGGCGCACTGGCCGGCGTGGTGGCCATGCGCGACAACACGCATCTGTTCCACATGTTCGTGCCGCGCGCGCTGCACCGGCGCGGCATGGCGCGCCGTTTGTGGCAGGCGGCCCGCGATGCGTCGCTGGCCAGGGGGAATGTCACGGCGTTTACCGTCAACTCCTCGGCCTACGCCTTGCCCCTGTATGAAAGCCTGGGCTTTGTCGCCACGGGGCCGAAGGTGGAGACGGGCGGCATCGTGTTTGTGCCGATGCGCATGGAATGGACAGCCTGATTACCAGCGCACGATCTTCCCTGGATTCATGAGGTTCTTCGGATCGAGCGCGTGTTTCACGGCACGCATGGTGTCGATCGCGCCTGCACCATGTTCTTCCACCAGGAAAGCCATCTTGTGCATGCCCACGCCGTGCTCGCCCGTGCAGGTGCCGTCCATGCCGATGGCGCGCGTGACCATGTCGCTGTTGACCTTTTCGGCGCGCGCGATGTCGGCCGGGTCATCGGGATCGACCAGCATCTGCACGTGGAAGTTGCCGTCGCCCACGTGGCCGATGATGGCGTAGACCAGGCCCTGCGCCTCGCAATCGGCCTTGGTGGCGAGGATGCATTCGGCCAGGCGCGAAATCGGCACGCAGCAATCGGTGGAAATGGCGCGGCTGCCGGGACGCATCTGCAGCAGGGCGAAATACGCGTTGTGGCGCGCGGCCCACAGGCGCGAGCGCTCTTCCGGGCGGCTGGCCCATTCGAAATCGCTGGCGCCGTGTTCCGCCGTGATGGCTTGCACCAGCTGCGCCTGCTCGGCCACGCTGGCCGGCGTGCCGTGGAATTCAAACAGCAACAGCGGCTTTTGCGGCAGCGCCATCTTGTCGTAGGCGTTGATGGCTTTGACGCCGTTTTCATCGAGAAACTCGACCCGCGCCACAGGAATACCCATCTGGATGGTCTGGATCACGGCGCTGACGGCTTCGCCCGTGCCGGGGAACGAGCACACGGCAGCCGAGATCGCCTCCGGCAGCGGGTACAGTTTCACCGTCACTTCCGTGATGATGCCCAACGTTCCCTCGCTGCCGACGAACAGGCGCGTCAGGTCGTAGCCGGCCGAGGATTTTTTCGCCCTGGTCCCCGTCTTGATGATGCGGCCATCGGCCGTCACCACCGTCAGGGCCAGCACGTTTTCGCGCATGGTGCCGTAGCGCACGGCGTTCGTGCCCGAGGCGCGCGTGGCGGCCATGCCGCCCAGCGACGCATTGGCGCCCGGGTCGATGGGGAAAAACAGGCCCGTGTCGCGCAGCTCCTCGTTCAGTTGCTTGCGCGTCACGCCCGCCTGCACGGTGGCCGTCAAGTCTTCAGCATGCACGGCTACCATCTGGTTCATTTGCGACAGATCAATCGTCACGCCGCCATGCAGGGCCAGCACATGGCCTTCGAGCGAAGTGCCGCTGCCATAGGCGATGACGGGCACGTCGTGCGCGCTGCACAGCTTGACGGCGGCCGCCACTTCCTCGGTGGAATGGGCGAAGATGACGGCGTCGGGCAGCATGGGCGGATAGCTCGACTCGTCGCGGCCATGGTGAGCGCGCATGGCTTGCGTCATGGAAAAGCGGTCGGCAAAGATCAGGGAAAGTACGGCAGCAAGAGAGTCTGGCAGCGGTTGTTTCAGTACCGCCAACTGGTCAGTTTGATTCACGCGAGTCCTCCGTTTTTTTTATTCTACTCCGCGCCCGGGGATTTTACCGAAGCACCATATTGATTTTTTGCCAGTGGTAAAAAATCCGCAGGGTTTGCTGTGTACTGGTTGTAAATGAGAATCATTTCTATTAGAATGCCCGCCAGTAGTTATTTTGCAATGCGCGCTTCCACCCGAAAGGCCATGCCATGAAATTCCCCCTGTCCCTCGCCGCCGTCCTGCCCGCCTGCGTGCTGGCGCTGAGCGCCTGCAGCAGCGTCGTACCAGCCACTGCACCCGCCACTGGCACGGCCGCCGCCACGACCGCCGCGCCCGCTTCTGCGCAAGACGTGCGCCAACTGGGCGAGATCATCGACCTGCGCAGCGGCCAGCGCCTGAGCGCCGAGCAATTGCTGGCCCAGCTGGCCGCCGCCCCGCGCGTGATCGTCGGCGAACAGCATGACCAGCTCAGCCATCACCGGATCGAGCAATGGCTGCTGCAGCAATTGCAAGGCCAGCGCCCGCAAGGCAGCGTGCTGCTGGAAATGCTGAATCCGGACCAGCAAGCCAAGGTGGACAAGGTCAAGCCGTGGCTGCAGACGGACCCCGTCGTGCGTCCCGAACACGTGGCTGAACTGCTGGCCTGGCAACCGGGCTGGAAGTGGGCGCAATATGGCGACCTGGTCATGACCGTGATGCGCGCGCCATACCCGGTCTGGTCGGCCAACCTGGACCGCAGCGAGATCAAGCAACTGTTTGTCGACCAGCCGGCCGTGCAGGGCAAGCATTCGAACCTGGCCAACGATGGCAAGGTACATGACAAACTGAAAGATATCATCCGCGTCATGCACGACAACCAGATCGACGCGCCGCGCCTGGCCGCCATGCTGTCGGTGCAGCAGCAGCGCGACCGCCGCATGGCCGAGCGCCTGCTGGCCGCGCCCGCGCCGGCCGTGCTGATCGCCGGCGCCTACCATGCGCACAAGGACCTGGGCGTGCCGCTGCACGTGCAGGACTTGACGGGCGGCCCCGCACCGCTGGTGCTGGTGCTGGCGCAGCGCGGCGCCACGGTGCTGGCGCCGCAGGCGGATTTCGTCTGGTTCACGCCGGTGGCGGCACCCGTCGTCGCCAGCGCCAAGTAATTCCTTGTACTGCCGCCGGGCGTTCAGCCCGGCACTCTTCCCCAGCAAGCTTCTTCGCAGCAGCCAGGTAGTCCGTCCGATTTTTTCTTACCTGTTGAAGCTTCCATGCGTATTTCCTGTATCAAAGCCGCTGCCGGCGGCGTGTTTCTTTTCATCTTTCATTCCGGCGCGCAAGCGTCCGCGCTGCCGCACGACATGTCGCCGCTGGGCATGTTTTTCGCCGCCGACCAGGTCGTGAAAAGCGTGCTCATCGGCTTGCTGGTCGCCGCGCTGGCCACCTGGGTGGTCTTGCTGGTGAAGGGCGCCAGCTTGCTGACGGCCCGGCGCGCGGCGGCGCAAGCCGTCGCCATGCTGAAGTCGGCGACCTCGCTACCCGACGCGGCCGTCAAAGTGGAGGGCGCAGGCAGCACTTCGCTGGCGCAACGGTTGCTCGATGATGTGCAGCAGGAACTGAGCTTGTCGCACGCGAACGCACCGGCGGCGGCGTTGAAAGAGCGGGCCGGTTTCCGCCAGGAGCAGTTCATCGCGCACCAGGTGCGCGCCATGACGCAAGGCATTGGCCTGCTCGCCAGCATCGGCGCCGTGGCGCCCTTCGTCGGCCTGTTCGGCACCGTGTGGGGCATCATGAACAGTTTTATCGGCATCGCCGTCAGCCAGAGCACGAACCTGGCCACCGTCGCGCCCGGCATCGCGGAAGCCTTGCTGGCCACGGCCCTGGGCCTGGTGGCGGCGATTCCCGCCGTCGTCATCTATAACGTCTTGAGTCGTGGCATCAACCAGTACAAGGCGCAGTTGCGCGCCGCTTCCGCGCAAGTGCTGCTGATGCTGAGCCGCGACCTCGACACGCGCCAGCAGGCCTGACGCATGGCTTCCCTGTTTCCGTCACCGGACGACGACACGGCCGACATGCCGGAGCTCTGCGAGATCAATGTCACGCCCTTCATCGACGTGATGCTGGTGCTGTTGATCATTTTCATGGTGGTCTCGCCGCTGGCCACCGTCGACCTGAAGATCGACTTGCCGGCCGCCACGGCCCAGCCCGAGCCGCGCCCCGACAAGCCCCTGTTCGTTTCCCTGAAAGCCGACCATAGCCTGTACCTGGGCGAGGCGCCCGTGGCGCGCGAGCAACTGGGCCGCCTGCTCGATGCCGAGACGGGCGGCGACCGCCAGCGCACGCTGTTTTTCCAGGCCGACAAGCAAGCCGCGTATGAAGACGTGCTGGGCGTGATGGATGCCCTGCGCCAGGCCGGCTACCTGAGAGTGGGCCTGGTGGGCCGCGAGGGGGGCGGGTGAATCCGCGTCCGATATGGAGTTGGGGCATCGCCACGTCGCTGGTGGTGGCTACGGCGCTGGCCCTGCTGTTGTGGGCGGCCTGGCGGCCCGTCAGCGTGGCGCCCGCCAATCCGGCCGCCAGCGTGATGCTGGTGTTTGCCGCGCAGGCGATGTCGCCAGAGACTCAGGTGGCGCACGCCGTGGGCGCGCGCCAGTCGGCCGCCTCCAGCGCCGCCCGTCCGCCAAAGAGTGCAATCAGGCAAGAGGCGCTGCCCGTGCTGGCGCGTGCCGCCGCGCCGCAGATCGTCGCCGCGGAAAAAGAGGCGAAGGCAGAAACCGCTCCGTCGCCAGATCCCGGCAAGGATGCCGCCAAGGAAGCGTCATTGCCCGCGCAGGCCAGCAGCAGCGCCACACCGGCGCCAAGCCCCGTACGCGGTCCACAGGCGGCACCGTTCGACAGCGACATGCCATCGACCAGCGCGGCGCCGGCCAGCTGGCAAAGCCGCGTGCTTGGCCATCTGGCCCACTTCAAGCGCTATCCCGGTGATGCGCGCCAGCGCAAGCGGGCCGGCGCCGCCTGGGTGCGCTTCCAGGTGGACCGTGACGGGAAGCTGCTGGCCAGCGAACTGGTCACCTCGTCGGGCACGGTGCTGCTCGACCGCGAAGCCTTGCAAGTGCTTGAGCGCGCGCAACCGTTACCGGCGCCACCGGCCAGCTTATTGCGCCAGGGCTCGGTGACGGTGACCTTGCCCGTGTCGTTCAAGCTCGATGCCGGGAACGGTCACGGCGCCAGCTGAATTTTTTCAATCACATAACAAATCGAGGGTGTATGCATATCAAGACAATGACGCAGGCCGTGGGCGTTTGCCTGGCCTTGCTGGCGCAGCAGGCATGGGCGCAACCAGCGCAAGACAGTGGCAAGGTGGAATTGTCGCCGCTGAATGTATCGGGCGAGGCTGTTTCGGCCGAGCAGCAGGCGCTGGAAAAACCGGGCGCCGTCAGCGCGCGCGGACCGGACACGCGCTTGCAGAGCGTGGACCAGATCGTGCGCAGCATGCCGGGCACGTTTACCCAGATCGACCCGGCGCAGGGCGCCGTCAGCGTCAATATCCGCGGCCTGTCGGGCCTGGGCCGCGTGAACATGATGGTCGATGGCGTGAGCCAGAATTACTATGGCAGCGCGCCTTCGTCCGTCTCGCACGGCGGCGTGCCCAGTAGCCAGTTCGGCGCCCTGATCGACCCGAATTTCATCATCGGCGTGGATGTGTCGCGTGGCAATGTCGTCGGTGGCGACGGCGTCAATGCGCTGGCCGGCAGCAGCAACTTTCGCACCATCGGCGTCGATGACGTCGTCTTTGCCGGTGAAAAAACCGGGGCGCGCACGAAGATGTCAACCGGAAATAATGGCGTGGGACGCAGCGCCATGCTGGCCGTGGCCATGAAAAATCCGGCCTTCGATGGCGGCAGCGTGGGCTTCATGGCGGCCACCAGCGCGAGTGTGATCGGCAACAACTACAAGAATGCCAAGGGCGTCAACAGCGAGGAATTCGGTTTCGGCTACAACCGCTATTACAAGCAAAAGCCCAAGTCGCAACTGCTCAAGCTGGACCTCACATTGAGCGACTTCCACGCGCTGGAACTGTCGGCGCGCGATTACCGCAGCACCTTTACGCGCCGCGACATCCACAGCGATGACTACTACGTCAAATATCACTACACGCCGTTTTCGGAGTTGATCGACCTCAATGTAGTGGCCAGCAGCAGCCGCGGCAACCAGAAATACATGCCCGAGGCGCTGACCAATTTCATCAACACGAATGCGGCCAACCGCGCCGATGCCTTTGACATCAATAACACCAGCAGCTTCAGGCTGGCCGGCGGCGATGCGCTGGTGACCGTCGGCGGCAAGCTGATGCGCAATAAGTACAGCAAGCACGTGGAAAGCCTGGTCGATGACCCGGACAACCCGGACGCGAACCAGCAATCGATTGAAAACAATACGTTCGGCCCCGAGGGTGTGCAAAAGATCAGCAGCCTGTATGCGGGCCTGCAATACAACCGTGGGATTGTTCAGGTTAATGCGGGCCTCAACACCACGCACTTTGATTTGACCGGCTACAAGCCCGCTTGCGACGCGCGGGTGAAATGTTTCCCGCAAGGGGCGAGCAATATCGCCCTCAAAGAGCATGGCATCAATCCATCGCTGCTTGTTTCCGCGCAAGTGACGCCATGGTTCCAGCCGTTTGCCAGCGCCGAGCGCACCATGCGCGGGCCGAATCCGCAGGAAGTCTTCTTTTCCAACGATGGCGGCGCCTCGATGAATCCCTTCCTGAAGGGCGAGCGGGCCAGCACTTATCAGCTGGGCTTCAATTCCAGCCTGCATGGTTTGCTGAGCAAGAATGACGTGCTGAATTTCAAGGCCCTGTATTTCAAGAGCAAGATCGACGGCTACATCACCAGCCAGTCCTTCCTGGTGTGCGACAGCGGCCGCAAGTGCAATATCGCGGAAGTGCTCGCCAATGACTGGCAGAATGTGGATGAGTACGTGACGAATATGTATATCTACATCAACTCGGCCACGCCCGTGTACTCGCGCGGCTGGGAACTGGAAGCGCAATATCAGCTGGGACCGGCGTATGCGCGCCTGTCGTACACGCGCGAAACGACGCGCCAGCCGACCTCGATCGCCAGCGCCTGGTTCGGCGCGGCCGACATCAGCGAGCTGCCCAGCGTGTATTACAACCTCGATGTGGGCACGCGCCTGCTGGACAATAAACTGGAAGTTGGCGCCATCGTCAAGCACACGGGCTCGAACCGCCGCCTGTCGCCGGACAATGCAGCCGACGAAGCGACGGGCGAAGTGCTCAAGGCCGACAATCCGAAGATTCCGGCCGTGATCGATTTATATGCGAGCTGGCAGGTGTCAAAAAATCTGTTCCTGCGCCTGTCGGTGCAGAACGCCATGAACAAGGATTTTTCGGAAGCGCTGAACCGCTTGAACTCGATGCCGTCGCAGTCGCAGGACAACACGCCGCTGAGCACGGCGCGGGGCAGGACGTATGTGGCGGGGTTGGAGTTCCGCTTTTAGTTAAACCCCAGTGCAAATACTGGGGTCGTTTCCTTCGGAATCGGAATCCGGCCCATTGGGCCGGATTCCCCCTGCAGGGTACGACCCCAGCCTTCCGCTTAGGGGTTAATTAATACTCGCGCGGTGTCGTTCCATAATAGCTGTGGATGGACTGGGCCCACGTGGTATCGGCCATGTTCGGCCAGTTATCCGTGTCGAAGCCGGGCGCGTTTTCGATGCGCTCCTTGTCGACGTTGAGCGTGAAGCGCTTGTTGACGGTGTCGAGCAGCAGCGCTTCCCACGGCACGGCGAACAGCTTTTCGCCGATGGTGAAGACACCGCCGTGCGACATGACGGCGTAGGCGATCTTGCCGCTGCGCATGTCGATCATGATTTCCTTGATTTCGCCCAGGTGTTCATCCTTGGCGTTGTGCACATGGTCGCCGATCAGGGTGTCGGCACCCATCAGTTCAGGGCCGGGGCCTTTATGGCCGCGGTTGACATACATGCCGTAGGCGTCGCGTTCTTCGTAGCTCATGATAGACCTCCTGTTGAAAAATCCCAGTCTGCGGCCGGAGCGCGGCAGGGTCTGTTCGTTCTCCCACACAAAGTATGTAGTTAGAAATATTTTAATTATTACTATTGAGTAATTTTGTTGTGCGTAGACCGCAGGAGCGGGGGTGATCGTCGACATTTGGCGCAAATTTCCGCGCGTGGAGAGCGCCGCAGGCGGGCTTTAGTGTATAATTTCAATTTCCCGCACGTGCCGTTCGGCACCATCTGCAATGACCAAATTTGTCTTCGTCACTGGTGGCGTTGTGTCTTCCCTTGGTAAAGGGATTGCCGCCGCCTCCCTCGCCGCGATCCTCGAATCGCGCGGCCTTAAAGTCACCATGCTCAAGCTCGACCCGTATATCAACGTCGATCCTGGCACGATGAGCCCTATGCAACACGGTGAAGTATTCGTCACCGACGACGGGGCCGAAACCGACCTCGACCTCGGTCACTACGAGCGCTTCATCTCCACCCGCATGAAAAAGGTGAATAACTTCACCACTGGCCAGATCTATGAATCGGTGATCCGCAAGGAACGCCGGGGCGAATATCTGGGCAAGACCGTGCAGGTGATTCCGCATATCACCAATGAAATCCAGGATTACATCCGCCGTGGCGCCGAAGGCTACGACGTGGCCCTGTGCGAAATCGGCGGCACCGTCGGCGATATCGAATCGCTGCCCTTCCTGGAAGCGGCGCGTCAGCTGAGCCTGCGCGCCGGCCGCAAGAACACGGCCTTCGTCCACCTGACCCTGGTGCCTTACATCGCCTCGGCCGGTGAACTGAAGACCAAGCCGACGCAGCACTCGGTGCAAAAGCTGCGCGAAATCGGCATCATGCCGAACGCGCTGCTGTGCCGCGCCGACCGCGCCATCCCGGAAGACGAGCGCGCGAAAATCTCGCTGTTCTCGAATATCGAAGAGCATGCCGTCATTTCCGTGTGGGACGTCGACACCATCTACAAAGTGCCGCAAATGCTGCACGACCAGGGCCTCGACAAGATCATCTGCGAAGCGCTGGACCTCGATCCGGCACCGGCCGACCTGTCGATCTGGAGCAAGCTGATCTACACGATGGAGCACCCGAAGGCGGAAGTGACCGTCGGCATGGTCGGCAAGTATGTCGAGCTGACCGAGTCGTACAAGTCGCTGATCGAAGCGTTGCGCCACGCCGGCATCCACACGGAAAGCCGCGTCAACATCGAGTACATCGATTCGGAAGAAATCGAAACGACCGGTTGCGAGAACCTGGCCAAGTACGATGCCATCCTGGTACCGGGCGGCTTCGGCAAGCGCGGCGTGGAAGGCAAGATCAAGGCGGCCCAGTTCGCCCGTGAACACAAGATCCCTTACCTGGGCATCTGCCTGGGCATGCAAGTGGCCCTGATCGAATACGCGCGCAACAAGGCAGGCATGCCGAACGCGAATTCGACCGAGTTCGACCTTGATACGGATCAACCTGTCGTTGCACTGATCAATGAGTGGCAAAACCACGATGGTAAAGTCGAGTTGCGCGATGAAAACTCGGACCTGGGCGGTACCATGCGCCTGGGCGCGCAGACCTGCGCCGTCAATCCGGGCACCCTGGCTGCCGAGATCTACGGCAGCGTGGTGACCGAGCGTCACCGTCATCGCTACGAAGCCAACAATCATTACCTGGCCCGTGTCGAAGCGGCTGGCATGATCGTCTCGGCCCGCACGCCGAGCGAAGATTTGTGCGAAATCATGGAATTGCCACGCACGGGTGAAAATGCCCACCCATGGTATATGGGCGTGCAATACCATCCCGAGTTCAAGTCGACGCCACGCACTGGCCATCCGTTGTTTACCTCGTTCATCAAGGCAGCGCTGGCGCACAAGGAAGCCAACGCCGCCGCGCAATAACGCGGTCGATTGCGACAGTATTACCCGTAAGACAGCTCCCGGCCAGATGGTTCCCGCCGGGAGTTTCTTTGCCCCCTTTGTGCAATTGCGCATCAGAACGCAGTGTGCAGCCCCTGTTACGCTTAACTTTGGAGAATGACATGAGTGCTATTGTTGATATTATCGGTCGCGAAATCCTGGACTCGCGCGGTAACCCGACCGTCGAATGCGATGTGTTGCTGGAATCGGGCGTGATGGGCCGTGCGGCCGTACCGTCGGGTGCCTCGACCGGTTCGCGCGAAGCCGTGGAATTGCGCGATGGCGACGCCAAGCGCTACTTCGGCAAGGGCGTGCTGCAAGCATGCGAAAACATCAACACCGAAATCTCCGAAGCCATCATGGGCCTGGACGCCAATGAACAGGCTTTCCTGGACCGTACCCTGATCGACCTGGACGGCACGGAAAACAAATCGCGCCTGGGCGCCAACGCCATCCTGGCCGTCTCCATGGCTGTCGCCAAGGCTGCCGCCGAAGAAGCGGGCTTGCCGCTGTACCGCTATTTCGGCGGTTCGGGCGCCATGCAGATGCCAGTGCCGATGATGAACGTCATCAACGGCGGCGCACACGCCGACAACAACCTGGACATCCAGGAATTCATGATCATTCCCGTGGGCGCCCCGTCGTTCAAGGAAGCCGTCCGCTACGGCGCGGAAGTGTTCCACACGCTGAAAAAGATCCTGCACAAGAAGGGCCTGAACACCAACGTGGGTGACGAAGGCGGTTTCGCGCCATCGCTGGCCAACCATGAAGAAGCCATCAAGCTGATCATCCAGGCCATCGAAGAAGCGGGTTACGAGCCAGGCACGCAGATCGCCATCGGCCTCGATTGCGCCGCGTCCGAGTTCTACAAGAACGGCAAGTACGAAATGGCGGGCGAAGGCCTGAGCCTGACGGCCACCGAGTTCACCAACCTGCTGGCGACCTGGTGCGACAAGTACCCGATCATCTCGATCGAAGACGCGATGCACGAAGGCGACTGGGACGGCTGGGCGATTCTGACGGCGGAACTGGGCAAGAAAGTGCAACTGGTCGGCGACGATCTGTATGTCACCAACACCAAGATCCTGAAAGAAGGCATTTCGAAAGGCATCGCCAACTCGATCCTGATCAAGATCAACCAGATCGGCACCCTGACGGAAACCTTCGCCGCCATTGAAATGGCCAAGCGCGCCGGCTACACGGCCGTCATTTCGCACCGCTCGGGCGAAACGGAAGACTCGACCATCGCCGATATCGCCGTTGCCACCAACGCCCTGCAGATCAAGACCGGCTCGATGTCGCGTTCGGACCGCATGGCCAAGTACAACCAGCTGCTGCGTATCGAGGAAGACCTGGGCGACATCGCCAGCTACCCTGGCCGCGATGCGTTCTATAATCTGAAGTAAGCTGATGTAAAACCCACTGGCCGGCCGGAGATATCCGGCCGGTTTGTTAACTGAATGTCCCATGCGCCTCATTACGCTCGCCCTGGCAGCCCTGCTGCTGCTGATCCAATTTCCCCTCTGGCTGGGTAAAGGCGGCTGGCTGCGTGTTGCCGACATGGAAGCCCAAGTGGCGCTGGCCAACAAGAAGAATGTGGAATTGAAGGCGAGAAACGCCAAGCTCGAATCCGAAGTGCGCGACCTGAAAGATGGTACCGGCGCCGTCGAGGAGCGTGCCCGCTATGAGCTGGGCATGGTCAAACAGAATGAGATTTTCGTGCAGATCGTGCGCAAGGGCCAGACCCCGCCACTGCTGGAAACACCGGTGGACGCTGCTGCGCCCCATTAAGATAGTACGACTTCCCGCTTGCCAGCCTGGACCGATTGCCAGGCTGACCCGTCACATTGCTACCCTGTATTTGCTACTCTGCACTGCTGCACGCGATTGCCTTGCTGCTGGCTTCTTGCTGATCAGAAACGCGCCTTGCCGGTCGAGATCAGGTAAAAATGGATGCTGGTCACCACGATGGCCACGCTCACCAGTACGGTTTCGAGAAATATCATATAAAAATCCTTGTCAGTATGTAGTGGGCTTAAAAAACGTCCAGGGCGAGGCGCAGGCAATGCCGCCCTGGGCTTTTTTATCCGCGCGACGCCAGGAAACGCAGTTCCGAGGCCAGATTCGGCATCAGGTGCTCATAACGGGCCGCTTCCGAGTTCAGCAGGGCGATGTCGCGCTTGCTTGGGCGCACATAGCGCTGTTCTTCGGCGCTGCTGGTGTTCGTGGCGATGACTTCCTTCTGTGCCAGTTCGCTGTACGGCTTGGAAGCGAGCAGGGCACCCAGAAAGGCGCGCGTGGCGCGGCCCAGGTTGCTGAAGTAGTTATCGTTGTCGTTGCTGTAGGTGTTGGTAAAAGTGGACATATGCCCTCCATGAATGGTCTGTTGTTGCATTGCACAATAATGGAGTTGGCGATATGCGTCCAATTTCAAATTCCAATTTCAGAAATTCAAGAAACGAATAATAAGGGCGTAGCTGCCGGCCACGCCCTGAAATTAAAATTGTTACGAAATGTTTATCCGGCGGCGATGCGTCCCAGGCCCGGATCGTCGCTGAAAAAGCCGTCCAGTCCCGTTTCGATATAGCGCCGCATTTCCGCCACGGATCCCGCTTCGTTGCGCGCATTGTCTCCATTGCCATCGCGGAAGTCGGCCGCCAGGAAACGGTTTTCCGGGCGGAAGGTCCACGTGTGCAGCAGCAAGCCCGCCTGGTGCGCATCGTCGACGATGGTCGTGGGCGCAGCCAGGCGCTGATCGGCGCCCAGCGCGATGACGCCCCGTGTGGGCGGCGCCACCACGTCCGCATAGGCGGCGATGTCGCGCAAGCCGGCCGGCGTGATCATCTGCCCGAAGGTCAGCTTGCCACCGGCCCTGGCCACGTCCATCGGGCGGATATCGCCGCCCACCACCAGTTGCATCAGGCGCACGTTGGCGCGCCGCCCCAGCTTCTCGCGCAGGTACTTCAGATTGGCCACTTCGAAGGACTGGATTTCGATCGGCGCGCGGCGCGTGTATTCGTGCGCCAGCATGGTCGACAGGAAACGGTCTTCCAGCGCCAGGCCCGCATCGCGGAAATACGTCGAGCTTTTCAGCTCGGGCACGAGGCCGATGACGCGTCCGCTGGCGGCAGATTGCGCTGCAACAAAATCGATGATTTCTTCCCAGGTGGGGATCTGGAATTGGCCATCGTACAAGGTGTTGCCGGTGCGTACTTTCGGCAGCCGTTCGATGGCGCGCAGGGTTTTCAGTTCCGCCAGGGTGAAGTCGTCGACGAACCAGCCTTCGTGCCATTCGCCGTCGACCAGCTTCTTGCCGCGCCGGCTGGAAAACTCGGGACGGCGCGCCACGTCGGTGGTGTCGACCAGATTGCTTTCGTGGCGCGCCACGAGGATGCCGTCGCGCGTGGCGACCAGGTCGGGCTCGACGTAATCGGCGCCATCAAGGATGGCCTTGGCGTACGACGCCAGCGTATGCTCGGGGCGCAGGGCGCTGGCGCCGCGGTGGGCGAACACCAGCGGACGCGCGGGAGGCGGGGCCAGCAGGCCGGCGGCAAAGCCGGGGGCGGCGGCCAGGGCCAGGCCACCCACGGCCGCCTGGACGAAGTTGCGGCGCGAAAAGTGCCGTTGCGGCAGCACAGGGGCGAGATGCGGCGTGCGCATCAGAAATCCGCCGTCAGGGTCAAAAAGCCCTGGCGCGGGGCGATCGGGAAGGTGTTGTACGTCTTGTCGGCCGCGCCCACCACCACGTTCAGCGAACCTTCGCGGTTGGCCAGGTTGCTGACGTTCACACGCCAGCGCGGGTTTTTCAGCCAGCTGGCCATGGCCGGCAGCTTGCCCGACACGCCCAGGCCCATCAGGAAATAGCTGGGCACGGACAAATCGTTGGTGTACGTCGCGTAGCGCTTGCCCACATAGTCACCCGTCAGTTGCACTTCGATATCGCCAAACGTAGCCGAAGCCACGAACTTGTTCAGCCATTCCGGCGAGCCCGGCACGTTCTTGCCGGCCGTCAATACCAGCGCGGCGCCATTGTTGTAGTTGTCCGCGTACTGCGAGCGGTTGTACGACAGGGCATTGTAGAACGAAAAATTATTGCCGAAGTGAACGGTGCCGGCGATGTCGATGCCGTCCGTGCGCACGCTGCCCACGTTGGCCAGCACGGGGTTGCCGCCGATGATGGAGGAAATCACGGGCGTCGGGCTGATCTGCAGCAAACGGTTGCTGAAATCGACGTGGTAGACGTTGACCTGGCCATCGATGGCCGTGATGGCGCCCAAGTGCAACGGGTGGCTACCGCGCACGCCCACTTCATAGGTGAGCGCCGTTTCCGGCTTGGCGTCGCGCTTGAACAAATCAAACGCGGCCTGGCTCGACAAGCTCCAGGGCGAGGCGCCGCCGCCGCCGTAGGTGACGAACTGGCGCATGTTTTTCTGGATATTGAAGTACAGCTGGTCTTGCGGCGTGAAGTCCCAGCGCGCGCCCACTTGCGGCAGGAACCATTTTTTCGTGTTGATGGTGCCGACCGGCAAGGCCGTCGAGCCGCCGGAAATGGCGCCCTTGGCCGGCTGTACGGGGAATTGGCCATCGGCAAACTGCAGGCTGGACTTGAAACCGGCCTGCAGGGCGACGTCGGGGTGGATGCGCCATTCATCCTGCAAGTGCAGCTGCACCACCTTGTTGTCGATCTCGCTGCCGTACTGCGTGATCAATGGATTGCTGGGGCGGTCATACGGCGAAGTCGGGTTGTTGACGTTCAGCGCATACCAGCGGCGGTAGGCGGACGAGCGGTTCTGTTCCAGCCACAGGCCCGCTTCCAGCTGGTGATGGCCGATTTCCTTGCGCAGGGTGGAGATGAAGCCGCCGCGCTTGATGTCGTATTCCGTCGTGCGGACGGCATAGCCCGAGTTGCCGAACACCTGTTTCAGGTTCTGTTTCGGGTAGTACACGCTGAACAGGCCAGGCAAGCCGGCCACGCCGATGGGGCCGGCTACCACGCCCGCGCCGTCATCCTTGTGGTAATACACCTGGTTGGACCAGGTCATGCCTTCGGATAAATTGGCGTCGAACTTGGCGTAGGCCAGGTAATCGGTGCGCTGCGCATCGCTGTAGTAATTGCGGTAATTGTTGCCGTCCGCGGCCGGCGTGGCGCCCGTCGGCGACAGGTAATTCAAGGCCGCCTTGAAGTCCGGGTACAGGAAGGGGCGCGTGTACGGGGCGCTCGTCTCGCCCTTCACGTGCACGGTGCTGTCTTCGTTCGGCTCGATCTTGTCCGAGTAATTGAAGAACAGGGTCAGCTTGCCCGCCTCGCTGCGGTTGACGTATTTGGCATTGAACTGGTCGCCGCCCTGGCGCGCATCGAAGTCCCAGGCGCGCGCTTCGTGGTGCAGGATGGAAAAGTAGGCGCTGCTGCCGTCGCCGAAGGCGCCCGTGTCATAGCGTGCAAAGGTGCGCGAGGTGCGGTGGCTGCCCACCGTTTGCTGCACGCTGGCGCCTTGCGTGGCCAGCGGGTCGCTGGAATAGGTTTCGATGGTGCCGCCCAGGTTGCTGGTCGAGGCCGTCGCCAGGTCGCCCGCGCCCGAGGACAGCACGACGCTGCGCACGTTTTCGCTGATCACGGCGCGCTGCGGCGACAGGCCGTTGTAGTTGCCGTACTGCTGGTCACCGAGCGGCACGCCATCCATGGTGTAGCCGAGTTGTTGGCCGGAAAAGCCATGCACGAACAGCGACAAGTTCTGCTCGTTGTTGCCCCATGGATCGGCCGTCTGGAAGCTGACGCCAGGCAAGGTTTGCAAGGCTTTCAGCGGATTCGTACCGGGCAGGATTTTCTGGATTTCATTCTTGCTCAGGGCGACCGAAGAGCGCGTCTTGCGCGAGGAAATCTCCACCGTGGCCATCGGTGCATTGTCGTCAACGGGCGCGGCCATCTCGGTGGCGGCGGACGCCACGGCGGCGGCCACGGCCGTTTGCGCCAGGGCCGGCAGGGAGAGGCCTGCGGCGCAGGCGCCCAGCAAAACATGAAAGGAATGGCGGCGCAGGGCCAGCGTCAAGTGGGTGGTCATCATCAGCCTGTGGAAAGTAGTGTGGGTAATACAAGCTGCGCAGCGTAACGGCGGCGCGTGACGGGCTGATGACGGACTGATGACGGAACGATGACAGTGGAAACAATGGCGCCGCCTGAGGGGCGGCGCGGAGGGAATTACAATTAGTTAATGCTGGCGGCTGGCGGAATCAGTACTTCGGCCGGCGCATCCGTGATGAACAGCTGCGCGCAATCGACCTTGTCGAAGGTATAGTGCTGGCCGCAGAAATCGCAGTTCACGCCCACTTGTCCCACTTCGTCCAGAGTGCCGTTGACTTCTTCCTCGCCCAGCATCTTGAGCATATTGCCCACTTTTTCGCGCGTGCAGCTGCAATGGAAGCTCGGGTGCAGCGGCTCGAAGACGCGGATGGTTTCTTCCCAGAACAGGCGCTGCATCAGGGTCTCGATGTCGGTGGCAAGGATTTCTTCCTCTTTCAGGGTCGACGCCAGCATCACGGCGCGGTGCCATGTGTCCAGCGCAACTTCTTCCGAGACGGGCGTCGCTTCGGCCTTGCCGCCATGGTGGGGCAGCTTTTGCAGCAGCAGGCCGCGCGAGACGCTGTCGTCCGTGGCCAGCCACAGGCGCGTGTCGAGCTGTTCCGAACGCAACATGTAGTTTTCGATCACGGTCGCCATGTCGTCGCCGTCCAGCGGCACGATGCCCTGGTACGGCTGCTGGCCCGGCACCTTGTCGGCCGGGTCCAGGGTGATGATGAAGCGGCCCTTGCCCGTGGCGTTGAGCAACTGCGGCACGGTGGCGACGTCGGGGATGGTGGCGTCCGGGTCCAGCTTGGCCGTGGCGCGCAGGCGCAGGTCGGAGTCGCACTCGACGACCATCAGGCGCACGGGACCGTCACCGTGGATTTGCATGATGATGGAGCCGTTGAATTTCAGGTTGGCCGACAGCAGGGCGGCGGCGGCCACCATTTCGCCCAGCACTTTTTTCACGGCCGTCGGATAGGCGTGGCGCGATACCACTTCCTGCCAGGTGTGGGAAACGTCGATGAACTGGCCGCGCACGGCGGCGTTGTCGAAAATAAATTTTTGCAGGGTATCCTGGCCGCTAACGGCTGCGCTGACTGCGCCGGTGGTTTCAGTCGTCATTCTTTTATCCAATCTTCTTGAGTTGCGTATTAAATAGCTGGCCGCGTTGCACATAGTTCACGGCGTTGCCTTGTAGCTTGGTGATATCGTCTGCCGTCAGGGGCCGCACGGCTTTTGCCGGCGAGCCGATGATCAGCATATTGTCGGGAAATTCCTTGCCTTCCGTGACCAGGGCGCCCGCGCCGACCAGGCACCCTTTGCCGATCTTCGCGCCGTTCAGGATCACGGCCTGGATGCCGATCAGGGCGCCATCGCCAATCGTGCACCCATGCAACATGGCCTGGTGGCCGATGGTCACGTCCTGGCCGATGTCCAGCGGGTAGCCCGGGTCCGTGTGCAGTACGGCGCCTTCCTGCACATTGCTGTTGGCGCCCACGGTGATGCGTTCATTGTCGCCGCGAAGCGTCGCGCCGAACCATACGGAGGTGTTCGCTTCCAGGGTCACCTTGCCGATCACGTTGGCCGTGTCGGCAACAAAAGCGGAAGCGTCAATCTGTGGCGCATCGGCGCCCAATTGGTAGAGTGTCATCATTAGCCTGTGGCGGTGGTGGAAGCGCCGGGCTGGGCCGGACGCTGAAGTTTTACTGTGTTGTGTACGCTATTTTACGCTGTTGCAGGACAAGTCCTGGCGCCCGGCGCTAATCCGGTATAATAATAGAACGGTCGTACTTTTATGCGCACCCTATCTACAGACACAGCATGTGGCGCCATCCGCGCCACTTTCAAGGCAGGCAATCAGATGAAACCCATGAAACTTTCCCGTTCCGAATTCATCAACATCCGCGGCGCCCGCACGCATGTGCGCCACTGGGGCCGCAAAGGCGCGCCCATCCTGTTCATGGTGCACGGCTGGATGGACGTGGCCGCCTCGTTCCAGTTCGTCGTCGACGAGCTTGCCGGCGACTGGCACGTGATCGCGCCCGACTGGCGCGGCTTTGGCCTGAGCGATTACACGCAATCGGACACTTACTGGTTCCCCGACTACCTGGCCGACCTGGACGCCATGCTGGCGCACTATTCGCCGGATGCCCCCGTCAATCTGCTCGGTCACAGCATGGGCGCCAATGTGGCCGGCCTGTACGCGGGCGTGCGGCCCGAGCGCATCAGCCGTTTCATCAACCTGGAAGGCTTCGGCATGATGGCGACCAAGCCGGAGCAGGCGCCGGGCCGCTACGCCAAGTGGCTAGCTGAATTGCGCGAGCCGCCCGCGATGCGCAGCTATCCGAGCCAGCAGGCCGTGGCCGAGCGCCTGCAAAAGACCAATCCGCGCCTGCCCGACGCGCGCGCCGCCTTCCTGGCCGAGCACTGGTCGGCGCAGAATGAGGCGGGCGAGTGGGACATCCTGGGCGACCCGCAGCACAAGCGGGTCAATCCCATCCTGTACCAGGTGGAAGAAGTGATGGCGTGCTGGCGCCGCATCACGGCGCCGGTGCTGTGGGTGGAAGCCGATGAGACGAATATGTGGCAATGGATGGGGCCGAAGGAAGAGGCGCGCATCGAAATCGACCGGCGTTTGGCCTGCATCAAGGATGTGCGCTGCGAGATGATGGCCGACGCGGGCCACATGCTGCACCATGACCAGCCGGCGGAGCTGGCGCGCCTGGTGGAAGCCTTTTTGGCCTGATGTGTGTCGGGAACGCTGCAGCGCGATTGGCCAAGCAGCGTACAATGAAAACTTCTTCCATGCTGAGCCCGTGCAGGGTATTGTTTTCACATGCTTAAAGTCGACCTGCATTGTCATTCGAATATCTCCGACGGTGTGCTCGCGCCCGCCGCTGTGGCTGCGTACGCGCGCAAGGCTGGCGTCGATGTATGGGCGCTGACGGACCACGATGAAGTGTCCGGCGTCGCCGCCGCGCGCACGGCCGCGCTGGACCTGGGCATGCGTTTCGTGGCCGGCGTGGAAATTTCCATCACCTGGGCCGGCCAGACCGTGCACATCGTGGGCTTGCAAGTCGATGAAAACAATCCGGGCCTGGTGCAGGGCTTGCACCAGACGCGCTCCGGGCGCGACGCGCGCGGCCGCGAAATCGCCCGCCAGCTAGACCTGGCCGGCATTCCCGACGCTTATGAAGGGGCTTTGAAATTTGTCGGCAACCCGGATCTGATGTCGCGCACGCACTTTGCCCGCTACATTGTGGAAACGGGGAAATGCGCGAACATCCCTGACGTGTTCAAGAAATACCTGTCGGAAGGCAAGCCGGGCTACGTCGAGCACCGCTGGGCCACCCTGGCCGAGGCCGTGGGCTGGATCCGTGGCGCGGGCGGCGTGGCCGTCATCGCCCATCCGGGCCGCTACCGCTTCAGCGACATGGCGCAAGGCGTGCTGTTCGATGAATTCAAGCAACTCGGCGGCGTGGCCATCGAAGTCGTCACGGGCAGTCACAGTCCGGACCAGTATCCCGAATACGCGCAGCTGGCCAACGCTTATGGCTTCCTTGCCTCGCGCGGCACGGATTTCCATGCGCCGGGCGAGTCGCGCGTGGATTTTGCCAAGCTGCCGCCTTTACCTGCCAATGTGACCCCGATCTGGCACGACTGGTTCTAGGGCGCGGCTGGCCTGCGCCTGCCGCGCAGGCTTGAAATTTGCCACTGCATGCTTATCTTTTAGCTATTACTCTCATTCTGGAGCCATCGCCCATGAAACGTATCGTCCTTTTTATTGCCACCAACCTGGCCGTGATGCTGGTGCTGTCGCTCGTCCTCAGCTTGTTGGGCGTGGGCAATCCGGCACGCGGCAGTACCCTGAACCTGGGCAGCCTGCTGGTGTTTTCGCTGGTGGTGGGTTTTACCGGGTCGATCTTTTCGCTGTTGATCAGCAAGCCGATGGCCAAGTGGAGCACGGGCGCGCGCGTCATCGACAACCCCACCTCGTCGACGGAATTGTGGCTAGTCAATACCGTGCGCGCACTGTCCGAGCGGGCCGGCATCGCGATGCCGGAGGTGGCCGTGTACGAAGGCGACGCGAATGCATTTGCCACGGGTGCCTTTAAAAACTCGGCGCTGGTGGCCGTTTCGACCGGCTTGCTGCAAAGCATGAACCGCGATGAAGTCGAAGCCGTGCTGGGCCACGAGATCGCCCACGTCGCCAACGGCGACATGGTGACCTTGACCCTGATCCAGGGCGTGGTGAATACCTTTGTCGTCTTCATGGCCCGCGTGGTGGGTTTCTTTGTCGACAATGTGCTGCTGAAAAATAACAACCGCGAAGGCGGCGGACGCGGCATCGGTTACTTTGTGACCGTGATGGTGTGCGAAGTCATCTTCGGCTTGCTCGCTTCCATCATCGTCGCCTGGTTCTCGCGCCAGCGCGAATTTCGCGCCGACGCCGGTTCGGCCAAGCTGCTGGGCAGTCCCACGCCGATGATGCATGCGCTGGCCCGCCTGGGCGGCGTGCCGCCGGGCGAACTGCCCCAATCGATGCAGGCGCTGGGCATCAGCGGCGGCAATGGCGGCTGGGGCGCGCTGTTCGCCACCCATCCGCCGATCGAGCAACGCATCGCTGCCTTGCGTGGCGTGCAATAATAATAACTAATGCCAATAACTAAGAATACGTAGACCATGAGTCAATTTTTCCAGATTCACCCCGAGAATCCGCAATTGCGCCTGATCAAACAGGCGGCGCAGATCATTCAGTCCGGCGGCGTGGTGGCCTTGCCCACGGATTCCTGCTACGCGCTGGTGTGCCAGCTCGACGACAAGGGCGCCGTCGAGCGCCTGCGCCGCATCCGTGGCGTGGATGAAAAGCATCATCTGACCCTGCTGTGCCGCGACTTGAGCGAACTGGGCGTGTATGCCCGCGTGGACAACCGCCAGTTCCGCCTGCTCAAGGCGGGCACGCCGGGCGCCTATACCTTCATCCTGGAGGCGACCAAGGAAGTGCCGCGCCGCCTCAGCCATCCTTCGCGCAAGACCATCGGCCTGCGCGTGCCGCAGCACCGCATCGTGCAAAGCCTGCTGGAAGAACTGGGCCAGCCCCTGCTGGGTGCGACCCTGACCCTGCCCGGCGATGAAGACAGCCTGACGGATGCCGACACGATCCGCGAACGGCTGGAAAAGCTGGTCGACCTGATCATCGATGGCGGCGTTTGCGCGCATGGCCCCAGCACCGTGATCGACCTGACGGGAGCGGAGCCGGAAGTGGTGCGCGTGGGACGCGGCGACCCGGCCGTGCTGGGCTTGTAGGCGGCATCGCGCGTCCATCCCGGCGCCGAAATTTACCTGTCTTTAACAGCAACGTAAGAAAGTGTCCAGGACGCCTCTGGTAGAATCGCGGTCATGAGCGATTTCAATACGATAGTCCAGACCGTTGCGGTGTACCTGGTGCCGGTGCTGTTTGCCATTTCCCTGCACGAGGCGGCGCACGGCTACGCCGCCCGCTATTTCGGCGACCCCACGGCCTCGAACGAGGGCAGGCTGAGCCTCAATCCCATCCGGCATATCGATCCTTTCGGCACGATACTGCTGCCCTTGATACTGTATTTCACGATCCAGGTACCGTTTGGCTATGCCAAGCCGGTGCCCGTCGATTTCAGCCGCCTGCGCAATCCGAAGAAGCAGATGGCCTGGGTGGCGTTTGCCGGGCCTGGCGCCAATTTCGTCATGGGCTTCGGCTGGATGATCGCCTTTGTCGTCCTGAGTGTCCTGCCGCCGACGGAAATGGGCATGTTTTTCCGCAAGATGGCCGGTGCCGGCGTCAGCGTGAATGCGGCCATGTTTGTCTTTAACCTGATTCCCGTGCCGCCGCTCGATGGCGGGCGCATCATGACGGGCTTGTTGCCGATGTCGCTGGCGCGTCCTTACGCCAGCATCGAGCGCTACAGCCTGTATGTCTTCGGCGCCCTGGTGCTGCTGATGTACACGGGCATCTTGAACCGCGCGTTGCTGGCGGCGATCGAATTTGTCATCGGCATTTTTGTCACCCTGGTCACGCCCCTGACGGCCATCTTGACTTGATGCCGCGCAAGCTGATGCACGCAATTAACTGATGGAAGTACCGATGCAAGTAACTGAACCAACAATAGAAACTGAAGCGATTTCGGGCTGGCTGCGCCGCTGGGCGCCCTTGATCCCGGGCGGCGAAGTGCTGGACCTGGCCTGTGGCGCCGGCCGCCATGCGCGCCACCTGGTCAGCCTGGGCCACCCCGTGATCGCGCTCGACCACGATCCGGAAATGCTGGAAAAGGCGGCCGGCACGGGCATCACCACCTCGCTGGTAGACCTGGAGGCGCCCGGTGCCGTATGGCCGTTCGCGCCTGGCCGCTTTGCCGGCATCGTCGTCACCAATTATCTGCACCGGCCTTTGCTCGAAGCGATGGTCGCCAGCCTGGCGCCCGATGGCGTGCTGCTGTATGAAACCTTTGCCGAAGGAAATGAACAGTTCGGCAAGCCGTCGAATCCGAAATTCCTGCTCAAGGAAGGCGAACTGCTGACCTGGGCGGTGCAGCACGGCTTGCGTGTGGTAGCGTACGAGGATGGGCGCGTGGAACAGCCAAAAGCTGCTCTGGTGCAACGAATTTGTGCCGTCAGGCCGGATTTTCCACGGTTGGCAGCCTTGCTGCCGACGTTTTGAGCGGCCATACTATGTCAGAATGCACCACAGGCGCGGGCTATCCGCTACAATCGTTGTTTTATTTATCGGCGCTATAAACTTACTATGATCAAGGGCAGCATTGTAGCAATCGTCACCCCGATGCACGCTGACGGCAGTCTGGACTTTCCAGGTCTGCGCAAGCTGATCGACTGGCATATCGCCGAGGGTACGGACAGCATCGTCATCGTTGGCACCACGGGCGAATCGGCAACAGTGAGCGTGGAAGAACACTGCGAACTGATCAAGTTGACCGTCGAGCACACCAAGGGACGCATTCCTATCATCGCCGGCGCCGGTGGCAACTCCACGGCCGAGGCCATCAAACTGACGCGCTATGCGAAAGAAGCGGGCGCCGATGCTGTCTTGCAAGTGGTGCCGTACTACAACCGTCCTACCCAGGAAGGCATGTACCAGCACTTCAAGGCCATCGCCGAAGCCGTCGACATTCCCGTCATCCTGTACAACGTGCCTGGCCGCACCGTTGCCGACATGAGCAACGAAACCATCGTGCGCCTGTCCGCCATCCCGAATATTGTCGGTGTGAAAGATGCGACCGGCAATATCGGCCGTGGCATCGACCTGCTGCGCCTGGTGCCAGCCGACTTCGCCGTGTACTCGGGCGACGATCCGACGGCCATGGCGCTGATGTTCTGCGGCGGCCACGGCAACATCTCCGTGACGGCCAACGTGGCGCCGCGCGCCATGCACGAACTGTGCGTCGCAGCCATGGCGGGCGAGCGCGCCACGGCGATCGCCATCAATAACAAAGTTTTCCCCCTGCACCAGAAATTGTTTGTCGAGCCCAACCCGGTGCCCGTCAAATGGGCGCTGGCCGAAATGGGCATGATGCCAGCCGGCATACGCTTGCCACTGGTGCCGCTGGCTGAAAATTGCCATGCCACCGTGCGCGAGGCCTTGCGCGACGCTGGCATCCTGTCTTAAGCCGAACTTCAAGCCCGGGCTTGACCAGTCCGGACCTTCCCTGATTCCAGCTGCTACTTAGCTTCTTATCCAGTTACGACATGACTAATTGCAAGAAAACCAAACCGGCGCCTGCCACCATCGCCGTCCGCGGCATCGTCATCGGCGCCGTCGCAGCCAGCCTCGCGGGCTGTGGCATGATCAGTTCGGTAGTCGGCGGCGACAAGGTCGACTACAAGTCGGTCAAGAAAGCCAGCACCCTGGACGTGCCGCCTGACCTGACGCAATTGCAGCAGGACAACCGCTACTCCCTGCCGGATGCGAAGAATGGCGTGGCCACGGCTTCCGGCTACAACGCGCAGCGCAACGCCACGGCCGGTACGCCCGTCATCGTGGGCGCCGACGGCGTGGTGGGCGTCGTGCCTGTCACGGCCGGTGGCGTGAAGGTCGAGCGCGCGGGCAACCAGCGCTGGCTGGTCGTCAAGCAGTCGCCTGAAGTGCTGTGGCCGCAGCTCAAGCAATTCTGGGAAGATTCGGGCTTTACCGTCGCCATCGACCAGCCGACCGCTGGCATCATGGAAACCGAGTGGAACGAAAACCGCGCCAAGCTGCCGCAGGACTTTATCCGCAACACCATCGGCAAGGCCTTCGATTCGATGTATTCGACGGGCGAGAAAGACAAGTTCCGCACCCGCGTGGAACGCCTGGCCGACGGTTCGACCGAGATCTACATCAGCCACCGTGGCGTGGAAGAGGTCGTTACGGGCCGCGACAAGGAAACCACCACCTGGACCGCGCGTCCCAACGATCCGGGCCTGGAAGCGCAATTCCTGGCCAAGCTGATGACGCGCCTGGGCGCGGCCAGCGACGATGCGCAGGCGAAGACGGCCGTCGACGCCGCCATCGTGCAGCCGCAGCACGCCAAGCTGGTGGGCCAAGCCGCCACGCCGGCGCGCGCCATCGAAGTCGATGAAGGTTTCGACCGCGCCTGGCGCCGTGTCGGCCTGGCCCTGGACCGCGTCGGCTTCACGGTGGAAGACCGCGACCGCACGCAAGGCACGTATTTCGTGCGTTACGTCGATCCCGATGTCGTCAAGAAAGATGGTTTCTTCTCGAAACTGTTCAGCTGGGGCTCGTCGTCCGACAAGGATAAGGAAGCGCAGCGCTACCGCGTCCTGGTCAAGGCCGGCAATGGCTCGACCAGCCTGGTCAGCATCCTCAGCAACGAAGGCCAGCCCGATGTCTCGCCAGTGGCCGAGAAGATCCTGGGCTTGCTGAACGAGCAGTTGAAATAAGGTAGTTTGAGCGGCAGGTGAAAAGCCTGCCGCATATTAGAAAAGGCTGACCAGGGAAACCGGGTCAGCCTTTTTGTTTTGGCGTACGCAATAGGTGCTTGCAACGTCCAATAAAAAAGCCGGCCCGAAGGCCGGCTTTCTCTAGTGCAGGGTGCTAAATTACTTAGCAGCCGATGCGGCAGCCGAAGCAGCCGTAGCAGCGTCGGCAGCAGCCGAAGCGGCTACCGAAGCAGCAGCAGCAGCTTCGGTAGCGGCCGAAGCAGCAGCGTCAGCAGCAGCAGCAGCTGGAGCAGCTTCAACTGCTGGAGCAGCTGCTGGGGTTTCAACTACTGGTGCTGGTGCAGGAGCTTCTTCTTTTTTGCTGCAAGCAGCCAGAGCAACAACCATCAGGGAGGCGATCAGCAGGGATTTTTTCATTTGTTTTCCTTAATTATTTCAAAAAATAAATCAATATTGTTGCGATGAATAATTACCGGTAATTATCGCTCGTTAGGTCGTCTTCGAAGGCTTTTCGTACCAGGTGGTGCCTGCCAGACAACGGAAACTTCCTAACCGAATATTATAGCGATTTTTGGTGCGTCGCAATAGGAGCAAGAGGCAAATTCGCAACTATTTTGTGATATCGCAATATTTGCCGAAGCAAATTGCAAGCAAGTGTAAGCGATTTGCGAAAGCACGACAAAACGATATAAAAATAATATGTTTCATTGTGTTAGCGCAGAGCTTGTCTTTTTACCTGCTGTCATACCACTTTGCTAAGCCGCACCCATTCAAGCCAGTTCGATCCAGCCATCCTGGTACCACGTATATAAGGCATCCATCACATCATCGGAAGCCTGGGCCACGGCGGCGCCATCGAGCGCGCGTTCGTTGGCCAGAGTTTCCAGAGCCGTTTTATCGGCCTTGCCAATGGCAAACGATTCGCCATTGATGAAGACATTCTTGCCACGATACAGCATCAGCGTCTTGCGCGACAACACGACGCCTTTTTTCTGGGCGGCGTCCGCGAAGCGGCCCACCGTCAGCGGCTTGGACAGCGGCGTGAAAAACACATTGTGTTTCGGTTCCGACAGGTGTTCGCCCAGGAAAATGGTCACGTCTTCTTCCGTGAAGCGCACCTTGTTGATTTCTTCCGTGATGGTGCTGAGCATTTCACGGGGGATTTCCGCCGGCTTGCCCGAGGCTTTCAAGTCGGGATCGCTGTAGATGCCCGGCAAGTCGATCGAGTCGGCCATGAATTGCAGGAAAGCTTCGCCCAGTTCCTGGAACGTGGGTGAGCGGAAGCCGATCGAATACGTCTGGCAATCGCCGATGGCCACGCCGTCGTGCGCGTAGTGGGGTGGCAGGTACAGCATGTCGCCCGGTTCCAGCGTGAATTCTTCGTTGGGCGTGAAGTTGCTGAGGATTTTCAGCGGCAAGCCGTCGATCAGGCTCAGGTCCTTCTGCGCGCCGATGCGCCAGTGGCGCTTGCCCTGGCCTTGCAGCAGGAACACGTCGTAGGAATCGAAATGCGGGCCCACGCCGCCGCCATCGGTGGCGAAGCTGACCATCAGGTCGTCCAGGCGCGCGTCCGGCAGGAAACGGAACTGGCGCAGCAGGGCATCGGCCTTGGCGCTGTGCAGATTGGCGCCCTGCACCAGCAGGGTCCATTCCTTCTGTTTCAGCGAGGGCAGGCTGGTCAACGGACCTTGCTGCATGTTCCAGTGGCCATCCACATGGCTGACCAGGCGCGATTCGACGTGGTCGAGGGTGGCCAGCTCGGCCAGGGCCTTGATATCGAACAGGGCCTTGAAGCCAGGCACAGCTTGACGGATCAATAAGGGCTTTTTATGCCAGTAGTCGCGCAGGAATTGCGCCGGCGTGATATCGCCGAGGAGAGTTAATTTTTTCATGCGCCCATTATAACAACCGGAAATGCAGGAATGCGCCTGTCGTTGGCGGCGTGAAGGTATAATTTGCCAGCTTATACAATGAAAGGAAGCATAATGAAGATTGCCAAAAATACGGTCGTGACTGTCAACTACAAACTGTCAGACGCGCAAGACAATCTGATCGAAGACGGCCGTCAGCCGATGGTCTACCTGCACGGTGATTATGAAAACACCCTGCCGAAGATCGAAGAAGAGCTCGACGGCAAGGAAGTTGGCTATTCCAACACGATCCAGATCGAACCGGATGATGCTTTCGGTGAATACGATCCAGCCCTGGTGAAGGTCGAGCCGCGCAATCGCCTGCCTGAGCCGCTGGAAGTGGGCATGCAGTTCGAAGGCATGCCGGAAAGCGATTCGCCGGACGAAGAAGCGATGATCTTCACGGTCACCGATATCGCCGACGACAAAGTCGTGCTGGATGGCAACCATCCACTGGCCGGCATCGCGCTGCGCTTCTCGCTGACCGTCGCTGACGTGCGCGAAGCCACCGACGAAGAAATCGCCCATGGCCACGTGCATGGCGCACACGGCCATGACCATGGCGATGATGAAGAAGAGGGTGACGAAGGCGATCACTTCCGTTCGCATCCGATTCACTAATATCGCTTGTTCCAGGCCGGCTACATGCCGGCCTGTTCGTTTGTGCCGCTGTTATTAACGGCGCACGGTCGACGCTTTGGCGCGCGCTTGCGCCGATGGCCTGACGGCACGTTGACGCACCTCAAAGAATGGCGTCTTGCCTGGCCGTACGGCGATGGCGGACCAGTCGTTGTCGATGCTGACGTGGCCCAGGTTGCCTTTCCAGCTGATTTTCGGCCCGCCAGCCCTGGCCGCGGCTTTTTTACTTTTCCCCTCCTTGCCGTCCGCCTCGCCAGCGCGCTGCGTATCGACCAATAGCACCTTGCCGCTGAATTTCTTCGCCAGGGTACGGATCTGCTTGCGCGGTCCGGCAAAGCCATCCTGTTTCGAACTGAAGCTGGGCAGCAGCGAATTGTCGTCTTCGTCCAGTACGCCCACGTCGCCATCGGAAAACAGTACGATGCCGTCGAGCTGCTTGCGCTGTGCCATGGCGAACAGGCGTTGCAGCCAGGAGCGGTTGGCGACCAGCCGGTCTTCGAATTCGCTGTTGCGTCCTGCTTCTGGCAGGAAATGGTTGTTATTCGCGGGCAGGTTGACGGTCGCAAACAGCACGCCGCCGTATTCCCAGTGGGCGTTTTCCGCATAGCTGCGGAACTTCGCCGTCGAGGACAGCCGCGACAGGGTCAGCTTGCGCTGGCCCAGGCTCTGGTCGTCGGCAAAATACACGTCGCGCAAGCGGTTCAGGCGTTCGATCGCGTTGACCCTGCCGCGCGAATTGCGGCAGTTGGCCCAGTCGCTGGCCGACAGCGAGACGATCAGCGGCGGCCCGCTGGCGTCCAGCACGTCCTTGCGCTGGCTGTACAGCTTGTCGCTGCAGGACTCGCTGGCGGCCTTGATGCCGGTCGCCACGACGAACGAGGCATTGAAGGCGCTCGTTTCCGCGATGGCTTTTTTCAGGGGACCGTCGTCCGGCCCCGCGTTGAAGGAATGGCCCAGCACGGCAAACTCGAAGCCGGCCTGGTCGGCGGGGGCGGCCAGCGCCGCCTGCCATGGCAGGCTGGCGACCAGCAGGCCGGCAGCCAGCAGGCGCAGGCTAACGATGCTGCGCCGTATCGTCATGCGGCGGCCAGCCGTTTCAACTGATACAGCTGTTCCAGCGCGTCGCGCGGCGTGAGCGCGTCGGGATCGAGGTCGGCGATGGCGTCGAGCAAGGCTTGCTGCGCTTCGTTCAGCGCGGCCAGCGGCGCCGCCGCTGCGTCTTCTTCCTCTTGCGCATACGGATCGGCGGAAGGCAGCGCGAACAGGTCTCGCTGCGGCGTGGCGTCGAGCGCCTGCGCTTCCAGGCGCGCCAGGTGCTTGCGCGCCGCCTTGATCACGGGCTGCGGCACGCCGGCCAGTTGCGCCACCTGCAAACCATAGCTTTGCGAGGCGGGACCGGCTTGCACGGCGTGCAGGAAGACGATGCTGTCCTTGTGCTCGACGGCCGACAGATGCACGTTGGCGGCGCTTGGGTGACTGTCCGGCAGTTGCGTCAGCTCAAAGTAGTGCGTGGCGAACAGGGTGAAGCTGCGGCTGCTGTCGATCAGATGGCGCGCGATGGCCCACGCCAGGGCCAGGCCGTCGAAGGTCGAGGTGCCGCGGCCGACTTCATCCATCAGCACCAGCGAGTGCTCGGTGGCGCCGTTCAGGATGGCGGCCGATTCCGTCATTTCCACCATGAAGGTCGAGCGTCCGCCCGCCAGGTCGTCGGTGGCGCCGATGCGCGTGAAGATGCGGTCGATGGGGCCGATGGTGGCGGACGCGGCCGGCACGTAGCTGCCCACGTAGGCCAGCAGGGTGATCAGGGCCACCTGGCGCATGAAGGTCGATTTACCGCCCATGTTCGGGCCCGTGATCAGCAGCAGCCGGCGCTCGTTGACGAGGCGGCAATCGTTGGCGATGAAGCGTTCGATCTGCTTTTCCACCACGGGATGGCGGCCTTCGACGATGTTGATGCACGGCTCGTCGACCAGCTGCGGCGCGGCCCAGTTGTGCTGCTGCGCATGTTCCGTCAGCGCGTTCAGGGTGTCGAGCTGGGCCAGGCCCTGCGAAATCGTCTGCAGAGTACCGATGTGCGGCGCCAGCTCGGCCAGCAGCAGGTCGTACAGCAGCTTTTCGCGCACCAGGGCCTTGTCTTGCGCCGACAGGGCCTTGTCTTCGAACACCTTCAGTTCAGGCGTGATGTAGCGCTCGGCGTTTTTCAGGGTCTGGCGGCGGCGGTAGTCGTCCGGCACCTTGTCCGTCTGGCCGTGCGTGACTTCGATGTAGAAGCCGTGCACCTTGTTGTATTCGACGCGCAGGTTGGCGATGCCCGTGCGCGCCCGTTCGCGCGTTTCCAGGTCGAGCAGGAACTGGCCCGCGTTTTCCGACAGCGCGCGCAGTTCGTCGAGTTCGGCGTCGAAGCCGGTGGCGAAGACGCCGCCGTCGCGCACCATGGCAGCCGGCTCCTGCGCCACGGCGCGCACCAGCAAGTCCAGGCAGGTCGTCGGTGTCGCCAGTGCCGCGTGGATGGCGGCCAGCAAACCGCTTTCGCCACCCTGGCCGCATTGGTCACCCCTATAGCAGCGCACCACGTCGCCGCGCAGGGCCGGCAGTTGCAATAAACCGTCGCGCAGGGCGGCCAGGTCGCGCGGACGCGCCGACAGCAGGGCGATGCGCGTGGTAATGCGTTCGATGTCGGGCACTTGCGCCAGCGTGGCGGCCAATGGCCCCGCCGCTTCGCTTTGCGCCAGCGCGGCGATGGCTTCATGGCGCGCGCGCGCCACGTTCTGGTCGCGCCGCGCATGGTGCAGCCAGTGGCGCAGCATGCGCGAACCCATGGCCGTGCGGCAATGATCCAGCAGGGAAAACAAGGTCGGCGACTCCTGGCCGCGGATGGTTTCCGTCAATTCCAGATTGCGGCGCGTGGCCGCGTCCAGGCCGATGAATTCGCTTTCCGTTTCCGTCGTCAGGGAGCGCACGTGCTGCAAGCCGCGACCCTGCGTCGATTGCGCATAGCGCAGCAGTGCGCCGGCCGCGCCGAACGCGGCGCCGAGACCATCGGCGCCAAAACCGGTCAAGGTCGCCACACCCAGCTGGTCGAGCAGGGCCTTGTGGCCGCCCACCACGTCGAAATGCCAGTCCGGCACGCGGTTGATGTGCGTGCCCGCGTAGTCGTCGAACAGGTTGCCATTGTCGCCGCTGAGAATTTCGGCCGGCACGATGCGTTCGAGCTCCTGCTGCAGGCGCACGGCCACGGTGCTGCTGTCGCCGGAAAACTCCATCAGTTTCAGCGCACCGCTGGCCAGCGACAGCCAGGCCAGGCCCGTGGTGACCGTCTTGCGCTGCGTGATGCTGCACATGGCCAGCAGCGGGCGCTCGGCCTTCTCTGGCAGCAAGTCCGCATCCGTCAGAGTGCCCGGCGTGACCACACGCATGACCTTGCGCTCGACGGGACCCTTGCTGGTGGCCGGGTCGCCGATCTGCTCGCAAATGGCCACCGACTCGCCCAGCTTGACCAGCTTGGCCAGATAGCCATCGAGCGAATGAAACGGCACGCCGCACATTTTAATGGGGTTGCCACTGGCCACGCCGCGCGCCGTCAAGGTAATGCCCAGCAGGCGCGAGGCTTTTTCCGCATCCTCGAAAAACAGCTCGTAGAAATCGCCCATGCGGTAGAAGACCAGCATCGTCGGGTGATTTTCCTTGATGCCTAGATATTGCTGCATCATGGGCGTGAGCTTTTCAGCCGAATTTTTCTTTGCCGCGGCGGCGTTGATTTCTTTTGGGACGGTGGTCATGTGTTCTTTGTCGTTGGTCCGGCGGCCGGAAAATGCGTGCCTGCCGGGCTGTGGGTGGTGCTGTGTGCGTTCAAGGCCGCGCCAGGAGGCGGAGCTTGGCTTCAAGGCCGTCATTTTACCGCTTTCGGCAGGCGGGGCGGCGTATTGCGTGTGGATGTGAAAAAGCCGCGCCGGTGGAGGTGGCGCGGCTTCGATATTGCTCGTTGGCGAAACAGTAATGCTGGCCTGACGGCGTTGCTGCCTTTGGATTACATCGCACCCAGGTCGGTGGCGCCGCCGACCGAGCCTTCCGGCATCAACCCACCAGATACTTCTTCGATTTCACTGCCGTTTAATTCTTGCATAGCTGTCACCTCACAATTAAGACTTGCGAAATTGCAAACCTAATCCATCGTAAAACAATTCTTGCTGCATGCCAAGAGTTAAGCGGCTGCCTGTGTTTCCTGCATCACATCCTGCACGATGTTTCCTTGCTGCAGCACCACCACCCGTTGCGCCATGGCGATGGTTTCCGGGCGATGCGCGACGATCACGCGCGTGAGCTGGATTTTCCGGATCGCGGCGTTGACGGTTTGCTCGTTGTGCGTATCCAGGTGGCTGGTCGCTTCGTCAAGCACCAGCAGTTTCGGATTCTTATACAAGGCGCGCGCCAGCAGGATACGCTGTTTCTGGCCGCCGGACAGGCCGCTGCCGATGTCGCCCACCAGGGTATTGAAAGCCATCGGCATGGCGGCGATCTCCGCATGCACGGCCGCCAGGTGCGCGCAGGCTTGCACCTGCTGGTAATTGGGGGAGGGCGCAAAGAAGCTGATGTTATCGGCGATCGAGCCGGCGAACAGCGTGTCTTCCTGCATGACCGTGCCCAGCAATTGCCGGTAGTTCGTCAAGCCCAGGCTGCCCAGCTTGATGCCGCCGATGAGGATTTCGCCTTCCGTCGGTTCCAGCAAGCCCAGCAGCAGCTTCATGAGGGTCGTCTTGCCGCAGCCGGAAGGGCCGGTCACGGCGATGCACTGGCCGGCGGGAATGCTCAGATTGAGGCCATTGAGCACATTCGGTTCGCTGTCGGCATAGCGGAACGTCAGATTGCGTATCTCGATCGATGGCGAGATATCGTCCATGTCCACCTCGACGTCGCTGCCGTCTTCTTCCGCTTTGGTCAGGACGATGTCGGCCACGCGCTCGCCATGCAGGCGCAGCATGCGCAATTCAAACAGTTTGTCGACCAGGCTGGCCATGCGCTGGCTGAACTGGTCTTTGTAGCTGATGAAGGCGAACAGCATGCCCACCGAAAAGCGGTTGTCCAGCACGGCCAGCGCCGCCATCCAGATGACGATCACACGTTCGGCACTGAACAGCAAGGTATTGGCCGTCTGGTAGGACACGGATAACTTGGCGATGCGCAGGTCGGCATTGAACTGGTCGGCCAGCGCATTGGTCCAGCTG
This sequence comes from Janthinobacterium sp. PSRC1-1, assembly GCF_049897525.1. Lineage (NCBI taxonomy): Bacteria > Pseudomonadati > Pseudomonadota > Betaproteobacteria > Burkholderiales > Oxalobacteraceae > Janthinobacterium > Janthinobacterium sp. PSRC1-1. The sequence continues at coordinate 305,732 of NZ_JAFCWK010000005.1, forward strand.
GCGCGGCGCTCGGCGGCTCGACCGAACAAACGGATACTCTGGATGCCGCGCACGGATTCCAGGAAATGCGTCTGCTGTTTTGCCGCGTGGATGATCTGTTCGGCCGTCGCCTCGCGCATGGCCTTGAACAGGGCCCAGCGCAGCAAGACATACAGCAGCACGGCGATGCAGGCCACGCCCGCCAGCAGCGGGCTGTAGACCAGCATTATGCCCAGGGTGGCCAGCACCAGCACACCGTCGATGGCGCCTTCGACGAATTGCGTCGTCAGGCTGCGCTGCATGGTCTGGATGGAATTGAAGCGCGAGACGATGTCGCCCGTGTGGCGCTTCTCGAAGTACGGCAGCGGCAGCTTTAATAGATGGGCGAAGGCATTGCCCAGCCATTGCAAGTTCAGATTCGTGGCCAGCACCGTGGTGATCCAGGAACGCACGGCGCCGATGGCCGTCTGCACCAGCACCAGCAGCAAAAAACCGCAGCCGAGCACGGTGATCAGGTCGCGGTCGGCGGCCAGCAGCGCCTCATCGACCAGCCACTGCATGTAGAACGGCGCCACCAGCGCGCATACCTGCAGAGCCAGGCCCAGCACCAGCAATTGCAGCAGGCCGCGCTTCAGGCCTACCACGCGCCCCATCAGCGACAGCAGGGAAAACTGCTGTTTTTCCTCGGCCTTCTTGAACTCGGCGGTGGGCGTCAGTTCCAGCGCCACACCCGTAAAGTGTTTCGCCACTTCCGCCAGCGCCAGGCGGCGCTCGCCCACGGCCGGGTCGTGGATCACGGCATGGCTGCCGGAGACGGATTTGAGGACGACAAAATGGTTCAAGTCCCAGTGCAGGATGGCGGGCAGCTTCAGCTCGGGCAGATGCTGCATGTCGAGTTTTAGTGGCCGAGTGTGCAGCGCCAGACCTTGCGCCATCGCCATCAACCCTTTCAGGGTCACGCCCTTGAGGGAGACGGAAAAGCGCCGGCGCATGCTGGAAATATCGGTCTGGTGGCCCCAGTAGCTGGCCACCATGCACAGGCAGGCCAGGCCGCATTCGGCCGCTTCCGTTTGCAGCAGGATGGGCAGGCGCTGGCTGCGCCAGAAGGACAGGTGAGCGAGATCGTGAAGATGCATGAGTACTCTGAAAAATTAATATGGGCGCTTACAGCCGCCCGGAAATGCTGAACAGGGGTTCGAGCACCCATTCATACAGGCGCCGCTGTTCCAGCAGCACGCTGGCGTCGACCAGCATGCCCGACTTCAGGGGCAGGGTTTCGCCATACGCCTGCACGCTCTGGCGCTGCAAGCTCAAGCGAATGCGATACAAGGGTTCATTGCCGGTGCCGCTGACGGCGCCCGGCACCGCCAGCTCTTCGGGGCGCAGCGAGGTGCTGGCCACTTCGCGCACCAGCGCCGGATACTGGCCGAATTTTTGGTACGGATACGCCTGGTAGCGCAGCAGCACCGTCATGCCCGGCTTGATGAAGCCGACCGAGCGCGAAGGCGCATAGATTTCCGCCTCCAGCTGGGCGCCTGCCGGAAGCACAGAGGCGAGCACGCTGTTGGCCGCCACCGTCTGGCCCAGCTCGGTGGTGATAGCCGTGACCATGCCATCCTGCGCCGCGCGCACGAGGATTTCGCGGCGGGCTTCGTTTTCGGTGAGTTCCTGCTCGATCTCCGTTGCGTTGCGCTGCAAGTCTTGCGTATCGCGCTGCGCCTGCACCTGCAAGTCGCGAACGTCCGCTTCCGTGGTGGCCAGGTCGCGGCCGCTGGCCGACTTGATGCGCTGCAATTCCGCCAGGCGCTGGTGCTGGTCCAGCAGCTCGGCCTGCTTATCCTGCAGTTGTGCGGATGAAATGTAATTGGTGGCATTCAGGTCGCTGTAGCGCTGGTACGACTGTTCCGCCAGGGTAATGCGGCGCTGTTGCAGTGAAATTTGGTCGTCCATGCGACCGATTTCCGCCGCCAGGTCGCTGGCGCGGCGCTGGCCCGCCGCCATGCGCTGACGCGATTGCAGGCGCGACTGCTGCATTTCCGCGTCATAGCTGTCGCGCCGGCTTTTCAATAAGTCCGAAACGACTTGCTGGGGCGCACCCGCATTGGCACTGCTGCGTTCGCCCGACAGCACGAACAGCACCTCGCCCGCGCGCACCGCCTGCCCCTCCTTGACGCGCACCCCGGCGATGACGCCAGCCTGGCCCGGCATGATGCGGATCACGCCGCTGGTCGGCAACAGCACGCCTTGCGATTGCGCCTTGCGCGTGGTGCTGAAGAAGATGAAGAAAGCGACGATGGCCAGCGCAATGGCCAGGAACAGCCAGGTCAGGAAGAGATGGCTGACGGGCCGCACCAGCAATACGGTGCCGTATTGCTTGTTGCCCAGATGCTCGATTGCTTGCTGGCGAAACAGGGGCTGGACGGGTGGGGCTGGGCTGGTGGTGGCAGCAGGGACGCTGGGTTGATCACGCAAGATGATGGACTTTTCAGGTAATGAGGGCTGTAATAACGTCAGCCGTGGTATTGGCAGGCTTGCAGTTCGCCAGCGCAGTTATCTGCAAGGGTATGGCTTGGGCCTCTGGCTTACCAGTTGATATCGCCGCCAACAGAGCTTTCCGGCAGCAGGCCGCCTGCCACTGCGTCGATTTCGTTCGTGTTTAATTCTTGTATGGTCTGCTCCTTAATAATGTCATAAGATTTACGTTTTCGAAACAACAACATCGTAAAGCAATTGTTAAAAAAAGCATAGATTTATTGTGGCAGGTGCTAGTGCAAGAGTTTCCTTCCAGCCGCTGATGCAGCTTATCGCCATTGTTGCCAGGTGATAAAACAAGAGCCACGCCGGTAAATATCGGAGCGGCTCTGGATAGAGGTCTAGCTTGCGGCAGCAAAGTGCTGCCTTGCTGGAGCCACTTTACATGGTGGTGCTTCCGCCAACTGAGCTTTCCGGCATGTTCCCACCGGATACTACTTCGATTTCATGGATTTCTAATTCTTGCATATTGTAGCCTCGCTGATTACGTTGTTTTTATGTGGAATGATGTATATGGGAAATTACTCGCACTGGATAATATCAACCCAAACCCAATGAATCGCCGACCGAGCTTTCAGGCATGTTTCCACCGGATACTTCTTCGATTTCGTGTGTGTTTAATTCTTGCATGTTGTTTCCTTGCTGATGAAGTTGCTTTTCATATGGAATGATGCGTGCGGTAAGCCATTTCGCATGCTGGAGAATATTAATTCCAACCCGTCGTTCCGCCAACTGAAGATTCAGGAATATTTCCAGCTGCTATAGCTTCGATTTCGTTAACGCTTAATTCTTGCATGCTATTCGCATTAATGTTGGAAATTAAGTTATGACTTTTAGGTGCTTGGTGCTTGGTGCTTGGTTCTTTTCGCTGGAAAGATCGCCGTACATGATAGTATTAATCGAGACCTAGCGCCGCACCTACGGAACTCTCCGGCATGTTGCCTCCGGATACTTCTTCGATTTCGTATGTGTTTAATTCTTGCATGTTGTTTACTTCAATGTTACAGATTGATCCAGGCAATTCCAACCTCGGCAGCCGTTGCCGGAGGTGTAGCTTGTAATTCTGCTGATCCACCGATCCAGTACGGCGAGTTGCTGATTTAGCTCGGAAAATAGGGATTACATCATGATATCGCCACCGACCGAGCTTTCAGGCATGACTCCGCCGGAGACTACTTCGATTTCTTCAAAGTTTAATTCTTGCATCTCTGTTGCTCCATTTTTAGGTGGATTTGCGAAATTAAATTTATCACAAGATGGTTTTCTTGCGATGCCAAGATGAGGCAGAAAGATCTCAGTCTTTCTTTGTCCCTACCTTTAAGATGTAATCTGGCTCGCTCGCTTAGCCCCAGTCGGAGTCGCCACCCACCGAGGCTTCAGGCATATTGCCACCGGATACTATCTCGATTTCTTCAAAGTTCAATTCTTGCATGTTATTCACCTTAATGTTGAAAGTTAATTCATGAAGTTCAGGAGCATGGTGCACGCCGCTGACGAGGTCGCCATGCATGGCAGGCTAGCTCCAATCCAATGACCCACCGACCGAGCCTTCTGGGTCGAAGGAAAAGACGCGCAGTTCTGGTTGGACGCCTTCGCCACGCATGATACGAACGGTAATGACGAAAGAGATTTCCCAGCGGCCCGTTGCATAGCCAACGTCGAGATTGTGTTTCCATTCCTGGCGTATGCGGCGCAGTGGCGGTAAGGCGGTGTTTTCTGCTTCGCCTAGCAATACCTGGGCTTCGAAATCCAGTGGGAAGTTGTAGCTGGCGCCCACAGCTTGCAGGAATGGTGACGGCGGTGCGTAGACGGTCGGGACAGTCGGGCCGATTTGCGCCAATTGCGGCACAGTAATGATGCAGCAGTCGACGATCTGGAATGACGTGAAACCACTCTCCTTGGAGCCGCAGCAGGTGACGTCGAGGTACACATGCTGGCCTTGCTGGAAGTGCACGCCGCCCATGTAGGGACCGTGGCGCGGATCGGCCGTACCGTCGCATGAAGTGAAGTTGTAGTCGAGTTGGTTTGTGATCTGATCTACATCAAAATGTACGGATAATTTCATCCAAGGGCTGACAGGAGTCATGTTTTACGATCTCTTTTTATGTTGATAATAAATTGTTGGTAGCGAACATCTCGCCTGAGATTCAACAGATCGGGTGCAGTTTCGATCAGATTGATAGGGTAGCCAAGCCTGACGGCCTCGAGCAACGTAGTCATGGCTGCGTCATGGTTGCCGATAAGCTCGTGTGTCAAGGCCGCCCGGAATTGGACATCAGGTAGACCCGGGGCGATGGCAAGGGCCCTAGCGACTTTCTCCCCGGCTTCTTTTTTTGCGCCCACATAGGCTGAATACAATGCCATACGTGAATTGAACATGGCGTCGTTTGGCATGCGTGCCAGAATGGGGGTGAGCAGTTCGATTGCACGCTGGTAGGAGTGCTGCGAGGCCTCGGCCTGTGCTGGTACCCAACGTTGGGCATCAGCAAGATTGGCCCATAATTGATAAGTGTTTGGGCTGCCTTTGCTGGATGACACGGCGTTTTCAAATGCTTGTACGGCGCCCAGATAGTCTGCTTTGGCAAATAGAGACGTTCCCAGGTTGTCATATAATTCCCAGTGAGGCTGGACCTGCAAGCCTTGCTGCAGCACACGCAACGCTTCGTCATTCCGGTTCTGGCGCAATAGGACGGCGCTCAGGTAGGCATAGGCACTGGTCGATTGAGGATCGAGCGCTATACTTTTGCGAAATGCCTGCTCCGCGCCCGCGTAATCGGCTTGTCGATATAGCATCATTCCCAGCAACGTTGAAAACATGCGCTCCTTGGAATACAGTACGGTCGCGCTGTCGAGTACTGTTTTTGCCAGATCAAATTTTTTAAGATGAATCAACTGGCGTGCTTTGCCGACGAGTCCTAGCAGGTTCTGTGGATCCAAGTTCAGGGCCGTTGCCGATGTACTCAGTGCTTCTTCCCGTTTTCCTTGAAATTCAAGAACCCAGGCATGCGCCACATGAGCCAACGCCAATTGATTGTCCAACGCAAGCGCCTGTTGCGCGCCTGCATCCGCGCGCTGCAGCCAAGTTTCGTCGCGGCCATTGCCGATATAACGTAGGCTGGAAGCCAGTGACAGGCCAGCCGAAGCGGCAGCGCTGGCTGGATTGTGTTTGAGCACCGTTTTGAAGTGCTCGATGGCCTGTGCTTGGCTGCTATCGCGGTCAAACACCCGCAACGCTTCCATCCCCGCCGCCATGCTGGCCATTTCCGAATACGGCGCGGGTGCTTTCTCGCCCGTGACGAACGACTTGACGGCAGGAATGATATTGGGCAGTTGCCATCCTGTCAGTATCGCCAGCAGCGCCACGCCCGCGCCCCACTGCAGGGTGCGCTTGCGGGGCAGGGGCAGGCGGATGGAGACGCTGGCGGGAGGTTCTTCCTTCGCGGGCGTCTCGTCAGCAAGGGGTGCAGCCAAGGTGAGCGGTTCCCCGCGCTGCGCCCCTATCGCCTCGCGCACATCGCGCATGGTGCGTGGCCGTTCGGCCGGGTCGTGCGCCGTCATCGCGCGCACGAGGGCGTTGATGGTGGGCGGGACGGTTTCCGGCAGGTCGGGCCACGGTTCCGTCGCCTGCATGTGGGCGGCGGCCAGGGCCAGGCCGTTCAGGTGGGCGAAGTGGCGCTGGCCGGCCAGCATTTCGTACAGCATGGCGCCCAAGGCATACACGTCGCCGCGCGTGTCGGGCAGGCGGCCCATCAGGCGTTCGGGCGCCATGTAGGCGATGGTGCCCTGCAAGTCGCACAGGGTGGTCGTCTGCGTCGCTTGCGGGTCGATGTGGCGCGCCAGGCCGAAGTCGAGGATGCGCACCTTGCCGCTTGCCTCCAGCATCAGGTTCGACGGTTTCAGGTCGCCATGGACGAGGTCCATCGCGTGCGCCTCGTCCATGGCGTCGGCGATCTGGTAGGCGATGTCGAGCGCCGCCTGCAGGTCAGCCTTGCCGCTGTGCATGAATTGCCCCAGCGTCTGGCCTTCGACCAGTTCCATCACGATGGACTGGCTCGTGCCCTGGCCCTCGATGGCGAAGATGCGCACGAAGGCGGCATGGCGCAGCGAGGCGGCCAGGCGCGCTTCATTGATGAGTTTTTCCGGATGCAGCACGTCGGCTTGCGGTTTCAGCCGCTTCAGCGCCACGCTGCGGCACAGCTTGGCATCCCAGGCTTCGAATACATGGCCGAAACCGCCTTCGCCCAGCAAGCGGCGCACTTCGTAGTGCCCGCTGATCGTGTCGTCTTGCGACGGGGTCTGACGCAGGGAGTCGAGCAGTTCCATATACCTTGGCTTCAGAGTGCATCAGCGTGGACGGCAAGCATCGAAAAGGGTCAATGCGATGCTTGAGTGCCCAAGATGATTGATTTTGAGTAACTTCCTGATTTAAAACGATTGTTTCGAATAAGTCAATTAATATTGGCAAAGAGTGAACGAAAATTGCTGTGCCAGCGCCGGGATGACATTCCTTGCTGATGCATGCAATCTTGTTCAAACTCAATTTTCCTATTCCCCGCTTCCTCAATAATGCAGACGAGGCTGTACCGGCATGTGCCGATCAGGCGATGGGAGCGGGCATGGATGAGTTGCTGCAGCATTACGAGCGCGAACTGGGCACCTTGCATGCCCACAATCAGGCGTTTGCCCGGCGCTATCCGGCCATCGCTGGCGCGTTGGGCATCGTGGGACGGCAGCACGGGCAGGGTGCAGGCGCGCATAACCACCTTGAAAAACTTCTTTGACATCATCCGCCAGCGCGCCAGTCTGGGCATGGCGCAGACAAACGAGGAAATCGACCGCTCGATGGCCAATGCGCAGCACGGCTTGTCCGCCGCTGCGGACCTCGATCAATATGGGATTGCCGGTGCTGCGCCCGGCGGCGAGCTGGCTGCCACCGAGGCCGCAGGCGTGTGCGTGCAGCGCGTGTTTGCCCAGAGGTTTGAGGTGGGCAAGCAGGGCAGCTATCACTACTGGAGCGATCACTGGCGCAAGCCTGCGCCGGGCGGCAAGGACTTCTGGTTTCCGGCGCAGAAATATGCGTCGTATTCCATCAAGCAGGGCGTCGAGGCCAGCGAGGACGCCTTTTCCACCATCCTGACGGTCGGGTTTGCCCCCTTGTTTATCGTGGCAACGGGCCTGGCTCAAAGCCCTTGCAATGCCTTGCCCCACAAAGACTGGAAAATCGAACTGAACGCACCCGACTTGGCTCTGCCCTTCAAGCCGCAGTCCTTGCGCTTTGGCCAGACCAGCGAGCAATTCGACGAAGGCTACGAGCCGCCCGGCGAATCGCGCCAGGCGGGAAAGCAGCGCGCGCCCGGCGACGATTACCTTGCCGATCACGAGATTCCGCCCGGCGGCCTGCAGGGGCAGGCGGCGAAAAGCGAAGCCAAACGCATGGACAGCGCCAGGGGCACGGCCGATGACGAGGCGCGCCTGCGATTCGAGCAGCGCGCGGTGATACGCGCCCAGGCCATACGGGAAGGGAAAAGTCCCGCAGGTCAAAAAGTGCAGCAGGAAATGCCCAACGCCACGCCCGACGCCGAATACCAAGCATGGCGCAGCACGCGGATTGAGAAAATGATGTCCAGCCAGGCGGGCGCCTACGCCACCGACCATTCCACCATCCTGACCAACCCCATGCACGCGGAGCGGGCGCTCGCGTATGACGTGGCGGTGGGCGTGTGCCGCATCAAGGCCGACCAGTTGCGCAAGTTGAGGGTGGCGGCGGATTGGAGGTTGTTGGAGTGGGTGGACGAGCCCGATTCTGCAAAGACTTTTGAGCAATATTTCGCAAGTGCCACCATTGATGAATTAAAGATAACCGTTTGGGCAGGTAGAGAAGGCGGACCGGCCAGTATGCCTAGTTTGATAGTCGACAAGCGTGAGAATTCTCCACCGGACGCCAAACCAAACTCTGGTGAGCGCGCCCATGGGTGACATTGTGTTGATTGCTCTTCCAGTTATATCAGGATGCTGTATTCAAGATATGTTTTAAAAATGGAGAATTCAATATGACGAAATCCTTTTTTATTTATGCTTTGATGATTTTTCTGGCGTTGATTTTCCTGACAGCCTGTGCGCGTCTTCGTTCATCGCCTCCTACGCCGGAAAAGACCGTTGCCGCAGCACCTGACACTAAAACACACCCCTATATGGCACAAGTTGTCGCTGTGCAGTGGCTGAATCCCTTGCAGCGCCGTGACTACCCCACCCAATGGCAGTTGCTGTGGACTTTAGGGCTGGTACCGCCAAACTCTGACGATGACATGGTCAAGGAAAATCCCAAAAAATATTCCAGCTTGCAAGCTATTTCGCCGATCGCTGGAGGGAGTGATGGTGCGGAAACGTTTGTTGGATATCATCGTAAATACATTCGGAAGGTATTTAATTTGTTTCATGATATTTATTATTCCGACCCCGAATACTTTTATAACGTTCATTCAGCCGAGAATCGTTCACGCTGGCGTGAGCTAGCTGGCATCCATATCGAATACGCTATTCCTGAAGGGAAACTCGATCCTGCGGATGCAGGAGCCTTCGTGCAGGACTATGTTCGTCGTACCTTTACCATTGGTAACCCCAACTTTCCTACCCTCTGGACGCGTTCTACGCTCCCCGACGTCCGCATCACCACGGGCGGCCCCAATGCCGGCTTTACTTCACTTTCCGCCGCGCTCGACTATCTGCAAACTCACCCCAAGGAAACCGTCTGGGCCATGAACTGGGATGCGCCCAGCCGGCCCCTGGACCGGCAGATCAACGAGAACCTGGTACTGCTGGTGCTGGCCGGCCCTGACTACAAGACGGAGCGGGCGCCGCTGGCGTGGCTCGGCTATCCAAGCAGCAAGGCTATGGCGGATTTTGAAGTCAAAAAGGGTGAACCGCCGCGCCTGGTGCAGGCGTGGACGGCGGCCATCGAAGAGGCCGCAGCGAAGGCGAATAAACCTGATACCGACATCGGCTATCTCATCCACGACGCCGGCAATACGCACCAGGATTCGTCCGCACGGCTCGGCGCGCTGGCGCAGACGCTCACCCTGCAATTGCCGGAATTCGATTTCCTCAAGCAAAGCTTCAATCTGACGGCCGTGCTGGGCGAGACAGGCGCGGGAACGGCCTTGACGAACGTGGCGCTGGGCATCGCCTACGCGCACCATTTTGGTAAACCCGTGCTGGTGGCCGGCACCAGCGACCTGCTTGCCCCCGTGGCGCTGGTGGTGGCGCCGCCCGCCGTCGTGCGGCCGATCCGGGCCGACAAGCCATGGTTCCGCGCGCGCAGCGGCAACCATGCGTACCTGCCCTGGTGGGGCTTGCGCCACGATGCGCCCGAGTATTACCAGGGGTTTTCGCAGTGAAGCACCGTACTTACCCAGGGAGAAGAGCATGCGTGGCGTGATCCGTTTGAACGACCCCACCAGCCATGGCGGCAAGGTGGTGGGGGCGGCGCCGAACAGTACGGTGCTGGGCCTGGCCGTGGCGCGCAAGGGCGACCCTTGCGTGTGTCCGATCAAGGGCCACGTGCGCTGCGTGATCGCCGAGGGCGATCCGCAAGTGCTGATCGATGGCGTGCCCGTGGCCTTTGACGGGCACAAGACAAGCTGCGGCGCCAGCCTGATGTCCACCGTGGGCAACAGCGGGCGCGGCTAGCGCAGGCTGGCGTCGATAGCCATGCCCAGCTTGTCGACGATCTCGTCGACGTGGCTGGCGTTGATGATGTAGGGCGGCGCCAGCAGGATGTGGTCGCCGTGCAGGCCGTCGATGGTGCCGCCCATGGGGTAGCACATCAGCCCGCCCTGCATGGCGTGCGCCTTGATGCGCGCGTGCAGGCGGCGGGCCGGGTCGAACGGTTGCTTGCTGGCGCGCTCCTGCACCAGTTCCAGCCCCAGGAACAGGCCGCGGCCGCGGATGTCGCCCACATGCGGGTGCTCGCCGAAACGCGCCTGCAGCCGCTCTTTCAGCAAGTCGCCCATGGCGCGTACGTTGGCCAATAAATCGCGTTCCTCGATCTGCCGCTGCACGGCCAGGGCGGCGGCGCAGGCCGTGGCGTGGCCGATATACGTGTGGCCATGCTGGAAGAAGCCCGTGCCGGCGCGAATGGTGTCGCGGATGTCTTTTGACACCATCACGGCGCCGATGGGTTGGTAGCCGGAGCCCAGGCCCTTGGCGATGCAGATCAGGTCGGCGGTGATGGCTTCCTGCTCGCAGGCGAACAGGCTGCCCGTGCGGCCCATGCCGCACATGACTTCGTCGAGGATCAAGAGGATGCCGTGGCGCTTGCAGATGGCGCGCATGCGCGCAAAATAGCCGGCCACGGCGGGCAGGGCGCCAGCCGTGGCGCCGACGACGGGTTCGGCGATGAAGGCCATGACGTTGTCCGCGCCCAGTGCGGCGATATTGTCTTCCAGCTCCTGGCCCAGGCGCGCCACGTAGTCAGCATCCGTTTCATGGGCCTGCTGGTCGCGCCAGGCATAGCAGGGCGACACATGGGTGACGCCAATGAGCAGCGGCTCGAACTGCTGGCGGCGCCAGGCGTTGCCGCCCGTGGCCAGCGCGCCCAGGGTGTTGCCGTGGTAGCTTTGGCGGCGCGCGATGACATGGCGGCGCTGCGGCTGGCCACGCTCGACGAAATACTGGCGCGCCATTTTCAACGCGCTTTCCACCGCTTCCGAGCCGCCCGAGACGAAATACACGCTGTCGATGCCGTTTGGTGCCCGGGCGACGAGAAAATCGGCCAGTTGCTCCATCGGCTCACTGGTAAAGAACGCGCTGTGCGCATACGCCATCGTGGCAATCTGCTGCTGCACGGCGGCGATGACGGCCGCATCCGAATGGCCCAGGCAAGAGACGGCCGCACCGCCGCAGGCGTCCAGGTAGCGCTTGCCGTCGGCGTCGATCAGGTAAGGGCCATCGCCGCCAGTGGCGACAGGGTAAGTGGCGGTCAGGCTGCGGTGGAAGACATGGCTCATGGCATCGCTTTCTTGTCGGCAAGGGAGATGGCCGAGTATAGGATGCGCTGCACCACAATGCAACGATTGATGCATTTGCTATTAATTTACATCATTTGATGTTTTTGCGTAGGCGCCCAGCGCCTGCAATTGCTTTTCCGCCGCGCCGATGGCTTGCACGGCATCGGGCCCCGCGCGCGCCACCAGCAATTCCACCAGGCTTTCCACGGCCGCGACGCCGGCCACGATGGAGGGGAAGAACGAGGGGCTGTCGACGGCGATGACGATGCTGGCGTCGGCCTGCAGGGCCAGTGGCGACATGGCGCTGTCGCTGATGGCGACCACCGGGCAACCGGCCTGGCGCGCCGCCTGCGCCACCAGCAGCGCTTCGCTCGAATACGGTGCGAAGCTGACGACGACGACGGCCTCCCCGGCCTGCAGGGCGCGCAAATCCATCTCCAGCGTGCCGCCCTGGCCGCTCAGCAGCTGCACGCTGGGGCGCAGCAGCCGGTACAGGTAGTGCAGGGTGTAGGCGATCGGGTGGGCGGCGCGAAAGCCCGCCACGTGGACGCGCGGCGCCGCCTGCAGCAGGCTGGCGGCCGCATCCAGGGCGTTATGGTTGACGCTTTCCGTGGCGGCCAGGTTGCGCTGCTGCACCGTGAATACTTCGGTGACAAGATTTCCTTCCTTGCCGGCCAGCGCGCCCGCCTTTGCCGCGTAGCCGGCGGGTCCCGCGCGCAGGCGTTCGACGAAGATGGCTTTGAGTTCCGGCCAGCCGGCAAAGCCCAGTTGCTGCGCCAGACGCACGAGGGCGGCCGACTGCACTTGCGCGCGCGCGGCGATGCTGCGCATCGACGACACGGCCACGTCGTCCGGATGGTCGGCCAGGTAGCGCGCGCCGGCCTGGAATTGCGGGCTCAGCTGCGCATGGCGCGCCTTGATCAGGTCCATCAGTGCCGCATAGGAGTGGGGTGTCGCTGCCTGCATCGCCGTGCCTCAGTCAATAGGTTGCGGCGATGGTACAGGATTCGTCAGCGCGCCGGTAGCGGCGACGCTTGCACCCGGGCGGCCGTGCGCGGACGCAGGCGGGCAAACAGGTGCGGTCCGGCCGGTTTGCGGCGCGGACCCGTCGTCAGCACGCGCAAGGCGGTGGGCAGCGGCACGTCGTGGCAATGCAAAAACAGGGCGGCGGCGCCCGTGCCAGCCATTTCCTGCAAGGCCAGCGCATGTTCGACCAGCGCCGCCGTGCGCATGTCGAGCCGCACCGGGATGTCGGGCTGGAATAGGTGGATGTCGATGGGCCGTGCATTGCGCATGCTGTCCCCGCCGGGTTCGCTAGTCAAGCTGCCAGCATAAAAGCACCCGGGCGCCACCATTTTGCGTTAAATCAATTCCACTGGCGGATAGATTCCATAGAGCAAAAAAAACGCCAACCGTTGCCGGCTGGCGCTGAAAACCCTCGAAGGAAGAAAGGGTGGGGGACGGGCTAGTAGCTCCAGCGCAAAGACAAGCCCACGACCTTGTCATAGCGCCGCACATCGCGCACATAGTCCGGCGTGTCGTGGTAGTCGCGGTAGGTCGAGTCGAGCAGGTTGTTGGCGTCCAGCGTCAGCGTGGTGTGCGCGTTGAGCTTGTACGACACCGACGCGTCCAGGGTTTTCGTCGGCGCCACGGTCAGGTGGATGCCCTTGCCGCGGTAGTTGTAGTCGTCCACATATTTGTCGCGCCAGCTGTAGGCCAGGCGCGCCGACCATGGTCCCTGTTCGTACAGGCCGACGATGTTGGCCGACCATTTCGACATGCCCGTGAAAGGATGTGCGCTGCCATTCAATTCTTCCAGCTCGCCCGTCATGTAGGTGGCGTTCGCCTGCAGGCCCAGGCCGCCCATCCAGCCGGGCAGCTTGTCGTAGAACTGCTGGTAGGCCATTTCCATGCCTTGCAGATGCCCCTTCGACGTGTTGCGCGGACGCGTGATGTCGTACACGATGCCGCCATACGTTTCCTTGGCCGAGCCGGACAGGATGTAATGCTTGAAGTTGTGGCGGAACACGGTGGCCGTGACGGAGCCCGTCTGCGCGAAATACCATTCCAGCGCCGCATCGAGGTTCTTGCCTTCCACGGGTTTCAGGTCGGGATTGCCGCCGCTGCCCGTCGGGCGCACCATTTCCAGGCTCTGGCCCAGGGTCACGCCGGGATTGAAGTCGGCGAAGTTCGGGCGCTGTACGGCCTTGCCGGCAGTCAGGCGGGCGATCAGGTCCTGGCGCAGCATGGCTTTCAGGGTCAGGCTGGGCAGCACGTCCGTGTCCGACGTTTTCACGCGCACCGGCGTGATGATGCCGTTTTGCGAGGAATTGCCTTGCAAGTCCTGCTTGGTCTGCACCACGCGCACGCCCAGGGTGCCATCGACCGGCACTTGCGCCAGGTCAAAGCCGATGCGCGCCTTGCCGTAGATGGCATTGGTTTTTTCCACATCCTTGAAGTGGGTCATCGGATCGTCGGGGCTGCGTGCGCTGCTGCCCGTAAACAGCTGGCGCAAGGTGTCCGTGTTGTTGAGCATGAAGTCGCGGCATGGCGTGAGCCAGCTTTGCAGGCCGAAGTTGCCCGTGTTCTGGTGCGAGGTACAGGCCAGGCCGGGCAGGGCATCGGCGTACATGGTCGACGTCAGGCCGCCCTGGCCATTTTTTTCGCGGATCGATTCGGCCTTGCGTTTGGCCAGGCGCACGCCGCCCGACAATTCGCGGAAGAAGCCCGTGCTGTCCAGGTCGTAGGTGACATCGGCGCGCCAGTCGGTCGAGCTGCCTTCGTCGTGGCTGTGGTTATCGTAGAAGCCGAGCAGCGTGTAGTTCTTCGGGTCCAGCATGTTGTAGCCGGGGTAGCTGATCTGCGCGCCGCCGTTCACGTTCGTGCTGCCGATGATGCTGGTCGGATGCGCGAGGAAGTCGAGGATGGGAAATTCGCGCTCGAAGTTGCTCACCGTGCGCGCCAGTTCCGTGGTGGCGCGCAGCTGCGGCGTGATGTCCCAGCGCGCGCCGATGGCGCCTTGCGAACCGATCGAGCGGTCGCGCCGCGCCTGGGTCGAACCGAGCGTGAACGGCGACCATGGGCCGTCGATCTTGCCCACCGTGGCCGCCTGGTTGGTGCCGGGGATCAGGGTGATGTCCGGATTCTGGCCCCAGGGCAGCGAACCGACGAAGAACTGGCTGTCGAACGCGTGCTTGATCAGGGTCGACATGCCTTCCGCATACACTTCCACCTGCGAGTTCGGGCGCCACTGGAAGGCGGCATTGGCCGCATAGCGCTTGCGGTCGCCCACGGTGGGGATCATGCCGACGGAGTCCGGGCCCGTGATGTTGCCCGCGTCCGGGCGCTTGACCGGTTCGGCGTTCCAGATCGTCTCGTCATAGTATTTGCTGCGCTGGTAGGACAGGCCGAGCAGGGCGCCGAATTCGCCGTACGGGGTTTTCCAGCGGTTCGAGACCATGCCGCTGACGTTCGGGTCCGTCGAGCCGGACTTGTCGCGGTGCTCGGCGCGCACGTTGCCCGATGCGGTAAAACCCTTGAAGTCGAACGGGCGATTGGTGCGCACGTCGACCACGCCGGCCGTGCCGCCTTCGACCATGTCGGCGCCCTGCGATTTGTACACGTCCACGCGCTGCAGCATGGCCGTCGGGATGTCGGCCAGGTACAGGCTGCGGCCCACGGAGGTGAACATTTCGCGGCCGTTGAGCAGTGTCACCACGCCGGGCAAGCCGCGGATGATGACGGAACCGGCTTCGCCGCCTTCGCGGCGAATTTGCACGCCCGTCACGCGGCCGAGGATTTCGGCCACGTTCTTGTCGGGGAATTTGCCGATTTCATCGGCGACGATGGAGTCGACCACCTGGTCGTTGTTCTTCTTGATCGTCTGCGCGCTTTGTGCCGCGCGGCGCACGCCCGTGACGGCCACGACGGCGATGCCGCTGTCGGCTGGTGCCGCCGCCGGCGCTGTTTCTGCCACTTCTGCCGCCGGTGTCTCCACGGCGGGCGCCTGTTGTGCCCAGACGGAAGCGCTGCTCAGCAGGCCTGCGCCGGCCAGGGCGGCCACCGTGGCCTTCAAGGTCAACCGTGTGTTTTGCCTGGGCGTGCCGGCGCCCGTTGCCATCCATTGCTTCATCTTGTCTCCACCTGTATTGTAGTTATGTTGAGAACGCTGCGGCAGTCGCCGCCAGAGCTGAAACTTGCTCAGGAAACATGGTAGGGGGAATGACTTTGCCCCACAAATGACTTCTTTTGCGATGTCAATACCAATTCCGGTATCCCTGCAGCATTCATGCGCCCTGGCGGCGCACTGCGTGTTGTCGAATCCGCGTGCGCGTTGCGGACGCTCCACAGGAGGTGTCAGGCGGCGCAGCGCGCGTCGCTGTGCGCCAGCCAGGCCATGAAGTGCGCCTGCGGCATGGGGCGGGCAAAGTAATACCCTTGCAATTCATCGCAGCCGGCGTGGCGCAGCACGTCGGCATCGGCCGCGCTTTCCACGCCTTCGGCGGTGACCGTCAAGCCCAGGGTATGACCCAGGCCGATGATGGTTTTCGTCACGGCCAGGTTTTGCGGCGAACCGTGGATGTCCTGCACGAAGCTCATGTCGATCTTCAGCTTGTCGAGCGGGAAGCGGCACAGGTAGTTCAGGCTCGAATAGCCGGTGCCGAAATCGTCGATCGACAGCGCAAACCCCAGCGCCTTGATGGCGTGCAGGGTGGCGATGGTGTCGTCCACATTGTCCATCAGGATCGATTCGGTCAGTTCGAATTCGATCTGTCCCGGCGTGACGGGAAACTCGCGCAGCACCTCGCGCAAGGTGGCCACCAGGGTGCCGCTTTTCAACTGGATGGCCGACAGGTTGATCGACACGGCGATGTCGCCCGCGCCCGACTCGCGCCAGGCCAGCTGCTGGCGGCACGCTTCGCGGATGACCCACGCGCCGATGGCGACGATCAGGCCCGATTCCTCGGCCGCGGGTATGAAGCTGTCGGGCGCGATCAGGCCGTGCTGCGGGTGCTGCCAGCGGATCAGGCTTTCCACGCCATTCAGGCGGCTGCTCTGCGCATCGATGCGCGGCTGGTAGTACAGCACCAGTTCCTGCCGTTCGATGGCGTGGCGCAGATCGCTTTCCAGGTGTAGCTGCTGCAATTGCTGCTCCTGCATCTGCGGCGTGAACATGCGCGCATGGTCGCGTCCCCCGCTCTTGGCCTGGTACATGGCCGCATCGGCGTGGCGCATCAGGGTATCCATGTCGTCGCCGTGGTCCGGATAGACGGCCACGCCCACGCTGCACGAGACATACAGCGCGCTGCCTTCCACCTGGTGCGGCTGGCGCATGGCCGGTATCAATCGCGTGTCGAGCAGCGCGCCGATGGCCTCCGCGTCACCGATGCCGTTGAGGATGATGACGAATTCATCGCCGCCCAGGCGGCTGACGGTGTCGCCTTCGCGCACCAGCTGCAGCAGGCGCTTTGAGACCGATTGCAGCAGCGCGTCGCCCACATGGTGGCCCAGCGCGTCGTTGACGTGCTTGAAGCGGTCCAGGTCGACGAACAGCACACCGACTTTTTCGCCGCTGCGGCGCGCCTGCGCGATGGCGGCCGCCAGGCGCAGTTTCGACACGTGGCGGTTCGCCAGGCCCGTGAGCGCGTCGTGGTGGGCCATGTGCTCGATCTGCCGCTCGCTGGCCTTGCGTTCGCTGATGTCGAGCGAGCTGGCGATGAAATGCGTGGTGACGCCATCGAGGTCGCGCACGGCGTTCATCACCAGCCAGGCGGGATAGCTTTCCAGCGACTTGCGCTGCACCGAGATTTCCCCCTGCCAGTAGCCGCGCCGCGCCAGGGTCTGGCGCAGGCTGTCGAGCTGCTCGGGAGGGTTGTCCGGCGACAGCAGGAAGGCCGGGCGCTTGCCGATCAGCTCCACCATGTCGTACAGCGAATGGCGGCGGAAGGCCTGGTTGACGGTAATGATGCGCATGTCGGCATCCATCACGATCAGGCTTTCGGCCGATGCCTCGAAGACCTTGGCCCACAGTTCCAGGCGCGATTCCATCAGCTTCATCTTGTTGATCGGCGTAAAGGTCGACAGCACGGCGCGCTGGCCCTGGTAGTCGATCAGGCGCGCGGAAATCAAGGCCCAGGTGGGCGTGCCGCCGCCGCTCCAGCACACCTCGAATTCATCGACGGCACCCAGGTCGCTCAAGCGCTGGAAGAAGCGCGAACGGGCCTGCGGATGCATGCCACCCACCCACGGGTCCAGCTCCAGGCTGCCCTGCCACGCGTGCGCGGCCTGGTTCGCGTGCAGCACCTGGTGATGCGGGATCGAGGTGACCATCAGCGGGATGGGAATGGCGTCGACCAGCTGGCGCTGCGCGTCGGCCGCGCTGGCGCGCGCCACCAGGTCCTGCTGCGCCATGCGCTGGAAGTCGAGCTGCTGCAGCATGGTATTGAAGGCGCTGACCAGGCGTCCCGTCTCGTCCTCGCTGTCCCAGATGGCGCGCAGGCTATGGTCGCCCGTTTCGCGCACTTCCTGCGCCACGCGCGCCAGGCGGCGGATCGGCAGGGCGATCTGCCGCGCGACGAAAAACACCAGGCCCAATATCATCACCAGCAGCAGCACGGCCGTGCCGAGGTGCAGCCACATGCGCGTGAAAAAGCCGTCCACGCGCAGCTGGATCAGGCGGTGCAATTCATTTTCCGCCGCGTGCCAGGCCTGCTGCAGGGCCGCGACGGCCGCCGCGTCGTGCCGCAGCAGCGCGGCGTTGCCATCGGCATGGGCCGGCGTGCCGGCCAGCGCCTGGGCGCTGGCGCGAAACTGCGCCACGGCTTGCTGCAGGGCCGCGCGCGACCCGTCCAGGTGCCGGCGCAGCAGCGGCGTGCTGGCCGCGAACGCCTCCGTGTAGTCGCTGCCGATGCCGCCCATGGTGGCGTCCATGCGCCCTTCGAGGATCAGGAACTGCGTCTGCAGGCGCTGGCGCTGCGCGCCTTCGGCTGTCGCCAGCCGCAGGGCCAGGGCGTGCGTGCTGTTGATCACTTCCAGCAGTTCGGGAAAGCGCAGGATCACCAGCGACATGGTGTAGTAGCTGTCCAGGTCCGGGTCGAGGATCAGGTTTGACTGGTTGCCCACGCGCGTGAGCAGTGCGCGTCCGGCCACGAAGGCGGGCGAGGGCGCCAGGCCGTCATGTGCCGCTGGCGTGCCGCCGGCCTGGCGCAGCAGGGTGGCGAATTGCCCGCTCAATTGCGCGCTGCGCATGCCCGCGCCGAACTGGCGCTCGGCCTGCTCGATGGCGGCGGCTTGCGCGTCCGCTTGCGCCGTGCCGCGCGTGACAGGCAGCAGCGCATCGCGGATGGCGGCGATGTAGGCATTGCCCGCCATCTCCTTGCGCGAGAAATCGATGGCGATGTATTTTTCGTTGATGAGGATGCCGGAAATGAAGATGACGGCGGACAGGTCGAGCAAATAGATCAGCGCCAGTTTGCGCCCCACCGTCAATTTCCCGATCATGCGCGAGATTCTGCCCACCATGCGTGCCCCACCTTCTCGTCAGCTCATTTATGTTTTCTTATGAGCAATTTTCATGCCTGAATTTACAAGCTTGCAAGGGGGCTTTTGCACCATGCCGGTGCGTAGGGAGGCGGCGCGCGCCCATGAAAAAGGGCGGCCCGCAGGCCGCCCTCGTGCGCAGTGACGTGGTGCTTACGCTTCGGCGACGCGCCTGGCGATGTGCGCCAGCGCTTCTTCCACCTGGTCGATCAGGATCAGGCACAGATCGCCTTCATTCAAACGCGCCAGGGCCTTGTCGATGGCGACGAATTCGCCGTTGATTTCATCGATATGGCTGGTGCGCTTGGCGCCGTTCAAGCCCTGGCGCAGCAGCGCCACGACTTCGCCGTCGGCGCGGCCGCGCTGGCACTGGTCTTGGTACAGCAGCACGTCGTCGAAGGCGGCGCCGAGGATTTCCGTCTGCTGGCGGATGTCTTCGTCGCGGCGGTCGCCGGCGCCGCTGATGACCACCGAACGGCGCTTGGCCGGCATGCTTTCGACGGCCTGCACCAGCGCCAGGATGGCGTCCGGATTGTGGCCATAGTCGGCGATCAGCGTAGCGCCCTTGTAATCGAACACATTGAAGCGGCCGGGCGCATTGTCGGCTTCATTGGCGAAGGTTTTCAGGCCCAGCGCGATGGTTTTCCAGTCCAGGCCCACGGCCCAGGCGGCGGCCAGCGACGCCATGACGTTGTCGACCTGGAAACCGATGGCGCCGTTGCGCGTGATCGGCACTTGCGACAGGGCGATTTCGTGGCGTTCCGTGCCCTGTGCGGCGACCAGCATGCCGTCTTCCACGTACACCACGCGGTTGCCCTGGGCGCGGTGCGTGGCCATCACGGGATGCGTCTTGTCGGCGGCGAAGAAGGTCACCGTGCCGCTGCAATTTTTGGCCATGCGCGCCACGGCAGGGTCGGTGGCGTTCAGCACGGCCACGCCGCTGTCGGCCACGTTCTGCACGATCACGCGTTTCAGTACCGCCAGGTCTTCCACGGTGGTGATGTAGTTCAGGCCCAGGTGATCTCCGGCGCCGATGTTGGTCACCACGGCGACCTGGCAACGGTCGAAGGCCAGGCCTTCGCGCAGCATGCCGCCGCGCGCCGTTTCGAACACGGCCGCGTCCACGTCCGGGTGCAGCAGCACGTTGCGTGCGCTGCGCGGACCGCTGCAGTCGCCGCTGTCGATCTGGCGTCCTTCGATGTACACGCCATCGGTGTTGGTCATGCCGGTGCGCAGGCCCGAGGTGGTGAGCAGGTGGGCGATCAGGCGCACGGTGGTGGTCTTGCCGTTGGTGCCGGTGACGGCGACGACAGGAATGCGGCCATCGTCGCCCTCGGCGAACATGGCGGCGATGATGGCTTCACCGACGGGGCGTGGCTTGCCGAACGACGGCGCCAGGTGCATGCGCAGGCCCGGTGCGGCGTTCACTTCGACGATGCCGGCGTTCTGCTCTTCCAGCGGTTTCAGTATGCTTTCCGAGACCACGTCCACGCCGCAGATGTCCAGGCCCACCATGTGCGCGGCGGCGACGGCGCGCGCCGCCACTTCCGGGTGCACGTCGACGGTGACGTCGGTGGCCGAGCCACCCGTCGACAGGTTGGCGTTATTGCGCAAAACCACGCGCTGGCCCACGGGCGGCACGGATTCGGCCACATAGCCTTGCTTGGCCAGGCTGGCCAGGGCGATGTCGTCGAAGCGGATTTTCGTCAGCGAGGTGGCGTGGCCGCTGCCGCGGCGCGGGTCCAGGTTGACCTGGTCGACCAGTTCGCGCACCGTGTGCTGGCCGTCGCCCACCACTTGCGGCGGGTCGCGGCGGGCGGCCGCCACCATCTTGTTGCCGATGACGAGCAAGCGGAAATCGTGGCCTGGCAGGTAGCGCTCGACGAGGATATCGTCGCGGAATTCCTGCGCCGCGAGGAAGGCGGCCGTCAGCTGGTCGCGCGTGGTGACGTTGACGGTGACGCCCTTGCCCTGGTTGCCATCCTTCGGTTTCACGACGACGGGCAGGCCGATCTCGCAGGCGGCGGCCCAGGCGTCGTCCGCGTCGATGGCGACACGGCCGTGCGGCACCGGCACGCCGGCCGAATCGAGCAGCTTCTTGGTCAGTTCCTTGTCTTGCGCGATGGCTTCGGCAATGGCGCTGGTGCCGTCCATTTCGGCGGCCTGGATCTTGCGCTGCTTGCTGCCCCAGCCGAACGTCACCAGGCTGCCTTCGGTCAGGCGGCGGAACGGGATGTTGCGCGCCACGGCGGCGTTGACGATGGCGCCGGTGGAGGGGCCGAGGCGCACGTCTTCATCGAGTTCCTGCAGCTGGTGCAGGGCGCCGGCCAGGTCGAACGGTGCATCGTCGAGCGCGGCGCGGCACAGCTGCTGCGCCAGTTCCAGGGCCAGGCGGCCGACGGCTTCTTCCGAGTATTCGACGACGACCTGGAAGATGCCCGTTTCCAGGGTCGGCGTGGTGCGGCTGAAGGTGACGGGGCAGCCGGCTTGCGCCTGCAGGCCCAGCGCCGCCAGTTCCAGCACCTGCGCCATCGGCGCGGCGTTGTAGTTGCCCAGCGGTTGCAGCGGGCTCAGTTGCGGAAAGCGCGCGCGCAGGCGGGCTTCGAAGCCGGGCAACTGGGCGATGTCGAGTTCCTGCGTGGTGCAGGAAACAATGGCTTCCACGGCGGTGTCGTGGCTCCAGAGGTTAGGGCCCCGCAAGGCCCGTACGCGAGATACTTCCATAATTAAACCGTAATCCTGTTGTGTTCTTGTGGGCCCGGCCGTAGCCGGGCTTGAGTGCTGCTTTGCCTGTGCTCTTAGTTGCCGATGCAGCCGGGTGCGGCGTCAAACGTGCGCAAACCCGCGCAAATGAGGTCGACGGGCAGGTTCAAGGCCCAGGCGGCGGCCGCCACGGCCAGCACGCTGTCGACATTGCCGGCCGTGGCCGGTTTCAGCAGGTCCAGGCACAGCAAGACCGTTTCGATGCCGCCTTCGGCCAGCACGATGTGGTTGCCGCGCACGAACACGGCGCGCTGGCCGGCGGCCAGTTGCGCCGCGATGGCCGGCAAGCTGCCATCCTGCGCATACAGGGTCACCGTGCCGTCGCACAGTGCGGCCAGCTCCAGCACGTGGGCGTTGGCGGCGTTGAGCACGGCCACGCCCGTCGGCACCACCACGTCGACCTGGCTACGCACGGCCTTGTACAGGCCCGCTTCGTCGAGCACGTCGAAATCCTTGACGCTCTCTACACTGCCCATGTCGGTGACGATGCCGATCTGGCACTTGTCATAGGCCAGGCCTTCGGCCAGGATCATGCGTGGATTGCTCTCGAACAGGGCCGTCTGCACGGTGCGGTTGAGCAGCAGGCGCTGGCCCGCGTCCCAGTTCACGCAATCGCTGCTGACGACACGGCGCTGGTCGAGGTACATGCCTTCGCTGCAGACGGCGCCCGTGTGCAGGCCCGACAGGTTGAGCAGTTTGCACAGCATGCGCACGATCAGGCTGGCGCCGCGCGTGCCCGTCACGCCGATCAGCGGAATACGGCCCGTTTCCTCGGCGGCGAACAGGTGGTCGACGATGGCCGCGCCGACAGGGCGGGGT
The DNA here is from genome assembly GCF_049897525.1 of Janthinobacterium sp. PSRC1-1. Lineage (NCBI taxonomy): Bacteria > Pseudomonadati > Pseudomonadota > Betaproteobacteria > Burkholderiales > Oxalobacteraceae > Janthinobacterium > Janthinobacterium sp. PSRC1-1. The sequence continues at coordinate 328,369 of NZ_JAFCWK010000005.1, forward strand.
TGGCCCACGCCCGGCTTGATGTGCGCCAGCAGGCCGGGACTGGCATTGACTTCGATGATGGCGCCGCGCTGCTCTGCCAAAGGACGCGTGATGTCGGTGGTGACCAGGTCGATGCCGGCGATATCGAGGCCCACGACGCGCGCGGCCAGCAGCGCCGCATGCACGACGGACGGATGCACGTCGTCCGTGACGTCGATGGCCACGTTGCCGTTCGGCTGGATCAGCACTTTCTGGCCGGCCTGCGGCACGGACAGGGCGGTCATGCCCTGGCGCTGCAGTTCGAGGATGATTTCGCCCGATTCGTGCGGCTTGACGGTACCCAATGGAAAATCTTCGCCTTCGCCGCGGCGCGGGTCGGTATTGATCTGCGTGTTGACCAGTTCCAGCACGGTGGAGACGCCGTCGCCGTCGACCCACAAGGATTCGCCCTTGGCGGCCGCGATCAGCTTGTTGCCGACCACCAGCAGGCGGTGTTCGTCGCCCGTGATGAAGCTTTCCACCAGCACGGCCGAGCTGTCGCCCTTGCGCGCGGCCAGTTCGTAGGCTGCTTTCACATCGCTTTCCGTCATCAGGTTGAGCGACACGCCGCGGCCATGGTTGCCGTCATACGGTTTCACGACGACAGGCACGCCGATGTCTTGCGCTTCTTCCCAGGCCGCTTCGGCGCTGCGCACCAGGCTGCCTTCAGGGACGCGCACGCCGCACGATTTGAGCAGGAATTTGGTCAGGTCCTTGTCGCTGGCGATGCCTTCGGCAATCGCGCTGGTGCGGTCCGTTTCGGCCGTCCAGATGCGGCGCTGCGCGGCGCCGTGGCCCAGTTGCACCAGGTTGCCGTCGTTCAGGCGCAGCGAAGGGATGCCGCGCTCGGTGGCCGCATCGACGATGCTGGCCGTGCTCGGGCCCAGGCAGCGCGCATCGACCATGTCGCGCAGGGGCGCCAGGGCCGCTTCCAGGTCGTAGGCTTCATCGTTGATGGCGGCCATCAGCAGTTCGCGCGCGGCGGCCAGGGCGGCGCGGCCCACGTGCTCTTCACGCGTGCGGAAAGCCATCTTGTAGACGCCGCGCTGGCTGGTCGAGCGCGTCTGGCCGAAGCCGGTGCGCATGCCTGCCAGGTTTTGCAATTCCAGCACCACGTGTTCGAGGATGTGCGCCGACCAGGTGCCTTCGCGCAGGCGCTCGAAAAAGCCGCCCCGCTCGCCCACGCCGCAGCGGTGTTCGATCATGCCGGGCAGCCATGCCACCAGACGCTCGTACAGGCCGGGCAGGGTATTGGATGGATAGTCTTCCAGTTCGCCGATGTCGACCCAGGCTTCAATCACCGGGCGATACGTCCAGATGTTGGGGCCGCGCAAGTGGGTGACGCGGGCAAATTCGATGTTCTTCTTCTTGATCATGTAAGTGGTTTCTTGATAACAAGCCAGGCGTCTGGGCGCCAGATACTTTATGGTGGCTCTACAGAGTCTTTTCAGGCTCGTGCTTGGTTCTTTATCCCGGGTATGCGCAGTGTGCCACTTTTAGCGGCCTCCTGTCGCGTTTGCTTCTCGTATTCTGCTGCTGTTGTCATTCTAATTGTTACTAATTGTTGCTGTACTTGTTATAAAGATACCGACTCCGGGCCAAGCTGGAGCATTTGCGCAACAGCGCGCTGTTGTATACTTGTCGCGGGTCGATGGCCGCGCATTTTTTTGCGCCGTTTTGCCATCATTCCTTACCGGCAGGCATCCATTCGATACAATACAGGAAATTGCCACTGGTGCATCTACCTCGCCATCGCGCAGTACACAAACATTGATCGGGCGTCTGCCCCATCCCCCAAATCCCGCCCTGAAGGGCTTGGCCTCGAGCCGGAGTATGCTTTACGATGACAACTGAAACGAGTGTTCCTGCAACAACTATTCCCCTCACCTCGCTGCCGGCGCCGGTAGCAGAAGCCTGGCTGGTGGAGGTGGAGAGCAAGCTTTCTCCAGGGGAGAACGTTTTAAGTAGCGTTGAGGTTGACCTCGATGCGCGATTACGTTTCACAAAAGGCATAATTGTTGTCACCGAGAAGCGTTTGCTGGCCCGTTCACCGGGCGATAGCGACTGGAAAAGCTGGTCTTTCCGCCCTGGATTGCGCCTGGCGCACCACGACCACGCCGGTGTCGGCCACCTGGAACTGTTCGATGACCACGGCCGCCTGGCGGCGTGGCGCTTCACCCTGGGCCAGAACCTGCATGCGATCCGCGTGCTGGAACAGTTCGTCGAGCGCCTCGACAGCCACCTGACGGGCCAGCCCGTGCTGCAAGCGGAGCAGGAAGTGTGTCCGAGTTGCAAGGCGCCTTTGGCGCCGGAGCAGGAAGAGTGCCCGATCTGCGCCAAGGTGCTGTACACGCCGCCATCGACCTGGACCCTGTTCCGCCTGTGGCGCTTCGCCCACCCTTACCGTGGCCAGCTGGCGCTGGGCTTCATGCTGATGCTGCTGAGCACCGCCGCGCACATGATTCCGCCCTACCTGACGGCGCCGCTGATGGACAATGTGCTGATCCCGTATCAAAACGGCAAGCACATCGACCCGTGGCTGGTGGTGTACTACATGAGCGGCCTGCTCGGTTCGGCCCTGCTGGCCTGGCTGCTGGGCTGGGGCAAGACCTATGTGCTGGCCCTGGTGTCCGAACGCATGGGCGCCGATTTGCGTTCGGCCACATATGAACACCTGATGAAGCTGTCGCTGGAATTTTTCGGCGGCAAGCGCACGGGCGACCTGATGTCGCGCATCGGCAGTGGCAGCGACCGCATTTGCGTCTTCCTCTCGCTGCATCTGCTCGATTTCGCCTCCGACGTGCTGATGATCATCATGACGGGCGTGATCCTGTGGTCGATGAACCCGTGGCTGGCCATCATGACCCTGGCGCCGCTGCCCTTCATCGCCTGGATGATCCACCTGGTGCGCGACCGCTTGCGCACGGGCTTTGAAAAGATCGACCGCGTGTGGAGCGAAGTGACCAACGTGCTGGCCGATACGATACCCGGCATTCGCGTGGTGAAGGCATTTGCGCAGGAAAAGCGCGAAGCGGCCCGCTTCCGCGACGCCAATGCGCACAACCTGGCCGTCAACGACAAGTTGAACAAGGTCTGGTCGCTGTTCTCGCCCACCGTCTCGTTCCTGACGGAGATGGGTTTGCTGGTCATCTGGTGCTTCGGCATCTGGCAATTGTCGCGCGGCGAAATCACCGTCGGCGTGCTGACCGCCTTCATCGCCTACAGCACGCGCTTCTATGGCCGCCTCGACTCGATGAGCCGCATCGTCTCCGTGACGCAGAAATCGGCGTCCGCCGCCAAGCGCATCTTCGACATCCTCGACCACGTGTCGAGCGTGCCGGAGCCGGCGCAACCCGTGAAACTGGAGAAGATCGAAGGCAGGATCGATTTGCGCGAAGTCGGTTTCCGCTATGGCAACCGGGCCGTCAACCGCGGCATCACCTTGAACATCAAGGCGGGCGAGATGATTGGCCTGGTGGGGCACAGCGGTTCGGGCAAGAGTACGCTGGTCAACCTGATCTGCCGCTTCTATGACGTGTCGGAAGGGGCGATTTTGCTCGACGGCGTCGATATCCGCTCGTTCGCCGTGTCCGACTACCGCCGCAACATCGGCCTGGTGCTGCAGGAGCCGTTCCTGTTCTTCGGCACCATCGCGGAAAATATCGCCTACGGCAAGCCGCACGCGACGCGCCAGGAGATCATCGCCGCCGCGCGCGCCGCGCATGCCCACGAATTCATCCTGCGCCTGCCGCAAGGCTACGATTCGATGGTGGGCGAGCGGGGCCAGGGCTTGTCCGGCGGCGAACGCCAGCGCATCTCGATCGCCCGCGCGCTGCTGATCGACCCGCGCATCCTGATCATGGATGAAGCGACATCGTCGGTCGATTCGGAAACGGAAAAAGAGATCCAGAAGGCGCTGGACAACCTGGTGCAGGGCCGCACGACGATCGCCATCGCGCACAGGCTGTCGACCTTGCACCGGGCCGACCGCCTGGTGGTGCTGGATCGCGGCCAGGTCGTCGAAGTGGGCAGTCACGATGAACTGATGGCGAAAGAGGGCGCCTATTTCCGCCTCTACGAAGCACAGGCGCGCAACAACGAACTCGCCCTGGATGACAAGGAATAAGCATGGCCAGTACAACTTTTACATTAAGCCGCGACCCCTTCGGCAAGCTGGTGATGACGGCCGACGACGGCCAGGTCTTTGAAGGCGTGGCACCCGTGCGCGCCTTCCCCATCCAGTCGCCCGACGAAGGCATTTCGCTGGTGCTGGGCAATGGCAAGGAAGTGGCGTGGATCGAGCGCCTCGACACCTTGCCGGAGCCGGCGCGCAGCCTGCTGCAGGAAGAGCTGGAAGGGCGCGAATTCATGCCCGAGATCGCGCGCGTGAAAAGCGTTTCCAGCTTCGCCACGCCGTGCACCTGGCATGTCGATACGGACCGGGGCGAGACGCAATTCGTGCTGAAGGGCGAGGAAGACATCCGCCGCATCGGCGCCGCGTCGCTGCTGATCGCCGATAACCACGGCATTCACTTTTTGATACGCGACATGTTCAATATCGACAAGACGACGCGGAAAATTTTGGATCGCTTCCTGTAATAAACACCCTGGAATGCGGTGCAGTGCCGCCGCTCATGCCGTTCAGCTTGCGCTGGGCGGCATTTTTTTTGACCGCGTGCTTTCATTGTGATTTGCCTCATTTGAGCTATACTACCGTCTTAAAGGAGGTGGCTATGGAACGGCACATTGATGCTCCCGTCCCGGCCCAGCAAGCGAGGACGCTGTACGAAGGCATGGCGCTGTACGGTTTCGATACTGATGCGCGCATTGCGCTGATACGGCGAGGCATTCCAGCTTCGACGATCAGCCGCTTGTCCGCGCGCATGGGCATGAGCAAGGAATTTCTGTTGTCCAGCCTGGGGTTGTCGCGCGCCACCATCAGCCGCAAGGAGAAAGACGCCAGCTTGCTGTCGAAGGATGAGTCGGAACGCGTGCTGGGGATTGAAACCCTGATCGGCATGGTGCAGGCGATGGTCGAACAATCGGGCGATCCTGCCGGCTTTGACGCGGCGCGCTGGGTCTCCGATTGGCTGAGCAAGCCGCTGCCTGCGCTGGCGGGCGCAACGCCGGCCAGCTACATGGATACCTTCGAGGGACAAAAACTGGTGGCGGAATTGCTGTCCATGACGCAGAGCGGAGCCTATGCATGAATGTGCTCTGGCGTATTGCCGTCGAGACGCCAGCCTATCCCGCCAGTGACCTGAGCGGCACCGGCGCGAGGATCACGGGCGGCCGCTGGAACAGCAAGGGCGCCCCCATCGTGTATTGCTCGACGAGTATCGCCCTGGCCACCCTGGAAACCGTGCATTACCTGCGCGGTGGCGGCCTGCCGTTCAACCGTTACCTGGTACGTATCGCCATTCCCGATGGCGTATGGAATGCGCGCCAGGTACTCGATCCATTTCCCGGTGGCTGGGACGCCATACCGGCCGGCCTGGCGGGCAAGCGGGCCGGCGATGGCTGGATTGCAGCGGGGAAATCCGCCTTGCTGCTGGTGCCTTCCGTGATCGTGCCCGACGAATACAATGTCTTGCTCAATCCCCGCCATGCCGATGCCGCGGCGGTCACCGCCAGCACCGTCCGGCGGTGGAGCTACGATCCTCGCTTTTTCCCTTGATGCACGCTTACTGAAACGCCACTTCCGCAAAGCTGCGCAATTTGCGGCTGTGCAGCCGGTCCACGCCCTGGCGGCGCAGCAGTTCCACGGCGCGGATGCCGATGCGCAGATGCTGGTCGACCCGTTCGCGGTAGAAGTGGTTGGCCATGCCGGGCAGCTTGATTTCGCCGTGCAGCGGCTTGTCGCTCACGCACAGCAGGGTGCCATACGGCACGCGGAAGCGGAAGCCGTTGGCGGCGATCGTCGCGCTTTCCATGTCCAGCGCGATGGCGCGGCTCTGGCTGAAGCGGCGTTCCGGCGTGCGCTGCGGCAGCAGTTCCCAGTTGCGGTTGTCCGTGCTGGCCACCGTCCCCGTGCGCATGATGTGTTTCAAGTCATGCCCCGTCAGCTGGGTGATTTCCGCCACCGCCGTTTGCAGCGCCTGCTGGATTTCCGCCAGCGGCGGGATCGGCACCCACAGCGGCAAGTCTTCGTCGAGCACGTGGTCTTCGCGCACATACGCATGCGCCAGCACGTAGTCGCCCAGGCTTTGCGTGGTGCGCAGGCCGGCGCAATGACCGAGCATCAGCCAGGCGTGCGGGCGCAGCACGGCGATGTGGTCGGTGATGGTCTTGGCGTTCGCCGGTCCCACGCCGATATTGACCATGGTGATGCCGCTGCCATCGGCGCGCAGCAGGTGGTAGGCGGGCATCTGCGGCAGGCGCGGCGGCGCGGCGCCCAGCGCATCGTCGCTTTCCACGGTCTGGCCGACCCGGCGCGTGACCACGTTGCCCGGTTCGACGAAGGCGATGTAGCCGTCGTCGTCCGAGGGCACGGCAGCATCGGGCGCGCGGTCCATCATGGCGTGGCCCAGGCGGATGAATTCGTCGATGTAGAACTGGTAGTTGGTGAACAGGACGAAGTTCTGGAAATGCTGCGGCGAGGTGCCGCTGTAGTGGCGCAGGCGCTGCAGCGAGTAATCGACGCGCGGTCCCGTGAACAGGGCCAGCGGCTGCGCTTCGCCATGCGCCGGTTCGTGCGTGCCGTTGGCGATGCCGTCGTCCATGGCCGACAGGTCGGGCAGGTCGAACAGGTCGCGCATGGCCAGGCGGCGGCCCGCATCCATATTGCCTTCGATATGGTCATGTTCGGCGAACGAGAAATGCACGGGGATGGGTTGGGCGCTCACGCCCACTTCCAGGTGGACATTCTGGCCGCTGTTATGGTTTTTCAGCAGCAGGGTGAACTGGTCGAGATAATAGTCGCCGAACAGGTCGGGGCGCGTCAGGGTGGTTTCAAATACGCCGGGACCGGCGACAAAGCCGTAGGCCAGCGGCGAGTCGGCGCGCGCCACGGTGTCGGTCTGGATGCGCACGAAGGGGTAGCAGGCGCGCACTCTTTCGTGCATGTCTTCGCCGGCGACAAAGCGCTGCAGCGCATCGCGCAGGTGTTCGATGCTGCTGCGGTAAATGGCTTGCACCTGGGCCAAAGCCAGGCGTGGATCGTCGAAGCGGGAGGAGGCGATGAAGGGGGGCGTAAGCAAGCGGATTCTCCTTGTAGCGGTTCGTGCATACCATTGTAAGGCAGCGCGGCATCTCTTGTCGGTGCATCTGGGGCCGCTTGACGGATTCAAATAGAATCTGTATTCTATTTGAATGGTCAGACTCGCCAAATTCAACGAAAACAACTTCATCGACAGCGCGATTGCCGTCGCCGCCCAGTGCGGCGTGGGTGCCGTGTCGATGGCCGCCATCGCCGTCAAGGCCGGTGCGCCCATCGGTTCCGTGTATCACCGCTTCGACTCGCGCAACGCCATCCTGGCGCGCGCCTGGCTGCGCGTGAAAAGCGACTTCCGCGAGGAAGTGGCCAGCCGCTGGCTCGGCGGCGATACCTGGGCCGGCGTGCACGGCTTGCTGGACTGGTGCCGGCGCAAGCCCGTGTATGCGCGCTTCCTGCTGCAATGCGCGGACAGCCCCGATTTCAGCAGTGGCCTCAGCGAGGACTTGCTGGCCGCGGTGGAAGAGGAGCAGGCGGCGCTCGACGCCTGCTTCGTGCGCTGCGCCGAAGCCATGCCCGCCACCACGCAGCTGGACCTCGATCACATGCTGCTCAAATTCGTGCTGATCGACGCCCCGGTGGCCGTCGTCAAGCCTTACCTGACCCAGGAGCGGCCGATACCGGCCAGCGTCGACGCCATGCTGCGCGCCTCGCACGACGCCGTGCGCGGCTGGGCCTTGCATTCCACATCACATTAACCAAGAAGATATCCATGCGCTATTCCACCCAGCTTGAACACGGCAAGAAAATCCCCCTGCACGACGAAGAAGGCTTCATCGGCATGCGCGCGGCCGGCCGCATCGCCGCCGACACGCTCGACTACATCGCGCCGTTCGTCAAACCCGGCGTCTCGACGGCCAAACTCGACGCCCTGTGCGAAGAATTCATGCGCGCCGCCGGCGCCATCCCCGGCACCATCGACTACCACGGCTACAAGCACGCCAGCTGCATCTCCGTCAATCACGTGGTCACGCACGGCATCCCGTCGGAAACGAAAATCCTGAAAGTGGGCGACATCCTGAACATCGACGTGACGCCGAAGTTCCAGGGCTGGTTTGGCGACACCAGCCGCACCTTCAAGGTGGGCGCCGTCTCCATCCTCGCCAACCGCCTCGTCAACACGGCGTATGACGCCATGATGGCCGGCATCCACACCGTGCGCCCGGGCGCCACTTTGGGCGACGTGGGCGCCGCCATCGAGGCGGTGGCCAAGGCGCAGGGTTTTTCTTCCGTGCGCGACTTCTGCGGCCATGGCGTGGGCCAGGTCTTCCACGACACGCCGCAAGTGCTGCACTATGGCCGCGCCGGCACGGGCATCGTGCTCGAACCGGGCATGATTTTCACGATCGAACCGATGCTTAACGTGGGCAGCTACCAGGTCAAGGTCTTGCCCGACAAATGGACGACGGTGACGAAAGACCGCTCGCTGTCGGCGCAGTTCGAGCACTCGCTGGCCGTGACGGAAACGGGCTTTGAAATCTTCACCCTGACCGGTTCGACCGATCCGCTGGTCTGACGATGGATAGCGCCAGCCTGACGCAGCGCCTGCTGAACCAGCACCGGCACGACGCCGAGGACGCGCTGCAGCAGGTGGCGCTGGCCGTGCTGCAGCAGGAAGGCATCCGCGACGACAGCGTGCTGCGTGCCGCGCGCATCGCGGCCCTGGCGCCGCCCGTCGCTGGCGTGGTGACGCTGGCCGAGTGGCTGGCCTACGTGGACTGGGAAGGCTTTGACAGCGCGCTGTACGCGAACATCGGGGCGGTGGCGGGGCTGATCGCCGATGACTTGCTGCTGCCCGAGGTGGCCGCCAACCTGCTGCAAACGCGCGACGCAGCCGTGTTCGAGGCGCAGCGCCCCGCGCTGGCCCAGGCCTTGATCTCGCTCATCGAACGCCACATCGCGCTCTTTCCGATATAGCGGCCTGCGTCTTACAATGGCGGCAAGCACTGTTGCCCCATTTTGAAGACTTCCGCATGAGCGATTTTCCCGACGATATCTACACCGAGCCGTCCGCCGACGTGCACACCCTGAACAACCTGGGCCCCTTGACCGGCATGGCCGGCATCTGGACGGGCACGCGCGGCCTGGACGTCAAGCCGAAAGCCGACGGTCCGCGCAAGCAGGCTTTCGTCGAGCGCATCGAACTGCAGCCGATCGACCCCGTCACCAACGGCCCGCAACTGTTCTACGGCTTGCGCTACTACATCCACATCACCAAGCCCGACCAGGTCAAAACGTATCATGAACAGGTCGGTTACTGGCTGTGGGAGCCGGCCACGGGCGCCGTGATCCAGACCCTGGCCATCCCGCGCGGCCAGATCGCCATGGCGTCGGGCACGACAACGGCGGACGCCACCAGTTTCGAACTGGTGGCCCAGCGCGATTCGACGGCCTACGGCATCTGCTCGAACCCCTTCCTCGAACACGCGTTCACCACCGTCGAATACCGCATCAAGGTCGATATCCACGCCGACGGCACCTGGGGCTACGACGAGGACACGGTCATGCTGATCCGCGGCAAGGACGAACCGTTCCACCACACGGACCGCAACCTGCTGACAAAAATCGCCGAGCCGACGCCGAACCCGATGGCCTTGCAGGCGCTGGCGGCAGCCGCCGCCTAAGGCTGTCCCTGCGCGACGGCCTTGACGGCGCGTTCCTCGCCCATGGCGGCGGCGATCTTCCAGCGCTGCATGGCGCTGGCGCGGTCCGGGCTTTTCAAGCCAGCGCCTTCCCAGTCCATCAAGCCCAGGTTATAGATGTCGCCCGCGCTGCCCTTGTCGGCGGCCAGGGTGAACCATTTGCGCGCTTCCTTGTGGTTGACGGGGATCTGGTAGCCGCGCACGTGGTACAGGCCCAGCAAGTGCATGGCTTGCGCATTGCCCTTGTTGGCCGCCTGTTTCAGCAAGTCGAGTCCGCGCGCCATCTTGCGCGGCTCTTGCCAGCCTTCGGCCAGCATCACGCCCTTCGCCGTCAGCGCATAGCTGTCGTTTTTCAGCAAGCCCTTGCCGACCAGGGGCTTGGCGGCCACCTGGCGCGCTGCGCGCTGCTGCGCCGTTGGCGCGGTGGCGGGGCCGGGTTTGCCTTCGCCCATCAGCAGCATCCAGCCATATAGCCCATACGCGCCGGCGTCGCCCTTGCCGACCAGGCTTTCCAGCATGGCCAGTGCCTGCACCTTGTCGCCATTTTCGTACAACTTGACGGCCTTGGTGCTGCTCGCGTCCTGCGGCACGGCGGCCGGCGCATGGGGCGCGACGGGCGCCGAGGCCATGGCCGTGTGCTGCGGCGGGGCAGCGGGGCGCATGCGCACGGGCAAGCCATAGCTGGCGGCCAGCACGGCCAGGCTGGCCGGGGCGAGGACCAGCACTTGCGCCAGCTGGTTGCGGCGACCCTTGCCGGCGATGCGCATGGCGCGTTCGGCTTGCTGCTCGCCGCCCAGCGCCTCGCTCAGCACGGCTTTGACCTTGCGGTTGAACAGCCAGTAGCCGGCGCTCGTGACGAGCAGGCCGGCGACGGCGGCGGCCCCGCGTCCGGCGAAGAACCAGGTGGCGACGGCGGCGGCCAGCGCGGCCAGCGCGCTTTTCCACCAGAATTGCTTGGCCAGCCGCGTGTAGACCTGGCGCAAGGCACCGAGCACGCAGGTGCGCACGTTCTGCGCGTATTCGGCGGAGACGACATCGACGTGCGCGTGGTCCGCGTCGCCGCCGAGGACAGACTCGATCACGTCCGCATTCAGTTCCGAGGCGGCCACGTCGCGCAGCGGCGTCAACAGCCCTTGCACATGGGCCGAGAACAGGCCGTCGTCGGCGCTGCCGGCCAGCGCGTCGCTGAGCGCCTTAAGGTCGCCGCGCAGCAGCTTTTCCACGATGTCGTCCAGGGTCAGCCAGCGCAAGTCGGTGCCGTACGCCACCAGGTGGTGCTTTTCGGCGTTGCACGATGCGTCCAGGCGCACGATGCGCAGCTTGCCGCCATACAGGGCGTCGACTTCCTGCGGCTGGTCTTCATTGTAAATGCTCACTTTTGCCAGGGCCAGGCTGCTGGCAATGGCCGCCAGTGAGTGCACGCTCTCCTTGTCGCGGATGCGGCGTGCGTCGTCGGGCGCCTGCTTGGGCAGGCTGACGCTGTAGCCGGGCGCCACGTGCACATCGACCCAGGCCGCCTTGCCCACCTTGCCGGAACCGTCGCAGGGGTTGCAGCGCAAGTCGCCCACGCCGCTGCAGGTACGGCAGGTGACACTGCCGCTGGCGCGGCAAGTGCCGCAATTGATGTTGCCGGAACCGTGGCAGCTGTTGCACGTGACCTTGCCGTAGCTGCAATGGTAGCAATTGCGATGCTCGGTGCGGTATTGCGTGCGCGTTTCGCTGTGGTAGCTGGTGTGCGAGCTGCCGTTGCTGTAGGTGGTCGTGGGCACCTGCACCGTGACGTAATCGGTGACTTGCTCGGCGACCGAGCCGCTGCCGCTGCAATACGAGCATGACACCTTGCCGCTGCCGTAGCAGCCATACGCGTCACAGCTGACGGTGCGCCCGCCATGGCAGCTCCAGCACGTTTCCGTGGTCAAGCCGTGGCAGGTGTGGCAGCTGATGCGGCCTTTTCCATGACAGTTGTTGCAGGTGTCCAGGTGCCAGTACTTGACGGCGTGCGGCAGGTAGACGCCCGCCTCGATCCCATTGTAGGCCTGGCCCGCCTGGCGCAAGGCATTGTCGAGCTTGCCCGCCGCGCGGCGCAGGCGTTCCTTCTCCTGCGCGTGAGCGAGCGCTCCCACCTCATGCGAGCCACAGCGGCAGTCATTGCCCGCCGGCGTGAAGTAGCCATTGATGACGCGCTGTTCGAAGCGCGCTTCGAGCGCGTAGTTCGCCTGCAGCGAAAAATCCTGCAAGGCATCTTCCTCGCCCAGCGGCGTGATGTCCTGCGGCTCGAAGCGCGTCTTGTCCTGCACCAGCGTGCGCAGCTTGCCCAGCACGGTGGGGATGTCTTCCTTGTCGAGGCGGATGGGCGCTGGCGCCGTCACGGTCGTCTCCGTCACCTGCGGCGCATCGTCGCTGCCTGGGGTGTCACGGGCCGTCTCGGTGCTGGGGTTCATGCGCGTCCTTTTGCTCTCTGGAAAGATGTTTGGATTTTAGCATCCCAATATGACAAACCATGACAAAGCGGACCGGCTTTTTCAGCGCAGGCCGCGGCGGAACTGGTCCGGCGTGCCGCCGCTCTGGCGGCGAAACATGGCGATGAAGGCCGAGGCCGTGCTGTAGCCCAGTTCCAGCGCGATCGCCTGCACGGTGTCGCCTTGTTCCAGCAGCGGCAGGGCCGCCAGGAAGCGCTGGCGCTGGCGCCATTCGCCGAATGGCATGCCCAGTTCGCGCTGGCAGCGGCGCGCCAGCGTGCGTTCGGTTACATGCAATTGCGCGGCCCACTCGGCCAGTGAGCGGTTACTCCCCGGCTCCGCCTGCAGGGCGGCCAGCAGCGCCGCGATGACGGGCTCGTCGCTGCCAGGCAGGTAGTTGCGGCTGCACGGCGCCAGCTGCAACTGGTCGACCAGCACTTGCGCCAGGCGCTGGTCGGCCAGGGTGGCGGGCGTGGTGACGCCCCGACCGGCGAAGTCACCGAGTATGGCTTTGAGCAAGGGACTCAATACCAGCGCGCACGGTTGCGCCGGCAGCCGGTCGCACAGGCTGGCGTCGATGTAGGCCGAGTGAAACACGACATCCTGGCGGATATAGCCGTCGTGCAAGGTCTCGGGCGGTATCCACACGGCGTACTGGGGTGGCGACAGGTAGCGCTGGCCCGCCACCATGATTTCCATCACGCCCGTGGAGCAATACGTGAGCTGGCCCCAGGGATGGCTCTGGTAATCGAACTGCTGGTGCGCGTGATAATCGTCGAGGCGAAAGTACACGGGGTAGGGCAGGGTGTCGGAAACGGCGGGGAAATGCTGGTTGCTGGCCATCTTGTCCTGTTCTTCGCATCGTTTGTCCGGTTTTCATTATATCCATGGAATCGGACCATGCGAAAATGGCCGTCATTGAATAGTGGAGTTACTTGCATGAAAGCCAAGCATTATCTGTTTCCCGTAATTGCCGTGCTGATCTGGGCGATCAATACCATCGTCAGCAAGATGGCTGTCGGCGTGATCGACCCGGCCGCCATCTCGTTCTACCGCTGGCTGCTGGCCGGCGTGCTGCTGGCGTTCGTGTTTGCCCGCCCCGTCTGGAAGCAGCGTGCCGTGGTGCAGCCGTATCTGGGCAAACTGTTTGTGCTGGGCATGCTGGGCATGGTCATGTACCAGTGCCTGGCCTACATCGCCGCGCAGACGACGACGGCCACCAACATGGGCATCCTGGCGTCGATGATGCCGTTGCTGGCCGTGGGCCTGTCCGTACTGGTGTTGAAAGAGGCGCCCACCGTGGGCGGCGTGTTCGGCGGCATCGTGTCCTTGCTGGGACTCGGCTATCTGCTCAGCCATGGTGACCCGGCCGCGCTGCTCGCCCATGGCGCGGCCGTGGGCGACGCCCTGATGCTGCTCGCTTGCCTGTCGTATGCGGCTTACGGCGTGCTGCTCAAGCGCTGGAAGATGCCCATGAATAACTGGCATTCCTTGCTGATCCAGGTCTGGTGCGCCGTGCCCGTGCTGTTCGTGTATTACCTGAGCCAGTCCGCGCCGCCCGTCACCGGCGCCGGCTTGCCGCTGGTGCTGTTTGCCGGCATTCCCGCCTCGATCATCGCGCCGTTTTTGTGGATGCATGGCCTGGCCAAGCTGGGCCCCAGCCGCGCGACCACCTTGATGAATCTGCTGCCCGTGTTCACGGTGATCATCGCCATGCTGTTCCTGGGTGAAACCTTGCACAGCTACGATGTGATCGGTGGCGGCGTGACGCTGCTGGGCGTGCTGATGGTGCAAACCCTGAAACGTCCATTGAGGCGCGCATCAGCGTAGTATTTTTGCTATGCTGGTATTTTGCAAAGGAGCCATCATGGCAAGCGCCGATACCATCGATACCCTGCTGGACGAACTGGAAGCGTTCGGTCTGGCCAATGATGCTGAACATGCCGAGCGCGCCAGCCGCATGCTCAACATTACCCGCGACACGGGCGAGTTGCTGGCCGTGCTGGTGCATGCGCGCGGCGCGCGTCGGGTGCTGGAAATCGGCACCTCGAACGGCTATTCCACCCTGTGGCTGGCGCGCGCGGCGCGCTCGCTGGGCGGCAGCGTGGTGACGGTGGAAAAGGCGCAGGACAAGTTCGACATGGCGCATGCCAACTTTGTGCGCGCGCAACTGCAGGGCGTGATCGGCCAGCTGCTGGCGGACGCGGGCGACGTGCTGCGTGATGCGGCGGACGGCGCCTACGATTTTATCTTCCTCGATTCCGCGCGCCAGCAATACGCCCTATGGTGGCCGCAGCTGGACCGCGCGCTGGCGGCCGGCGGCGTGCTGGTGGTCGACAACGCCAGTTCGCACTACGCGGACATGGCGCAGTTTATCGAGGCCATCCGCGCCGATAGCCGCTACACGACGTGCCTGGCGACGGTCGGCAAGGGCGAATTCATCGCCGTCAAGTCCGGCAACTGAGTCATTACTCTGCGACGATAGCCGCTTCGAGCACGCGCACCAGCGATTCGACGCCTTGCGCGTCGACCTCGTCGAAGCGGCCGACCAGGGGACTATCGAGGTCGAACACGCCGATGATCTGGCCCTGCGCAAAGACGGGCACCACCAGTTCCGAGCGGGAATTGACGTCGCAGGCGATGTGGCCGGGAAACGCATGGACATCGTGCACGACGATGGACTTGCCTTCGACCACGGTGGTGCCGCACACGCCGCGTCCCTTCTTGATGCGGATGCAGGCCGGCTTGCCCTGGAACGGCCCCAGCACCAGTTCCTCGCCTTTCAGGAAATAAAAGCCGGCCCAGTTCAGGCCCGGCATGGTGTGGAAGACCAGCGAGCTGAAGTTGGCTGTATTGGCGATGAAGTCGCTCTCGCCCGACAGCAAGCCTTGCAGCTGCGAGCGCAGGTCCGCATACATGGCTTGCTTGGCGGCGGGGGTATCGGTGCCGTAGGCGGCGTCGTTGAGGGAAAACGTCATGGTCGTGGTGGCGCGCAAAATGGGGAAGGCGTCATGGTAGCGCGTCTGGCCTGTTCACGTGCGGCGTTCACTTTTGCAGATGTTCCAGTCCCAGCTGGCGCAGCAGGGGCAGGGCCGCATGGCCGTGCTCTTCGCGCCAGGCCAGGCCGATGCCGGCCGCCAGCTCCTCGCCCTCCAGCAATGGCCGGTAGGCCACGCCAGCGAGGCGCAGCGCGCGGAACGAATCGGCCAGCAGCGCCATGCCCTTGCCGGCCGCCACATCGCTGAGCAGCACATGGTGGTCCACGGCTTCGCGCAGGAACGCTGGCGCGAAGCCATGGCGGCGAAATACCTGCTGGCAATGGTCGAAGAAGGCGGGCTGGCGCGCCCGTTCGAACCAGTAAATCGGTTCTGCCGCGATGTCGCTCAGACTGAGCTTGCGCTTTTTCGCCAGCCGATGCCCTGCGGGCAGGGCCAGCATCATGGGCTGGCGTGCCAGCGGCTGCACGGCCAGCTCGAAGGTGGCGCTCGGCAGCGCAAGCAGGGCAGCATCGAGCTGGCCCTTGCGCACGGAGGCCACCAGGCGCGGCGACGGTGCCGCCGTCAGTTCCAGGCGCATGGCGCCCAATTGCTTGTCCAATGCCGCCAGCAGGGGGCGGAACAGGCCCGCTTCCACCGAACTGGTCAGGCCCAGGCGCAGGCGCGCGGGCGCGCTGTCCTGCCGCAGTGACGCTTGTGCGCTATCCAGCAGATCGAGGATGTGCAGCGCCTGCGGCAGCAGGGTGCGGCCCGCCTGCGTCAGGGCCACGCCCTGCGTGTCGCGCTCGAACAAGCGCGTGCCCAGCCGCTCTTCCAGCAGCCGGATGGCGCGCGACAGGGGCGGCTGCGTCATGTGCAACTGCTCCGCCGCCTGGCGGAAATTCAGGCAGCGGGCGACGGCGCAAAACAGGCTCAGGGCATGCGTATCGAGGGGTCTCATACCAGAAAGGTATCACGAAATCGCACATTCCCCCGCCAGCCGGCGCGGCCTAGACTGGCCGTCTTGACACGTGATGGAGATCAACATGCAACAACGACGCATCGGCCATAGCGGCTTGAGCAGCTCGGCACTGGGCCTGGGCTGCATGGGCATGTCGGAATTTTATGGTGCCACGGACGAGGCGCAATCGCTGGCCACGCTGGAAGCGGCGCTGGCGGCGGGCGTGACCCTGTTCGACACGGCCGACGCCTACGGCTTCGGCCACAACGAACAATTGCTGGGACGGTTTTTGGCCAGCCATCGCGGCCAGGCCCTGGTCGCCACCAAGTGCGGCCTGGCGCGCGAGGCGGGCAGCTATGCGCGCCGCGTCGACAATTCCCCTGCCTACATCCGCCAGGCGTGCGAGGCGTCGCTGGCGCGCCTGGGCGTGGAGGCCATCGACCTGTTCTACCTGCACCGGCTGAACCTCGATACGCCACTGGAAGAATCGATGGGGGCGCTGGCGCGACTGCGGCAAGAAGGAAAAATTCGCGCCGTGGGCCTGTGCGAAGTGAGCGCCGCCACCTTGCGGCGCGCGGCGGCGCTCTGCCCCGTGGCGGCCGTGCAGAGCGAATATTCGCTGTGGACGCGCGAACCGGAACAGGGCGTGCTGGCCGCCTGCCGCGACGTGGGCGCCAGTTTCTTTGCCTACAGCCCGCTGGGGCGCGGTTTCCTGACGGGCGCCATCGCCGATGCGGCCAGTCTCGACGCGGGCGATTTCCGCCAGTTCAATCCCCGTTTCGCGGCCGACAACCTGGCGCGCAACCAGGCCATCGTCGCGCATGTCCGGCAACTGGCGCGCGCGAAAGGCTGCACGCCGGCCCAGCTGGCGCTGGCCTGGCTGCTGGCGCAAGGCGATGACATCATTCCCATCCCCGGCACCAAGCGCATCGCCTACCTGCATGACAACCTCGGCGCGCTGGCCGTGCGGCTGGACGCGGCCGACCTGGCGGCGATGCACGCCGCCTTTCCTCTGGGCATGGCGGCGGGCGCGCGTTATACGGACGAGGGCATGAAGGGCGTGGATGCCTGAAAAAAAGTGGGCTGAGCGTACGCCAGCGTACCTAACTGGCGCTTTAGCTGCGCGATACTCCCCGGTGATCTGCTAGCATTCCCGCTGGCCCCATGCGCCCGCCAAGTGGTGCGGGGCCGGGGGATGCAGCATGGATAGAAGGGTGGATGTCAAATTGCTAGATGATGATATTTTCGATATCGAACTGAAATTATTGCTTGAGGGAATACTGCTGCGCTATCAGCACGATTTCCGCGATTATTCGGTGGCGTCGTTGCGCCGGCGCATGCGCCAGGCCATGGAGCGCTTCGGCTGCGCCAGCCTGTCGCAATTGCAGGACCGCATCTTGCACGAACCGGCCATGTTCGCGCAGATGCTGCAGTTTTTCACGGTGCAAGTGAGCGAGATGTTCCGCGATCCCGCGTATTTCCGCGCCTTGCGCGAAAAAGTCGTGCCCGTCCTGCACACCTATCCCTCCATCAAGATCTGGGTAGCCGGTTGCAGCAGCGGCGAAGAGGTGTGGTCGCTGGCCATCTTGCTGGAAGAGGAAGGCTTGCTGGAGCGCTGCATGATTTATGCGACCGACATCAATGTCGAGGCGCTGGCCGCCGCCGAAGCGGGCATCTATTCGGTCGAGCGCATCGCCCAGTTCAGCGAGAACTACCAGCTGGCCGGCGGCAAGCGTTCGCTGTCCGACTATTACACGGCCGCCTACAAGGGCGCCATCTTTGACCGGCGCCTGCGGCGCCAGTTCATCTTCGCCGACCATAGCCTGGCGACGGACAGCGTGTTTTCGGAGGTGCACATGGTTTCCTGCCGTAACGTCATGATTTACTTCAATAAAGACTTGCAAGACCGCAGCCTGGGCCTGTTCCACGAAGCGCTGGTGAACCGTGGCTTCCTGGGCCTGGGCATGAAGGAAAGCCTGCATTTCAGCCGCCACTCTGCCAGCTTCAACGAGCTGAGCCCGGCTGAACGCATCTTCCAGCGTGCCTGACATGCTGCCGACCTGCGACGTGGCGCCGCCGCCCGCCGGCCTGCGCCTGATCGCCATCGGCGCCTCGGCCGGCGGCGTGGAGGCGCTGGGCATCGTGCTGCGCGCCTTGCCCGCCACCTGCGGCGCGGCCGTGGTGGTGGTGCTGCACCTGGCGCAGGGGCGTTCCAGCAAGTTGCCGCAGCTGTATGCGGCGCGCTGCGCGCTGCCCTTGCGCGAAGCGCAGGACAAGGAACCGCTGCAAGCCGGCGTCGTGTATTTCGCCCCGCCCGATTACCACCTGCAAATCGAACCCGATGGCTGTTTTTCCCTGTCGCAGGAAGCGCCCGTGTATTTTTCGCGCCCGTCCATCGATGTCTTGCTGGAAACGGCCGCGTATGCCTACCGGCGCGCCATGCTGGCCATCATCCTGACGGGCGCCTCGGCCGATGGCGCGGCGGGACTGGCGCGCGTGCGGCAACTGGGCGGCGCTGCCTGGGTGCAAGATCCACAACGGGCCAGTTGTGGCATCATGCCGGCCGCCGCGCTCAAGTTGGCCGGCGCCGACCGCGTGCTCGATTTGCCGCAGATGGCCGCCAGCCTGGCCTTGCTCGGTGATGGCGAACACAAGTGAATGGGAGTGGGGCAGTGCGTGTAATATATGTGAGAATTGAAACAATGTTGATGTTCATATCGAAACACGATGGCATCTTGCCGTTGCGATGCCTGAAGATGATTCCGTGACCGCTCCTATCCATATCCTCGTCGTTGACGACATCGCGCAAAACCTGGTCGCCGCCGAAGCCGTGCTGGCACGGCCCGGTATTGTGATCCTGAAAGCAAGTTCGGGCGCGCAAGCGCTGGAACTGCTGTTGACGCATGAAGTGGCCCTGGCCCTGATCGACGTGCAAATGCCGCAGATGGACGGTTTTGAATTGGCCGAACTGATACGCGGCAGCGAACGCACGCGCGGCATTCCCCTGATTTTCCTCACGGCCGCGTCGCGCGAACCGAGCTACAGTTTCCGTGGTTACGAGGCGGGCGCCGTCGATTTCCTGTACAAGCCTATCGACGTGAAAGCCTTGCAAAGCAAGGTGGCGGTGCTGGTGCAGCTGTTCCAGCAAAAGCGCGAATTGTCGTCCCAGCTCGATGAACTCAAGCATGCGCTGCACCTCAATGAACTGTTCACGGCCGTGCTCGGCCACGACTTGCGCACGCCGCTGTCGGTGGTGATGAACGGCGCCATGCTGTTGCCGATGATGAGCGACCACCCGAAGGTGATCGTCACGGCGCAGCGCATCGAAAGCAGCGCCAAGCGCATGGCGCGCATGGTCGACCAGTTGCTGGACCTGGCGCGCATCCGTTCCGGCACGATGGAGTTACGCAGCAGCACGCATGACTACCTGGCGCTGGCGCGCGCCATCGTCGAGGAATGCGAGACGGCCGGCCAGGCCCCGCTGGTCGAAGTCAGCAGTGTCGGCGAGCTGCACGGGCAATGCGATGCGGGTTTGCTGTCGCAAGTCATCTCGAATCTCTTGTGCAATGCCATCACACATGGCGAGGCGGGCACGCCGGTGCAACTGGCCCTCGACGGGCGCGCCGCCGACTGCATTGAGCTGCGCATCGCCAACCGTGGCGTGATTCCCGCCGCCTTGCTGCCGACCCTGTTCGAACCGTTCCAGCAAGCGGGCGAGAAGCGCCGGACGGGGCAGGGCCTGGGACTGGGCCTGTACACGGTGAACATGTTCGTCAAGGCCCACGGCGGCACGCTCGAGCTCAGTTCCACGGCCGCGCAGGGCACGCTGGCGACGGTGCGCATCCCGCGCCAGTGCCAGGTGCGCGTGCAAGCGGGACTGGCCACATGAGCGCGCCAGCCTGGCCGTCCGGCGGCGGCAGCATGGGCGAACTGGTGCGCCAGCACGACTGGTCTTCCACCAGCCTGGGCGCGCTTGAGGGCTGGCCCGCCCATTTGCGCACCAGCGTCGATATCATGCTCAATTCGCCGATGGCGATGGTGCTGATGTGGGGCCCGCAGCACGTCATGATTTACAACGACGATTACATTCCGATCGCCGGCGCGCGCCATCCGGCGGCGCTGGGCGGCACGGTGCCCGCCGTCTGGCCCGAAATCTGGGACTGGAACGCGCGCATCCTCGCAGCGGGACTGCGCGGCGAGACGCAGGTGCACCGCGAGCGCTGTTTGCCGCTGTTGCGTGATGGAAAACCGACGGATGTTTATTTCGACCTGTTTTATGCGCCCGTGCATGGCGCCGACGGCCAGGTGGACGGCGTGCTGTGCACGGCGCTGGAATTGACGGCGCGCATGGAAGAGGGGCGCCAGCTGAAGCTGGCCACGGCCGAGCTGGGCCAACTCAACACCACCTTGCTGGCGGAGAGCGAGGCCGTGCGCGCGGCCAACCGCCGCCTGGGCGAGGAGCGCGCGCTGCTGCGCGCCCTGTTCCAGCAGGCGCCCAGCTTCATGGCCCTGCTGCATGGGCCGCAGCATGTGTTCGAGCTGGCGAATGAACATTATCTGCGCCTGGTGGGGCACCGCGATTTACTGGGCAAGACTGTCGAATCGGTCTTGCCTGAAGTCAAGGAACAAGGCTTCATCGAACTGCTCGACCAGGTCTACCGCACGGGTGAACCTTACGAGGGGCGCCAGGTCAAAGTGGATTTGCAGACGGCGGATGGGCGCACTTGCCAGCGCCAGATCGATTTCGTGTACCAGCCCATCAAGGATGACGAGGGCGTGGTCACGGGCATTCTGGTGGAAGGCATCGATGTCACCGAGCGCATGGAAGGCGAGGAGCGCTTGCGCCTAGCCCAGCAGGCGGGCGGCATCGGCACCTTCGAATGGTTCCCCGAGACGGGCGCGATGCTGGTGTCGCCTACCTTCCGCCGCCTGTGGGGTCTTGCCGACGAGGCGGAAGTGACGGAACGGCTGCTGGTGAGCCTGGTCGATGCACGCGACCAGCAAAAGGTCGGACCCAGCAAACTGGACCTGACGCCCAATCCCCTCGAATACGTGGAATACCGCATCCGCCGCCCTGCCGACGGCGCGTTGCGCTGGATTGCGCGCCAGGGCGAGGTGGTGCCCGGCCGCATGCCGGGCCAGCGCCGCTACGTGGGCGTTTCGTTCGACGTGACGGAGCGGCGCCAGATCGAGGATGAGCTCCACGCCAGCCAGGAGCGCATGGCAGCCATTTTCGGCCAGGCCTCCGTGGGCTTGTCCGAGCTGGGCCTCGATGGCCGTTTTCAGAGGGTTAACGGGGCCCTGTGCCGCATGCTGGGCCGCTCGGCCGAAGAGCTGCTGAGCCTGAACATGAACGACATCATGCATCCGGCGGATGTGCCCGGCAACAGCGTACTGTTCCGGCGCCTGGTGGAAACGGGCGAGTCTTTCTCGCTGGAAAAACGCTATTTGAAGCCCGACGGCTCGCAGGTGTGGGTGTCGAGCAATGTCAGCCGTCTGCTGGACGAGCAGGGTCATACGCGTTCCCTGATCGCCGTCAAGACCGATATCACGGACCGGCGCCGCGTGGAAAAAGCGCTGCATGAATTGAACGAAACGCTGGAACACCGTGTCGAACAGGAAGTGAATGAACGCACCAAGGCCGAGGAGGCCTTGCGCCAGGCGCAAAAGATGGAAGCCGTGGGCCAGCTGACGGGCGGCATCGCGCACGACTTCAACAACGTGCTGCAAATCATCTCCGGCAATTTGCATTTGCTGCACCACCTGACGGGCTCGGATGGCCTCATGCGCCAGCGCCTGGACACGGCGATTGCCGCCGTCGAGCGGGGCGCCAAGCTGTCGTCGCACCTGCTGGCGTTTGCGCGGCGTCAACCGTTGAAACCGGTGGTGGCCGACCTGGCCCGCGTGGTGCGCAATATGGATGCGCTGCTGCGGCGCGCCATGGGCGAAGCGATCGACATCGTGCTGGTGGGCGGCGGCGGGCTGTGGAACACCCTGGTCGACCGCAGCCAGATCGAGAACGTCATCCTGAACCTGGCCATCAATGCGCGCGACGCCATGGATGGCGCGGGCAAGCTGACCATCGAGCTGGGCAGTGTCGTGCTCGACGAACAGTATGTGCACAAGCTGGTCGATGTGCCGGCGGGCCAGTATGTGATGCTGTCGGTGACGGACACGGGCCGCGGCATGAGCGGCCCCGTGCTGCAGCGCGCGTTCGAGCCGTTTTTCACCACCAAGCCGGAAGGCGCGGGCACGGGCCTGGGCCTGTCGATGGCGTATGGTTTCGTCACGCAAAGCCGCGGCCATATCCGCATCTACAGTGAACCTGGCGTGGGTACGGGAGTCAAAATCTATTTGCCCCGTTCCCTGATGGCCGAGGCGGACGAGGAGCTGGAGTTGAGCGGCGTCGTCACGGGCGGCACGGAAACCGTACTGGTGGTGGAAGACGACGTGGGCGTGCGCACCACCGTGGTCGACATGCTCGGTGCGCTCGGCTATACGGTGCTCAAGGCTGAAGATGGCGAAAGCGCGCTGGCCGTGCTGCACAGCGGCGCGCAGATCGACTTGCTGTTTACGGACGTGATCATGCCAGGTCCCGTCAGCAGCACGGAGATGGCGCGCCAGGCGCGCGAATTGCAGCCCGATATTGCCGTCTTGTTTACCTCGGGCTACGCGCAGGATGTGATCGTGCATGAGGGCAGGCTTGACGCCGGCGTGGAATTGCTCAGCAAGCCATACCGGCGCGAAGAGCTGGCGCGCAAGCTGCGCCATGTGCTGGCCAACCGCCAGCAGCAAATGCGTGCGCGTCAGTTTGAACGGTCCGGCGCGCCGGTGGCCGGCTCTCCGGCAAGCGGCAGCACGGCGGCCAGCGTGCTGGGTGGCGGTACGCCGGGGCTCGACCTGACTGGCCATGCGCCCGAACCACAGGGGGACATGCCGACATCGATGAAGATACTCGTGGTGGAAGACAATCTCGATTCCCAACTGATGGTGTGCGAACTGGTGGGCATGCTGGGCCACACGGTCAGCGGCGTGTCCGATGGCGAGGCGGCGTGGAAATTGCTCAACGAGCAAGACTTCGATATCCTGTTTACCGATGTCAGCCTGCCCGGCATGTCCGGCATCGCGCTGGCACGCATGGTGCTGCGCGATAAACCGGACATGCGCATCATCTTTTCCACGGGCTATGGCAAGGAATCGATGGATGAACTGGGCTTTTCCGCCAGTGTCTTGCGCAAGCCGTATGATTTGACGGAATTACAAGCGGCACTCGACCAACCCTGACGGGCGCGCGCCGGCACGGCTTGCCTATCCCATCCACAGAGGTAAAGATGACTCCTGAACTGACCATGCTGGGCTGTACTTTGGTGCTGGCGCTGGTGCAAATCCTGCTGCCCGCGCTGTTTCGCACGCGCGAAACGGGCACGGCGTATAACGTCAGCGCGCGCGACGGCGACGGGCCGCCCGTGGGCAAGATCACGGGCCGCTTGCAGCGGGCCCAGGCGAACTTGTTTGAAACCTTGCCCCTGTTCGCCGCCGCCGTGCTGATCGCCCACGTGACGGCGCAGGAAAGCGCGCTGACCCTGTACGGCGCGGCCCTGTACCTGGCCGCCCGCGTCTTGTATTTGCCCCTGTACGCGTTTGGCGTGCCCGTCGTGCGTACGCTCGTGTGGTGCGTGTCGATTGCCGGCTTGCTGATGCTGTTCTGGGCCATCCTGTTCGCTTCCTGAATTCCAGGTCGCCACCGCCTTTCCGGAAAACACCACGCGCACCTTCATGG
Organism: Janthinobacterium sp. PSRC1-1; assembly: GCF_049897525.1. Taxonomy (NCBI): domain Bacteria; kingdom Pseudomonadati; phylum Pseudomonadota; class Betaproteobacteria; order Burkholderiales; family Oxalobacteraceae; genus Janthinobacterium; species Janthinobacterium sp. PSRC1-1. Next base: position 352,417 of record NZ_JAFCWK010000005.1, read on the forward strand.
CCGAGTTTGTCATCCCCGCATCAGACCATGGTGCGCTGTCGAACAGTGATCTGGCGCAAGAGCGCTAGAATCAGCCCATTCCAATGCGGTTTTTACGTGGGGAGCGGGACATGGCAGACATGGTGGTGGTGCGCAAGGAAGGCTTGTACTGTGTGCCGGGTCAGTTCTACATCGACCCGTGGCGTCCCGTCGAGCGCGCCATCATCACGCATGCGCATGCCGACCATGCGCGCGTCGGGCACCGGCATTACCTGTGCGCCGCGCCGGGCGAGCAGGTGTTGCGCGCGCGCCTGGGCGCCGTGTCCATCCAGTGCCTCGCCTATGGCGACAGCATCGCACACCATGGCGTGCAAGTGTCGCTGCATCCGGCCGGCCACGTGCTCGGTTCGGCCCAGGTGCGCATGGAATATGACGGCGCAGTATGGGTGGCGTCGGGCGACTACAAGCTGCAGCCCGATCCCACGTGCGCGCCGTTCGAGCCCGTGCGCTGCGACACTTTCATCACGGAATCGACCTTCGGCCTGCCCATTTACCGCTGGCAGGCGCCGCAGGAAGTGTATGACGACATCAACCAGTGGTGGCGCAGGAATGCGGCAGAAGGGCGCACCAGCGTGCTGTTCTGCTATGCCTTCGGCAAGGCGCAGCGCATCCTGGCGGGGCTGGACGCCGGCATCGGCCCCATCATCTGCCATGGCGCGGCGCAGGCCTTGACGCAGGTCTACCGCGAATCCGGCGTGGCCTTGCCCGCCACCGTCATGGTGGATGAGGTGACGGACAAGGCGGCGCTGAAGACGGCGATGGTGATCGCGCCGCCATCGGCGGCCGGTTCGCCGTGGATGAAGCGCTTCGGCGATTACAGCGATGCGTTCGCCAGCGGCTGGATGCTGCTGCGCGGCGCGCGGCGGCGGCGCGGCGTGGACCGGGGTTTCGTCCTGTCCGACCATGCCGACTGGCCCGGCCTGATGCAGGCCATCCGGGCCACGCAAGCCGAGCGCATCATCGTCACGCATGGCGCGATTCCCGTGATGGTGCGCTGGCTGCGGCAAAACGGCTGGCAGGCGGGCGGCTTCGAGACGGAATATGGCGATGACGAGGCTGATGACGGTGCGCTTGGTGCGACCACGGCGGCGGGGGACGTCGCCCATGCGTGACTTTGCCCGGCTGTACGCGGAGCTCGACGAGACCACCTCCACCAGCCGCAAGCTGGCGGCGCTGCAAGCCTATTTCAGCGGCGCCTCGCCCGAGAACGCGGCCTGGGCCGTGTATTTCCTGGCCGGCGGCAAGCCGCGCCAGGCCGTGCCCACCAAACTGCTGCGCGAGTATGCCACCGAACGGGCGGGCCTCGATGCCTGGCTGTTCGACGAGGCGTATCACGCCGTGGGCGACCTGGCCGAAACCATCGCCCTGATCCTGCCCGCGCCCGTCAGGCGCAGCGACATCGGTCTGGCCGAGTGGGTCGAGCGGCGCATCGCGCCCTTGCGCGGCGCCGCGCCCGACACCATCCGCGCCGACTTGCTGGCCTACTGGGACGAGCTGGAAACGCGCGAACGTTTTTTACTCATCAAGCTGATCGGCGGCGGCTTTCGCGTGGGCGTGTCCAAACTGCTGGTGACGCGCGCGCTGGCCGCCATCGCCGCCGTCGACAGCAAGCTGATCGCCCAACGCCTGATGGGCTGGACCGATGGCAAGGTCAGCCCCACGGGGGCGGGATTTTTGAAACTGATCGCCGCGCCATCGGAGGGCGAACACGCGTTGCGCGGCGGCCAGCCTTACCCCTTCTTCCTGGCGCACCCCTTGCCGGCGGAACCGGCGGCACTGGGCGACATCGGCGCCTGGCTGGTCGAATGGAAATACGACGGCATGCGCGCGCAGCTGCTGCGCCGCGACGGCGTGAACTGGCTGTGGTCGCGCGGCGAGGAATTGATCACGGAGCGCTTTCCCGAACTGGCGCAACTGGCCTTGCCCGAGGGTACCGTGCTCGATGGCGAAATCCTCGTCTGGCAGCCGGGCGACGTGCCGGCGCCATTTGCCGACTTGCAACAACGCATGGGCCGCAAGAGCGTGTCATCCAAGCTGCTGGCCGAGCTGCCCGCCGTACTGGTGGCCTACGATATGCTGGAAATGGATGGCGTGGACGTGCGCCAGTTGCCCCAGCTGGAACGGCGCGCGCTGCTGGAAAGCATCGTGGCGCAGGTAGATGCGCCCGCGCTGCGCCTGTCGCCACGCATCGCGGCGGCAGGCTGGGACGCGCTGGCGGCCATCCGCGAGGAATCGCGGGCGCGCGGCGTGGAAGGGATGATGCTCAAGGCCGTCTCGGCCGCGTATGGCGTGGGCCGCACGAAAGACGTGGGCACCTGGTGGAAGTGGAAGATAGACCCGTATGCCATCGATGCCGTGCTGATCTACGCCCAGGCGGGCCACGGCCGGCGCGCGTCGCTGTACACGGACTACACGTTTGCCGTATGGGATGAAGACGGGGGGGAAGAACGCAAGCTGGTGCCGTTCGCCAAGGCGTATTCCGGCTTGACGGATGCGGAAATCGCGCAAGTGGACGCGGCCATCCGCAAGACGACGATCGAAAAATTCGGCCCCGTGCGCAGCGTGCAGCCGACGATGGTGTTCGAGATCGGCTTCGAAGGCATCGCCGCCTCCGGCCGCCACAAGGCGGGCATCGCCGTGCGCTTTCCCCGCATCTTGCGCCGGCGCGAAGACAAGACCATCGCCGACGCCGATACCCTGGCCACCCTGAAGGCCATGCTGGCCCAGACCACATGAGCAAAAGCATGCTGGCGCAGCGCATCGACGCGTGGTTTGCCGCGCGCGGCTGGACGATTTTTCCCTTCCAGCGCGCGGTCTGGCGCGCTGGCGCGCAGGGCAAGTCCGGCCTGCTGCATGCGAGTACGGGGTCCGGCAAGACGTATGCCGTCTGGTTCGGCGCCTTGCTGCGCGCCGAGCGCCTGGCGCGCAAGGGGAAAAGGCAGGGCTTGCGCGTGCTGTGGATCACGCCCATGCGGGCGCTGGCGGCCGACACCGTGCGCGCCCTGCAAGCTTCTGGCGCCGAGCTCGCTCCCGGCTGGCGCATCGAGGCGCGCACGGGCGACACGAGCGCCGCGCAGCGGGCACGGCAGGCAAAGGCCTGGCCCGAGATACTCGTGACGACGCCGGAAAGCCTGTCCCTGATGCTCAGCCAGGCGGACGCGCAGGAACGCTTCAGCCTGCTGGAAAGCGTGATCGTCGACGAGTGGCACGAATTGATGGGCAGCAAGCGCGGCGTGCAAGTGCAGCTGGCGCTGGCCCGCCTGCGCCGCTGGCAGGAAAACCTGATGACGTGGGGCCTGTCGGCCACCCTGGGCAACTTGCGGCAAGCGCAGGACGTCTTGCTGGGCGAGCAAAACGCCGGCGTGCTGGTGGAAGGCAAAATTAAAAAACGCATCCTTGTCGACAGCCTGATTCCCGTCAACCCGACGCGCTTTCCCTGGGGCGGGCATCTGGGCATCCAGATGCTGCAGCCGCTGATCGCCGAGATCGAGGACAGCGCCACCACCCTGGTGTTTACGAATACGCGTTCGCAGGCCGAGCTGTGGTACCAGCACCTGCTCGATGCGCGGCCCGACTGGGCGGGCCTGATCGCGCTGCACCACGGTTCGCTGGACCGCGAGGTGCGCGAGTGGGTCGAGCAGCACCTGAAAACGGGCGAGCTGAAAGCCGTCGTGTGCACGTCCAGCCTGGACCTGGGCGTCGATTTCCTGCCCGTCGAACGCGTGCTGCAGGTCGGCAGCGCGAAAGGCATCGCGCGCCTGGTGCAGCGGGCCGGACGCAGCGGCCATGCGCCGGGACGCATTTCGCGCGTCACCCTGGTGCCCACCAACAGCCTGGAATTGCTGGAGGCGGCCGCCGCCCGCGCTGCCCTGGCGCAGGGCCACCTGGAAGCGCGCCCCGTGCCGGACAAACCGCTCGATGTGCTGGTGCAGCACCTGGTGACGATCGCGCTGGGCGGCGGTTTTGCCTCGCCCGCGCTGTACGAGGAAGTGCGCGCGGCCTGGTCGTATCGCCACCTGAGCCTGGAAGAATGGCAATGGGCGCTCGACTTCGTCGCGCGCGGCGGGCAAAGCCTGACCGTGTATCCGGAGTACCGGCGCGTGCTGCCGGACGAACAGGGCGTGTACCGCGTGCCGGACGTGGCGCTGGGGCGGCGCCACCGCATGAGCATCGGCACCATCGTCTCGGAGGCGGCGATCCAGGTCAAGTTCCTCGGCGGCGGACGGATCGGCAGCATCGAGGAATCGTTCATCGCGCGCCTGAAGCAGGGCGACCATTTTCTGTTCGGCGGACGCATCCTGGAATTCGTGCGCGTGCATGAAATGACGGCGTATGTCCGGCGCGCCACAGGCAGCCGCGGCGCCGTGCCGCGCTGGCAGGGTGGCAAGATGCCGCTGTCGTCGGAACTGGCGCACGCCGTGCTGGACCAGTTGCAGCTGGCGCAAGAAGGGAAGGCCAGCGGACCGGAAATGCGCGCGCTGGCGCCGCTACTGGCCATCCAGCAGACATGGTCCAGCCTGCCTACGCGCACCAGCCTGCTGGTGGAAACCTTGTCCAGCCGCGAAGGCCAGCACCTGTTCGTGTATCCGTTTGCCGGTCGCTCCGTGCACCTGGGACTGGCATCGCTGCTGGCCTATCGCATCGCGCGCGTGCAGCCGGCCACCTTGTCGATCGCTGTCAACGATTACGGCTTTGAATTGCTGGGCGCGGAGGACATCGCATTTGCGCCGCTGCTGACGGGCGCCAGCGGCGCCGATATTGCCCTGTTCAGCACGGACAACTTGCTGGAAGACGTGCTGGCCAGCCTGAACGCGACGGAATTGTCGCAGCGGCGCTTCCGTGAAATCGCCCGCATCGCTGGCCTCGTATTCCAGGGCTATCCGGGCCAGCCGAAAAGCGCGCGCCAGTTGCAGGCCTCGTCCTCGCTGTTCTTTGAAGTGTTCCGCAAGCACGATGCGGCCAATTTGCTGCTCACGCAGGCGCAGCGCGAAGTGCTGGAACAGGAGCTGGAACTGACGCGCTTGCGCGCCACCTTGCGCGAGTTGCATGGGCGGCAGATTGCCCTGCAAGCGTTGCAGCGCGCCTCGCCATTTGCCTTTGGCCTGATGGTCGAGCGCTTCCGCGAACAGCTGACGACGGAAAAGCTGTCGGACCGGGTGGCGCGGCTGGTCAGCGCGCTGGAAAAGGCGGCCGCATGAGCGGCCTGCGCCCAGCGCACTGCGTGGTGGAACTGGCCGGTGAACAGCTGTGGCTGCTGGCGTCCAAGGCCATCTATTGGCCGGCGCGCAAGATGCTGATTATCGCCGACATCCATTTCGGCAAGGCGGCCGCGTTTCGTGCGCTGGGCGTGCCCGTGCCGCGCGGCACCACCACGCAAAACCTGCTGGCGCTCGACACCTTGCTGGCAAGTTACGCTTGTGAGGAAATCGTCTTTCTCGGCGACTTTCTGCACGCGCGCGCCGCGCATGCGGCCGCCACCGTGGCCGCCATGCTGGCCTGGCGCGCGCGCCATCGGGACGTGCGCCTGACGGTGGTGCGCGGCAACCACGATGCGCATGCAGGCGATCCGGCCGCCGCGCTGGGCATCCGCATGGTCGATGAACCGCACAGCGTCGGCAAGCTGTCGTTCTGCCATCACCCGGATACCGTGGCGCCCGGCTATGTGCTGGCCGGTCATGTGCATCCCGTGTTTCACTTGCGCGCTGATGGGGACGGCCTGCGCCTGCCGTGTTTCCTGCTGGGGCCATCGCACGCCATCCTGCCCGCGTTTGGCGCCTTTACGGGCGGCCATGCGCTGCGGCCTGCCGCTGGCGAGCGCGTGTATGTGACGGCCGACGCGGCGATTTTTCCGCTACCCGCCAACTGCTGAGTGTTTGGTACTTTTGGTGGAAAATTAATAGTAACTGCGCCACCAGGGGCGGGACTCATCCTACATGCGCTCTTGCCATCCTCCTATTTCTTGCGCCCCATGTGCGCACTAAGATGAGGGTTCCCTTGCCATGCGAGGGGGAAGAATTGCATGGTTTTCACTGTTTCTGATTCCATCGATCAAGGAGATCATCATGGCCACATCGAGCGACAATAAACAGCAAGGTAGTAAAACCAGTAGCGGCAGCGGCAGCGGCGGCAACAAGCAAAGTGATACCAGCAAGCGTGGCTTCGCTTCCATGGACCCCGCCCAGCAGCGCGAAATCGCCAGCGAAGGCGGACGTGCCGCGCATGAAAAGGGCACGGCCCATGAATTCACGTCGGAAGAGGCGCGCCGCGCAGGCAGCCAAAGCCACAAGAACGATGCCAGCCGGCAAAGCGCCGCCAGCTCCGGCGGGTCGCGCGAGCATGCCAGCATGACCCAGGAAGGCAACCGCGACAGTGGTAACAAGCAAAGCGGCGGCTCAGGTTCAGGGGCGGGATCGTCCGGTTCGCGCAACAAGTAAGGGGACGCAGTAGCTAGGCGCGTCTGGCCGGCGGGAATCGCGCATTGCCGCCGGCCAGCCGCAAAATTTTGATGCAATGCAGCAGGCATGCACTATGATGAAATAGCGGCGCTGGCGACGGCCAAGCCGCAGTCAATCTGCAATCGACTCGCACTCACGATCAGGGGGAAGATGATGGGTAACTCCACTACGCCGCAGCCCGGCAATCGACACGGCGGCACGCCGTCCATGCCGTCCACGCCGGGCAACAAGCAAAGCACGGCCGAGTCGGCCGAGAACTTTGTGCTGGTCGATAGCGAGCAGGGTCTCGATATCGGCGATGATCTGTTTTCCATCGGCGAAGTACGGCGCGCCGACCGCTTGCCGCATCATCAGTCCGGTTCCGCCGGGCAGAGCCGGCAGAGTGCCGACGATGCACCCGACACCACGGGCAGTACTGGCGTCTGAGCTGCCTTTCTTGCTTGCCTGATCACCCCCGCAGGGTCAGCCGTCAGGCGTGTTCGCGCACGCCGGCTGGCCATGCCTGCATGCGCGCGGATAAATCAATAAATCAGAACGCTCTGCTACAGTTCGACCCGGCCGTGTTCGCCCAGGTCCATCGGCGGCTCGCCCGTGATGGCCGCCTTGGCCATTGCATAGAATTGCATCATCTTGCTGGCGCTGCTATCCCAGTACTCGGCCGACTGGATCGTCACCTTGATCAGCGACAGCTTCGGATCGTCGAGCCCACCCGGGAACCAGGCTTTCACCAGCGGATTCCACAATTCCTCCGCCTTGGCGCGATCCTTCAGCAACTGCGCATGGCCGCAGACGGACACATACAGGCTGTCGCCTGTGTCGACGAAGCTGACATTGACTTGCGGATTGTTCGGCAAGTCGTGCGTGTAGGCGGCCTCGTCCGAAACAAAGAACCAGATTTGTCCCTCATTATCGACCTGCTGCTGCGTCAGTGGCCGGCTGGTGAGGGTGCGCATGTCGTCGCTGGTGGTCAGCATGCCGAATTTGACGTCCTTGATCCTGGCCGCGATGCTGGCCAGTTGTTCGCTGGAATACGATTGCATGGGGTGCCCCTTGTTGGTTGTCCTGAACAACAGCATAGGCGGGTGCGGCAAACGGCTCTGTACGGCAGCTTACGTAGCGGCGAAGCTTTGTTTCAAAGCTGTTACAAAACGCTGGCCCGGCCGAGCGTTCCATGTATTGACTTAATAAATGATAATCATTATCATTTGTTTGAAAATATCAGCATGCACTTTGATTGAAGGATGGGAATGAAGCACACTGACTTGTCGCGCCACCTGGCCCGCTCCTTGCCGGGAGCGAGCTATGGGTAATGCGGGCGCCGCAGACAAGGCCAAGCACAACGCCAGCCGCGCCGTCTGGCTGAAGAACTTGCATCAATGGCACTGGATCAGCTCGGCGCTTTGCCTGCTGGGCATGTTTCTGTTCGCTATCACCGGCATCACCCTGAACCACGCTGGCCAGATCGAGGCCAAGCCGGCGATCACGCGCCAGCAGGCGACGTTGCCGGCCCCTCTGGTCACGCAACTGGCCGCATATGCCGCCCAGCACGATGGCGCCAATGCACCCATGCCGGCCGCTGCCGAGACCTGGCTCAAGCAGCAATGGTCGCTCAATGCGGGTGGCCGTCCCGCCGAATGGAGCGTCGACGAAGTCTACCTGCCGCTGCCCAAGGCGGGCGGTGACGCCTGGGTACGCATCGGCCTGGAAGACGGGGCCGCCGAATATGAATTGACGGATCGCGGCTGGGTGTCCTGGCTCAACGATGTGCACAAGGGTCGCAACACGGGCGTGGCCTGGAGCTGGTTCATCGACATTTTTGCCGGCGCCTGCATCGTGTTTTGCCTGACGGGGCTCTTGATTTTGAAGTTCCACGCGGCCAACCGGCCATTTACCTGGCCGATGGTTGGCCTCGGTATCTTGATACCTTGCGCGATCGCCTTGCTGTTTATTCACTGATCGTTTTTATTTTTCCTTTTTACAGGCACACCATGAAATTACGCTACTCCCTGGCGCTTGGCCTTCCCCTGATCGGTACGTCGGCGATGGCGGCCGACCTGGCCCTCAAGATTGAGATTCCGCAACTGAACGTGGCGGAATACCACCGTCCCTACGTGGCGGCGTGGCTGGAAACGGCGGACCAGAAGGTGGTCGGCAACCTGACGGTGCTGTATGACGTGAAAAAGAAGGACAAGGCAGGCGAGAAATGGCTGAAGGACATGCGTCAATGGTGGCGCAAGAGCGGCCGCGACCTGGCCATGCCCGTCGACGGCGTCAGCGGCGCCACGCGTGCGCCGGGCGAGCATACGCTGACGTTCCCCGGCGCCAAGGCCTTGCTCGACAAGCTGCCGGCCGGCGAATACCAGGTGGTGGTGGAAGCGGCGCGCGAAGCGGGTGGACGCGAACTGGTGCGCGTGCCGTTCCAGTGGCCGCTGAAATCGGCCCAGTCCGTGCCCGCCAAAGGCAAGGAAGAACTCGGCAATGTCGTCGTCCAACTCAAACCATAAGGCGCACATCATGTTCAAGCAATTCAATAAACCGCTGATCGCCCTGGCCCTGGCCGGCTTGGCCATGAACGCCCACGCCCACCGCGGCTGGATGGTGCCTTCGAGCACGATGGTGGAAAGCAAGGACGCCTGGGTGACGGTGGACGCGGCCGTCTCCGATGGCTTGTTCGAGATCGACCACCAGCCGCTGCGCCTGGACGCGCTGCAAGTGATCGGTCCCGATGGCGCGAAAGTGGCGCCGGCGAACACCGTCACGGGCCGCTTGCGCAGCGTCTTCGACGTGAAGATGGAAAAGCCGGGCACGTACAAGGCGGCCATCGTGTCGCAAAACGTGATGGCCAGCTACAAGCAAAATGGCGAGCAGAAGCGTTTCCGTGGCAACGAGGAAACCTTCAAGAAAGACCTGCCGGCCGATGCGCAAGACGTGAAAGTCACGCGCACGGCCAGCCGCCTGGAAACTTTCTTCAGCAATGGCGAAACCAGCACGGAAGTGTTCAAGCCGACGGGCGTGGGCCTGGAATTGGTGCCCGTGACGCACCCGAACGACTTGCGCGCGGGCGAAAAAGCCACCTGGCGTTTCCTGGTCGACGGCAAGCCGGCGGCGAACCAGGCCTTCAGCCTGGTGCCAGGAGGCGTGCGCTACCGTGGCGTGCTCGGTGAAATCCGCCAGAGCACCGATGCCAAGGGCGAGATCACGTTTACGGTGCCGGCGGCGGGCATGTATTACCTGAGCAGCACCTGGCCGGCGGCCGCACCGGCCGTGGCCGGCCAGCCGCCAGCCATGCCCGAGCGCCGCATGACGTACGCGGCTACCGTGGAAGTGCTGCCGCAGTAAGCGGCGGCCTCTTCACGAGCTCGCCGATGCGCCGCGTCCTGCTGCCGCAGCATATTTCCGATCAGGTCGCGCCGCCCGGCGCCGCGATCCGGGACTTGCGCGGCCTGACCATGGGCACCAGCTGGTCGGTGCGCCTGGTCGAGTCCGTCATGCCGGGGCGCGCCGGCAGCGCCGACCTGCAGCAGGGCTTGCAGCAACAGCTGGACCTGGTCGTGGCGCAAATGAGCCACTGGAACGACGCGTCCGACCTGGGCCGTTTCAACCGGGCCGAGCCGGGCAGCTGGCACAGCCTGCCCGCCGCGTTTTGCGAGGTGCTGGGCTTTGCCATGCACGTGTCGCAAGCGTCCGGCGGCGCGTACGACCCGTGCGCGGGCGCCCTCGTCAACCTGTGGGGCTTCGGCCCCCGGCACCGCTACGACGAACCGGGCTTCCTGCCGCCGAAAGACGATACGCTGGCGCTGCTGCTGTCGCAGCGCCAGCGCCGCCGCCTGCAGCTGGACTTGCCGGCCCGCCGCGCGCGCCAGCCCGGTGGCTTGCAACTCGATTTGTCGGCCGTGGCGAAGGGCTATGGCGTGGACCGCCTGGCCCGCTACCTGGACAGCCAGGGCATCGGCCATTACCTGGTCGAAGTGGGCGGCGAGCTGCGCGGCGCCGGCAGCAAGCCCGATGGCCAGCCGTGGTGGGTCATGCTGGAACAGGTCGATGGCGCCGATGCCACCAAGCATCCGCCGGAACTGTTGCTGGCGCTGCACGGCTTGTCCGTGGCGACCTCGGGCGACTACCGGCGTTTCTTCGAGGACGGCACGGTGCGTTTTTCCCATACGATCGATCCGCGCAGCGGCATGCCGATCGCCAATCAACTCGCTTCCGTCACCGTCGTGCATGCGCAATGCATGGCGGCCGACGCCTGGTCGACGGCCCTGACGGTGCTGGGGCCAGACGCCGGCATGGCGCTGGCCGAAGAGCAGGGCCTGGCCGCGCGCTTCCTGCGGCGCGATGGCGATGGCTACCATGAAACGCTGAGCAGCCACATGCTGGCCATGCTCGACGAATGAACGATTAATTCCATGATTTTTACGCACGATACGACGCGGCTGGCGTTGCTGGCCGCCTTGTCCCTCAGCTACGCGGGCGTATGCCTGGCGCCCTGGCTGCGCGCCCGCACCAGGCGCCGCGCGTCCGCTGCCGCCAGGGCTGCGCTGGCCAACCATCCCGCCTGGCTGGTGGCATATGCGAGCCAGACGGGCAATGCCGAGGAACTGGCCGCGCAAACGGCGCAGAGCCTGCAACTGGCCGGCATCCCCGTGCGCCTGTGCGCGCTGGCCGAACTCACGGCCAGCGATCTGCAACAAGCGGAACGCGCCTTGTTCCTGGTCAGCACCTATGGCGAAGGCGATGCGCCCGACAATGCGGCCGCCTTCATGGGCCGCCTGATGACGGGTGAGCTGGCGCTGCCGCAATTGCATTATGGCGTGCTGGCCCTGGGCGACCGCAGCTATGGCCAGTTTTGCGGCTTCGGCCGCGCGCTCGATGCCTGGATGGCCACGCAGGGCGCCTCGCGCCTGTTCGAACGCATCGAGGTCGACCGCAGCGCCAGCGCCGCCATCGAACAATGGTTCCAGCACCTGAGCCACCTGGCCGGCACCAGCGACGCGCCAGACTGGAGCGCCCCCGCCTTCGGCGACTGGAAATTGATGCAGCGGCAGTTGCTCAATCCGGGCAGCGCCGGTGGCGCCATCTATCATGTGGAACTGGCGCCCGTGTCGGGCAGCTTGCCCGATTGGCAGTCGGGCGACCTGGTGCAAGTGGCCGCGCCGGCCGACCCATCGCAACCGCGCGAATATTCGATCGCCTCGATTCCGCGCGATGGCAGCGTGCATTTGCTGGTGCGCCAGCATGCGCATCCCGACGGCAGCCTGGGCCTGGCCTCGGGCTGGCTCACGGCGCAAGCCGCAGTCGGTGACGTGGTGCAACTGCGCCTGCGCCAGCACAAACGCTTTCGCCTGGAAGAGAATGCCCAGCGGCCGTTGATTTTGATCGGCAACGGCAGCGGCATCGCCGGCTTGCGCGGGCATTTGAAAAGCCGCGTGCTGGCTGGGCAGCGGCGCAACTGGCTGATCTTTGGCGAGCGCAACGCGGCCCACGATTTCCATTATCGCGAAGAAATTGAAGGCTGGCACGCCAGCGGTGACTTGCCGCGCCTGGATCTGGCGTTTTCGCGCGACCAGGCCGAGCGCACCTACGTGCAGGACCGCCTGCGCGGCAATGCCGATGAAATCACATTGTGGCTGCAGCAGGGCGCGGCCATCTACATTTGTGGCAGCCTGGCCGGCATGGCCGGCAGCGTCGACCAGGCCCTGCAGGAGATGCTGGGCCGGCCCGCGCTCGATGCGCTGGCGGCCGAAGGGCGCTACCGGCGCGACGTGTATTGATACAGAAGGGTTGCTTACGGCTGGATCGCGGCCAGCGGCGTCGCTGCCATCTCGCCGCTCACTTCCTGCAAGCCGCGCGCCAGGCTGGAAATGCTGGGGTTGTCGATGAAGACGCAGCGTTTGCCCGTGCGCTTGCAGTAATCCTTGACGCGCCAGTAGGCGCTGTGGCTGATGCAGCCCGTTTGGCAAATCACCAGGTCGGCCGCCGCCAGGCTCGAATCGAGCAGGTTGGCATTGTCTTCCAGGCCGCCGTCGTGGTGGGCGAACTGTGCGCCGACCCGCTCGATCAGGGCGCGGTAGGTGGCGACATTGCCGCTGCGCCCGCCCACGCACAAGACGCTTTGATCGACCAGGCGGATCGGCATTTTCAGCTTGCCGCCCGTCGGCACTTCCAGCTTCGGTGCCGGTGGCGGCACGGCGGCGGCCGGGCGTGGCTGGGCCTGCTTCAATTCCGCGATTTGCTGGCGTAATTCTTTCTCACGCTCATCCATTTGCGCCAGGCGTTCGACCAGGCGCGTGCGCGATTCCAGCGCCGGGATGGCGGCCTGCAATTGCGCCAGCTCAAGGCGCAACTCCTCGATGACGCTGTCCTTGCTGATCGAGTCAAACCGCGTGCGCAGCAGCACGGCTTCCTGGCGTTCCAGTTCGCCCGTCTTTTCCATCAGCATGGCCTGGCTGCGCTGTTGCAGCTTGGCCAGTTCGTGCGTCAGGCGCGCATTGTCTTCCTGCAAGGCGGTAAATTTTCCCATGTCGGCGCGCACGCAGGCGCCGGCCTGGTGCTGGATCATGTGCAAGTCGCGGCACATCTGCTCTTCCAGCTCGGCGTCGCAGCGCGGGTGCGTCAGGCCGGCCCAGAAGGCGCCCGACACGTCGCCGTTGGCGACGGCCGTGCGCCACAGTTGCGCTACCTGCTCCGTGGTCTTGGCGCCGCGAAAGCGCAGGATGACGGGCGCGTAGCGGCGTTCGAGTTCCTTTTGCAAGGCTTCGGACAGGCGGTTGCGCACCCCGCATTCCGTCACGGCGCCCACATGCACTTCGTAGTCGTCGGCCAGCACGCGTCCGCCCGTCATCTTGCCCACCAGCTTGCGCAGGTAGCCCAATGGCAAACCCACGCCGACCAGCGGACAATGGCAGGTGTGCGACAGTTCCCACAGCCGGCGGCGGCGCGAAGCGAGCGCGGCCGTTTCGGCCTCGCCGCTGGAACAATTGCTGATCACGGGCAGGGACTGGTCTTTGTCACACATGGCGATATCCTGTTGGGCGGTGGGGTATTGAAGAGAAATTATTGCGGCAGGGGCGAGGCAGGGCGCCTGGCGCTCAGCAGGCGTACCAGGCGCTCGAACAAGGTGGTCTTCGGCGGCGCAGGCCGGTGCAGCGCCACCAGGGCGGCCCATTGCTGCGATAGTTGCTGGCAGGTCGCTTGCAGCACGGGGCCCAGGCCAGGCGAGCTGGACAGCACTTGCAGGTGGCGTTCGATCACGCCCGCCAGTTTCTCGCAGGGACTGCCCGCATGGTAGTGCGACATCAGGTGCAGCACGGCCGACAGCAGCAATTCAGGCTGTTGGCCTTGCGGGGAAGGAAACATCGGGGAAGGTCGGTCGTTCGCCATCAAACACTCCTGTGCGGGTGGTTTGGCTGGCTGCGCGCACGGGGCGCGACTGGCTGGCGAGTGTGGTGACTGGCTGCCGTGCTGCTTCAGGCAGTCAGGATCAGCTTGTTCAATTGGGTGACGCGCAGGCGATAGATCTTGCCGCTGTGCTCAATTTCCACTTCGCGGCCCTGCTGCAGCAGCGCTTCGCTGGTGATGCGGCGCGCCGGCTGGGCCATGCTGACGGGAGGACGGACGTGGGCAGTAGCGGCATCCTGGATCAAGGCTGGTTTTGAGCTGTGCATGTTGGGCTTTCTTTGTCTCAGTTGAGAATGATTCGTATTTGCATTATTGTTGAATGTGGCCCGAAAAGCAAGGCTTATTTGTGCCCGATGCAGGCTTTTTTTTGACTGCAGGGGAGGGCAGTGCCGTGGGCGTGGCGCGCGCTGGAGAAGGGGTGGACAGCAAAAAAGACCCGGCAAGGCGATGTGCCTTGGCCGGGTCAAGCCTGTGCCAAGCTTGAAGGAATCGGGTGGTGTTAAATGGTGGCCAGCAATTGCGCCGAGGCGGTGGCGGCCGCCGTGGTGTCGGCCTTGAGCTTGGCGGCGGCCAGCTGCTTGGCGCGCGAGCGCGAGGGCGGCAGGCGGCGCAGGGTTTTCAGGGCATCCGGGTCCTTGATGCCGATGGTGCGCTGGTCGACCGTGATCAGGCCGATTTCATTGAAGGCGGACAGGGTGCGGCTGACCGTTTCCAGGGTCAGGCCCAGGTAGCTGCCGATTTCATGGCGCGTCATGCGCAGGTTGAACAGCTTGCTCGAGTAGCCCATCTGCGCGAAGCGGTCGGCCAGCGAGACGAGGATGCGCGCCACGCGGGCTTCGGCGCTGAGGGCGCCCAGCATGCCGATCATGGCTTGCTCGCGCACCAGTTCGCGGCTCATCACGCCGTACATGACATTTTCCAGTTCCAGGTGCACGCGGCCCAGCGCCGTCAGCTTCTTGAACGGCAGCAGGATCAGGTCGCAGTCGGACAGCGCCACCGCTTCCGAGGAGTAATGGCGCGAGTGGATGCCGTCGACGCCCAGCATGTCGCCCTTCATGGGAAAACTGAGTACCTGCTCATTGCCGAATTCATCGATGAGCACGGTTTTCAGGAAGCCCGAATTGACGATGTACAGGGTGTCGAAGGGCTGGCCGATGGTGTGCACGCGCTGGCCCGTCTTGAATTGCACGTGCTGGAACAGCAGTTCGTCGGCGGCGATGGTGCAGGCACTGGAGATATGCAGCAGGTCGCACACCTCTTTCAGGTTCGACCATAGCCGCCCCTGGCGCTGGCGCCCCGCTTCCATCGGAGAGGAGGGGGGCAGCGATGGAGCGGCAGCGCGGGTTTCAGGCGTTTGCGTGGACAGCATGTTCATCTCCTGGTGACAGGTAGTTCAGAGTTGAATGACAAGGTGCACAGGGCGGCGGGCAAGGAAGGGGCGGCGCGCGTCCAGGCGGGTAAATCTCAATGCGCTGAAGACTTGCTGTGTGATGAAATAACTTCCCAGCAACTTGATGACTGGTTTCAGTATGCCAACAACCGTATGCAATTAATATCAGCAGTGGCTGAATATGGCAGTAGGAGCTATGGCAGGTGATGTAGGATTGTTCCTACGGGCGGCGGGCGCGGGCGGCTCAGGTCTTGAAGGGGGATAGCAGGCGGTGTGCCACGGCATACTGCACCATTTCCGACAGCGAACTCATGCCCATCTTTTGCATGATGCGCGTCTTGTGCGTACTCACGGTTTTCACGCTCAGGTGCAGATTGTTGGCGATTTCCGTGATCGACTTGCCTGCCACCAGCAGGGAAAAGACTTCGAACTCGCGGTCCGACAGCTGTTTGTGCAGCAGGCTTTCATTCGGCATCATGATGTTGAGCACGAGCTGCTCTGCCACCTCGGCGCTGATGTAGGGACGGCCCGATGCCACCTTGTGGATGGCGCCCACCAGCTGGGTACCCGCGCTTTCCTTGGTCAGATAGCCTTGCGCGCCGGCGCGGATGGCGCGCACCGCATATTGCTCTTCCTCGTGCATGGTGAGGATCAGGATGGCCAGCTTGGGCGCTTCGCTGCGGATTTGCCGGATCAGGTCGACGCCGCTGCGGCCCGGCATCGACAGGTCGAGCAGCAACAGGTCGAAGCCGCCCTGGCGCACATGGTTGAGTACTTCAAAGCCGTCGATGGCTTCGCCCACAATGTCGATATCCGGCGCGCCGTCAAGGATGCGCTTCAATCCTTCCCGCATGATGGTGTGGTCATCGGCAATCACAATACGTATCATAGGCGCGCAATCTGGAAGCGTGGAATGTATCCTGGCCGTTTCGTGGTGGCCGGCCAGGTGTTAAGAAACGAGAAACGTTGTCATTTTAACTGAAAAGGCCGCAGTGTTGCCTTTTACCCGCGCTGCGGGATGCGGCGGCCTGCGTGGCCATGTGACCCTTTATTTGGATGGGGGTTCCTTGATCAGCCTGTGCACGAGCACCGGCAATGTTGAGTGCGACAGCACCTTGTTGGTCACGCTGCCGAGCAGCAATTGCCCCCAGCCGCTGCGGCCATGCGAGCCCATGAAGATCAGGTCGCAGTGCTGCAACTGCGCCACTTCCACGATTTTCAGGGCCGGGCTGTCGGAAAAGGCGGTCAGGCCCGTCGCTTCCAGGCCCCGCTTGGCGGCCGCGTCGAGGATGGGCTGCCAGTGGTCGGCGCCCGCCTTGCGCATGGCGATGCGGTACTCCTCTTCGCTGGGATAGCTCGGTGGAATGATTTCGATGTACACCGGGTACTGGTACTCGGGCGCCACGTACACGGCAAGGATGTCGGCTTGCATCTGTTCGGCAAAGGCAACGCCGGCACAGGCCGTGTGGTTGGAGACGGCGGAGCCGTCCGTGGCGATCAGAATTTTCTTATACATGGCAGGTCCTTTGGCGGTGACTCAGCGCGTGCAACGCCCCTTATTGTAGGCGCGGCGGCAGCATGGTATTCATGTAAAGACTTGATAATTATCAATACTATTGCACCTTCAGTATAGACAACGTTGGCAGAAAGATCGTGTTTTAGCCGCAACGATCACCATGAATACTGTTGCGCAGCCGCCCGCGAGCAGGATTTCTTGTGCGCCGCGTGGTCTTGCACGCACGCCAATGGTAGTATTTCAAAATACAACAGCAGGAACACTTATTTCCTCACGGAAAAGCTCTTGTGGGCCAGCTTTACACCAGGAAGCGCGTTTTGAGATTTACCAACAGGGCGGCGCCCTGCTACACTCGCACCATCGCAGCGGTATTGCCTCAAATCATCTTAATCGAGAAATTGTGGGTATCAGTCTGTAAAACGCACAGTTCAGGCGGAATTTTGACAAATTATGGAGAAGCAGGGATATGACCAACGCCGCTGATGATTTCGATGCATTATTCGATGAAGTATCTGCGCAAAGTGCGGCCGCTCCCGCGCCTGCCGCCGCGCCCGCAGCCGTGATCGCGGACGACGATTTTGACGCGCTGTTCGATTCGGTGTCGGCCAGCGCCGCCGTGCCGCCAGCTGCCGCGCCAGTCGCCGCCGCGCCGGAAGCGCCGCCCGCGGCTGCCGCAGGCGTACCTGGCGAAGCGGCCGATCCTGTCGACCAGTCCGACAAGCCGATGTTCGAACGCCTGGGCGGCATCGTGCGCCTGCTGCACGATTCGCTGCGCGAACTGGGCTACGACAAGGCGTTGACGGAAGCGTCGTCGCAGATCGTCGACGCGCAGGACCGCCTGGAATATGTCGCCACCCTGACGGAACAGGCCGCCAACAAGGTCCTGAATACGCTCGACGAAGGCATGCCGGCGCAAGATGTGCTGTCGAAGAAAGCCAAGGACATGGACAGCCGCTGGACGGCGCTGTTCGATGGCAAGCTGAGCCTGGAAGAGTTCAAGGCCCTGGCCGGCGATTCGCGCCAGTTCGCGCAAGCCGTTGCCGAGGCAACGGAAGCGGAAAAAGCGCGCTTGCTGGAAATCATGATGGCGCAGGACTTCCAGGACATCACGGGCCAGCTGATCAAAAAAGTGGTCAACATCACCAAGACAGTGGAGCACGAGCTGGCTCAGCTGCTGCGCGACAACGCGCCGGCCGAAGTGCGCGAAAAACTGGCGCAAAAGCCGGTGCCGCTGATGCAGGGCCCGTCCGTGCCGTCGGTGGCGCTGGACCAGGATAATGTAGACGACCTTCTTGCGGATTTGGGATTCTAATGGACGATATGCTCAAGGATTTCGTCGTTGAGGCGATGGATCTTGCGGTTAATGTTGAAGAGCACTTATTGCGCCTCGAGCGTGATCCTGACAACAAGGAAACACTGAATGCCGTGTTTCGTTCCTTCCACACCATCAAGGGTGGCGCCGGCTTCATGGGCCTGCCCGCACTGGTGGCGGCCTGCCATCTGACGGAAAATCTGTTCGACGCCCTGCGCACGGGCGCCGCGCCGGTGACCCCGATCGCCATCGAGGCGGCGCTGCAAGCGTCCGGTTTCGTCGCCGACCAGCTGACGGAACTGGCCAACGGTGCCGCGCCGGAAAGCTTGCCGGCCATGCCGGAAGAGCTGGAACACATCCTGACGAACGCCATCGAAGGCAAGGGCATGGACGCACACGCGCCGGCCGCTGCCGTGGTGGCGGAAGTCGCCGTGGTGGTTGCCGAGGTGGTCGTGGCGGCGCCAGCCGCTGCCGCCGTCTCCACAGCCACCGTCAGCGCCGATGGCCTGGACTGGGAAGGCATGTATAACGCCGTCGTGCCGGCCGGCAGCCAGGTCGCTGCCGCACCGGCCTCCGCCGTCGCCGCTGCGCCTGTCGCCGTGGCCGCCGCGCCTGCCGCTGCCGCCGCCAAGCCGGCCGCCAAGGCCTGGGATGGCGCGGAACGCCGCGACGAGCGTCCGGAAGTACGCCATGCCGCGCCCGTCAAGGAAGACAGCATCCGCGTCGACGCCGTCAAGCTCGACGCGCTGCTGGAAGTGGCCGGAGAGTCGGTACAGGCCGCCAACCAGGCTGCCGTGCTGCTCGAGCGCTTGCTGCAATTCAAATTCGAAGGCCAGGCCGCCACCCTGATGGCGACCCTGGCGGAAACCCTGGAACGCGCGTCGCGCTACTCGACGGAACTGCAGCGGGCCACCTTGGCCACGCGCATGCAGCCCGTGGGCCGATTGTTCCAGAAATTCCCGCGCCTGGTGCGCGAGCTGGCAAAAGACCTGGGCAAGGATGTCGAGCTGACCATCGAAGGCGCGGAGACGGAAGTCGACCGCGTGGTGGTCGACAGCCTGTACGATCCGCTGGTGCACATGCTGCGCAACTCGCTCGACCATGGCGTCGAATCGCCGGAAGCGCGCCTGGCCGCCGGCAAGCCCGCCAAATCGTATATTTCGCTCAAGGCCTGGCAGGAAGCGAACAGTGTCATGATCGTGCTGCAGGATGATGGCAAGGGCATGGACCCGGCCTTCCTGCGCAGCAAGGCGCAGCAAAAGGGCTTGATCAGCGAAAACGCGCAATTGAGCAACGACGAATGCTTCCAGCTGGTGTTCTTGCCGGGCTTCTCGACCAAGGAAGTCGCATCCAGCGTCTCCGGACGCGGCGTTGGCATGGACGTGGTGAAGACGGCCGTGGAGAAAAACCGCGGCGCCATCCACATCGAGTCGACGCTGGGCAAGGGCACCAAGTTCGCCATCCGCCTGCCGATCGAGCTGTCCATCGTGCCGACCATGCTGGTGTCCACCTCGGGCGCCGCGCTGGCGTTGCCGATGGCGGTGGTGCAGCGCGTCGTCGAATTGCCGGAAACCTTCATGGAAGTGGGTGGCGCGCCCGTGCTGAAAGACCAGGGTCGTCCATTGCCCGTGCGCTCGCTCGCCGGCTCCCTGGGTTACGAAGCGTGCAGCGAACGCGTGGGCATTGTTGTCGCCGCGCCACAGCCATACATTCTCGCCGTGGCAGCCGTCGACGGCACGGCCGACCTGGTGATCAAGCCGATGACGGCCATCACCGTGGAGGGCATTACCGGTACCGCCCGCTCGGCTGAAGGCGAGCTGGTGCTGGTAGTCGGTCTGTCGTTCCTGATGGACGGGTGTAGAGGTAGTGTGCGTTTAGCTGCCTGAGTCTGCGCTTGCTCCTATCAAAGCCCGCTGCGTCGATATGCAGCGGGCTTTTTTATTGCTGAATCACACGGTCGATTCACTGCCGCTATTAACGTAAAGTGCCGCCTTCCAGCCAACGCTGCACGCGCACGATTTCTTGGGCGCGCTCCGCCTCGTCCTTCGGTGGCGGCAGGTAGATGTCGGGCATGATGCCTCCCAGGTCGACCTGCAGCTGCGGCAAGCGGGCCGAGCGCGAGGTGGCGTACATTAACTGGCGTATTCCTGAGGGCAGGGCATGCAGGCGTACATTTGAGTAATCGAGGGAGCCATGGCTGTTGCGCCCTATCAGTTTGACACGAAAACTTTGCCGCGCCACTAGCAGGAATTCTTCGCAGGAGCTCCCGCAATCACGATCGACCAGCACCGCTACGCGGGCCGGCTGCGTTTTCTTTCTGGGAAAACTTCCATAGCGGACAGGGCCATCGGCTTGCTGCGTCACGAACTGGCCTGATTGGACGCTGCGCATACGGGCGACGGCTTGCTCACTGTCTGTCGTGCACGAGGCATCACCGGGGGCGAACAGAGCGCAGATGCCTTCCTGTCCGGCGATATTGGCTGGCGTGGACAGCCATTCGCCACCAACGCTGACGATCTCGCCTGAACTGATCCATGGCAGTAGTGGCGCATAAGTGCTATCACTGCCGCCATTATTGAGCCTGACATCAATGATCCAGTTGGGGCGGGTGGCAAGATCGTGGCGCTTGCTTGTCAGCAGATCGGCGATTGCCTTGCTGTACCGAGGAAAAAAACTGGGCAGTGTCAGTAACGCGGTCCGAGGTGACAGGAGCTGCAGCGACGGCTCTCTTTGGTCAGTATCTGCTGTTGGCGCGGAGGGTGGCGCCGGTTTGCTGTGCTTCAATGCCGTGCTGGGCACGATTTGCAGGTGGCCTGTGCGCCACTTGCTCAGATAATTAGCCAGTACGACATTACAAGCAGACTCATCATTAGTGTTTTTCGCGGCATCGCTTGCGCTTGCCAGCGCCAGGTCGAAATATGCCTGTCCCTTTTGCTCCAGGTGCTGGCGCGCGCCCGTATCGTTTTCCAGCAGGAAAGGCGCAATCGCGCGCAAGTCCTGCATGCAGGTTTCTCCTGGCGTGGCCGCCGCCGCATGGGCGCCGGCCAAGGGCAGCGCGGCCAGGGTCAGGGCGGCCAGCGCCAACAAGTTCAGTTTCATCGAGGTTCCCAAGTGTGGTGGCGCGTGCGCGCCGTCATTATTGTCGAAATACAATACACGAAAGGTTGAGGAAAAAATATCAATTTCTGCCGCCACCGTGACTCGTTCGGCAGCCCGCCTGCGGATGGGGCCGGCATGCCGCCAATGTGTCGATATCGGCAATTTCCAGCTCATATCCAACAGTGTGGCCAAACTTTGTATCGCCAATCCCACGATTTTGCCTGTTTCGGTTCTGTGTTGGCCAATATATGGCATAATCCTTGTGGATCACCGTATGACTTGGTATCACTTGATCACTTAAACAGGCTGTGGCAACGCTGCATAAATCATGATGAAGACGCTTTACGACAAACTCTGGGAATCCCACGTTGTTCGGGCCGAAGATGATGGCACGACAATTTTGTATATCGACCGGCACCTGCTGCACGAAGTCACCAGCCCGCAAGCCTTCGATGGGCTCAGCGTGGCGGGCCGCCAGCCGTGGCGCATTTCCGCCAACCTGGCCGTGGCCGACCATAACGTGCCCACCACCAGCCGCGTCGACGGCATCGCCGACCCGGTCTCGCGCCTGCAGGTCGAGACGCTGGATAAGAACGCCAAGCACTACGGCTTGACCTACTTCAACATGAACGACAAGCGCCAGGGTATCGTGCACGTGATCGGCCCTGAACAGGGCGCGACCCTGCCCGGCATGACGGTGGTCTGCGGCGACTCGCACACGTCGACGCACGGCGCCTTTGGCGCGCTGGCGCACGGCATCGGCACGTCCGAAGTGGAACACGTGCTGGCCACGCAAACCTTGCTGCAAAAGAAATCCAAATCCATGCTGGTGCAGGTCGACGGCGCCTTGCCGGCCGGCGTGACGGCGAAGGATATCGTGCTGGCCATCATCGGCAAGATCGGCACGGCTGGCGGCACGGGCTACTGCATCGAGTTCGGCGGCTCGGCCATCCGCGCCCTGTCGATGGAAGGACGCATGACGGTGTGCAACATGGCCATCGAGGCGGGCGCGCGCGCCGGCATCATCGGCGTGGACGACACCACCATCCATTACGTCAAGGGCCGTCCGTTTTCGCCGGCCGGTCCGCACTGGGAGCGCGCCGTCGCCTACTGGCGCACCCTGCATTCGGACCCGGGCGCCCGCTTCGACCTGGTCGTCACCCTCAACGCGCAAGACATCGTGCCGCAAGTGACCTGGGGCACGTCGCCCGAGATGGTGATCGGTATCGATGGCCGCGTGCCCGATCCTGACCAGGAAAAAGACAGCGTCAAGCGCGATGCGATGGAAAAGGCGCTGGTCTACATGAACCTCAAGCCCAACACCGCCATCGAAGACATCCGCATCGACAAGGTCTTCATCGGTTCCTGCACCAATTCGCGCATCGAGGATTTGCGCGCGGCCGCCGCCGTGGTGCGCGGCAAGTACCGCGCCTCGAACGTCACGCTGGCGCTGGTGGTGCCCGGTTCCGGTCTGGTCAAGGACCAGGCCGAGCGCGAAGGACTGGACCGCATCTTCAAGGATGCCGGCTTCGAGTGGCGCGAGCCGGGCTGCTCCATGTGCCTGGCCATGAATGCGGACCGCCTGGAGCCGGGCGAACGCTGCGCCTCGACCTCGAACCGCAACTTCGAAGGCCGGCAAGGGCAGGGCGGCCGTACCCATCTGGTGTCGCCCGCGATGGCGGCGGCGGCGGGTATCGCCGGGCACTTTGTCGACGTGCGGGCTTTGCGATGAGGGCAGGGACCGGCGCCGCTGGCGTACACTAGCGTTTCCGGTCCCTTACTTACTATCAAGAAATCATCATGAAAAAACTCTTCGCCCTCCTCATCGCCACCGTCATCTTGTCCGGCTGCAACACCGTCTCCGGCATCGGCCGCGATGTGCAGAAAGTCGGCCAGGTCGTCACTGGCGCCGGCGGAAAATAAACCGTGACGTGCCGGCGCCTGGCGCCGCCCGTCCTACCGAGTAGAAACAGCATGGATAAATTTACGATTTACGAAGGCCTGGTCGCCCCGCTGGACCGCGCCAACGTCGACACCGACGCGATTATCCCGAAGCAATTCCTGAAGTCGATCCACCGCAGCGGTTTCGGCCCCAACCTGTTCGACGAATGGCGCTACCTCGACCATGGTGAACCGGGCCAGGACAACAGCCGCCGCCCGCTGAACCCCGACTTCGTGCTCAACGAGGCGCGCTACCAGGGTGCGTCCATTTTGCTCACGCGCAAGAACTTCGGCTGCGGCTCCTCGCGCGAGCACGCGCCGTGGGCGCTCGATCAGTATGGTTTCCGCGCCATCATCGCGCCCTCGTTTGCCGACATCTTCTTCAATAACTGCTACAAGAACGGCTTGCTGCCCATCGTGCTGTCGGAAAGCCAGGTCGAGCACCTGTTCAATGAAGTCAAGGCCTTCCCCGGCTACAAGCTGGTGGTGGACCTGGAGCAGCAGTGCGTGCGCACCAGCAATGGTTCCGTCTCGTATCCATTCGAGATCGACGCCTTTCGCAAATATTGCCTGATGAATGGCCTCGACGATATCGGCCTGACCCTGCGCCATGCCGACGATATCCGCGCCTTCGAAGAGCGTCATCTCGCCACCCAACCGTGGCTCGCCAACGTCATCTAATCGGAAAAATATGAAAATTGCAATCTTACCCGGCGACGGCATCGGTCCTGAAATCGTCGCGCAAGCCGTCAAGGTCTTGAATGTGCTCGGCGAATCGTTCGAACTGGAAACGGCACCCGTGGGCGGCGCCGGCTATGCGGCCCATGGCCACCCGCTGCCGGAAGCTACCCTGGCGCTGGCGAAAGCGGCCGATGCCGTGCTGTTTGGCGCCGTCGGCGACTACCAATACGATACGCTGGAGCGCCAGTTCCGTCCCGAGCAGGCGATTCTGGGCTTGCGCAAGAACCTGGGCCTGTTCGCCAATCTGCGTCCGGCCATTTTGTACCCGGAACTGGCGGGCGCCTCGACCCTGAAGCCGGAAGTGGTCTCCGGCCTCGATATCCTGATCATCCGCGAATTGACGGGCGACATCTATTTCGGCCAGCCGCGCGGCGTGCGCGAGTGCCCGGACGGTCCGTTCAAGGGCCAGCGCGAAGGTTTTGACACCATGCGCTATGCGGAAGGCGAAATCCGCCGCATCGCCCACGTCGCTTTCCAGGCGGCGCAAAAGCGCGACAAGCGCCTGACCAGCGTGGACAAGGCCAACGTGCTGGAAACCTTCCAGTTCTGGAAAGACATCGTCACCGACGTGCACAAGGAATACCCGGACGTGGCCCTCGATCATATGTATGTCGACAACGCGGCCATGCAGCTGGTGCGGGCGCCGAAGAAATTCGACGTCATGGTGACCGGTAACATGTTCGGCGACATCTTGTCGGACGCGGCCGCCATGCTGACGGGCTCGATCGGCATGCTGCCGTCCGCTTCGCTGGACGCCAACAACAAGGGCTTGTACGAGCCGTCGCACGGTTCGGCGCCCGATATCGCGGGCAAGGGCATCGCCAATCCGCTGGCGACGATTTTGTCGGCGGCCATGATGCTGCGCTATTCGCTCAACCGCGAAGAGCAGGCAAACCGCATCGAGGGTGCTGTCAAGAAAGTATTGGCGCAGGGGCTGCGCACGGCCGATATCCATGAAGCGGGCACGACTTTAGTCGGTACCGAGGCGATGGGTGATGCAGTTGTAAAAGCACTGGGATAAAATAGTCTAATGACGGCAGTCGCCGTCTCATCTTGAGGAATGGTAATGAAATTAGTTGGCTTGGTAGGTTGGCGCGGTATGGTCGGTTCGGTCCTGATGCAGCGCATGCAGGAAGAGGGCGATTTCGCCCACATCGAACCGGTGTTTTTCACCACCTCGAACACGGGCGGCGCGGCGCCGGCCATGGCGAAGAATGAAACCATCCTCAAGGATGCCAACAACATCGCCGAACTGTCCAAGTGCGACATCATCATTTCCTGCCAGGGCGGCGACTACACCAGCGCCGTCTTCCCGCAGCTGCGCGCCAGCGGCTGGAATGGCTACTGGATCGATGCGGCCTCGACCTTGCGCATGGAAAAAGACGCCGTCATCGTGCTCGACCCCGTCAACCTGCACGTCATCAAGGATGCGCTGGGCAAGGGCGTCAAGAATTACATCGGCGGCAATTGCACCGTCTCGTGCATGATGATGGGCCTGGGCGGCCTGTTCCAGCACGACCTGATCGACTGGATGACGTCGATGACGTACCAGGCGGCATCGGGCGGCGGCGCGCAGCATATGCGCGAACTGCTGACGCAATTTGGCACCATCAACAGCTCCGTCAAGGCGCTGCTGGAAAACCCGGCCTCGGCGATCCTGGAAATCGACCGCCAGGTGCTGGCCACCCAGCACGGCTATTCCCCGGATGAAATCAAGCAATTCGGCGCGCCGCTGGCCGGCAACCTGATTCCGTGGATCGACAAGGACCTGGGCAACGGCCAGTCGAAGGAAGAATGGAAGGCGGGCGCGGAAACGAACAAGATCCTCGGTCGCGGCATCGACTTTGGCACCCAAGAAATTCCTGTCGACGGCCTGTGCGTGCGCATCGGCGCCATGCGCTGCCATTCGCAAGCGCTGACCATCAAGCTGAAAAAAGACGTGCCGCTCGATGAAATCAACGACATCATCGCCAGCAACAATCAATGGGTCAAGCTGGTCCCGAACACGCGCGAAGCGTCCGTGCGCGACCTGTCGCCGGCAGCCGTCACGGGCAGCCTGACGATTCCTGTGGGCCGCGTGCGCAAGATGAGCATGGGCGGCGAATACCTGTCCGCCTTCACCGTGGGCGACCAATTGCTGTGGGGCGCGGCCGAGCCGCTGCGCCGCATGCTGCGTATTTTGCTCGATGCGTAACAGCAATCAATCAGCAATCAATCGCTGATGCAGATCAAGCCGGGGCTGTTTTCCCGGCTTTTTTTTCGCCCTGAGCCCGTCAAGGCTCAACCATGCGGAGCTTGCATAGCTCTGGGCATGATGATATGTTGATACCTCTGGAAAAGTAACAGTTTTCCCATGTCAACTAAGATGCCGCCAACTATGCCTGTACATACTCGTCCCCGGGTCGCCTCCCTTGCCATTCAAACACTCAGCAGCGCTGTCGCCTGTGCGGTGTTATTGTCACCGGCGGTATCCGCAGCCGAGCTGGGCAAGATTACCGTGTTGTCCGCCGCCGGCCAGCCGCTGCGCGCCGAGGTCGAATTGTCGGCCGTCAAGCCAGGCGAGGCAGCCAGCCTGCTGGCCAAGCTGGCGCCGCCGGATGCGTATCGCCAGGCCAACGTGGAATTCAATCCGGCCCTGAACGCGCTGACGTTTGCCGTGGAAAACCGCAACGGCAAGTCCTTCATCCGTATCAGCTCGGCGCAAGCCGTGGCCGAACCGATGGTGGATTTGCTGCTGGAACTGAGCAGCAAGAGCGGGCGCCAGGTACGCGAATATGCGTTCGTGCTCGACACACCCGAGGCGCGCCAGACGCGCGGCGCGCAGGTGACGGCGCCGGTGCAGCCAGGCAAGGGCAAGCCGGCCGTGGCGGCGGCTGATACCGCGCCGGCGAAAAAGGCGGCTGGCGAATACAAGGTCAAGGCGGGCGACACCCTGAGCCGCATCGCCAGCGAACTGAAACCATCGGGCGTGTCGCTCGACATGATGCTCGTCGCCCTGTACCGCGCCAATCCCGATGCCTTCAGGGGCGAGAACATGAACCGCATGCAGGCGGGGCGCATCCTGGCCGTGCCGGGCGCGGATGCCGTGCGCGCCACCGATGCGGCCGAAGCGAAGAGCGTCGTGACGGCGCACGCCATCGATTTCGAAGCCTACCGCAACAAGCTGGCGGGGCAGGTATCGCAAAGCAAGCCGGCCAAGGCGGCGCAGGCGACGCAAAGCACGGCCGGCAAGATCGGCGCGACCAAGGTCCAGGAAAAGCCGACGGCCGTGAGCGAATCGCAAGACAAGCTGAAACTGTCGAAGGCGGAGCCGGCGGCCAAGTCGGCCGGCAAGAGCGCCGTCGCCAGCGAGGAAGACAAGATTGCCAAGGCGAAGCAGGTCGATGAAGCGGCCGCGCGTGTCAAGGAGCTGGAAAAGAACGTCAGCGACCTGGAAAAGCTGATGGCGGTCAAGAGCAAGGCCATGGCCGACAAGAGCGCGCCGGCGCCCGCCAAACCGGCCGAGGCCGCAGCCAGCGCGGCGGCCAGCGTACCTGCCAGTGCTGCGGCCAGCGCCGTCGCCAGCGCACCAGCCGAAGCGCAGCCGCCCGTTCCGAAAGCGAAACCGGTGCCGCTGGTGAAAAAACCATCGCCGCTGGAGCCGACCATCACCGACAAGATCAGCGACCACCTGGGGGCCATCGGCATCGGCCTGGCCGCATTGCTGGCCGCCGTGGCCGCGCTGGTGATCGCGCGCCGCCGCAAGGACGCGCCGCCTGCGCCAGAGAACGTGGCGCCCGTGCTTGAACCGGAAGCGCCGGTGACGCCGCCATCGGGCCTGGCGCCGGAAGACCAGCAGTCCGAAGCGAGCAACCACCTGTTCGGTACGGGCGCCGCTGCCGCAGCCGGCGTGGCTGCCGCAGCGGGCGCCAGCATGCTCGATGCGAATGAAACGGACCCCGTCGCCGAAGCGGACGTGTATATCGCCTACGGCCGCGATGGCCAGGCGGAAGATATCCTCAAGGAAGCCTTGCGCATCCACCCCGAGCGCCATGCGGCCCGCTTGAAGTTGCTGGAAATCTATTCGGCCCGCAGCGATGTGCGCGCGTTTGAAGACCAGGCCAGCGAGCTCTACAGCCTGACGCGCGGCCAGGGCGAAGAGTGGCCGCAGGCGGCCGCGCTGGGCCTGGCGCTCGATCCCACCAATCCCCTGTATGGCGACACGGAAGACGATGCCGTCGTCAGCCTGAGCAAGGGCGTCGGCGACGACTTGCATGGCCAGAGCATGGACTTGCCCGACGATCTGCCTGCCCCATCGGCCGACCTGGCGCCGGCAGCGTCGGTGTCCTCCGTGAGCGCCAGCGATGCGCGCGAGCCCCTCGATTTTGACCTCGACAGCCTCGATTTCGAGCCTGTCTCCACCAGCGATCCGATCGTCATGCCGGGGCCGGACAGCAAGCCGCAGTCCACTCCGCAGGAGGCGCAGTATGACGCCAGCATGGATTTCGGCCTCGACCTGGAGCCGCCAGCCGGCCCCGTGAATGGCCTGGGCGCCGGTTTGACGCCTTTGCCTGACCCGTTGAAAGACGTGGATCTGGCCCATTTCGACCTCGACGAGCCGGTGGCGCCCGCTGCCGCGCCGGTCGCGGCGGCCGAGCCGTCCATCGACAGCCTGTTTGACGATGCGCAAACGCCAGCGACCTTGCCGGAATCCATACCGCCCGCACAAGAATTCGATCTGTCCGGCATCGACCTGGACCTCAACGATGGCAAGACGGCCAGCGTGGGCGTGGATGACCCGCTGTCGGCCATCCACATGGAAATGGATACCAAGCTGGACCTGGCGATCGCTTATCAGGAAATCGGCGACAAGGAAGGCGCGCGTGAGTTGATCGATGAGGTCATCAAAGGCGGCAGCGAAGAGCAGGTCGCCAAGGCGAATACCATGAAGGCACTCCTTAGCTAGCAATACCCGGCGGCGCAGCAGGCCCACGGCGCCGGTATAATGCTTCGATGCAAAATATTACGACAGCAACGCCATTCAAGCGTATCGTCCTCGGCCTGCAGTATGACGGCACGGCCTGGCATGGATACCAGAAACAGGAAGATGGGCAAACGGTGCAGGACCAGCTGGAAAACGCGCTGGAGCAGTTTGCCCGCGTGCGCCTGGCCACCACCTGCGCCGGCCGCACGGACACGGGCGTGCATGCGCTTGAGCAAGTGGTGCATTTCGATACGGAACTGAACCGCGACGTGCACTCGTGGGTGCGCGGCGTCAACGCCTTCCTGCCGAAATCGATCGCCGTGCGCTGGGCCAAGGAACTCGAAGGCGATCCGACGGTCAACGATTTCTTCCACGCCCGCTTCAGCGCGCGCGCGCGCACCTATCATTATGTGTTGTACAACAACGCCACCCGTTCGCCGCTGGTGGAAGGGCGCGCCGGCTTCTTTTTCCGTCCGCTGGACGTGGAACTGATGCGCCAGGCCGTGCAGCCGCTGCTGGGCTGGCACGACTTCACGGCCTTTCGCGCCGCGCAATGCCAGGCCAAGTCGCCCGTCAAGCTGATGCACGACATCCGCATCGAGCGGCGCGGCGATTGTGTGATTTTTACGATCACGGCGAATGCCTTTTTGCACCACATGGTGCGCAACCTGGTCGGCTCGCTCGTCTACATCGGCATGGGGCGGGAAAAGCCGGAATGGCTGGGGCACTTGCTGGAAAGTAAAGACCGCCATGCTGCCGCGCCCACCTTCATGCCGGACGGCTTGTACCTGGCGCAGATCGATTACGACCCCAAGTGGGCGTTGCCGCAAGACAGCAGCAGCGCTTTGCCCTGGTTCTGACTTTTTACCTCATGTAATAACCTCAAGGAATAGCATGCCACGCACACGCATCAAGATCTGCGGCCTGACCCGTGTCGAAGACATTGCCGCTGTCGTGGCGGCGGGCGCCGACGCCATCGGCTTCGTGTTTTATCCGAAAAGCCCCCGCTATGTGACGCCCGAGCAGGCGGCGGCGCTGATCGCCGCCATGCCGCCTTACGTGACGACGGTGGGCCTGTTCGTCAACGCCAGCGTGGAAGACGTGCGGGCCACCAGGGCCGTGGCGCCTCTATCGCTGCTGCAATTTCATGGCGACGAGACGCCGCAACACAGCGCCGCGCTCGCTTGGGCCGTCAATACGCCGTTTACGCAAGTGTTCCGCGTCAAACCTGACACCTCCCGTGAAGATTTGCTAGAATACGAACAGCGCTATCGCGCCGCCAGTCCCCTGTTTGCCAGCCTGTTGCTGGATACCTATGTGGATGCGTATGGCGGTGCAGGAAAGGTATTCGATTGGTCCCTCATTCCAGAAGAACTCGCGCCTCGGGTCGTTTTAAGTGGTGGCTTGAGCGTACAAAACGCGACTGACGCAGTGGTGCGCGTGCGCCCTTACGCCGTCGACATCAGCAGTGGTGTCGAAGCGTCCAAGGGCATCAAGGACGCGTCCCGTGTCCGCGCGTTTATCGCCGCGGTGCAGGATGCCGATGCCATCATTGCCAGAGGAAACCACCATGAATGACCACACCACAGCGCCCGGCGCCGCCGCCGCATTGTTCCACGCCACCGATTACCCATTCCCAGACCTGCGCGGCCACTTCGGCCCGTATGGCGGCGCGTTTGTTGCCGAAACCCTCACGCATGCGCTGGCCGAGCTGAAAGACGCCTATGCCCGCTACAGCGCGGATCCGGAATTCCTCGAAGAATTCCGCTATGAGCTCAAGCACTTCGTCGGCCGTCCATCGCCCATCTACCACGCCAAGCGCTGGTCCGAGATGGCGGGCGGCGCGCAAATCTATTTCAAGCGCGAAGACTTGAACCACACGGGCGCGCACAAGATCAACAACGTGATCGGCCAGGCTCTGCTGGCCAAGCGCATGGGCAAGCCGCGCATCATCGCCGAGACGGGCGCGGGCCAGCACGGCGTGGCCACGGCCACCATCTGCGCCCGCTTCGGCCTCGAATGCGTGGTCTACATGGGGAGCGAAGACGTCAAGCGCCAGGCGCAGAACGTGTACCGCATGAAATTGCTGGGCGCCACCGTCGTACCGGTCGAATCGGGCTCGAAGACCCTCAAGGATGCGCTGAACGAAGCCATGCGCGACTGGGTCACCAACATCGAAAACACCTTTTATATCATCGGCACCGTGGCCGGCCCCCATCCTTACCCGATGATGGTGCGCGACTTCCAGTCCGTGATCGGCGAGGAATGCCTGGTGCAGATGCCGGAAATGACGGGCCGCCAGCCCGACTATGTGGTCGCCTGCATCGGCGGCGGCTCGAACGCCATGGGCATCTTTTACCCGTACATCGACCAGAAGGATGTGAAACTGATCGGCGTGGAAGCGGCTGGCGAAGGATTGAATACGGGCAAGCACTCGGCCTCGCTGGCGGCCGGTTTCCCGGGCGTGCTGCATGGCAACCGCACCTATCTGCTGCAGGATGAAAACGGTCAGATCATCGAGACGCATTCCGTCTCGGCCGGCCTCGATTATC
Source organism: Janthinobacterium sp. PSRC1-1 (assembly GCF_049897525.1). Lineage (NCBI taxonomy): Bacteria > Pseudomonadati > Pseudomonadota > Betaproteobacteria > Burkholderiales > Oxalobacteraceae > Janthinobacterium > Janthinobacterium sp. PSRC1-1. The sequence continues at coordinate 383,823 of NZ_JAFCWK010000005.1, forward strand.
CCGGCGTGGGTCCGGAACATGCGTGGTTGAAAGACTTGGGCCGCGCGCAATACGTGTCCATCACGGATGACGAGGCGCTGCAGGCCTTCCACGACTGCTGCCATATCGAAGGCATCATTCCCGCCCTGGAATCGTCGCACGCGCTGGCCTACGCGGCCAAGCTGGCGGCCACCTTGCCGAAGGATCAAATCGTGCTGGCCAACCTGTCGGGCCGTGGCGACAAGGACATGCATACCGTGGCGGAGCGCATGGGATTGAATTTCAGTTAAATAACTGTCAATTTTCAATAACGCGTAGGTCGGCTTAGCGCGCCAGCGCGTAAGCCGACATTTCTCAGCAATTACACGAAAGCACCCCATGTCCCGTATCGCCACCACCTTTGCCAATTTAAAATCCAACAACAAGACCGGCCTGGTCACCTTCATCACCGCCGGCGACCCCGGCCCTGACGCCACCGTGCCCTTGATGCACGCGCTCGTCGAGGGCGGCGCCGACATACTGGAGCTGGGCGTGCCGTTTTCCGATCCCATGGCCGAAGGCCCCGTCATCCAGCGCGCCTGCGAGCGCGCCTTGAAATTCAACGTCGGTATCCACGATGTGTTCGGCTATGTGCGCCAGTTCCGCGTAACGAACCAGACGACGCCCGTGGTACTGATGGGCTATGCGAATCCCATCGAGCGCATCGGCAGCGCCGCCTTCATTGCGGCAGCGCAAGCGGCCGGCGCCGATGGCGCCATCGTCGTCGACTATCCGCCGGAAGAGTGCGAGGAGTTTGGTGCCGCCATGCGCGAAGCCGGCCTCGACCTGATCTTCCTGCTGGCGCCCACCTCGACCGAAGAGCGCATCGCGCAAGTGGCCAAGGTTGGCGGCGGCTTCAGCTATTATGTGTCGCTCAAGGGCGTCACGGGTGCCGGTAACATTGATACGGAACAGGTGGCGGAACGTCTCGCGGCCATCCGCCAGCATGTAAAATTACCCATCGGCGTGGGCTTCGGCATCCGCGATGGCGCCACGGCCAAGGCCGTTGCCAAGGTGGCCGATGCCGTCGTGATCGGCAGCCGCATCATCCAGGAGATAGAAAATGCGCCGGAAGGCGGCGCGGTGGACGCCGTGCGCAGCTTTACGGCAGGCATCCGCGCCGCCCTGGATGCCTGAGCAAGCTTGCCGTTTACGCAAGATGCGTTGACGGCAAAGTTCGACAGCCCGGCGATAAACGGCTACACTTCGGCCACTGATTTGCCTGTTATTGTGCAATAGATAAAATTTTTGGTGGCACCCTGCGGGGCGTCGCCGTTGACCGTCTGCCGGGGGCGTCCACCGACGCTACCCCTACAAGGGCCCAAGGAGAAAATATGAGTTGGTTGGAAAAACTGCTGCCACCGCGCATCCAGCGTTCTGATGCCGCCGCGCGCAAGACCATGCCGGAAGGCCTGTGGGTCAAGTGCCCGTCGTGCGAAGCCGTGCTGTACCGTACGGACCTGGAATCGAATTTGCACGTGTGCCCGAAATGCGATCACCACATGCGCATCCGCGCGCGTGAACGGCTCGACAGCCTGCTCGACGCGGGCGGCCGCTATGAAATCGGCCAGGAAATCCTGCCCGTCGACACCCTGAAGTTCAAGGACAGCAAGAAATACCCGGACCGCCTGAAGTCCGCCATGGAAGCGACGGGCGAGACCGATGCGATGGTCGTCATGGGCGGCGCCATCATGAGCTTGCCAGTCGTCGTGGCGTGCTTCGAATTCGAATTCATGGGCGGCTCCATGGGCTCCGTCGTGGGCGAGCGCTTCGTGCGCGGCGCGCAGATCGCGCTGGAACAGAAAGTGCCGTTCATTTGCATCACCGCCACCGGTGGCGCGCGCATGCAGGAAGGCTTGCTGTCGCTGATGCAGATGGCGAAAACCACGGCCATGCTGACCAAGCTGTCGGAAAAGAAATTGCCCTTCATCAGCGTGCTGACCGACCCGACCATGGGCGGCGTGTCCGCCTCGTTCGCCTTCATGGGCGACGTCGTCATTGCCGAACCGAAAGCGCTGATCGGCTTTGCCGGCCCGCGCGTGATTGAAAACACCGTGCGCGAAAAATTGCCGGAAGGCTTCCAGCGCGCCGAGTTCCTCGTCACCAAGGGCGCCGTCGACATGATCGTCGACCGCCGCAAGATGCGCGAAGAAATCGCGCGTCTGCTGGCCTTGTTGCAGAACCAGGCTGTGGAAGTGCTGGCTTAATTTACCGCTGGCGTCGGGTTACGGCCTTTGGCCTAACCCGACCTACATCGTCCTGCCTCGTTATATCTCTTCTGCGCCTTGCGCATCGCATCCTTCAAGAAGTCTCCCATGCAAAACCTCCCTACGTCATTGCCAGACTGGCTCGCCATGCTGGAAACCCGTCATTCGGAAACCCAGATCAACATGGGACTGGACCGCGTGCAAGCCGTCAAGGCGCGCATGCAACTGGCGTTTACTTGCCCCGTGATCATGGTGGCGGGCACGAATGGCAAGGGGTCGACCTGTGCCATGCTGGAATCGGTGCTGTTGCGTGCCGGCTACAAAGTGGGGCTGTACATCAAGCCGCACTTTCTCGACTTTAACGAGCGCGCGCGCGTGCTGGGCGAGATGGCCAGCGACGAACAGCTCGTTGCCAGCTTCAATGCCGTCGAAGCCGTGCGCGGTGACACGCCGCTGACGTATTTCGAATTCACCACCCTGGCCATCCTGCATCTGCTGTCGCAAGCCAACTTGGACGTGGCCATCCTGGAAGTGGGCCTGGGCGGGCGCCTCGATGCCGTCAATGTGATCGACGCCGATGTGGCCATCGTCACCAGCGTCGACATCGACCATACGGATTACCTGGGCGACACGCGCGAAGCGATCGGCTTTGAAAAGGCCGGCATCTTCCGTCCAGGCAAGGCGGCCATCTGCAGCGACCCCGTGCCGCCGCAGTCGCTGATCGACCATGCGACCGCCATCGGCGCCGACCTGTGGCTGATGGGCCGTGATTTCAACTATTCGGGCGACAAGCAGCAGTGGAACTACGGCGGGCGCGAGCAGCGCCGCAATTCGCTGGCCTACCCGAGCTTGCGCGGCGCCAACCAGATCCTGAATGCGACGGCCGTGCTGGCCGCGCTGGAAGTGCTGAGGCTGAAACTGCCCGTGGGCGCGCAGGAAGTGCGCACGGGCCTCGTGACGGTGGAGTTGCCTGGCCGCTTCCAGGTCTTGCCGGGCCGCCCCAGCGTGATCCTCGACGTGGCACACAACCCCCACGCGGCCGCGGCGCTGAACCAGAACCTGGGCAACATGGGTTTTCACCCATACACCTATGCCGTGTTCGGCTCCATGCACGACAAGGATATCGATGGCGTGCTGGCCGCGATGAGCGAACATGTCGACCACTGGTGCCTGGCGGGCCTGCCGTCGCCGCGCGCGGCCACGGCTTCCGAGCTGGCGGCCAAGGTGCAGATCATGCTGGAAGATAAGCCTGACAGCAGCGAGCATACTGTGTCTATTTTCGATGATCCGGCACAAGCTTTTGCAAATGCAATGAGCCGGGCCGGTGAGAATGATAGAATTGTGGTCTTTGGTTCTTTCCTCACCGTCGCCGGCGTGATGAAGGCCCGAAAATCCTCACTTCACTGAAACGCACTCGACTGAAAATCACGCATGGGCTTGTTCTCGAAACTGTTTAAAAACAAGCAAGAATCCTCTGGCGAAGACAGCGGCTTTTATGTCCCTGGCGAAGCACAGTCGCCGACCCGCAAACGCGCCGCCAACACCTCCGGTGGCGGCGGTTCACGCCGTGGCGGGAAGGAAGCGCCGGACCCGGTCTTGCCTGAAAAAAAGCGCGCCCGCCGCCGCCTGGTCGGTGCCATCGCCCTGGCCCTGGGTGTGGCTGTCGGCTTGCCGATGCTGCTCGATTCCGAGCCGAAAGCGCCTTTCAACGATATCGCCATCGACATTCCATCGAAGGAAAAGGCCGCTGCGCCTGCACCGGCACCCGTGCCGGCCGTGCCCGCTCAGGGGGCAGCGCACAATGGCCTGGACCAGTCCGAGGAAATCATCGACGCGCCCCTGCCGCCTGCGGCCAGGCCCGCGCCGGCACCAGCAGCGGTACCGGCACCCGTGCTGGCCGCCGTCCAGCCTGCGCCTGCCAAGCCGGCCTATGTGGAAGCGAAACCCGAGCCCAAGCCTGAACCCAAGCCGGTCAAGGTGGAGCCGAAGCCTGAGCCGAAACACGAAGCCAAGCCGGAACCGAAGCACGAGGTCAAGCTGGAATCGAAGCCGGAACCCAAGCATGAGGTAAAACCGGAAGCCAAGCCTGAACCGAAGCCTGCCAAGCCGGCGCAATCGGCCGACGATGCCGCGCGCGCCATGGCGATTCTGGAAGGCAAGCCACTCGACAAGCCGCAAGAGAAAGCACAAGACAAGGCGCACGATGCCGGCAGCGGCAAGTTCGTGGTGCAGGTGGCGGCCCTGGCGACGCAGGACAAGGTCGATGAATTGCAGGACAAGCTGCGCGAAGCGGGCATCAAGTCCTATACGCAGAAAGTCTCCAGCCCGGCAGGCGAGCGCATCCGCGTGCGCGTGGGCCCGTTCGGCAGCCGCGAGGACGCCGAAAAGACCCGCGCCAAGCTGCAGAAGCTGGGCCTGGGCGGTTCGCTGGTGCCGGCGTGATGTTGCAAGGCTGAACGCGCGTGACGATCTTCGATTACCTGGTGCTGTTCGTGCTGGTGACGTCCGTGCTGATCAGCATGATGCGTGGCCTGGTCAAGGAAATACTGTCATTGGTCAGCTGGATCGTGGCGTTCGTCATTGCCAACGCGTATGGCGCCACCCTGGCGAAATTCCTGCCCGAAGCCGTGCCGGGCGAAGCCGTCCGCCTGTTGCTGGCCTTCGTGGTGCTGTTCATCGGCGTGCGCATTTTGATGGGATTGCTCTCCATGACGGTCGACGCGCTGGTCAAGGTGACGGGCCTGAGCCTGGCCGACCGCACCCTGGGCAGCCTGTTCGGCGTGGCGCGGGGCCTTGTGATCGTGCTGACCGCCGTCATCTTGTGCGGCATGACGTCCATACCGCAGCAGTCATTCTGGAAAAACGCGTTGCTCAGCCCGTTCGCGGAGCAGGGCGCGCGCGCCATCAAGCCTTATCTGCCAGCCGCTTACGCGCAGCATGTGAAATTTTGAATTTTTTTTAAAATCAGTAGCACAGTTTAGGAGCACACCATGTGTGGCATCGTCGGCGTCGTTTCCCATCAACCTGTCAATCAATTGCTCTATGATGCATTGTTGCTCTTGCAACATCGCGGTCAGGACGCGGCAGGGATTGCGACCAATCACAGCAGTATGTTTTCCATGCACAAAGCCAATGGCCTCGTGCGTGACGTCTTCCGTACGCGCAACATGCGTTCGCTGCAAGGCACGACGGGCATCGGCCATTGCCGCTACCCGACGGCCGGTTCGTCGAGCGAAGAGGAAGCACAACCGTTTTATGTGAATGCGCCGTTCGGCATCACCCTGGCGCACAATGGCAACCTGACTAACTGGGAACAGTTGAAACAGGAAATGTTCAAGAACGACCGCCGCCACATCAATACCGATTCCGATTCGGAAGTGCTGCTCAACGTGCTGGCGCATGAAATCCAGGAAGCGACAACGGGCCTGAACCTGGACCCGGAAGCCATCTTCAAGGCCATCACCGTGCTGAACCGCCGCGTCAAGGGCGGCTACGCCGCCGTGGCGCAAATCGCCGGCGTGGGCTTGCTGGCCTTCCGCGACCCGCACGGCATCCGTCCGCTGTGCCTGGGCATCAATGAAACGGAGCAAGGCCCCGAATACCTGATCGCCTCCGAATCCGTGGCCCTGGAAGGCATGGGCTTCCGCTTCGTGCGCGACATCGGTCCCGGCGAAGCCGTCTTCATCGATGCCGACAAGAAATTGCACAGCGCTCAGTGCGCCGACAATGCCAGCCTGAATCCGTGCGTCTTCGAATTCGTCTACCTGGCCCGTCCCGACTCCGTCATCGACGGCGCCTCGGTGTACGCCACGCGCCTGAAAATGGGTGAATACCTGGCTGAAAAGATCCGTGCCGAATTGCCGGACGTGCATATCGACGTGGTCATGCCGATTCCCGATTCCTCTCGTCCGGCCGCCATTCAGCTGGCACTGGCGCTGAACCTGGAATACCGCGAAGGCTTCATCAAGAACCGCTACATCGGCCGTACCTTCATCATGCCGGGCCAGGCGGCGCGCAAGAAATCCGTGCGCCAGAAGCTCAACGCGATCCCGTCCGAATTCAAGGATAAAGTCGTGTTGCTGGTCGACGACTCCATCGTGCGCGGCACCACCAGCCGTGAAATCGTGCAGATGGCACGCGAAGCGGGCGCGACGAAAGTCATCTTCGCCTCGGCCGCGCCACCGGTGATTTACCCGAACGTGTACGGCATCGATATGCCGACGCGCGATGAGCTGATCGCCTATGGCCGCACGACGGAAGAAGTGTGCCGCGAAATCACGGCCGATTACCTGGTGTACCAGGATATCGGCGCGTTGAAGCAGGCGATTGCCGACGTCAATCCGGCACTGACGAACTTCGAGGCTTCGTGCTTCGATGGCGTGTACGTGACGGGCGACGTGTCGCAGGAGTATCTGGACCGCCTGGAATATGCGCGCCACCATCCGAAGGCGGCAGCGCCGGAAGATACGCCGCGTTCCCAGCTGAACCTGAACCTGGCAACGACAGAAGCATAAGTAACTTGCCCGGCCGATGCCGGGCTTTTTTTTCTCCGCGATCATGAACGATAAAAAAAACTACGGCTTTACCACCACCATCCTGCATAACGACCGCCGCAAGGGGATCGAGCACGGCTCGCTGCACAAGCCTGTGCACACCTCCGTCGCCTTCGGCTACAGCGACGCGCGCCAGCTCGCTTCCGTGTTCCAGGGCAAGGAGCCCGGTTTCCGCTACGGCCGCCAGGGCAACCCGACCGTGTCCGCGCTGGAAGACAAGGTCAACAAGATGGAAGATGGTGTGGCCACCTTGTGTTTCGCGACCGGCATGGGCGCCATCGGCGCCGTGGTGCAGTCGCTGCTGCGCGCGGGCGACCATGTGGTGTCGTCGGCCTTTTTGTTTGGCAATACCAACAGCCTGTGGCAAACGGTGACGGGGCAGGGCATCGCCGTGTCGTTTGTCGACGCCACCGAGGTGGCCAACGTGGCGGCCGCCATCACGCCGCAAACGCGGATTGTGTTCGTGGAAACCATCGCCAATCCACGCACGCAGATCGCCGACCTGGCAAAGATCGGCGCCTTGTGCAAGGAACGCGGCATTTTGTACATCGTCGACAACACCATGACGACGCCTTACCTGTTCCGCCCGAAAGCGGTGGGCGCGGGCCTGGTGGTCAATGCGCTGACGAAATCGATCGGCGGCCACGGCAATGCGCTGGGCGGCAGCTTGACGGACACGGGCGTGTTCGACTGGACGCAGTACCCGAACATTTTTGAGAATTATAAAAAGGCGGCGCCAGCGCAGTGGGGCATCGCGCAAATCCGCGCCAAGGCCTTGCGCGATTTCGGCGCATCGCTGGGCCCGGAAGCGGCGCACCATATCGCCGTCGGCGCGGAAACCATGGCCTTGCGCATGGACCGCACCTGCTCGAACGCCCTGGCGCTGGCCAGCATGCTGGCCGCCGACCCGCGCGTGGCGGCCGTGCATTACCCGGGCTTGGCGTCGCACCCGCAGCACGCGCTGGCGACGGACTTGTTCCGCAGCTATGGCTCGCTGTTCAGCTTTGAATTAAACGATGGCATCGATTGCTTCGATTTCCTCAATCGCCTCAATCTGGCTATTCCAGCGAGCAACCTCGGTGACACGCGCACCCTGGTCATCCCCGTCGCCCACACGATCTTTTATGAGATGGGTGCCGAGCGCCGGGCCAGCATGGGCATTGCCGAATCGCTGATCCGTGTGTCGGTGGGTATCGAGGACGAGGCCGATCTGCTCGAGGATTTCAGCAACGCATTGGACGCATAAGCGGCCGCGCGCCATGTGAAAAGGGCCGCGACAGTCGTGCTGTCGCGGCCCTTTCTTTCAGCGCAGTGATTTAATGCCAGCTGCGCATCAAGCCGACCGCCAGCCCTTCCAGGGCGAACTCATCTTCCGGCGACACGGTAATCACCTTGAAGTCGGGGTTTTCCGGCAGCAGTTCGATGACGGAACCTGTTTTTTTGTAGCGCTTGACGGTGACTTCGTCGCCGATGCGGGCCACGACGATCTGGCCGTTCTTGGCGCTGTCGACCTTCTTGACGGCCAACAAGTCGCCATCCATGATGCCGGCGTCGCGCATGGACCAGCCGCGCACCTTCAGCAGGAAGTCGGGCTTGGCCGAAAACAGGGCCGGGTCCACGTTGTAGCTCGCTTCCAGGTTTTCCTGTGCCAGGATGGGCGAGCCTGCGGCCACCCGGCCGATCAGGGGCAGCGACATCAGCAGCGCTGCCGGCACCTTCGATGGCGCTGCTTCGGCGGCCGCACCGATCAGGCGGATGCCGCGCGAGGTGCCGGGCGAAATCTCGATCGCGCCCTTGCGGGCCAGGGCCTGCAAATGCTCTTCGGCCGCATTGGCCGATTTGAAACCCAGTTCATTGGCGATTTCGGCACGGGTGGGAGGAAAACCCGTGTTTTCAATCGCGTCCTTGATCAGGTTCAGGATTTGTTCTTGTCGTGCTGTCAGCTTGATCATGAGCGGTGGGTGCATACTAAAATGCTGTCTATATGAACAGTCTGTATTTTTGTACAGTATCGCCCACTATGCAAGGGGATTTCGGTGATTTGCGCGAATTTCGTGCGAAATACTGGAATGGGCAGGAAAAAACGCCTGGCCTGCCCCGTGCGCGGGCCGCTTGTTGAAGGAATGATTGAAACGTTTGCAAAAGGCGGTTATAATCTTCGGCTGACCTTCCCACACCCGTCTTGACGCCGGGGTGGGCGATTATCAATCCGACCTGAAGGAGTTTGCATGCGTCATTATGAAATAGTCTTTATCGTCCATCCGGACCAAAGCGAGCAAGTGCCCGCGATGATCGAACGCTACAAAGCCAGCGTAACCACCCGCGGCGGTTCGGTTCACCGCGTGGAAGATTGGGGCCGCCGTCAAATGGCTTACTCGATCCAAAAGCTGCCTAAAGCACACTACATCTGCCTGAACATCGAATGCGACAACGAGACCCTGGTCGAGTTGGAAACAGCATTCAAATTCAATGATGCCGTGTTGCGTCACCTGACCGTTAAAATGAAGAAAGCTGAAACAGCTCCTTCGCCGATGATGAAATCGGTACAACGCGAAGACGCGGCCAAAAGCCACCGCACCGAAGCACCAGCAGCCGCTCCTGCCGCAGCAGCAGCTTAATTCTTGACCAGGATCGTGCGCTGAACCAGCTACAAGTAACCGCCATCATTGCCGAGCGCGAAATATTGCGCTACACCCCGGCAGGGTTGCCGATTGTGAATGCAGTATTGCAACACAGTTCGCAGCAGATGGAAGCAGGAATTGCCCGTTTGACCGAGTTTGATGTTGCCGCGCTAGCCGCTGGCGAAATTTCAGGCAGGTTCAGCCAGGCAAGCTTGGGCGGGGTATATCAGTTCACGGGTTTCCTGGCCAGGAAGAGCCGCAACAGCAAGAGTTTGGTGTTTCACATCATTGATTTTAGTGCAGTCAATTCTGACTAGCGCATTTTAGATACAGGAGCCTGACATGGCATTCGGTAAAAAGTTCGACAAAAATAAGCTCAAGCTTAAAGAAAAACGCAAACAGCAAAACCCGTTGTTCAAACGCAAGAAGTTCTGCCGCTTCACCGCAGCTCACGTTGAGCAAGTCGACTACAAAGACGTCGACACGCTGAAAGACTTCGTCCAAGAAAACGGCAAGATCATGCCAGCACGCCTGACCGGTACCAAAGCGCACTACCAGCGCCAAGTCGACACCGCAATCAAGCGCGCTCGCTTCCTCGCGCTGCTGCCATACACCGATCTGCACCACGCTTAATCGGTCAGATATTCCTGGAGAAGAACTATGCAAATCATTCTGTTAGAAAAAGTTGTTAATGTCGGTAACCTCGGCGAAGTCGTCAAAGTCAAAGACGGTTACGCACGTAACTTCCTGATCCCGCAACGCCTGGCACGTCGTGCCACGGCAACCGCTGTGGCTGAATTCGAAGTCAAGCGCGCCGAACTGGAAAAAGCTGCTGCCGCCAAACTGGCCGCATCGCAAGCCCAGGGCGAAAAACTGAGCGGCCTGACCGTTCAAGTTGCTCAAAAAGCTGGTGTTGATGGCCGTCTGTTCGGTTCCGTCACCAACTTCGACATCGCTGAAGCGCTGACCAAGCAAGGTTTTGCTGTTGAAAAAGCACAAATCCGCATGCCTACCGGCCCGCTGAAGATCGTTGGCGAACACAACGTTTCGGTTGCTCTGCACACCGACGTGGTCGTGGAAGTTGTTATCGCTGTCGTACCAGACGCGAACGCGTAATTGTCTGCGGGCCTGGCCCGCAAGCATTGCCGCACGATGAAAAGCCGGGTTCGCCCGGCTTTTTTGTGGCCTTTTTTTCGCTCAATTTCAGCCCTTTATTTTTGCCAGCACGCCGAAGCGGGTATAATTCGCGCCATGAACGCCCCCTCTGATCCGCAACTGGATTCCCTCCGTATTCCGCCGCATTCGATCGAAGCAGAACAATCCGTTATCGGTGGTCTGTTGCGCGACAATGCAGCATATGACCGCATCGCCGACTTCATGCATGCGGAGGATTTCTATCGCTATGACCATCGCATCATCTTCGAGCAAATCGTCAAGATGATTAACGGCTCCAGGCCGGCCGATGTCATTACTGTTTTTGAAACCCTGACCCAGCTCGGCAAGGCCGATGATGTGGGCGGACTCGCTTACCTGAACGCCATGGCGCAAAACACGCCATCGGCCGCGAACATCCGGCGTTATGCCGAGATCGTGCGCGACCGCGGCGTGCTGCGCAAACTCATCACCGTCGCCGACGATATCTCCGGCACGGCCTTCAGCCCGCAAGGCAAGGAAGTCAAGCAGATGCTTGACGAGGCCGAATCGAAGATTTTCGCCATCGCCGAAGAAGGCGCGCGCGGCGCCCAGGGCTGGACCGCCATCCAGCCCCTGCTGACGCAGGTGGTCGAACGCATCGACGAGCTGTACAGCCGCGACAACCAGAGTGAAATCACGGGCGTGCCCACCGGTTTCATCGACCTCGACCGCATGACCTCCGGTCTGCAGCCGGGCGATCTGGTGATCGTGGCGGGCCGTCCTTCGATGGGCAAGACGGCGTTTTCCGTCAACATCGGCGAAAACGTGGCCATCGACAGCGGCTTGCCCGTGGCCGTGTTTTCGATGGAGATGGGCGGCGCCCAGCTGGCCATGCGTATGCTCGGTTCCGTCGGCCAGCTCGACCAGCACCGTCTGCGCACGGGCCGTCTGAACGACGAAGACTGGCCACGCCTGACGAATGCGATTCAAAAGATGAACGACGCCCAGTTGTACATCGATGAAACGCCGGCCTTGAATTCGATCGAATTGCGCGCCCGCTCGCGCCGTTTGTCGCGTCAATGCGGCAAGCTCGGCCTGATCATCGTCGATTACTTGCAGCTGATGTCGGCCAATAGCCCGGGCGATAACCGCGCCACGGAGATTTCCGAGATTTCACGGGGCTTGAAAGGCCTGGCGAAAGAACTCGGTTGCCCCGTGATCGCGTTGTCGCAGCTGAACCGCTCGCTGGAACAGCGGCCGAACAAGCGTCCCGTGATGTCGGACTTGCGCGAATCGGGCGCTATTGAACAGGATGCCGACGTGATCCTGTTCATTTACCGTGACGAGGTGTATAACCCCGACTCGCCGGACAAGGGAACGGCCGAAATCATCATCGGTAAACAACGTAACGGTCCGATCGGCAGCATCCGCCTCACCTTCATGGGGCAGTACACCAAATTTGGCAATTACAGTGGTGGCCTGGCGCTTTACCAAGGCGACTAAGACTCAGCAGCACTGATATTCCATTGGCCGCCCCCTCATACGGGGCGGCTTTCTGTAGTAAATAACACGACTCAATGCTTAACGGAGAATGACATGTTTGGACGCTTGATGCCCACTGAGGGCAAGTTTTTTGAATTGTTTAACCAGCACGCGGAACTGTGCGTCAAGGGCGCTAAAGAAATGCTCGGCCTGATGACCAATTTCGATGACCTGGAAAACCGCGTGCATGCGATCGAAAGCATCGAGAAACAGGCGGACAAAGTCACCTACGCCACCGTGGAAATGCTGCACAAGACCTTCATCACGCCGATCGACCGCGACGACATCCATCAGCTGATCACGCGCCAGGACGACATCCTCGACCTGCTGGAAGATGCGGCGCAAACCGTCTCGCTGTACGACCTGAAAGCCGTCACGCCGGAAGCCAAGCGCCTGGCCGAACTGGTGCTGGCCTGTACCGAAAAAGTGCGCGACGCCGTCGCCATGCTGCACAACATGGACAACTCGCGCAAGATCGTCGCCATCTGCGAAGAGATCGACCGCCTGGAATCGGACGCCGACCACGTGATGCGCGCCGCCATGTCCAAACTGTTCCGCGACGAACCGGACGTGCGCAACCTGATCAAGCTGAAAGCGATCTACGAAATTCTGGAAACCGTGACCGACCGTTGCGAAGATGTGTCCAATATTATCGAAGGCATCATCGTCGAGAACGCGTAAGCGTTGGGCTGTCCTGAACCAGAATCAGAAAAGAAACTACAATGACCATACAAATCAGCATCTACGTGCTAGGCATGTTGATCGTCCTCGCGCTGCTGTTTGACTTCATGAACGGCTTCCACGATGCCGCCAACGCGATCGCCACGGTGGTCTCGACGGGCGTATTGAAACCGCAGACCGCGGTTGCCATGGCCGCCACCTTCAACTTCGTCGCCATCTTCGTGTTCCACCAGCTGACCGTGGCCGCCACGGTGGGAAAAGGAACCATTGACCCGACGGTGATCGACCAGTACGTGATCTTCGGCGCGCTGATGGGCGCCATCTTCTGGAATCTGTTTACCTGGTACTACGGCATTCCATCGTCGTCCTCGCACGCCCTGATCGGCGGCCTGGTGGGCGCCGCCGTCGCCAAGTCCGGCACGGGCGCGCTGGTCGCGGCCGGCCTGTGGAAAACCGTCGCCTTCATCGTCATCGCACCCGTGCTGGGCTTTGTATTCGGCTCGATCATGATGCTGATGGTGTCGTGGATCTTCGTGCGCTCGACGCCGCGCAAGGTCGATAAATGGTTCCGCCGGCTGCAACTGGCATCGGCGGCCGCCTACAGCCTGGGTCACGGCGGCAATGATGCGCAAAAGACCATCGGTATCATCTGGATGCTCTTGATCGCCGCCGGCTACTCGAACGCGGCCGACGCCATGCCACCGCTGTGGGTCATCATCTCGTGCTACACGGCCATCAGCTTCGGTACGCTGTTCGGCGGCTGGCGCATCGTCAAGACCATGGGCCAGAAGATCACCAAGTTGAAACCCGTCGGCGGCTTCTGCGCCGAAACGGGCGGTGCCATCACCCTGTTCGTCTCGACGGCGCTGGGCATTCCCGTGTCGACCACGCACACCATCACGGGCGCCATCGTCGGCGTCGGTTCGGCACAAAAGATGTCGGCCGTGCGCTGGGGTGTCGCGGGCAACATCGTCTGGGCCTGGATCTTCACGATTCCCGCTTCGGCGTTTGTCGCCGCGGTCGCCTGGTGGATTGGCCACCATATCATGTGATGACGTACCGTCACGATTGAAAAGGGAGCCTTCCAGGCTCCCTTTTTTTATCTGTCCGGTGGTCAGAATTACTGGCCGCGCGGACCCTTGTCGCCACCCTGGTGCGGTTTCAGGCCGTCATTCTGACGGATCGCACCCTTGTCCTGCTCGGCCTGCTGGCGGCTCTTGTTCGCTTCATGCTGGGCTTGCTGATCCTCGCGCTGCTGCTGTTCGCGCGCTTTTTCGCTTTGCTGGGTCATGGCACTCTCCTTGAATAAACAAGCAGTCATCATGCTGCGCTTGCGCCGGCTTCACCGTTCGCTACCCAACATACCCAGGCCTTAGAGCCTGTCCCAGTAGATGAATACATCCCCTGCTGGCGCCCCTCAGAAGCGGGGACTGCGTTGATCGTCGTCGCGTGGCTCGCCACGCGTCCTCCTCACGCCTTGTCCGCACTCCTGATGAACTGCCAGCAGAAGACGCTCCCTACTGGGATAGGCTTTTAGCCCAGCTCTACGGTCATACCCTCGGCCGCCAGGAACACCTGCAACGCCCCCAGCCGCCCGGCAAAGCGCGCCATCACGTCGGTAAAAGCCGCTTCCAATTGATCGTCGCTGCGGCCCGGTTCATGGTGGGTGCAATACAGCCGTTTGGCGCCGCAGCGCAGGGCCAGTTCAAACGCGCCGTCGAAGGTGCCGTGGCCCCAGCCGCGCTTGGCTTCGTATTCGTCGCGCGTGTACGAGCAGTCCATGATCAGCGCATCGACGCCGGCAATGGTCTGGTCGATGGCGGCCTGGCGCTGCGCGATCATGGACTGGCAGGCCGCATGGGCGGGCGAGCCGCTGGCATGCGGATTGTCGAACGGTTCATGGTCGCCGCTGAAAAACAGCGAGGCGCCGCCGGACTCGATGCGGTAGCCGAGGTTGATCACCGGGTGGTTCATTCTGGCATTCGTCACCACTGCGTCGGCCACGTCCGCGCGCTCGCCGACGGCCAGGGTGCGGTAGTCGATCTCGGCCGCCATGGCCGCTTCGCTGACGGGAAAGTAATTGTTCTGCAGCTGCGTGGCCATCACGTGTTCGATGCCATTGCCGGCCGCGTCCGCCGCGCCATACAGGCGCACGCGGCTGCCGCGGATGAACAGCGGGGCGAACATGGGCAGGCCGTGAATATGATCCCAGTGGCTGTGGGTGATCAGGATGTGGGCCGTGGCGGGTCCTGGCGGCAGTGCGCCGGCCAGGGCAAAGATGCCGCTGCCGCCATCGAGTACCAGCAGGGCGCCGCTGGCCGTGCGTACTTCGATGCAGGTCGTGTTGCCGCCGTAGCGCACCGTGTGCGGGCCGGGCGAGGGGATCGAACCGCGCACGCCCCTGAAGGTGAATTTCATCGCTGCCTTGTTATAGTGTAACGATTGTTGATTCTATTCTAATTGTCGGGCAAGAAACGGCATTTTTAATAGTTGTTGTGTTTCGGAAATCTTTTTTCAGTTGTTGCCTTTTTGTAATGTACAGCCGGCAGCTGGCAACGGTACACTTGCGGTTGTTGCCACTTCCCCAGTCCTCCATCATGCTCCAGCTGCACCCCGAGCAAATCGCCCAGCGGCTCGACCAGCTGACTGAACTGAGCGTCGAACTGGGCCGTGGCGCGGCGGCAGGCATGCTGCACGGCGGCGATATCACGCCCCTGCTCGAACGCATCGTGCTGGTCGCCAAGGACATGACGGGCGCCGACGGCGGCACCTTGTACCGTCCCAGCGCCGATGGGCACAGCCTGGAATTTCATATCAGTATCAACGACAGCCTGGGGCTGCGCCAGGGCGCCAGCGCCGGCGTGGCGGTCGGCGTGCCGGGCGTGGCGCTGTGGCTGGAAGACGGCGCGCCCAACCTGGCATCGGTGGCGGCGTATGCCGCGCATCGCCGCGTGTCGGTCAATATCGACGATGTGTACCAGTCGGGCGATTTCAATTTCTCGGGCATGCGCGCCTTTGACGGCCATTATGGCTACCGTTCCACGTCCTTCCTGACGGTGCCGATGAGCGATCATGAAGGTGAGCTGATCGGCGTGCTGCAATTGATCAATGCCCAGGATCGCGCGACCGGCGCGGTGCAGGCGTTTTCCGCCACCGACCAGCGCTTTATCGAGGCGCTGGCGGCGCAGGCGGCGGTGGCGCTGACCAATCAATTGCTGCTGCGCCAGCTGGAACAGTTGCTGGAATCGTTGGTCAACCTGATCAATATCGGCATCGATGAAAAGTCGCCGTACACGGGCCGCCATTGCCAGTTCGTGCCGCAACTGACCATGATGCTGGCCGACGCCGTGCATGCGGTCGATACGGGGCCGATGGCCGATTTCAAGCTGAGCGAGAACGAACGCAAGCAGCTGTGGCTCGCTGGCCTCTTGCACGATTGCGGCAAGATCACCACCCCGGTGCACGTGGTCGACAAGGCCACCAAGCTGGAAACCATCCATGACCGCATTCACCTGGTCGACACGCGCTTCGAAGTACTGCTGCGCGACGTGGAAATTGCCGCATTAAGAGAACAACTGGCCGCTCCCGAACGCCAGCCGGAGATCGCGCAAGCATTGCACCAGCAGCAAATGGTGCTGCGCGAAGAGCGCGACTTCTTACGCCATGCCAATATCGGCGGCGAAGGCATGTCGCCGGCCGACCAGGAACGGGTACGCACGATCGCGGCGCGGCGCTGGACTGGCCCCGACGGTGTCGAGCGCGATTTCCTTGACGCCAATGAGCTGGAGAATCTGACGATCCGTTTCGGCACCCTGACCGATGCCGAGCGCAAGATCATCAACAACCATATTGCGGTGTCGATCCGCATGCTCGAAGCATTGCCGTGGCCCAAGCATTTGCAAAAGGTGCCGGAATACGCGGGCGGCCACCATGAACGCATGGACGGCAACGGCTATCCGCGCGGGTTGACGCGCGAGCAGATGTCGGTGCCGGCGCGGCTGATGGCGATCGCCGATATTTTCGAGGCGCTGACGGCGCGCGACCGTCCCTATAAAAAGGGCAAGTCGCTGTCCGAGTCGCTGCGCATCCTGGGCCACTTCAGCCTGAACGGCCATATCGATCCCGATCTGTTCGATGTCTTTATTCGCAGCAAGGTGTACCTGGCGTTTGCCCGGCAGCACATGCATCCCGAACAGATCGACGCCATCGACGAGGCGGCCATTCCCGGTTACGTGCCCTGATGCGCTGGCTTGCGGCAATGAAAAAGCATGGCGCGCGGCTGTTGCTGGGCGCGCTGTTGACGCTGCTGGCCGCCTGCGCCAGCATCGGCCTGTTCGGCGTCGATACCCTGGGCCGGCTGGACGCCATGCTGGGCGACATGCGCATGCGTGCCGAAGCGCCGCAGCTCGACAAGCGCATCGTGATCGTCGATATCGATGAAAAAAGCCTGAACCAGATCGGCCGCTATCCGTGGGGCCGCGACGTGCAGGCGCGGCTGGTGACGCAATTGACGGGCCGCTATGGCGTGGCCGCGGTCGGCTTCGATATCTCGTTTCCCGAACCCGACAGCAGTTCCGGCTATGGCGTGCTGGCCGACCTGGCCAAGGGCGAACTGGCCGGCGTGCCGGGCTTGAGCGAGCAGCTGGAACGCCTGAAACCGCAGATGGATTACGACGCCCTGTTTGCCGAGGCGATGCGCGGCCAGCCGGTGGTGCTGGGCTATAGCGTGTCGGACCGGCAAAAGAAAGGCATGCTGCCCAAGCCTGCCTTTACGCTAGCCGACCTGAACGGGCGCACGGTGACGGCGTTTACGTCGCCCGGCTATGCAGCCAACCTGGCGCAGCTGCAACAGGCGGCGCAAGGGGCCGGCATCTTCACGGCCCTGACCGACAGCGACGGCGTGCTGCGCTCATCGACCCTGCTTGCGCGCATCGGCGACGCGTATTACCCGTCGCTGTCGCTGGCCACGGCCAGCGTGTACCTGAAGGCGCGCGCGATCGCGCCCGTGTTCGGCCAGACCGCCGACACGTTGTCCGAGGCCGAGCGCGAGCACGGCGGCCTGGACCGCATCGCCGTATTTACGCCGCGCGGACGCCTCGATATCCCGGTCGGCGAAGCCTTGACCACCACCATCGAGTTTCGCGGCAAGGGCGGCCCGGACGGTGGCGCCTTCCGCTATGTGTCGGCGGCCGACGTGCTGACGGGGGCGGTGCCGACGGACGTGCTGCACGGCGCCATCGTGCTGGTGGGCACCACAGCCGCCGGCCTGAACGATATTCGCGCCACGCCCGTCAACGCCGAGTTTCCCGGTGTGGAAGTGCACGCCAACCTGATCAAATCCATCCTTGACGGCCATTTCAAGTCGCGTCCCGACTATGCGCTGGCGATCGAGTTCGGCCAGGTGGTGCTGGTGGGCTTGCTGCTCGGCGGCGCACTGGCGCTGGCCACGCCGGCGGCGGCCGTGTTGCTGGCCGGCGCGGCGCTGGCCGGCGCGCTGGGCTTGAACTGGTGCTTGTATCGCTACTTCGACGCGGCGCTCGATGTTGCCGTGTTGCTGTTGTTGATCGCGGCGCTGTTCGTCGCCAATCTGGCCTGGGGCTATTTTTTCGAAGTGCGCAAGGGCAGGGCGCTGGTGGCGCGCTTCGGCCAGTACGTGGCGCCGGAACTGGTGGCGCAGATGGCCGACAATCCCGACCGCTACAGCATGGAGGGCGAGAGCCGCGAACTGACGGTGTTGTTTGCCGACGTGCGCGGCTTTACGGCCATTTCGGAACAGATGACGCCGCAGCAGTTGCGTGAATATATCAACCTGTACCTGACGGCCATGTCGGAAGACATCCGCGACAGCCACGGTGGCACGCTGGACAAATATATCGGCGACGCCGTGATGGCGTTCTGGGGGGCGCCGGTGGCGTTTCCCGACCATGCGGGCCGTGCCGTGGCCAGCGCCCTGCTGATGCAGCGCAGCGCAGGTCGTTTGAACCAGCAATTCCAGGCGCGCGGCTGGCCGCCGCTGCAGATCGGCATCGGCCTCAACAGTGGCCTGATGCATGTGGGCGACATGGGCTCGCGCATCCGCCGCGCGTATACCGTGATGGGCGACGCCGTCAACCTGGGCGCGCGCCTGGAAGGCATGACCAAGGTGTATGGCGTGGGCATCGCCGTGAGCGAATTCACGCGTGCGCAGGCGCCGCAATTCGCCTACCGCGAACTGGACCGCGTGCGGGTCAAGGGCAAGACCGAACCGGTGGCCATTTTCGAGCCGCGCTGCCTGCTGGCCGAAGCCGATGCCGGCGAACTGGCGCTCCTGGCGCGTTGGTCGCGCGTGCTGGAACTGCTGCGTGCGCTGGATTGGGATGGCGCAGAGGCAATTTTATCGGAACTGCCAGACGATGGGCTGCGCCGGCTGTACGCCGGACGCCTGCGCCAGTATCGCGCAACGCCGCCTGGCGAAGACTGGGATGGTGTGACCAACTTCCAGACCAAGTAAGCATCGCCAGCGGAGATATTTCTGACTGGAAATCAAAATCCGTCTAAACTTTGCTTTTAATTAATTGATGGCCCAGCCGCGCCTGGCTGGCCATGCAACCACAAGAACTCTCTCTCATGAATTATCGTCTGGTGCGCCTGCTTGCAGGTTCCGCGCTGTTGTTCTGCGCGGCATGCGCAAACGCCCAAACCCCCGCCGCCGACATGGCCGTTCCGCTGTTTGATATCGCCAGCTACGAGGTCAGCGGCGACACCCTGCTGGGGCCGCAACTGGTGCAATCGCTGGTGGCGCCGTTCGCCGGCCCGCAGCGCGACTTTGGCGCCATTCAGCAAGCCGTCGAGGCGCTGGAAAACGCCTACCGCGCGCGCGGCTACACCCTGGTGCAGGTGGCCTTGCCGGAACAGGAGCTGGCGCATGGCGCCGTGCGTCTGGAAGTGGTGCAGACGCGGGTTGGCAAGGTGGTCATCAGCGGCAACCGGTATGTCGATGACGCCAATGTACGGCGCGCCTTGCCGGCCCTGGTCGAAGGGCAGACGCCGAACATGCCGGCCCTGGGGCAAAGCCTGAAGCTGGCGAATGAAAATCCGGCCCGCAAGCTCGAAGTCAAGCTGGCTACCGGCGAGGCCGACGGCACGGTCGACGCCAGCATCGCGGTGGCGGACGAACGCGCCTGGAAAGCCACGCTCAACCTCGACAATACCGGCAGCAAGGACTCCGGCAAGACCCACGCCAGCGTGGTGCTGCAGCATGCCAACCTGTGGGGCCGCGATCATGTAGCCAGCCTGCAATACACCACCTCGCTCGAGCACGCCAATCAGGTCGGTGTGTACGGCCTCGGCTACCACGTGCCGCTGTATGCGCTGGGCGACTCGCTGGACTTTTTTGCCAGTTATTCGAACGTCGATTCGGGCAGCGTCGCGGCCGGTATCTTCGACCTGGCCGTCAGCGGCCGCGGCACCACCGCCGGCGCGCGCTACAACCAGAACTTCGGCAAGCGCGACAACTATGAACCCAAGCTGGTGTATGGCCTGGACTTCAAGGCCTACCGCAACAGCCTGCAGTTCTTCGGCATGGAGCTGGGCACCAACGTGACGGTGCACCCCGTCAGCATCGCCTATATCGGCGCCTGGAGCTTGCCACGTGGCGAGGCCAGCGTGGGCCTGACCCTGGCGCGCAATATTCCCGGCGGCAAGAATGGCAGCCAGCCGGATTTTACGCTGGCACGTTTTGGCGCCAAGGCCGGCTACAGCACCTTGCGCCTGAGCGCCAGTCATGCCCAGGTGCTGGACAACGACTGGCAATGGCGCGCGTTGTTCAACGGCCAGTACACGCCCGATGCGCTGGTGCCGGGCGAGCAGTTCGGCGTCGGCGGCGCGGCCACCGTGCGCGGCTTCCTGGAACGCGAAGTGGCGAACGATTCCGGCGCCAACCTGAATCTGGAACTGTACACGCCGAACTGGTGCGGCGATGGCGGCTACCAGTGCCGCGCGCTGGCGTTTTATGACACGGCCTGGGTGCGCCGCAATCACGGCTTGCCCGGCGAAATCGACAGCATGGCGATCGGCTCGGCGGGCCTGGGCCTGCGCATCCTGCTGAACCGCTACGCCAACCTGCAACTGGACTATGCGCATGTGGTCAACCCCGGCCAGACGGGGCGCCGCGACGCCAACCGCCTGCATTTCAGAGTTGCGCTGTCGTACTGATGTATTGAGTTCCAAGGATAAAACACCATGACCCAACAAAAACCATTGCGCAGCGTGCCTGCCGGCGGCCCTGTCGAGCCGCCGCTGCGCCGCACCGCGCTGGCGCTCCTGATCGCCGCCTGTTTCAGCGCCGCCCACGCCAATCCGGTCTTGCCGCAAGTGGTGCATGGCCAGGCCACGTTCAACCAGCACGGCAATCTGTTTACGATCACGAACACGCCCAATACCATCATCAACTGGCAAAGCTTTTCCGTCAATCCGGGCGAAATCACGCGTTTTCTCCAGCAAAACGCCGGTAGTAGCGTACTCAACCGCATTACGGGACAAGACCCCAGCAAGATCCTTGGCTCCCTGGAATCGAACGGCAAGGTCTTCCTGATCAATCCGAACGGCGTGCTGTTCGGCCGCGATGCGCGGGTCGACGTGGCGGGCCTGGTTGCGTCCAGCCTGGCGCTGTCGAACCAGGATTTCCTGGCCGGCAAGATGCATTTCAATGCCGGCGAGCAGGCCGGCGCCGTCATCAACCAGGGAACCATCCATGCCGGCAGCGGCGGGCAGATTCTGCTGATCGCGCCGAACGTGGAAAACAGCGGCATCATCACCGCGCCGAACGGTGACGTGCTGCTGGCCGCCGGCCACAGCGTGCAACTGGCCGACGCCGCCAACCCCGACTTGCGCGTGGTGCTATCGGCCCCCGCGGACCAGGCCATCAATGTGGGCCAGATCGTGGCGCAGGGCGGGCGCATCGGCATGGCCGGCGCGCTGCTGAACCAGCGTGGCGTGCTCAACGCCAATAGCGCGGTGGTGGGAGAGAATGGCAAGATCGTGCTGAAGGCCACCGGCAAAACATTGCTGGAAAATGGCAGCGTCACCAGCGCCACCAGTGCGGCGGGCAAGGGCGGCGAGATTACGGTGCTGGGCGACCAGGTCGGCATGCAAGGCAACGCCAGAGTGGACGCCAGCGGCGCCACGGGCGGCGGCACGGTGCTGCTGGGCGGCGACTACCAGGGCAAGAACCTGGCGATTGCCAATGCGCGCCAGGTGGCGGTCAGCAAGGATGCCACCATCGCCGCCGACGCGATTCAACGCGGCGACGGCGGCAAGGTCATCGTCTGGGGCAACGAGACGGCGCGCGTGTTCGGCAGCATTTCGGCGCGCGGCGGCGCGGCCGGCGGCAATGGCGGCCTGGTGGAAACGTCAGGTCATTACCTGGCTGTCGATGGCGCCAGGGTCGATACGCGCGCCCGCGCGGCGCGCGGCAAGACGGGCGACTGGCTGCTCGATCCGTATGACATCGACGTGGTCACCGGCAATGGCGGCGCGCTGAGCGGCGTCAATGATTTTGCGGCTGCGCCGACGACGGGCACCACCACTATCGGCGCCGGCCTGATTTCGGCGGCCGCCAGCAATGTGCTGCTGCAGGCGCAGCACGACATCAACTTCAATGCAGCCGTCGCCATCACCGAGGCCGGCGTGGAACTCACGGCGCAGGCTGGCAACAGCATCAACGTCAACCAGGCCATTACCACCAACGGCGGCGCGCTGATCCTGTCGGCCAACGACAATGGCGGCGCCACGGCACAAGGCAGCTCGGCCGTCTTGCATGTCGATGCTGCCCTCTCCAGCCAGGGCGGCCGCGTTGCGCTGACGGGCGCCGATATCGTCTTCGGCGTGGCGGGCAGCTTGGATGTCGGCGGCGGCAATGCGGAACTGCGCGCCAATAAATTCGACGGACGCATCGTCCTCAATGGCAGCGGCGGACAGATCGTCGGCACGGCGGTGGGGCAGACATTGCTGTTGCAGGCTGATAACATGAATTTGCAGGGCGGCGTGGCCTACGGCGGTGAGGCGGGCGGCGCTGCGGTGACCTTGCGCGCGCAGTCGGCCAACCGTGAAATCAATCTCGGCAGCAAGGCGGTTGGCAAACTCAGCCTGTCCAGCGCCGACCTGAATGCCATTTCCGCAGCGAACCTCACGCTCGGCCATGCCGCCATGACAGGCGCCATCGGCGTCGACCAGGCGGTGACGGTGGCGAGCGGCGCCACGGGGCCGGCTACCTTGCAGCTGGTGACGGGCGGCGCCATCGCGATCGAGCATGCGCTAGCTGTGGCCGGTAGCCTGAGCCTCACTGCGGGATCGACAGTGAGTGCCGCGGGCGCCGTCAATGTGGGGGCGACCTTCAGGTTGGGCAGCGGCACCTGGACGCAAAATACGACCGGCCTGCCAGCCTTTTTAGCAGGCAATTTCATCATCGCTCCCGGCGCCAGTTTTTTGCGCGCTACAAACGGTGACGGCAGCGCGGGCGCACCGTATGTCATCGCCGACGTGTATGGCTTGCAAGGCATCGCCAGCCTGGACCTGAGTAACAGTTATCGCCTGGCCGGCAATATCGACGCCAGCGGCACGGGCGCCTGGAATGACGGCGCCGGTTTTCGTCCCATCGCGCATAGCGATTCGGGCGGTTTTTCCGGGGTGCTGGACGGCGCCGGCTATGCCGTCAGCGGCTTGCAGATCCACGGCGAGAGCGCGCCGAACGGCAATCTGAACACCGGTCTTTTCGGCAAGCTGGGTAACGGCACGACAGGCACGGTGCGCCAGTTGAGTCTGCTGGGTGGCAATGCCAGCGGCAACAACAATGTGGGCGCCGTGGCCGGTGTGGTCGCTGCGGGCGGCACGATAGAGCAGGTGCAAAGCAGCATGAGCGTGACCGGCCAGGATGGCGTCGGCGGCCTGGCGGGCATCAACCAGGGCCGCATTGCCGTGTCGTACGCCAGCGGCGGCGTCAGCGGCGCACGCAATCTGGGCGGCCTGGTGGGCAGCAACCAGGGTACGCTGGCTGATGTCTACGCGACCGGCGCGGTCGGGGCGGCCGGCAATGCGGATGCCGGGATCACGCGCGAGCATATCGGCGGCCTGGCTGGCGAAAACACGGGCAGCATCAGCAATGCCTATGCCAGCGGCGCCATCGCTGGCGGGGGCTTCAGTGCGGTGGGCGGCTTGGTCGGCAGCAATAGCGGCGCCTTGGCGAGCACCTACTGGAATATCGACAGCTCCGGCCAGGCGGGCGATGGCGGTACCAGCATCGGCCGCACGGCGGCGCAGATGTCGCGCCGGTCGAGCTTTGACGGTTTTGCCTTCGGCGCCTCGCCCATCTGGCGCATCTATGACGGCTACACGACGCCGATGCTGAAGGCTTTTCTGAAGCCGCTGCAAGTGACGGCGGAGGGCCAGCCTGCCAGCCAGGTCTACGATGGACAGTTCGCCAGCTTCAACGGCACGCTCGCCTATCTGGGCTTGCTCGATGGCGACACGGCGGCCAACGGCAGCCTGGGCTTTCAGTCGGCGCGCAATGTGGGCAACTACGATGTGACTGGCCTGTGGTCGACCAAGTACGACATCAGTCTGGGCGGCACGACCACCCTGGCCATCACGCCGCGCGCGTTGACGGTCAGCGTGGGCGGCAGCAAGGTGTATGACGGTCAGCTCGGTTTTGCCAACGCGACCTTCAGCCTGGGTAACACGGTCAGCGGCGATACCGTGGGCGTGACCGGCAGCGCGCAGTTCGTCGACAAGAACGCCGGCAGCGACAAGGCCGTCAATGTCAGCGAACTGACCTTGTCCGGCAGCGCGATGGGCAACTACAGCCTGGCTGCCACCGCCATCGGCACGGCCGAGATCACGCAACGTGCCTTGAACCTGGCCTTTGCCGGCGCCAATAAAGTCTACGACGGCAACACCGCCGCCACGCTCGCCATCACCGACAACCGTATCGCCAACGACGTGCTGACGGCAACGGCGTCCGGTGCATTCGCCGACAAGAATGCCGGCAGCAACAAAGTCGTGACGGTACAGAACGCCAGCCTGTCCGGCACCGATGCGGCCAACTATGTGCTGGCCTCGAGCACCGGCGCCAGCAGCGCCACCATTACCCAGCGCGAACTGGCGCTGGGCTTTGCGGCCGCGGGCAAGACCTATGACGGCAACACCGCCGCGTCATTGACGATTACCGATAATCGTATCGCCAACGACGTGCTGACGGCAACGGCCAGCGGCGCATTCGCTGACAAGAATGCCGGCGGCAACAAAGTCGTGACGGTACAGAACGCCAGCCTGTCCGGCACCGATGCGGCCAACTATGTGCTGGCCTCGACCACCGGCGCCACCAGCGCCACCATCACCCAGCGCGAACTGGCATTGGGCTTTGCGGCAGCCGGCAAGACCTATGACGGCAATACCGCCGCGTCATTGACGATTACCGATAACCGTATCGCCAACGACGTGCTGACGGCAACAGCGTCCGGTGCATTTGCCGACAAGAATGCCGGCAGCAACAAAGTCGTGACGGTGCAAAACGCCAGCCTGTCCGGCACCGATGCCGCCAACTATGTGCTCGCCTCGACCACCGGCGCCACCAGCGCCACCATCACGCAACGCGAACTGGCGCTGGGCTTCACTGCCGCGGGCAAGACCTATGACGGTGGCACCGCCGCGTCATTGACGATTACCGATAATCGTATCGCCAACGACGTGCTGACGGCAACAGCGTCCGGTGCATTTGCCGACAAGAATGCCGGCAGCAACAAAGTCGTGACGGTGCAAAACGCCAGCCTGTCCGGCACCGATGCGGCCAACTATGTGCTGGCCTCGACCACCGGCGCCAGCAGCGCCACCATTACGCAACGCGAACTGGCGCTGGGCTTTGCGGCCGCCGGCAAGACCTATGACGGTAACACCGCCGCCACGCTCGCCATCACCGACAACCGTATTGCCGGCGACGTGCTGACGGCAACAGCGTCCGGTGCATTTGCCGACAAGAATGCCGGCGGCAACAAAGTCGTGACGGTGCAAAACGCCAGCCTGTCCGGCACCGATGCCGCCAACTATGTGCTGGCCTCGACCACCGGCGCCGCCAGCGCCGCCATCACGCAACGCGAACTGGCATTGGGCTTCACTGCCGCGGGCAAGACCTATGACGGCAACACCGCCGCCACGCTCGCCATCACCGACAACCGTATCGCCAACGACGTGCTGACGGCAACGGCCAGCGGCACATTTGCCGACAAGAATGCGGGCAGCAACAAAGTCGTGACGGTGCAAGACGCCAGCCTGTCCGGCACCGATGCCGCCAACTATGTGCTCACCTCGACCACCGGCGCCACCAGCGCCACCATCACGCAACGCGAACTGGCGCTGGGCTTTGCGGCAGCGGGCAAGACCTATGACGGCAACACCGCCGCCACGCTCGCCATCACCGACAACCGTATCGCCAACGACGTGCTGACGGCAACAGCGTCCGGTGCATTTGCCGACAAGAATGCCGGCAGCAACAAGGTCGTGACGGTGCGCAACGCCAGCCTGTCCGGCACCGATGCCGCCAACTATGTGCTGGCCTCGACCACCGGCGCCACCAGCGCCACCATCACGCAACGCGAACTGGCGCTGGGCTTTGCGGCCGCGGGCAAGACCTATGACGGCAATACCGCCGCGTCATTGACGATTACCGATAACCGTATCGCCAACGACGTGCTGACGGCAACGGCGTCCGGTGCATTTGCCGACAAGAATGCGGGCAGCAACAAAGTCGTGACGGTGCAAGACGCCAGGCTGTCCGGTGCGGATGCCGCCAACTATGTGCTCACCTCGAGCACCGGCGCCACCAGCGCCGCCATCACCCAGCGCGAACTGGCATTGGGCTTTGCGGCCGCCGGCAAGACCTATGACGGCAACACCGCCGCGTCACTGACGATTACCGATAATCGTATCGCCAACGACGTGCTGACGGCAACGGCGTCCGGTGCATTCGCCGACAAGAATGCGGGCAGCAACAAAGTCGTGACGGTGCAGAACGCCAGCCTGTCCGGTGCCGATGCCGCCAACTATGTGCTCACCTCGAGCACCGGCGCCACCAGCGCCGCCATCACCCAGCGCGAACTGGCATTGGGCTTTGCGGCAGCAGGCAAGACCTATGACGGCAACACCGCCGCCACGCTCGCCATCACCGACAACCGTATCGCCAACGACGTGCTGACGGCAACGGCGTCCGGTGCATTCGCCGACAAGAATGCCGGCAGCAACAAGGTCGTGACGGTGCGCAACGCCAGCCTGTCCGGCACCGATGCCGCCAACTATGTGCTGGCCTCGAGCACCGGCGCCACCAGCGCCGCCATCACCCAGCGCGAACTGGCATTGGGCTTTGCGGCAGCGGGCAAGACCTATGACGGCAACACCGCCGCGTCATTGACGATTACCGACAACCGTATCGCCAACGACGTGCTGACGGCAACAGCGTCCGGTGCATTTGCCGACAAGAATGCCGGCAGCAACAAAGTCGTGACGGTGCAAAACGCCAGCCTGTCCGGCACCGATGCCGCCAACTATGTGCTGGCCTCGACCACCGGCGCCAGCAGCGCCACCATCACGCAACGCGAACTGGCATTGGGCTTTGCGGCAGCGGGCAAGACCTATGACGGCAACACCGCCGCCACGCTCGCCATCACCGACAACCGTATTGCCAACGACGTGCTGACGGCAACGGCGTCCGGTGCATTTGCTGACAAGAATGCCGGCAGCAACAAGGTTGTGACGGTACAAAACGCCAGCCTGTCCGGCACCGATGCCGCCAACTATGTGCTCACCTCGAGCACCGGCGCCACCAGCGCCGCCATCACCCAGCGCGAACTGGCGCTGGGCTTTGCGGCCGCCGGCAAGACCTACGACGGCAATACCGCCGCCACGCTCGCCATCACCGACAACCGTATCGCCAACGACGTGCTGACGGCAACGGCCAGCGGCGCATTTGCCGACAAGAATGCCGGCAGCAACAAAGTCGTGACGGTGCAGAACGCCAGCCTGTCCGGCCTTGACGCAAGCAATTACACCTTGGGCACGACCGGTGGCACGGCAATGGCCAGCATCGCGCAGCGTGCGCTGAACCTGGGCTATACGGGTGTCGACAAGGTGTATGACGGCGTGACCGGCGCGCAGGTGGCGATCAGCGACGACCGCATCGCCGGCGATGTGCTGAGCGCATCGGCCAGCGCGGCGTTTGCCGACAAGAATGCCGGCAGCGGCAAGACGATCACGGTACAGAATGCCAGCCTGTCCGGTAACGATGCTGGTAACTACCGCCTGGCCAACACGACTGGTGCGACCACGGCCACTATTGCCCGCGCGGCATTGACCCTGGCCAGCGTCAGCGCCAGCGACAAGGTGTACGACGGCACGCAATTGGCCAATGTCAGCGCTACCGTGGCGGGCGTGATCGGCCAGGATGCCGTCAGCCTGGTGGGCGGCAGCGGCACGTTTGCCGACCGCAACTATGGCAGCGGCAAGACGGTCAATGTCAGCGGCTTTGGCCTGTCGGGCGCGGATGCCGGCAACTACGCTTTGAACTCGACCGGCGGCGTGGCTCAGGCCAGCATTGCCCAGCGCGCCCTGTCGACCTGGATCGGCGCGGCCGGTGGCTTGTGGAGCGACGCCGCCAACTGGGAAGGCGGCGTGGCGCCAAGCGGCGCCAATGTGCTGGCGGCCGATTTCGCGGCCAGCACCGGCAACGTGGTGTACACGGCGGCGGCCGGCGACACCGTGCTTGATCGCTTGAGCTCGCGCGGCGGCCTGAACCTCACCGGCGGCAGCCTGCTGGTCAACAATGCGCTGACGGTGGCCAACTATGCGCAGACCGGCGGCTTGCTGGGTGGCCTGGGCAATATGACGGTCAGCAACAGCTTCAGCCAGAGCGCCGGCGCCATCCATATCGGCGGCAACCTGGCCGTGACCCAGGCCACCGGCGACCTGCGTTTCGCGGCCTTGACCGCCAATGCCATCAGCCTGAACGCTGGCGCGGGCGCCATCAGCCAGAGCGGCGCCGTGGTTGCCGGCAGCCTGGCCACGCAATCGCAAACCGGTACCGTGCTGAACGACGCCGGCAACCGTGTCAAGAACTTCAGCGCCGGCAACAGCGGCGCCGGCGGCATTGCCTTGACCAGCACCAGCGCGCCTGACATGCTGGTGCTGGGTCGCCTGGCGACCGGCGCCGGTGATGTGCGCATCGAAAGCACGGGCGGCATCGAAAGCCATGCGATCAATACCAATAGCGGCAATGTGAGCCTGATCGCACACAGCCCCGTCACCGTGCAGGGCGCCATCAACGGCAACGACGTGACCGTCGACGCCAGCACGGACGTGGCCTTCGGCGATGGCGCGCGCGTCAATGCGGCGCGCGCCATCGCGGTCACGGCCGGCACCGGCGTCACTTTTGCCGGCGCAGCCACCCTCGATGTGCAGGCCACGGGCGCTATCAATGTGCTGGCGAAAAACGGCGACCTGACCGCCGCCGGGACCGTGCGCATCAACAGCCGCGGTGCGCCCGTGTCGCTGCTGGCGCCGAATGGCCGGGTCAACGTGCCGGCCTCGGTGCTGGTGGCCCAGCCGGTGACGACGCCCGTGGTGCCGCCAAGCACCATCATCAGCGCCGGCAATACCTTGCCGGCGTTCAGTGAGCAATACAATCCGCTCAACCAGCTCACTAAGCCCAACAACGTGGGCACGCCACCGCTGGCGAGAGCCACATCCAAAGAATCGACGAAGGAAGCACCAGATGAACTTCAAAAAAGTATCAAGAAGACCTATTGCAACTAGGCCGATGCTGGCCGGCGCCATGCTGTGGCTGGTGCTGATGAGCATGAGCCTGCATGCGTTCGCCCAGGTGGCGGGCACGGTGACGCAGTTGAGCGGGCCGATGCTGGCGAAAAAGACCGACGGCAAGGTCAAGATATTGTCGCTCAAGTCCGAGGTGGAGGCGGGCGATACGCTGGTGACGGAGAAAAACACCTATGCCCTGGTGAAATTCATCGACAACAGCGAGATCACCCTGAAGCCTGGTACCACCTTCGTTGTCGAGCAGTTCGCTTACCAGGCCGAGCAGCCCGAGGGCGACCGGGCCTCGTTCAACCTGGTCAAGGGAGGTTTGCGTTCGCTGTCGGGCCTGCTGGGCAAGCGCAGCAAGGAAAAGTTTTCCCTGAAGACGCCGGTCGCCACCATCGGCATTCGCGGCACTTATTTCACTGCCGAATATATCGGTGCCGGTGGCTATGCGGCACCAGGCTCGTCGCTACCCAAAGCGGGATCGCCGGCAGGGCCGACCCTTGCGCCAGGGCTGTACACGTCGGTGACCACCGGACAAATCGTGGTCAGCAATCCAGGCGGCACGCTCGATATCGCCGCCGGCCAGTTCGGTTTCACGCCGAGTTTCAGGCAGCCACCGGTGCTGCTGCCGACCAATCCGGGCATTCCGTTTACGCTGCCGCCGGTATTCAATGCCAGCACGGGCCAGAGCGCCAGCAATCCCACGCCGGGCAAGTCGAACAACGTCGACTGCGTAGTACGCTAAGTTTCGCTTGACCTTCCCATCATGGTAGGGACGATCCTGTAGACATCATCTCTCGTCTACAGGATCCGCGCCATGCAGCCAGCTTCCCCTTATTTGCAATCGTTCACGGTCGAAGGCATGACCTGCGCCTCGTGCGTGGCCCGTGTTGAAAAAGCGCTGGCGGCCGTGCCGGGCGTGACCAGCGCCAGCATCAACCTGGCCACCGATACGGCCAGGGTGGCGTCCAGCCAGAACGTTGCGCTGGCCACTTTGCAGGCGGCCGTGGACAAGGCCGGCTATGCGGTGGCGCAGCGCGAGATCGACCTGAATATCGCCGACATGACGTGCGCCTCGTGCGTGGGCCGGGTGGAAAAAGCCCTGCTGAAAGTACCGGGCGTGCTTGCCGCCAGCGTCAACCTGGCCACCGAAAGCGCGCGCGTGACGGTCAGCGGCGTGGAAGCCTCGACCCTGGTGGCGGCAGTCACCGCTGCCGGCTACCAGGCCAGCGTGCCAGCGCCAGCCGGGGGCGTAGCCAGTGCGCCAGCGCCATCGCGTGACGGCATCAAGGTGGTATTTGCCGGCCTGCTGGCCTTCCCCCTGATGCTGCCCATGCTGCTGGAATGGGCCGGCATCCATCTGATGCTGCCCGGCGCTCTGCAATTCGCATTGGCCACGCCCGTGCAGTTTTACTTTGGCGCGCGTTTCTACAAGGCGGGCTGGAAAGCGGCGCGCGCCGGCAGCGGCAATATGGATCTGCTGGTGGCACTGGGCACGAGCGCCGCGTATGGCTTGTCCGTCTATCAATGGCTGACGGCGGGCGAGATGCTGCCGCACCTGTACTTCGAAGCGTCAGCCGTCGTCATCACGCTGGTGTTGCTGGGCAAATGGCTGGAAAGCCGCGCCAAGCGCCAAACGGCCTCGGCCATCCGCGCGCTGCAAGTATTGCGTCCGGAATCGGCCCGCGTGCGCCGCGACGGCGTCGAGATCGACTTGCCCGTGGAACAGGTGAAAGTGGGCGACTTGGTGGTGATACGCCCCGGTGAACGGGTGGCCGTCGATGGCGTGGTGGTGGAAGGCGCCAGCCAAGTCAACGAATCGCTGATCACCGGTGAAAGCTTGCCGGTCGATAAGCATCCGGGCGACAAGGTCACGGGCGGCGCCATCAATGCCGATGGTTTGTTGCTGGTGCGCACGCAAGCCGTGGGCGGCGAGACGACCCTGTCGCGCATCATCCGCCTGGTGGAAGACGCGCAGGCGGCCAAGGCGCCCATCCAGCATCTGGTCGACAAGGTCAGCGCGATTTTTGTTCCCGTGGTGCTGCTGTTGGCGCTGCTGACCATGCTGGGCTGGTGGTTCGCGACCGGCGAGCTGGAAAACGCCATCATCAATGCCGTGGCCGTGCTGGTCATCGCCTGCCCGTGCGCGCTGGGCCTGGCCACGCCGACGGCCATCATGGCCGGCACGGGCGTGGCGGCCCGCTACGGTATCCTGATCAAGGATGCGGAAGCGCTGGAAGTGGCGCACGCCGTCAATACCGTCGTGTTCGACAAGACGGGCACCCTGACGGTGGGCAAACCTGCCTTGGCGGCCCTGCATGCGCATGGCATCGACGATGCACGGCTGCTGCAACTGGCGGCCAGCATCCAGCGCGGTAGCGAGCACAGCCTGGCCACCGCCGTGCTGGATGCGGCCAGCGCGCGCCATATCGAACCCTTGCCGGCCACGGGCCTGTCGGCCTTGCCGGGCCGCGGGCTGGCGGCGAATGTCGACGGCCTGGACCTGAAACTGGGCAGCACGCGCCTGATGCAGGAGTTAAACGTGGATATGGCGCCATTGGCGGCACAGGCGGTGTCTCTGGAAAACACGGGCAACACGATTTCCTGGCTGGCCTCGGGTACGCAGTTGCTGGGGCTGTTCGCCTTCAGCGACCAGGTCAAGCCGAATGCGCAGGCGGCCATTGCCCATCTGCACAGCCTGGGCATCCGCACGGTGATGTTGACGGGGGATAACCAGGGCAGCGCCGACGCCGTCGGCAAGCTGCTGGGCATCGATACGGTGGCGGCGAAAATGCTGCCGGCCGATAAAACCGCTAAAATCACCGCATTGAAAGACGCGGGCGCCAGGGTGGCCATGGTGGGCGACGGCATCAACGATGCGCCTGCGCTGGCGGCAGCCGACGTGGGCATCGCCATGTCGACGGGCACGGATGTGGCCATGCATGCGGCCGGCATCACGCTGATGCGTGGCGATCCGGCCCTGGTGGCCGATGCCATCGATATCTCGCGCCGCACTTACAGCAAGATACGGCAGAATCTGTTCTGGGCATTTATCTACAATATGATCGGCATTCCGCTGGCCGCCTTCGGCCTGCTCAACCCCATGGTGGCGGGCGCGGCGATGGCCTTCAGTTCCGTCAGCGTGATCAGCAATGCCCTGTTGCTGCGCCGCTGGAAAGCCCGCAGTGCGCATACCAAGGAGTCATAGCATGAATATCGGCCAGGCAGCCAGTGAAACGGGCGTATCGGCAAAAATGATACGCTACTACGAAAGCATTACCTTGCTTAAACCCAGCGCGCGCAGCGACGCGGGCTACCGCATCTACACGCCGAACGACTTGCACGCCTTGCGTTTTATCAAGCGCGGGCGGGGGCTGGGGTTTTCGCTGGAGCAGATCCGCGAACTGCTGTCGCTGTGGCAAAACGACCAGCGCGCCAGCGCGGACGTGAAAGGCATCGCCCTGGCGCACGTCGCCGAGCTCAACAAGCGCATCGATGAACTGACGGAAATGCGCGACACCCTGGCCCACCTGGCGCAATCGTGTCATGGCGATGACAGGCCCGATTGCCCCATCCTGCAAAGCCTGGGGCTGGCCGGTGACACGGAAGCGAAAGCATGTTGCCATTGATGTAAATCAACGGAGGTGCGTATGGCGTATGAACTCTACTACTGGCCCACGATACAGGGACGCGGCGAATTTATTCGCCTGGCCCTGGAAGAGGCGGGCGCCGATTACCGCGACATCGCCCGCTTGCCCGAACGCCATGGGCAGGGCATGCCCGCCATGCTGGCCTGCCTCGATGGCGACAGCACGCCACACGCGGCCTACGCGCCGCCCGTGCTGCGCGATGGTGACGTGCTGATCGGCCAGACCACGAATATCCTGTTGTACCTGGGCCGGCGCCTGGGCCTGGCGCCGCGCGCGGAAAGCGGCCGCCTGTGGCTGAACCAGCTGCAGCTGACGCTGGCCGACTGGCTGACGGAAGTGCACGACACGCACCATCCGCTGTCGGTGAACCAATATTATGTAGAGCAACAGCAGGCGGCCCTGTTGCGCAGCGCCGATTTCCGCGCCACGCGGTTGCCCAAATTCCTCGATTATTTCACCCAGGTCTTGCTGAACAGCCGCGGCCGGTATCTGCTGGGCGCAAGACTCACGTATGGCGACCTGTCGCTGTTCCAGATGCTGGCCGGCCTGCATTATGCGTTTCCGCAAGCCATGGCGCGTCTGGCGCCCGCCTATCCTGCCTTGCAGGAATTGCACGATACGGTGGCGGCGCGGCCGAACATCGCCCCTTATCTGCGCTCGAAGCGCAGAATTGCGTTCAATGAGGAAGGCATCTTCCGCCACTATCCCGAGCTGGACGGATAAAAAAACAGCCGGCGCAAGGGCCGGCTGTTCTGTGTGCGTGTCGCTTATTGTGCGCTGGTGACGGGATAGCCCGCCTCCACGATGGCCGCGCTGATGGCGCCCAGTTCGGCGGGCGATTCCACCGTGACGCGCTTGCTGGCCAGGTCGATCTGCACCTGGGCTTGCGGATCGACGCCTTGCACCGCTTTCGTGACCGAGCCGACGCAATGGCCGCAGCTCATGTTTTCAACTTGTAACTGATACATGCAAGCACTCCTTGAATGATTAAGTGTTCCCACTGTAAGCCTTCCCCCGATGGTAAGGTCAAGGGGAAAGCCGGCGTGTGGATCAATTCAGCAGAAAATCGTCAGCTTGCATGGGGAGTGGCACGTTCTCGTCCTGCACGGATTCGCGCAAGCTGATTTCGATGGCGCGGCACATGGCCGACAGCGGCAAATCGTTGGCATCTTCGCCGAACGGTTCCTCGATCTCGTCGCCCAGGGCATCGAGGCCAAAGAAGGTGTAGGCGACGATGGCGACGACGAACGGCGTCATGAAACCCAGCGAATCGACCAGACCGAAAGGCAGCAGGAAACAGTACAGATAAGCCGTGCGGTGCAGCAGCAGCGAATACGAGAAGGGAATCGGCGTGCTGCGGATGCGTTCGCACGAGGCGCCTGCCGCTACCATGGCCGAAACCGTGTTATCGATCTGTGCGGTGAGGATGCTGTCGATGCGGCCTTGACGGACGCAGTCGGCCAGATCATGACCCATCTGCAGCATCAGGTAGTCGGACGGGTTCGAGGCCTTGCAGGCCGCTTCCCATTCAGCCGGGCGCAGCAGCGGCTGCAAGTCGTCCGGTCCGCGCGTGTCGCGCAACTGGTGGCGCAGGGCGTGGCAAAAGGCGATGGTGCGGTAGATCATGCGCACGCGCACATCGTCCAGGCCCAGCCGGGCGTGGGCGGGCGTATCGCTGCGGATCATGGTCTGGCACTGGCGCGAGAAATTACGGCTACGCAGCACCAGTTCGCCCCACAGCTTGCGCGCTTCCCAGTAGCGGTCGTAGGCGGCCGTGTTGCGAAAGCCCAGGAAGATGGCCAGCGGCAAGCCGATCAGGGTAAACGGTATGGTGGTGAGGATGACCTTGTGGTCGAACAGGGTGCCGTGGCACCAGGTGACCAGGGTGGCGATCAGGGTGTTGACGATGAGGGTGGTGCGGATGCGCGGCAGGACGGAGCCGCGCACCACCAGGAACAGCCGTAGCGCCGACGGACGCTCGCGCACGATCATGCTGTGCTCCCGGTGTGGGGCTGGTGATCGGCAAGGGGGAAAAGACAGAATGGCAAAGGCCGGGAACAAAAAGCCCGCTGTGTGTGCGGGCTGAGCAGGGTGTGCATGGGAAACAATGTAGGGGAGACGGCTTGAGTATAGGCCGCAGACCTGTTTCCAGCCAATTCACAGTAGCGATAGGGGTTATTCATTTCATGAATGAATATTTCATTTGTAAGTGTGAATGTCAGTGCGGCACTGAGTCGAGCATACGATAGGTAGCCAAAAAATCATAGCGGCAAACTGGCGTGCATGGCGACGTGTGACAAAGGGAGAGATTTGCGGCAGGGGCGTCTGTTAGGCTGAGTGAGCTAAATGGAAATATTTCCTATGGTAAATCCACCATCCCGATAGCCGCCGCCAGGGGCATGGCCAGCTTGTGTATCCTTCCTACGAAAGTGATTTGCATGTTTAAAGTCTCCAGCATCTGTCTCGCCACCTTGATCCTGTTGCAAACACCTGCCAGCTGGGCCGGCCAGCCCGCTCCACTGAGTGCCCGGCAGCAGGCGCTGGCAGCGCACATCGATGCCAGCATCGCGCCGTATTACAAGTCCACCGAACCGGGTGCCGTGGTCATCGTCGTCAAGGATGGCCAGCCCCTGTTGCGCAAGGCGTATGGCCTGGCCAGCGTGCGGGATGGCCAGCCGCTGACGCCCGACATGTCGCTGCGCCTGGGCTCCATTTCCAAACAGTTCACGGCCGTCGCCATCCTGCTGCTGGCCGACCAGGGCAAGCTGGCCGTCACCGATGACATCACGACATTCCTGCCCGATTATCCGACCCACGGCAGGAAAATCACGATCGCGCAGCTGCTCGCGCACACCTCCGGCATCCACGACTATACGGTCAAGCCTGAATTCGTGCCCAACAGCACGAAAGACTTGAGCGTGGCGCAGATGATCGATTTCTTCAAGAACGATCCGCTCGATTTTGAGCCGGGCACGCAGTGGCGCTACAGCAGCTCCGGCTATTTCCTGCTGGGCGCCATCATTGAAAAGGCTGCGGGCCAGCCCTATGCCACGTTTGTGGAACAGCAGATATTCGTGCCGCTGGGCATGAACGATACGGCTTATGAAGGCCACGAGCGCCAGCCGGGCAAGCGCGCGGCCGGACATATCCGTTCGGGCGAGGCGTATGTGCCAAACCTGCCCCTGAGCATGACGCAGCCGTATGCGGCAGGCGCGCTCGTCTCCACCGTGGACGACCTGGCGCGCTGGGATGCGGCCATTTCGGACGGCAAGCTGCTCAAGGCCGCCACCTGGCAGCTGGCGTTCACGCCGGTAAAACTGAACGATGGCAAGGCCACCCGCTATGGCTATGGCTGGATGCTGGGCACCTGGCAAAACACGCCCGTCATCCACCATGGCGGCGGCATCAATGGCTTTGCCACGTATGCGATGCGCTTGCCGAAGGAAAAAGTCTACGTGGCCGTGCTGGAAAATGCGGACACGGGCCTGGTCGACCCCGATGTGGTGGCGCGCAAGGCGGCCGCCGTGGCCGTGGGCCGGCCGTATCCCGAGATCAAGGTCATGACGCTCAAGCCCGCCATCCTGGACGCCTATGCGGGCGTGTACGCCATCAACGACAAGGCCGGCTACACGATCCGCAACTTCGAGGGCAACTTGCTGCTGCAGCGCACGGGGCGCCCGGCGCAACGCATGCTGGCGTATTCGCCAAATGGTTTCTTGATTGAAAATACGCTCACCACGGCCGAATTCGAGCGGGGACCGAAGGGCGAGGCGCAGCTGATTCTCAACGATGGCGGCGAATCGAAGTCGGTGCACGAGCGCGCCAGCGCCGCCAAACCGGCGCGTACGGTGGTTGCCATGACGACGGCGCAATTCGATGCCTACGTGGGCAAGTATGCGCTGGCGCCCGAGGTCTACCTGGAAGTGACGCGCGAAGGCGATAAATTCTTCGCCCAGGTGACGGGTTTCCGCAAGCTGGCCATGCTGCCGATGAGCGAGACGGCATTCTTCTCGAATGAAGTCGATGCGGAAGTGCGCTTCAGCAAGGATGCCGATGGCAAGACGCAACAACTGGTGCTGCGTCAGGAGGGGCAGGACATGCCGGCCAAACGCGTGAACTGAGTTTCCCTGCTTGATTTTCCATCCGTGCACAGGCGCCGCAAGGTGCCTGTTGTCATTGACCGTTATGTTCGCGTGCGTACGGTCGCGCTGCCAGTCCTCCAGCATACTGCCCAGCTACCCCACGCAATCCCGGGGCGCCACGACCAAGGAAACCAGATGAGCTATCAGACCACGAATCCCTACAGCGAACAGATCGAGCAGACCTTCACGCCGCATAGCGATGCGCAAATGGACAGTATATTGGCCCAGGCCGCCACCACCTTCGAGAGCGACTGGCGCCAGCGCAGCGTTGCCGAGCGCAAGGTGGTGGTCAAGAAAGCGGCCATGCTACTGAAAGAACAACGCGATCGCTTCGCCAAATTGATCACCGTGGAAATGGGTAAGCTGTTCCAGGAAGCGCAGCAGGAAGTGTCGCTGTGCGTGCAAATCCTCGACTACTACGCCGATAATGCCGAGCAATTCCTTGCGCCCAAGCAACTTGATGTCAAGCGCGGCGCGGCCAGCGTGGAAATTGCGCCGCTGGGCGTGATCTTCTGCGTCGAGCCGTGGAATTTCCCGTACTACCAGCTGGCCAGGGTCGCGGGTCCGAATTTGATGGCGGGCAATACCTTGGTCGTGAAACACGCGTCCAACGTGCCCCAGTGCGCACTGGCCTTTGAAAAGCTGTTCCTCGACGCGGGTGCGCCAGCAGGCGCCTACACGAATGCATTCTTTTCCAGCGAGCAAGTGGCCACGGCCATTGCCGATCCCCGCGTGCAGGGCGTGGCGCTGACGGGCAGCGAGCGCGCCGGCGCCTCCGTGGCGGCCACGGCCGGCAAGGCCCTGAAAAAAACCACGATGGAATTGGGTGGCAGCGACGCCTTCATCGTGCTGGACGATGCCGACATGGACCTGGCCGTCAAGCTGGCCGTCATCGGCCGTATCCAGAATGCGGGTCAGGTATGCGACGGCTCGAAACGCTTTATTCTGGTCGACAGCATTGCCGATACCTTCGTCGAACGCTTCCAGGCAGAACTGGCCAAGCTGCAGGCAGGTGACCCCATGGATGCCGCCACTACCCTGGCGCCGCTGTCGAGCAAATCGGCGTTGGACTTGGCCGTCAAGCAAGTCGGCCAAGCCGTGGAGGGCGGTGCGAAATTATTGCTGGGCGGAAAGCGCATCGAGCGCGCCGGCTACTTCATGGCGGCGACCATCCTCACCGAGGTGACGCCAAGCAATCCCGTCTACTACCAGGAGTTCTTTGCCCCCGTCGCCATGATCTTCCGCGTCAAGGATGACGACGCGGCGATCACCCTGGCCAACGATTCGCCGTTCGGCCTGGGCGGCACCATCATCACGGCAGACGTTACACGCGGAAAACGCCTTGCCAGCCGCATCGACACGGGCATGGTGTTCATCAATTCGCCGGCCATCACGGCGCCGGACCTGCCATTTGGCGGCGTGAAACATTCGGGTTATGGCCGCGAATTGTCCGATCTGGGCATCATGGAATTCGTCAACCGCAAGCTGGTGCTGGTCGGCTGACCGGGCGACCTTGGGGGCGCTGCCTTAGGCCCCCAGCGCTTGCCAGCCATACCAGCCGAACGCCGCCGCCCACGCCAGCAAGATCGCCAGTCCCGGCAACAGCATCCATTTCGTCAGCGTTTCTTCCCACGCCACACAAGCGCGTCCGCCGCGCGCGATGGCCAGCAGCGCCTGTCCGCCGTTCAAGCCGGCGAACGGCAGCAGGTTGAAGGCGCACAGTTTCAACGAGAACAGGGCGAACACCAGCGCAAAGCCGTGTGTACGCGCAAACGCCTCTCCATTACCCAGCAATTCCTGCGCCGTCGACAGCGGCGCCAGCGCGCCACGGAAGATTTGTCCGAAGGCGGCGCCAAAGCGTTCCCAGCCCGAAGCTCCCATGATGCCCAGCGACAAGGCCAGCAAGACGACCACGCCGCTCAGCGGCAACACGCATTGCTTCCACAGCGGCTGGAAATTATAGGCGTCAAGGCAGGGGTCGTCGTCATACAGCGTTTCTTCACGCGTATCTTTCAGCACCACATTGCCGGCCAGGGGCAGCAGCTTGACGCGCACTTTTCCCCAGCTCAGCAAGGTCGGACCCACGCCGTAGCTGATGCTGCGCACGGTGATGCCACATACGCGAGCGCACAGGGCCATGACGGAAATGTGGAGGAGCATGAAGAGGGCAGCAGCTAGGAAGAATTGAATGGCAGCAGACATCGTTGATATTTTGAAGGACAGGGGGCGATATTAGAACATGCCAGAAAAAATCAATACGTTCGATAGTCTTAAATTTATCCTTTGATAGATGTTGGAAATAACTTCAATCGTGTCTAGCTGGCAACTATATTTATTGACTTGACGTAAATTCAGTACTATTCCGGCTGCTTTAAGCTCGTATATGACCTTTAGGGAGTAAAGTTGTGCGTGAAAATGCAGTAGTCCAAGATTAATGATGAAGTAGCGAGGCAATAATGAATGACTCGGACATGGTAACTCCAGTTTTTGAATCAGATTTTCTGCAAGGTAGTCTGTCTGCAGACGCAAAGCTTGAGCGCGCTCGTACGGAGTTGCTGGACCTGACTGCACGCAACCGCTTGCTGAATATTCCACGCTCATCTACCACCGCACGTACCATTGATGTGGTCGATGAAAAGTCGAGCGAGATATTTCGGTTGATGGTATCCGAAAGTCGTCCATTTAACTTCTTGCCTGGAAGGGCAGCAAGCAAGATTGAGCTTGATAATACGGATGCTAACACTAGCGCTGATGAAATCGCGGAATTGGCGCCAGCTGATGATGACACTGTCGACGCGCGCGGTGTTCTAAACAGGCATGCAGATACACGCCTGCAAACCAGGCTGACTGTCAAGGGACTGCAAAAGCGCCTGCTCGACATGTATCTCGATGCCCGTACCTTGGAAGAAGAGCAGGGTGTTAATATCTTGTTCTTGGCGCTCGGTACCTTAAAATGGCTTGATCCATTGAATGCGAAGAATGTGCGATACGCGCCGCTGATCCTGATTCCCGTCAGCTTGGAAAGGGGCAATGCCGCCGAGCAATTCAAATTGAAATGGCGTCAGGAAGAGCATTCATCGAATCTGTCGCTGGAAGCCTTTCTGGAGCGCGTGCACCATTTAAAAATGCCCGCATATGAAGCGGGCGATGAATTTGATCCCATGGCCTACATCGACGCCGTCAGGGATGCTGTGCAGTCGAAAGAAGGCTGGGTGGTCGATGCCGACGATATCGTGCTTGGTTTCTTTTCATTTTCCAAATTCCTGATGTACCGCGACCTCGATCCCGCCATGTGGCCGGAAGGCGGGCTGACGAATCAACCCTTGATGCGCGGTTTGTTATCCGATGGTTTTGCTGCCGGTGCATCGACCATTCCCGAAGACGCCAACCTGGACGACTATATCGCGCCGGCCGAGTTGCTGCATATCGTCGATTGCGACAGTTCGCAAACGCTGGCCGTGCACGATGTGCGCGCTGGCCGTAACCTGGTTATCCAGGGGCCGCCTGGTACTGGCAAATCTCAAACCATTGCTAATGTCATCGCGTCGGCGATTGCCGATGGCAAGACGGTACTGTTCGTAGCGGAGAAAATGGCCGCCCTCGAGGTGGTCAAGCGGCGATTGGACCAAGCTGGCGTTGGCGATGCCTGCATTGAATTGCACAGTAATAAAGCTAACAAGAAAATGTTTCTCGATGAACTGCGCCGCACGTCTGAACTAGGTTCACCCAAGGGCGATGCGGCCACGACCTTGAATAGCCGTTTGCTGGTGGCGCGCGATCAACTCAACGCACACAGTGCGCGCTTGCACCTGCGGCACTCGGTCGCCAAGCTCACGCCTTATCAAGTGATCGGAGAATTGAGCAAGTTGCGCCTGGAGCATGTCAAGCCGGTGGACATCCGTTTGCAACAGCCTGAAAGCTGGTCGCCGGACGAGGTGCAGCAGCGCCTGGCAGTGGTTGAGGAATTGGCCCAGCGCATCGTTGACATTGGAGAGCCGGGCGACCATCCATGGCGCGGCGTGGCGCTCAAGATGATACTTCCCAATGACGTGGAGCGCCTGGTGTCGCGCATCATGGTCATGCGGGCGCGCTGCAAGGAGCTTGCTGAACAACAGGCAGAGCTGGCCATGTCGCTCGATACGGTGGCGCCGGCGGTGCTGCGTGACTTTACCTATTTGGTGGCGCTGGCGCGTGACGTTGCTGCGGCGCCCACGCTTGCCAACGAAGCCCTGCGGGCGCCAGAGTGGAGTGAGCAGGCGAACGCCCTGAAGACTTTGATTGACGATGGCATCCAATTGCAGCGTGTGCAGGCCGCTCTGGCGGGCGAAATCCACGCAGACGCGTGGGAGATTGATGTGCTTGACTTGCGTCAGCAACTGGTCGGCTTGCCGCAGCATGCAAACGCACAGGCATTCGAACGGGCGCAGACCTTGCAAACGCTGTTTAACAGGCTCGATGGCGAGGTTGCTTTGCTCAGCCGACTTCTCGGTGTCGATGCCAGCAGCCAAATGACAAGCTACAACGAGATCAACCGCCTGGTGTTGACGGCGCAGAAAGTGGCGACAGCGCCTGATGTCAGTCCCGACGTGTTTATTTCGACGGTATGGGATCATGGCGTGGAACAGGCTGCCGACCTGGCGCAATGCGTGGTGGCGCTGGAGGCCTTACACGCGCGGCTGGAAGGAAAAATCAGCAGCGATGCCTGGCAGCTTGATCTGTCTGGTGCGCGCCAGACGTTGGCCGCCCACGGCGACAGCCTGCTGCGTTTAGTCAGCAGCGAGTGGCGCGCGGCTAGCAAGCAGGTCAAGGGCCTGTTGCGTAACCCGGACACAGCGTTGCCCGAACAGCTTGAAATTCTCGACCATTTGGGCGAAGCGAGAAAACTGCTGGAGCGGATTGAGTCAAACAACACATTTGGTAGTGGGGCGTTTGGTGCCGACTGGAAGGGAGGGCAATCGCGCGCGGCGCCCATGCTGGCGCTGGTGGAATGGATGCGCAGCTTGCGTGGCCTGGGAGCGCAGCCACGCATTATCGCCAGCAAGTTGCCGGACCGCTCGGAAATCTGCCGTCGGGCTGCACTGCTGGAGAGTCTGTTGCAGGAGATCCGGCCTCTGCTAGACGCGATGTGGTTCAACGGCTGGAAAGACGAACCCGCATTTCGCGAGTGGGCTAGCGTGGAGGCCGCCGCCCTTGAGACGGTGGCCGGGCAAGTGTCCCGGCTTGCATTTTGCCAGGCCGGCTGCCAGGCTGTGATGCAACATGTGCCGCTTGACCTTTCAGATAAGATCGGGCGCCTCGACTTGTTGATCGAAGCGCAGCAACTGCGCCGGCGCATTGATGCGAGTAGCGAGCTGGGCCGAGTTGCGTTTGGCACGCATTGGCAGGGGCCATTGTCCGACTGGGAGAATTTGCGCACCAGCTCAGTGTGGATGGCGTCCAAGTCTAGCCTTCGCCATATGGTCGCGCGCCACGATAATCGTGCCGCGCCGCTACATTGCGCATTGGAGCTTGAAGCTGCGCAGGACAAGTTCGTGAGGGAACTCGACGAACTTTATAGCGAGTTGTGCACCAATAACGATAAGCTGTTTCAGGTGCCGGCTATCTTGGATTTGCCCGCCTTTGCCTTGCTTGGACGCATGGCGGTGTGGATTGAGTTTTCCGAAGAGTTGTCGAAATGGGTGATCTACCGCGACCGCTGCTCCAAGGCACGCCAGCTGGGTATCGGTGAAATTGTCACGCAACTGGAAGCTGGCGCGCTGATCCCTAGGGATGCCATGCGCACGTTCACAATGGCGTATTTCGAAGCGATTTTTGCTGATCAAGTACGCAGCGACGAGGCGCTGGCCCATTTTGACGGTCACCTCCATAGCCGCCTGGCGGCAGATTTTGGGCAGATGGACCGCCAGCGCATTGCGGCATCCAGTCTGGAAGTGGTGCAAGCACACCACCGCCGTATCCCGCAGGGAGGCGGTGCGATCGGCCCCTTGGGCGTGCTGCGCGGCGAAATGGCCAAACGTAAGGGGCATATGCCGATACGCCGCCTGATGCAACGCGCTGCACCCGCCATCCAGGCGCTCAAGCCGGTATTTATGATGAGTCCGTTAT
This sequence comes from Janthinobacterium sp. PSRC1-1, assembly GCF_049897525.1. Taxonomy (NCBI): domain Bacteria; kingdom Pseudomonadati; phylum Pseudomonadota; class Betaproteobacteria; order Burkholderiales; family Oxalobacteraceae; genus Janthinobacterium; species Janthinobacterium sp. PSRC1-1. The sequence continues at coordinate 427,312 of NZ_JAFCWK010000005.1, forward strand.
CGGTAGCCCAGTTCCTTCCTCCAGGGCAACTCAGTTTTGATTTGCTGGTGATGGACGAGGCCAGCCAGATCCAGCCTGTGGACGCGCTGGGGGCCATTGCACGCTCGCGCCAAGTGGTTGTTGTGGGGGACGAGCGGCAATTGCCACCAACCAAGTTCTTTTCCAAGATGACCAGCGTTGAGCCCGATGACGATGGCGACGATGATGCGCAAGTCTCCGATATTGAGAGCATCCTGGGGTTGTTTACTGCGCGTGGCTTGCCGCAGCGCATGCTGCGCTGGCATTACCGCAGCCGGCATCAATCCTTGATCGCCGTGTCGAACAGCCAGTTCTATGAAAACAAGCTGTTTATCGTGCCCAGTCCCTACACCCAAGAGGCGGGCATGGGCTTGCAGTTTCATCACGTCTCTAACGGCGTCTTTGATTCCGGTAACACTGGCACCAATGTGGAAGAGGCTAGGGTCATTGCCAGGGCCATTATCGACCATGCGCGCAACTCACCGGAACACTCGTTGGGCGTGGCGACTTTTTCGGTCAAGCAGCGGCGAGCCATCCAGGATGAACTGGAGTTGTTACGCCGCGAGCATCAGGATGTGGAGCCCTTTTTTCAGCAGCATGCCAGCGAGCCGTTTTTCATCAAGAACCTGGAAAACGTGCAGGGCGATGAACGTGATGTGATTTTTATCTCGGTTGGCTACGGTCGCAACAAGCTCGGCTACATGGCCATGCGCTTCGGCCCATTGAGTGCCGAAGGCGGTGAGCGGCGCCTCAATGTGCTGATCAGTCGCGCCAAGCGCCGTTGCGAAGTGTTTGCCTCAATTACCGATGAAGATATCGATCTTGAACGTGCCAAGGGACGGGGTGTAGTGGCCTTCAAGCTATTCCTGCATTTCGCGCGTACGGGCAGGCTGGGCTTGTCGCGCGTATCTGGGCGCGAATATGACAGTCCGTTTGAAGTACAGGTGGCCGATGCCGTTAAGGCCTGCGGGTACGAAGTCCATCCACAAGTTGGCATCGCCGGTTTTTTTATCGACCTGGGTATTGCCGACGCCCAGCATCCGGGCCGCTATCTGCTGGGCATTGAGTGCGATGGCGAGTCCTACCATAGCTCGCGCTCGGCGCGCGATCGCGATCGCTTGCGCCAGGCCGTGTTGGAAGACCATGGCTGGATCATCCACCGTATTTGGGGACTCGATTGGTTTCAGAGGCCCAATAATGAGTTGCAGCGCCTGCTGATGGCCATTGATGCCGCCAAGACCGAGCTGGCAGCGCGCGCTGAACTCCATGGGAGGCAGGAGCACAAGCCGGGTGTGTCTGTAGTGACCGTGGAGCGAGAGGATCATGCAGAGATTGGCCTGGAAAGGAATGGACCAAACAGGCCGTCGGCCTATGTCGAAGCGATCCCTGCCAAACCTGCCTATGCCGACGAGTTGCATGAGATGCCGGTAGCAGCCTTGAGCGACTTGGTCAAGCAGATCGTCACCCTGGAAGGTCCCGTGCACGTCGATGAAGTCGTGGTGCGCCTGCGCGCTGCGTGGGGCTTGAAACGGACCGGCGCGCGCATCCAGGCCGCGGTGGAACGCGCCATCCATGCCGCCGTCCGCTTCGATGGCATGATCATGACGGAGCGCTTTTTGAGTATGGCCGATACCATCATCAGCATCCGTGACCGAGGCGCCGTGCTGTCCGATACCCTGCGTAAACCCGACATGCTGCCGCCGCAGGAAATCGACGTGGCGATCCTTGATACGCTACAGAAAAACTATGGCGCAGGATTGGTCGAAATTGCCCAGTACGTGGCGCGCCTGTTTGGTTTCAAGGCCACCAGCCCGCAGTTGCGCGACACCATCCGTGCGCGCATCGATGATCTGCTGCTGCGCGGCTTGCTGCAGAAAAATGGTGAGGTGTTCGAGCTCAAGCCGCAAGACAGCATATAAGCTTTTCAGCAAGAAAAAGCCCCGCCTGCATCGCTGCAGACGGGGCTTCGAATGACTGGGGCAGCTTGCGCCGCCCGCTATTACTTACAGCACTTCGCTGGCGTGGTCGGCCAGGCGCGACCGCTCGCCGCGGGCCAGGGTGACGTGGCCGCTGTGGGTCCAGCCCTTGAAGCGGTCGACCACGTAGGTCAGGCCGCTCGAGCCTTCCGTCAGGTACGGCGTGTCGATCTGCGCGATGTTGCCCAGGCACAGGATCTTCGTGCCGGGACCGGCGCGCGTGACCAGGGTCTTGACCTGTTTCGGCGTCAAGTTCTGTGCTTCATCGATGATGAGGAACTTGTTCACAAACGTGCGGCCGCGCATGAAGTTGAGCGACTTGATCTTGATGCGCGAACGGATCAGGTCTTGCGTTGCCGCACGGCCCCATTCGCCGCCATCGGAGTCGGACTTGTTCAGCACTTCCAGGTTGTCGTCGAAGGCACCCATCCATGGCGACATCTTTTCCTCTTCCGTGCCTGGCAGGAAACCGATGTCTTCGCCGACCGGCACCGTCACGCGGGTGACGATGATTTCATTGTAGAGCTTGGTTTCCAGCACTTGCGCCAGGCCGGCGGCCAGGGCCAGCAGGGTCTTGCCGGTACCGGCCTGGCCCAGCAGGGTGACGAAGTCGCATTCCGGATTCATCAGCAGGTTCAGCGCGAAGTTCTGCTCGCGGTTGCGCGCCGTCACGCCCCACACATTGTTCTTCGTGTGGCTGAAGTCGCGCAGGGTTTGCAGCACGGCCGTCTTGCCGTTGATCTGTTTCACCTGGCCGTAGAACGGCGTTTCGCCGTTTTTCGGTTCCAGGTAGATGAACTGGTTGACCAGCAGCGATGGGATGAACGGGCCCGTCACGCGATAGAACGTCGAGCTGTAGCCATTCTTGCTTTCCTGCCACGATTCCATGTCCTTGCCGTGCTTGTTCCAGAAGTCGTCCGGCAATTGCACGATGCCCGAGTACAGCAAGTCCGTGTCTTCCAGCACATGGTCGTTGAAGTAATCTTCGGCCGGCAAGCCCAGGGCGCGCGCCTTGATGCGCATGTTGATGTCTTTCGACACCAGCACCACGGGGCGGCCTTCCTGTTCCGATTCCAGCGAGCGCACGACGGCCAGGATCTGGTTGTCGGCCTTGCCCACTGGCAAGCCTGCCGGCAAGTCGGCGCTTTGCAGGCGCGTCTGGAAGAACAGACGGCCCTTGGCGTCCTTGTTGCCCAGCTTGGACAGCAAGATGCCGTGCTCGATGGCGTCGTCATCCGTGTTGCTGATCAGGGCGTCGAGCGTGCGCGAGACCTGGCGTGCGTTGCGCGCCACTTCCGTCATGCCCTTTTTGTGGTTGTCCAGCTCTTCCAGGGTCATCATCGGCAGGTACACATCGTGTTCCTCGAAGCGGAACAGCGACGATGGATCGTGCATCAGCACGTTCGTGTCGAGCACGAACAGCTTGCTGATGCCGCGCTGGTCGGCGGCGCGGCTGGCGGACGACTTGAGCTGCACTTCGACCGCCTTGTGCTTGGCCGGATGTGGCTGCTCGGCTTGCTGGACGGGCTTGATCGGCGTGACCTTGCCTTTCGCCGCCGGCCTGGCTTTCGCCGCGGGGGCGGCAACGGCGACCGGCGCGGCCGCAACCGGCGCCGGAGCGGGCGCCTGTGCCGGCTTGGCGACCATCAGGGCCGCCACTTGCTTGATCTTCGTGGCCGCATTGCGGACCGGCTTGGCAACTTCGGCGATCGCCGCTTCAATGATCGGTGCAGCCACTTTCTTGGCTGCCGGGGTTTTGGTGGCCGGGCGCGCCGCGCCTGCGGTTGGGTAATCTTGGGTGGCCAGGATGGTGGCTGGCTTGCTCGGTAATTTTGGCAGTGGCATCAGGATCTCAATCAAAAAATTTCTGGAATGAATCGCCCATGGGCAGCCAGCTTCTGGCGGCACTTCTCATGGGGTGGATGCGGGGGGACAACAATGCTACAGGACGAATAACTGCCGGAAGGCCGGCAGCGTGGCCGGTCATGGACGCCATCGGCGGGCTGCAGGCCCGCCTGGCGGAGTGGATGGAGGCGCTTCGTTGACTCAAAATGGCGATAGGTACCGTGAACTGAACTGCGGTTGAACCAGGCTTGCTGGAAGCCGACAACGCGCATTGGATCAACATGGACGATCAATTCAGATGCGCTACGAATTCCAGCACTTCTTCCACGTGAGTTGCGACCTTCACGCCTCTCCATTCTTTCACCAATCGGCCCTGGGCGTCAATCACAAACGTGCTGCGTTCGACGCCACGGACCGTCTTGCCATACATCTGTTTCATCTTCATGACGTTAAACAGCAGGCAAACGGCTTCGTCCGGGTCGGAAATGAGCTCGAATGGTAGTTCCAGCTTGGCTTTGAAGCTTTCGTGCGAGCGCAGGGAATCGCGGCTGATGCCGTAGATTTCCACGCCGGCGGCGACGAATTGCGGATACGCATCGCGGAAGGCGATGTTTTCCGTGGTGCAGCCGGGGGTGTTGTCCTTAGGATAGAAAAACAGTACCGTGGCCTTGGCCGGACGGCCCAGCAACTGAAAGGTCTTGCCGCTGGTCATGGCGGCACTAAAGTCGGGTATGCTAACGAGGGATTGGCTATCAGCCACAGGTTCTCTCCTGAACGGTGATCATCAGCGCTGTTTTTTTAATCTGGCAACGCATCCAGGTGCAACAATACAGCATTCAGGCCGCTTTGCCCTGCACAATCAGGCGTCCCGAACGTCCGGGCAACTCATCCCAGGTGATCGGGCAAACGGGCAAGTCCGTATTTTTTATCTTTTCATAATAATCGCCCATCGCCGCGAACTGGTAGCCCTGGGCTTTCCAGCCAGCCAGCAGTTGTTCGAAAATGGGGGCGAGTTTCTGTCCTTCAAGTTCCGCGTGCAAGGTATACACGTGGTCGCGCGGATTGTCCGCCGTCAGCGACAATATATGCGCGGCAACATTGCCGGTCGTGATCAGCTTGCCGTCGATTTCGCAGCCCAGCAATTCATCCAGCGTGGGCAGGGTGGTGGGCAGTTGCACGCATTGCAGGATGGTGTTGCCGTTGCGCACGCGGTGCGGGCCTTGCGACGGCTGCGCCATGGCGCCGCGCGCGTCGAGCATGGCGCGGCCATCGGAGGCAAAGCGGTAGCCGGCCGTGTCGTGTTCGACAAAGGCGCTGACATTCATTTGCCAGCCGGCCGCGCCGTGCGTGTGCGGCTTGGTGCCAAACACCTGTTCGTAGCGGTTGGCGGCCTTGCGCATCATGGTGATGGTCCAGGCGGCGTTGCGCTTGGCCACGTTGTCTTGCCACAGGGTGTGATCCCAGGTGTGGATGCCGCACTCGAAACCGGCATCGCGCACGGCGCGCAATTGCGCCGCGCATTGCTTGCCGATATCGGGTCCCGGCAGCAAGGTGCCGTACATCAATGTTTTCAAGCCGTAGTGCTCGACCACCGAGGTGCGCGAGACCTTGCTGAAAAAGCCGGGCCGCAAGGCGCGGCGCAGGGCCCAGCCCGTGTGGTCGGGGCCCAGCGAGAACAGAAAGGTGGCCTTGGCCTGGTGCGCGGCCAGCATGCGCACCAGATTGCCCATGCCTTCACGGGTGCCGCGATAGGTATCGACGTCGATTTTCAGGGTCAGGAACGGCTTGCTCAACATTAATCCATCAGGGCTTTGGCTTGGGCTACCTGGCTGCGGTAGGCGTCGAAGATATTGCGCAGGGAATCGGCCATGGTGGTGCTTGGCGCCCAGCCCAGTTCTTCGCAGGTATTCGTGATTTTCGGCACGCGGTTTTGCACGTCCTGGTAGCCGGCGCCGTAGTAGGCGCCCGAGGTCGTTTCCACGATGTTCACGTGTTTCGCGCCTTCGGCGTATTCAGGATACTCGGCAGCCAGGGTCAGCATCATGCCGGCCAGGTCGCGGATCGAATAGTTATTGGTCGGATTGCCAATGTTGTAGATCTTGCCGCTGGCGATGCCGTTCTTGTTGGCGATGATGCGCATCAGCGCATCGATGCCGTCATCGATGTAGGTGAACGCGCGTTTCTGCGCGCCGCCGTCGACCAGCGAGATATTCTCGCCGCGCACGATGTGGCCGAAGAATTGCGTCACCACGCGCGAGGAACCTTCTTTTGGCGTGTGGATCGAGTCCAGGCCGGCGCCGATCCAGTTGAATGGACGGAACAGCGTAAAGTTCAAGCCTTCCATGCCGTAGCCCCAGATCACGCGGTCCATCAATTGCTTGGCGTTCGAATAGATCCAGCGCGGCTTGTTGATCGGGCCGCAGATCAGTTCCGAGTTTTCCGGATCGAATTCCTCGTCGTGGCACATGCCATACACTTCCGAGGTCGACGGGAACACCAGGTGCTTGCCGTACTTGGCGGCCGAACGGACGATCGGCAGGTTGGCTTCGAAGTCCAGTTCGAACACGCGCAGCGGCTGCTTGACGTAGGTCGATGGCGTGGCGATGGCGACCAGGGGCAGGATCACGTCGCATTTCTTGACGTGGTATTCGACCCATTCCTTGTTGATCGTGATGTCGCCTTCGAAGAAGTGCATGCGCGACTTGTAGTTGTCATCTTCCAGCAATTCCGTGATGCGGTCCGTGTTCATGTCCATGCCGTAGACATGCCAGTCGGTGGTTTCCAGGATGCGCTTGGACAGGTGGTGGCCGATGAAGCCGTTGACGCCTAAGATGAGGACTTTTTTCATGTGAGATTCTCTTGAGTGATATCAGTGTGTGCTGACGCGGGTGGTCAGACTTGCTTGCAATTGCTGAGCCGAAATCGGCTCCCCGGCAGCCCTCAGCGCGGAAATGGCCAGCATGCGGCCGTCTCCGCAGACGCCAAAGATGCAATTATCCACTACCGCCAAGCCCGCTGGCAAACTTCCTGCGGAAAGCTTGCTCAAACGGGCTTTTTCGATGGTGTAAATGACATTGTTGACTTCGGTGAAGGCGCCGGGATAGGGCGGCGCCACGGCCCGGTGCAGGTTGTATACCTGTTGCGCGGGTAACTTCCAGTCGATGCGGCCGTCTTCCGGCTTGCGCCCGCCAAAATAGCCGCCCTGGCGCAAATCGTTGAGCTGGCGCGGCGCCGTGCCGTCCAGCAAGGCCGGCAGCACGCCCCACAGCGTTTGTTCCGCCGCCACGGTGACCTTGCCGAACACTTCGAAGGCCGTGTCGTCGGGCAGGATGGGCACGGCCGTTTGCGCCACGATGGCGCCGGCGTCGGGCTTGACCGTCATTTCATGCAGGGTGGCGCCCGTCTGCGTGGCGCCATGCAGCACGGCCCAGTTGACGGGCGCGCGGCCGCGGAACTGCGGCAGCAGCGAGCCGTGCATATTGTAGGCGGGCGCCACCTCCAGAATGCTGGCCGGCAACATGTGACGGTAGTAAAAGCTGAACAGCATGTCCGGCTGTGCTGCCTGCACCTGCGCCAGCAACTCGGGCGCGCGCGCGTCCGGAGGCGTGATGTACGGGATGCCTTCGGCCTGGCACAGGCTGGCGACGGATTCGAACCACAGGTTTTCCGTGGGGCTGTCTTCGTGCGTGACGACGAGGGCGATATCGACGCCGCCGGCGAGCAGCACCTTGATGCAGCGCACGCCCACATTGTGGTAGCCGAAGACGACGGCGCGTGGGGCGCCCATCAGCGGCCCACCTGGCGCTTTTCCAGGCGCACATACGATGGCGCCTCGGCTTCCGCCTGGACCATGCCATCCTGCAAGATGGTCTGCACCACGTAGCGTGGACGGGCACGCACCTGCTGGAAGATGCGTCCCACGTATTCGCCCACCAGGCCGATGCCGAACAGGATCACGCCCATCAGGAAGAAGGCGATGGCGAACAGGGTGAACACACCCTGCGCCTCGGCGCCGAACAGGAAGCGGCGCGCCAGCAAATAGATCACCAGCACGGCCGAACTGAAGGACAGCAGCATGCCCAGCATGGAAAAGATTTGCAGGGGAATCAGCGAAAAGCCGGTGACCAGGTCGAAGTTGAGGCGGATCAGGCTGTACAGCGAGTATTTCGACTCGCCGGCCGAGCGTTCCTCATGCTCGACGGTAATTTCCGTGGGCTTGCGGGCAAACGTGTAGGCCAGGGCGGGCACGAAGGTGTTGACTTCGGCGCACTGGTTGACCAGGTCGATCACATTGCGGCCATACGCGCGCAGCATGTTGCCCTGGTCGGTAATTTTGATATTCGTGATCTTTTCACGCAGGCGGTTCATCATTTTTGACGCCAGGGTGCGCCAGGCGGAATCTTGCCGCTTGCGCCGGATCGAGCCCACGTAATCGTAGCCTTCGCGCATCTTTGCCACCAGGTTGCCGATTTCCTCTGGCGGATTCTGCAGGTCGGCGTCGAGCGTGATCATGATTTGCCCGCGCGATGCTTCAAAACCGGCCAGGATGGCCATGTGCTGGCCATAATTGCCGTTGAACAGGATGACGCGCGTGACGTCGGGGCGCTGGCGGAATTGTTCCGCCAAGATGGCCACCGAGTTGTCGCGGCTGCCGTCGTTGATGAAGATGATCTCGTAGCTCGTCTGCAGGGCATCGAGGGCCGGATACAGGCGGGCGAACAGGCTGGCCAGGCCATCCTGCTCGTTGTAGATCGGAATGATAATGGACAGTTCAGGTTTCATCGGCGCGCTGCTCACTTGATGAGAATGGATTTGACGGTGGCGACGGCGCGTTCCACGTCCTGTGTCGTCATGGCGTAAAACATCGGCAAGGTCACGGTCAGGCGGCCGATCTTTTCCGAGACGGGGAACATGCCCTCGGTAAAGCCGCGTTCGCGGTACATGGTAAACAAGTGGATCGGTGCGTAATGATAGCCCGTTCCCACGTTTTGCTGCGCCATTTGCTGCATGAACGCGGCGCGCGTGCCGGGGCCATTGTCGGGCAGGATGATCTGGAACAAATGCCAGTTGCTGTTTTCAAAATCCTGTACCGGCAGCTGGGCGCCGCTCCGCGCTTCGAAGTCGCTGCCGAATTGCGCGAAATAGTGGCGCGCCAGCGCGCGGCGGTGGGCCGTGATGGCGTCGATATTGGCGAACTGGCCCAGGCCGATGGCGGCCATGATGTCGCTCATGTTGTATTTGCCGCCCAGCACATCGACGTCGATGCCGTCGACGCCGCTGCGCGTGACGCCCTGCAGCCGGTATTTCTCGGCCAGTTTTGCTTCTTCCAGGTTGTTGAGGACGAGGCAGCCGCCTTCGCCCGTGGTGATGTTCTTGTTGGCCTGGAAGCTGAACGAGACGAAATCGCCAAAGGAACCGATGCGCTTGCCCTTCCAGCTGGAGCCAAACGCTTGCGCCGCGTCTTCCACCACCCTTAAATTGTACTTTTCAGCGATCGCGTACAGGCGGTCCATGTCAACGGGCAGGCCGGACAGGTAGACGGGGATGATGGCGCGGGTGCGTGGCGTGATGGCCGCTTCGAGCTTGTCGAGGTCGATATTGCGCGTGACGGGGTCGATATCGGCAAACACGGGCGTGGCACCCACTTCGATGATGACGTTGGCCGTCGCTACCCACGACACGGGCGTCGTGATGACTTCGTCGCCCGCACCGATGCCGGCGATGCGCAGCGCGATTTCCATGGTGCAGGTGCCCGAATTGAAGGTGCGCACGGGGCGTCCGCCGAAGTATTCGGACAGCTGGGCTTCGAAGGCTTGTACTTTCGGGCCGCTGGTGATCCAGCCCGAGCGCAGCACCTCGCCGACGGCGGCGATGGTCGCTTCGTCGATGGTGGGTTTGGAAAAGGGCAAAAAGGGCAGGGTAGAGGTCATGGGCGCGGTTCTTGGGTCTGTATTCTGTCAGGGTATCGGCGTCGCCGAGGCTGCCAATGCGGTCAAAGGCCGCCGGCAGGCATGGCTATTTTATCTTCTCAGTATGGCGGCGCAGCCCATTCAGCGGTGAAAAATCCTGCTGATGCGGGGGCGGGGCAGGCTGGCCGGGGGCGCGATCCGTGCTGCCTCGCGCCCCTTTAAACATTTATTTATTGGCAACCACCATGCGGCGCGCATCTTCGGCAATCACACGCATGGGTACGCCACGTTGTTGCAATTCCTTGTAACGGTTCAGGCTGATAATGGCCATGTCGTGCACGCCGGCGTTGGCATCGTTCGTCCACTGCGTGATGAAAGGCTCGATGCTCGGAATGGACAGTTCCGGCTGCTGTTTCAGGCCAAACGTGAACTCATCCCAGTAATCGACGAGGATCACGGGCCGCTGCAGATAATACGTCAGCGACTGTTCATAGATGCCGACCGAATAGAGCTTGGTATCGGCCGTCAGTTCGGCCTGGATCTGCGGCAGCATGTCGGTGCCCGCGCGGTTCTGGCCATACAGTTCGGAGCCGGCCAGGATGCAGTGCGTGGCCAGGAAGCCGGCGCCGGCGATGGTCAGCACGGTCATGTCGCGGCGCAGCTGGCGCGCATGCAGCAAGGCCAGGGCGCCGCCTGCCAGGGCGAAGAAGCCGGCAGCCATCAGCCACGGCTGGTAGCCTTTCAGCGCCGTCAGCTCTGCCGGATCGCGTGCGCTGGCGTGATTGAAGCCGATCGGCGCGCCGATCAGGATGGCGACGCCCAGCACGCACAGCAGGCCGGCGGCCAGCATGCGCTGGCGGCGCGAGGCCGACTCCAGGAATAGCGCAATCAGCAGCGCCAGCGCGGGGAAGATGGGCACGATGTAGCCAGGCAGCTTCGAGGTCGAGTAGCTGAAGAAGAAAGTGATGAACACGGCCCAGATCAGCACCATCAAACGGGGCTGGAAGGTGCCTTCCTGGCGCTTGAAGGCGGCAGCGATGCTTTGCGGCAGCACGCCTAGCCATGGCAGGATGCCGGGAATGAGCAGGACCAGGAAGTAGTACCAGGCGCCTTCGCGCTTGTGCCCCTTCATCAGGAAACGCTGGAAATGCTCGTGGATGAAGAAGAAATGCGGTTGCTCCGGATTGCGCAGGGCCACCAGCACGAACCATGGCGTGGCGATGGCGAAAAACACCAGCAAGCCCTTGACCAGATGCAAGCGGGTCCAGATGCGCCAGTCGCGCGCGCACAGCGAATACAGCACCAGCACGGCGCCCGGCAGCACGACGCCGATCAGCCCCTTGGCCAGCACGGCCAGCGCCATGCCTGCCCAGCACAGCAGCATCCAGTTGCGCCGTTCGGTGGGGGCGGCCTCGTCGCGCTGGGCGATCAAGAGGCTCATCAGCACGATGGTCATCATGCCCGACAGGCCCATGTCCAGCGAATTGATCTGGCCGGAAGCGAGCCAGAACAGGCTCGACGCCAGCACCAGGCCGGCATACAAGCCCACGCGCGGCCCAAAGACTTTCTTGCCGGCATAGGCCGTCATGCACACGCCGATGATGCCGCACAGGCCCGTCCACAGGCGCGCCTGCCATTCGCCCAGGCCGAAGGCGGCAAAGCTGAGTGCATTCATCCACGTTTGCAGCGGCGGCTTTTCAAAATACTTGATGCCGTTCAGGCGCGTGGTGATCCAGTCGCCCGTGACGAACATTTCGCGTGCCATCTCGGCGTAGCGGCCCTCGTCGGGCGGCACCAGGGTACGCACGCCCAGCGCATACAGGGTGACGACGATGAAGATGCCCAGCAGGGACCACATCAGCAGCCGCGAGCTGTGCAGTTCATTGACATTGATTTTCATGTGGCGCTGCCTGCGCCGGGAGCCAGGATCAGGGCCAGGGTGACTTTGCGGCCTTCGCCCATCAGGATGTTGTAGGTGCGGCAGGCGGCCTGGCTATCCATGCACTCGACGCCGATGCGGCGCATGGTCAGCGCGGCCGTCAGCTTCGGATGCACGAAACGCTGGCGCTCGCCCGTGCCGAGGATGACCACGTCGGGCGCGTCGGCCAGGATTTGCGCGAAATGCGCCTCGCTCAGCTGCTCGAAACTGTCCACCTCCCACGCGCGTGGCGGCGTTTCCGGCATGACGATCAGGCTGTAGTTGTACGGCTGGGCATTGATCTCCACGCCATTTTCATCGTAGCCTGTGACGGTTTGGTATTGTTGGGTGCTGCTGGCATGCAGTTTCATGGCGATGTCGGGGCTGTTCGTGTCGGTTGATCGGTGCGCGCGCTGTCCGGATGCGCGCTGCGGCCAAGGGCGTAAGCATGCCATAAATGACAGAAAAGAGCGACTGAAAAGCAACATCCTTTCCAATTTGCAATCTATGGACAATTTTTTGGCGCAACAGTGGCATGCGGTGCTTGCCATAGTAGTAGGCGAAGATTAAGAGAAGATGAAGAGCGTCCGCTGGGAAAAGCACGCGCGTGCCGGGCAGCGTGGCATAAACGGCGAGAAATGCTGCAATTTGCCATGTTTAATTTGATAAAATGGCCTGCTTTCGGCGAGAATGGTTGTTTTCGCATTGCAGTCTCACGGGTTCACAGTTCTGGCGCGGCTTTCATGCTGCAAGCGTAGGCCGGCCGCGCCGCATCACGACAGGGATTTATTTTGCGACCGATTCAGAAATCGAATAAATTGGCGGACGTCTGCTACGACATCCGCGGCCCGGTCCTGGAAAAATCCAGGCAAATGGAAGAAGAAGGCCACAAGATCACCAAGCTCAATATCGGCAATCTGGCCGTGTTCGGCTTCGATCCGCCCGATGAAATCGTGCGCGACATGATGCTCAATCTGCAGAATGCGGCCGGCTATACGGATTCGAAAGGCATGTTCGCGCCGCGCAAGGCCGTCATGCATTACACGCAGGGCAAGAATATCGCCGGCGTGACCATCGATGACATTTACCTGGGCAACGGCGCCTCGGAACTGATCGTCATGTCGATGAACGCCCTGCTCAACAGTGGTGACGAAGTGCTGGTGCCGGCGCCCGACTATCCGCTGTGGACGGCCGCCGTCAGCCTGTCGGGCGGCAATCCCGTGCATTATGTGTGCGACGAGCAGAACGAGTGGTATCCCGACATCGAGGACATGCGCCGCAAGATCACGCCGCACACGAAAGCCATCGTCGTCATCAACCCGAACAATCCCACCGGCGCGCTGTACCCGGTTTCCGTGCTGCAGCAGATCGTCGACCTGGCGCGCCAGCACCAATTGATCATTTTCGCCGACGAGATCTACGACAAGGTGCTGTACGACGAAGCCGAGCACGTGTCGATCGCCTCGCTGGCCGACGACGTGCTGTTCATCACCATGAACGGCCTGTCGAAGAATTACCGCTCCTGCGGCTACCGTTCCGGCTGGATGGTGGTCTCGGGCGAAAAGCGCCACGCAAAAGATTACATCGAGGGCCTCAACATGCTGGCCTCGATGCGGCTATGCGCCAATGCGCCGGGGCAGTTTGCCATCCAGACGGCACTTGGCGGCTACCAGAGCATACAAGACCTGGTGGGGCCCGGCGGGCGCCTGTTGAAACAGCGCGACCTGGCGCACAAGCTGCTGACCGATATTCCGGGCGTCACCTGTGTCAAGCCGAAGGCCGCGCTGTACATGTTCCCGCGCCTGGACCCGGAGATCTACCCGATCGCCGACGACCAGCAGTTTGCCTATGAATTACTGGCCGAAGCGAAGGTCCTGATCGTGCAGGGCACGGGCTTCAACTGGATTGCGCCCGACCATTTCCGCGTCGTCTTCCTGCCCAATTCCGATGACCTGACCGAGGCCATGGGGCGCATCGCGCGCTTCCTCGAAGGTTACCGCAAGCGTCACGGCAAGGGCTGAAGCAGCCAGCAGCAGCAATCTCGATCAACCTGGCGCCGCCCAAGGGGGCGCCACTTATGAGCAGTCAAGCACAACTATGAAATCCATCAAGATCGGCCTGCTGGGCCTGGGCAATGTCGGTTACGGCACGTTCAGCGTCCTGAAACGCAACCAGGAAGAAATCAAGCGCCGCGCGGGCCGCGGCATTGAAGTCGTCGCCGTCGCCGTGCGCGACGTGGCGCGCGCCGAAGCGCTGGTCGCCGGCGCCTGCAAGGTCGTCAATGACCCGATGCTCATCGTCAACGATCCCGAGATCGACATCGTCGTCGAACTGATCGGCGGCTACGACCTGTCGAAAACCTTGGTGCTGCAGGCGATTGCCAACGGCAAGCACGTGGTGACGGCCAACAAGGCCCTGCTGGCCGTGCACGGCAACGAAATCTTCGCCGCCGCCCAGGACAAGGGCGTGATGGTGGCCTTCGAAGCGGCCGTCGCCGGCGGCATCCCCATCATCAAGGCGCTGCGCGAAGGCTTGACGGCCAACCGCATCGAATGGATCGCCGGCATCATCAACGGCACCACCAATTTCATCCTGTCCGAAATGCGCGACAAGGGCCTCGATTTCGCCACGGTGCTGAAACAGGCGCAGGAACTCGGTTACGCGGAAGCCGACCCCACCTTCGACATCGAGGGCGTCGATGCCGCGCACAAGGCCACCATCATGTCGGCCATCGCCTTCGGCATCCCGGTGCAGTTTGACAAGGCCTACGTGGAAGGCATCAGCAACCTCAATGCCGTCGACATCCGCTACGCCGAGCAGCTGGGCTACCGCATCAAGCTGCTGGGCATCACCAAGCGCGCCACCGTCAACGGCGTGGAAGGCATCGAGCTGCGCGTGCATCCGACCCTGATTCCGGCCAAGCGCCTGATCGCCAATGTGGAAGGCGCCATGAATGCGGTGCTGGTGCATGGCGACGCCGTCGGCGCCAGCCTGTACTCGGGCCGCGGCGCGGGCGCCGAGCCGACCGCCTCGTCGGTGATCGCCGACCTGGTCGACATCACGCGCCTGGCCACGGCCGACCCGGAACACCGCGTGCCGCACCTGGCGTTCCAGCCGAACGCGATGACCGATATCGCGATCTTGCCGATGTCGGAAATCACCACCAGCTACTACCTGCGCATGCACGTGGCCGACCAGCCGGGCGTGCTGGCCGACCTGACGCGCATCCTGGCCGAACGCGGCATCTCGATCGACGCCATGCTGCAAAAAGAGCCGGCCGAGGGCGAGACGCATACGGACATCATCATGCTGACGCACCAGACGCAGGAAAAGAACGTCACGGCCGCCATCGAAAAGATGGAAGCGTTGAATAGCGTGGTGGGCACGGTCACCAAGATCCGCCTGGAAAACCTCAGCTGAGCGTTTTCAGCGATCCACGCAAAACGGCGCCCGCGGGCGCCGTTTTGCGTTTGTGACGTAGGTCGGATTAGCGGCGGCACGCCGCGTAATCCGACGCCACCACCGGCCATGCCAACAATGTTGTCGGATGACGGTCCTTCGGACCTGATCCGACCTACGCTGCGGTACCGACGGGACCGACATCCATGCCGTCATAGCTGGCCAGCTGGTTGTCCTGGGCAAACGCCATCAGTTCGCCATTGCGCGCGTGCAGGCTGTCGACGCCGTGCACTTCGGCCTTTTCCACGTGCAGCACCCACACGGGGGCGGCGGCCGGGTCGTCCAGTTCGGGCTGGTACAGTTCCACCGGGCGGTAGCCCTGCAGCGCCAGCAAGGTGGCGGCCTGCTCCAGCGGCTCGGAAGTGGGGTTGGTGAAGTAATAGCCCCACAGCAGCGGCTGGGACAGGTCCCACGGCGCGTTTTCGGCGATATTGGCAAACAGTTCGGTCACATCTTCTTTGGTCATCATGGCAGTGGGCCTTCATTAAAATCTCAGGGCGCGATCTTAGCATCGACTGGCGCCGGGCGCGAAATACACGCCGACCTTCAATCCGTGCCCATTCGCCGCCGTGGCCAGTTCCAGCCGTGCCCCATGCAGGGCAGCGATGTCGCGCACGATGGCCAGGCCCAGCCCCGCGCCGCCAGGGTTACTCTCGAGTGCCGCGCCGACCCGGTAGAACGGCGTCAGCACGCGTTCGCGTTCCGCCGGCGCGATGCCGGCACCGCTGTCCTCCACTTCCAGTACCGCGCCGCGCCCCGCTTGTGCAGCGTGCACGCGCAGGATCACGTTGCCACCCTGCGGCGTGTAGCGCAGCGCATTGTCGACCAGGTTGGCCAGCAGTTCGTGCAGCAGCAAGGCCTGCCCATGCACGGGCGCCTCGTCGGGCGCTTCCAGCGATAAATCGATATGCTTGCCGACGGCGGCCATGGCCATTTCCAGCCCTACCTGCTGCGCCACGTCACGCAGCGCGACGGTATCCATGGCCAGGCTGTCGCTGCCATGCTCGATGCGCGCCAGGGTCAGCAGGCGGTTCGCCAGCAGCACTGTCGAATCGGTGGTGGCGGCGATCGAGCGCACGATGTCGCGCAGGGCGGCCATGTCGGACGGCGTGCCGGCCTGGCGGTCGCATTCGCGCATGGCCAGTTCGGCCTGGGTTTTCAGCACCGTCAACGGCGTGCGCAGCTGGTGCGAGGCGTCGGCGATGAAACGGCGCTGGCTGGCGATCAGTTGCTGCAGGCGCGACATGGCGCCGTTCATGGCGCTCACCAGCGGGCGCATTTCCTTGTGCACCAGCGCGGGATCGACGTCGGACAGGTCGGACAGGGTGCGCGTCTCGACTTCCGTTTTCAGGCGCATCAGCGGCCGCAGCACCAGGCGCACGGCAAACCATACGAGCGCGCCCATCACCAGTATCATCGCCGCTTGCCAGCTCAGGGTATCGAACAGGATCTGGTTCGACAGGCCGCGCCGCGCGTCCAGCGTTTCGGCCACCTGGATCAGGGCGATGCCGCGCATCGAGTCGTCGTACACGGGTTGCAGCAGGGCGGCGATGCGGATCGGCTTGCCGTGGTAATCGGCGTGGTAGAAGCGCACCAGGGCCGGATAATTCTGCGAGCGGGGCACGTTCTTCGGCACGGGCGGCAAGTCGCCATAGCCCGACACCAGTTCGCCGTTGATGCCCGTGACCTTGTAGTAGATGCGGCCCAGGGTATCTGTCTCGAAACTGTCGAGCGCCACGTAGGGCACTTCGGCCACCACCTTGCCGCCGACGATGGAGACGCGCTCGGCCAGCGCCCGCGTCGACGCCAGCAAGGAGCGGTCGTAGGCCATGTCGGCCGCGTCGAGCGCGTTACGATACACAAAAACGGCATCGAGCAGCACCAGCATCACCAGCGGAATGAGCAGCCAGCGCAGCAGCTGGCTGCGCAGGCTGCCCAGCGGCCGGCCCTGCGCCCAGCGCCGGCGCAGGCGCTCGAACAGGGGCTGGCGTGGGGCGTGCGCGGTCATTTTGGCGTAGCCGGCGCCATGGCGCTGCGCGGCTGCAGCAGGTAGCCGATGCCGCGCAGGGTGGTGATGACGGCGCCGTCGGGCGAGCCGGCTTCCACGCCGTTTTCAAGTTTTTTACGTACCCTGTGGATGTACAGTTCGATGGCGTCGAGGTTGACGTCGTCGGCCAGCGCGAAGACTTCGTCGAACAGCTTTTCCTTCGACACGGCGCGCCCCGAGCGCGTGATCAGCGCCTCGAGCACCGCGTGTTCGCGCGGCGTCAGGGGAAAAGGGGCGCCGGCATAGCTGAACATGCGCGTGACGGTGTCGAAACTGAGCGCGCCGCAGGTGTGCACCAGCGCCTCGTTGCCCTGGCTGCGGCGCAGCAGGGCTTTGACGCGCGCTTCCAGTTCGGCCAGCTCGAACGGCTTGGCCATGTAGTCGTCGGCGCCCAGGTTCAGGCCCTGTACCTTGTCATCGAGGCCGCCGCGCGCCGTGAGTATCATGACGGGAGTCTTGCCGCGCGTGCCGCCGCGCGCGCGCAGGCGGCGCAGCACGTCCAGGCCGTCCATCTTCGGCAGGGTCAGGTCGAGCAGCACCAGCGAGTATTCCTGCGTGTGCAGCAGGGCGTCGGCATCGGCGCCGTTGTGGGCGGTCTCCACCGTCAGGTGCGCGTCGCGCAGGGCCTTTGCCAGCCAGTGCGACAGCTCCAGATGGTCTTCCACTAATAATATGCGCATGGTCTCCGCCATTCGTTGAAATGATGCAGTGTAAGCCTGGCGGCAGGGGCGGCGATGAATATGTTTGTGCCCCTTGTGGCTGGCCGGCGACACCTGTCATGCTGAAAGCCAATTGAAAGGATGGCGCTCATATAGTGTGATCCTGATTCACGAAATGAATCAGGCATATCACCAATAACTATATCTAAGGGAGACACTTTACATGAACAAAACTGCATTCTCGCTGGCCGCCATGGCGGTGCTCGCCGCTGCCGGCAGTGCCCACGCCCAGTCGAACGTCACCCTGTACGGCCGCCTGGACGCCGGCATCAGCAATACCAGCAACGCCGGTCCGAACAAAAGCTCGATGACGCAAGTCAGTTCGGGTGGCATGAACACCTCGCGCTGGGGCATCCTGGGCAGTGAAGACCTCGGTGGTGGCCTGAAAGCCGTGTTCAATCTGGAAGGCGGGATCCTGGTCGATACGGGCGCGGCCGACGGCGCGCTGTTCAAGCGCCAGGCCAATGTGGGCCTGGAAGGCGCGTTTGGCCGCGTCGTGCTGGGACGCTCGTTTACCACCGTGTATGACTTCGTGCTGCCGTTCGATCCGATGGCCTATGCGCCGTTCTACTCGTGGGCCACCTCGGCCAACGCGACCGGCCCGAGCAAATACGGCATGACGACGGCCTTCGACAACATGGTCAAGTACTCGGGCAAGACGGGCGACTTCAGCTACGGCGCATCGTACGGCTTCGGCGAACAGTCGACGGGCAATTCGGACAGCGCCAAGCTGTCGACGGCCGTCACCTACAAGACCGGCCCTGTCAGCCTGCTGGCCACGTATGAGCAGGTGAACGGCAATACCATCGCCGGCGGCGCGCGCGACAAGACCACCGTGTATCACCTGGGCGCCATGTATGACGACGGCCCGTGGAAAGTGCAGGCGGCGGCGCGCGACTACAAGCTCGATCCGGCAGCCGCCGGCAAGGCCGACGTGCGCGGCACCCTGTACTGGGGCGGTGTCAGCTACAAGACCACGCCGGTCATCACCCTGACGGGCGTGATCTACTATCAGGACGTGAAAAACGTGGCCGCCAACCTCGATGCCGATCCGATCATGTACGTGGCGCGCGTGCGCTATGCGCTGTCCAAGCGCACCGACCTGTACGTGGCAGGCGCCTATGCCAAGGCCAAGCACAACCAGCTGGTCAGCCTGTCGCGTGACGACGCCGGTTTCGGCGATACGCAGCGCGGCCTGATCGCCGGCATCCAGCACCGCTTCTAAGCCATGACCATGCTGCGCTCCCTGTTCCTGTCCTTGCTGTGCCTGCTGCCTTCCGTGGCGGGGGCGCAGGCGTCCGCGCCGGTCGAGTGCGTGGTGCCGTCCAAGCCGGGCGGCGCCATGGACCTGACGTGCAAGCTGGCGAAAAAAGGCCTGGCGCAGGAGGGCGTGGCAGCTGCGGCAGGTCCCCTGCGCATCAGCTACCTGCCCGGCGGCATTGGCGCGGTGGCCTGGCATTCGATGGGCTCGCAGCGCCGCCGCGCGGAAGCGAACACCCTGGTAGCCTTTTCGGGCGGCTCGCTGCTCAATCTGGCGCAGGGCAAGTTCGGCAATGCCAAGGCGGGCGACGTGCGCTGGGTGGCGGCGCTGGGCGCCGACTACGGCATGATCGCCGTGCGCAGCGATTCGCCCTACAAGACGCTGGGCGACCTGATCGCGGCATTGCGCCAGCATCCGGACAAGGTGCTGATCGGCGTCTCCGGCACCATCGGCAGCCAGGACTGGCTGAAGATGGCGCTGGTGGCGCGCCATGCCGGCATCGACCCGAAAGTGCTGCGCTTCGTCGCCCTCGAAGGCGGCGGCGAAGTGTTTACGGCGATGCAGGCCGACTATGTGCAGGTGGTCTCGGGCGACACGTCCGAGGCCACCCTGAACGCCAGCGCCAACCATGCGCGCGTGCTGGCGGTGCTGTCGGAAAAACGCCTGCCCGGCGTGCTGGCCGGTGTGCCGACGGCGCGCGAGCAGGGCGTCGACGTGGTCTGGCCCATCATCCGCGGCGTGTGGATGGGCCCGCAGGTGCCCGAGGCGGACTACCAGCGCTGGGTGGCCACCTTTGAGCGTGCCATGGCCACGCCGCAGTTCGCCGAATGGCGCGCGCAGGCAGGCCTGTACCCGTTCGCCCTGACGGGGCCGAAGCTGACCGCGTATGTCAGGAAGGCGGTCGACGAGTATGCGAGGCAGGCGAATGAGCTTGGCCTGATGCGCTGAACGGCATCCCATTTAAAAAAACTATTTCACAGACGGAGACAACCCCATGCAAACCAAGACCCTGCTTCAAGCCGCCCTTGCCACCGCGTTTGCCAGCCTGGCCGGCGCCGCTGTTGCGCAAGTGCCGCCCGGCTATCCGGCCGATTACCAGAAGATCGTCGACGCCGCCAAGAAGGAAGGCAAGGTGGTGATCTACAGCGCCACCGACAGCAAGGCCGCCGCGCCGCTGATCAAGGACTTCAGCGCCCTGTATCCGGGCATCTCGGTCGAATACAACGACATGAATTCCACCGAGGTGTACAACCGCTTCATTTCCGAAGTGGCGGCGGGCGGCAACACGGCCGACGTGATGTGGTCGTCCGCGATGGACTTGCAGATGCGCCTGGCCTCCGATGGCTACGCGCTCAAGTACAAATCCGTCGAAGCGGCGAAAATTCCAGGCTGGGCCATGTGGGATGACCAGGCTTATGGCACCACGTTCGAGCCGGCCGCCATCGTCTACAACAAGCGTTTGCTCGACCCGAAGGAGGTGCCGAAGAACCACGATGACTTCGTCAAGCTGATCGCCACGCCGAAATTCAAGGACAAGGTCACCACCTACGACATCGAAAAGTCGGGCGTGGGCTTCATGTTCATGGCGCAGGATGCCAAGGAGTATCCGCAATTCCTGGCGCTGGAAAATGCGTTTGGTACCGCCAAGGTGCGCGTGCAGTCGTCGACGGGCACCATGATGGAGCGTATCTCGTCGGGTGAAAACCTGATCGGTTACAACGTGCTGGGCTCGTATGCCCTGGTGCGCGCCAAGACCGACCCGTCGATCGGCGTGGTGCTGCCGAAGGATTACACGCTGATCCTGTCGCGCGTGCAGTTCATCAACAAGAACGCGAAGAACGTCAACGCCAGCAAGCTGTGGCTCGATTACATCCTGTCGCATCGCGGCCAGACCATCATCGCCAACGGCGCCAAGCTGTTCGCCATCCGCGCCGACGTCACGGGCGAAACCACGTCGGCTGACCTGATCAAGCAAATCGGCGCTGCCAACGTCAAGCCGATTCCCGTGCACCCGATCATCCTGCAATTTCTGGGACCGGCCAAGCGCATGGCCTTCCTGAAACAATGGAAAGAGACAGCCGGCAAAAAATAATGCCGTCCTGGCCGTCCGCAGGCGCATGCCCGCGGACGGATGCCGCACCCTTCATTCATTGGATTCATCATGCAAACTGCCATCTTGCCGCTGCCTGCACGGTCGCGCTCTCCCTTGTCGCGCCTGAACTGGTCGCGCGGCGTGGTCGTGACGATCACGCTGATCGCCATTTTCCTGCCGCTGTTCCTGATTTTTTACCAGAGCTTTTTGAACGCGCCTTTCTTCATGCCGGTGCGCGAATTCGGCTTTGACTCTTACCGCTTCATCTTCGATGATCCCGATTTCGCCATGGCCTTCAAGAATGGCCTGATGCTGGCCTTCGGCTTGACCGTCATCGCCGTGCCGCTGGGCGGCATGCTGGCCTTCCTGATGGTGCGCACCGACTTGCCGGGACGCGGCTGGGTGGCGCCCATGCTGCTGGTGCCCATTTTTGTGTCGCCGATGGTGATGGGCTTTGGCTATGTCGTCTCGATGGGGCCCGTGGGCTTTTACTCGATCTGGGCCAAGGAGCTGCTCGGCTTCGTGCCCTGGAATATTTACTCCTTCACCAGCATCGTCATCATCGCCGGCCTGACGCACGTGCCGCACGTCTACCTGTATGCCTCGTCGGCACTGAAAAGCCTCGGTTCCGATGTCGAGGAAGCGGCCCGCGTGGCGGGCGCCTCGCCGATCCAGGTGATGCTCAATGTGTCGCTGCCGATGATCATGCCGGCGCTCGCGTATGCGGGCGTGCTGGTGTTTTTCCTCGGCTTCGAAGTGTTCGGCCTGGTGCTGGTGCTCGGCGATCCGGAAGGCCACCTGGTGCTGCCGACCTATCTGTACAAGCTGACGAACAAGCTCGGTACGCCGTCGTACCACCTGATGGCCGCCGTCGCCGTTTGCCTGGTGATGGTGACGATGCCGCTGGTGATGATACAGCGCTGGCTGCTCAAGTCCGCCAACAAGTATGTGTCGATCAAGGGCAAGGGCGCGCGCAGCAAGGCCATGCCGCTGGGCCGCTGGAAGTGGCTGGCCTTTGCCTTGCTGGCGGGCTGGCTGATTTTCACCATCATCCTGCCGTTGACGGGCATCGTGCTGCGCTCCTTCGTGCAGTACTGGGGCGAAGGCGTGCACCTGGCCGACGTATTGACCTTGCAGCATTTTCGCGACATTTTCGACCAGCCATCGCTGGTGCGCGGCATCGTCAACACCATCCTGATCGGCGTCGTCGGCGGCGCGCTGGCCGTGGGTTGCTACAGCTTCATCGCGCTGGCCATGCACCGCAAGCAGGACGGCATCACGCGCCTGCTCGACTACAGCGTGCTGGTGCCACGCGCCGTGCCGGGCCTGCTGGCCGGCCTGTCCTTCCTGTGGGTGTTCCTGTTCGTGCCGGCCTGGCTGGACGGCATGCTGAAGGGCATGGACAACGGCGTGGCCCTGTGGCTGAGCGGCCATGTGATCCCCGTGCTGCGCGAAGTGCGTTCGACCATCTTCGCCCTGTGGCTGGCGTATTCGGTGGTGTGGATGGCCTATGGCATGCGCCTCATTTCCACCGCGCTGCTGCAGGTGGGGCCGGAACTGGAAGAGGCGGCGCGCGCCGTCGGCGCCAACCGCGGCCAGGTGACGCGTGACGTCACCCTGCCGCTGATCAAATACGGCTTGCTGGGCGCCTGGCTGATGGTCTTCCTGATCTTCGAGCGCGAATATTCGACGGGCGTGTACCTGCTCTCGCCGGGCACGGAAGTGATCGGCGCCATGCTGGTATCGCTGTGGGCGGGCGGTTCGACCGACCTGGTGGCGGCACTGTCCTTCATCAACATCACCCTGGTGGCCATCGGCCTGGGCATCGCGCTGCGCTTCGGCGTGAAGTTGCATAACTAAATACAAAGACTGAGACCACATCATGAATGAACTGACCGTCAATGAATTACACCTGGACTACGGCACGGGCGCATCCGCCAACCAGATACTGAAGGGTGTTTCGATGCACCTGAAAAAAGGCGAAGTGGTCGCCTTGCTGGGGCCTTCGGGCAGCGGCAAGACCACCTTGCTGCGCGCCGTCGCCGGGCTGGAAAGCCCGAAGGCGGGCACCATCGAGATCGGCGAGCGCAATGTCTACGATGGCGCGAAACACTTCGAGATGCCGGCCGAGCATCGCAACCTGGGCCTGGTGTTCCAGTCGTACGCGCTGTGGCCGCACAAGACCGTGTTCGACAACGTCGCCTACGGCCTCAAGTTGCGCAAGATGGGCAGCACGGAGATCGCCGCGCGCATCAAGGAAGTGCTGACGCAGCTGGGCCTGGGGCACCTGGGCGAACGTTATCCGCATCAGCTGTCAGGCGGCCAGCAGCAGCGCGTGGCGATCGCCCGCGCACTGGTGTACAACCCGCCCGTGATCCTGCTCGACGAACCGCTGTCGAACCTGGACGCCAAGCTGCGCGAGGAAGCGCGCGCCTTCCTGCGCGAACTGATCGTGCGCCTGGGCCTGTCGGCCCTGATGGTGACGCATGACCAGGGCGAGGCGATGGCCATTTCGGACCGCATCCTGCTGCTGAATAACGGCAAGATCGAGCAGCAGGGCACGCCGCAAAGCATGTATGAAACGCCCGACACCCTGTTTACGGCCGAATTCATGGGCAGTAACAACCGCCTGCCAGGCAAGGTGGTGCAGCGCGATGGCAATCAGGTGCGCTTGCTGATCGACGGCGCCTCCATGCAGGGCGTGGCGCGCGGCGCCAACGTGGGCACGGACGTGACCACCATGATCCGCGTCGAGGAGGTGAAGATCAGCGCCACGCAGGTCGACAACGCCATCGAACTGCCGCTGCTGACCTGCATGTACCTGGGTGACCGCTGGGAATGCCTGTTCGAGCGCGGCGGTGTCGAAAATATCAGCCTGCGCGCGTATTCGCGCCACAAGCTCGAAGCGGGCAAGTACTGGCTGCACATGCCGGCCGATAAACTCTGGGTGTTTTAACGGTGCCGTGGTGGCCACGCTGGCGCGCCGTCGGCGCCGCGCTGGCCGCCGGGCTGGCGGGCGCCGCCATCTGCCTGTGGCTGCACACGCCGCTGCCGTGGATGATCGGCCCCCTGTTCGCCACGGCCGCGCTGCGCCTGGCGGGGCGCGAGCTGGCTTGCCCCGTGCGCGTGCGCGAGGCGGGCCAGTGGGCCATCGGCACGGCCCTGGGCCTGTACTTCACGGCGCCCGTGCTGGCCGTCCTGACTGTCTATACGCCGTGGATCGCCGGCGCCGTGCTGTTCGCGCTGGCGCTGGGCGCTGCTGGCGCCATGCTGTTGCGGCGCCTCTCCGGCGTCGACCATGCCACCGCCTTCTTTGCCATGGCGGTGGGCGGCGCGTCGGAGATGGCCGTGCAGAGCGAGCGCCATGGCGCCGACGTGGGCAAGGTGGCGGCCGCGCACAGCCTGCGCATGATGCTGGTGGTGGCGACGATTCCGTTCGGCGTGCGCTACTGGGGCAGCCATGGCCTGGCACTGGGGCATGAAAGCTTCGTGCCCGGCGCCGCGCTGGTCGACTACGGCGGGCTGGCGCTACTGGTCGGCATCACGGTGCTGGCGGCCCTCGCATTGAAACGGGGCCAGCTGCCCAATGCCTGGGTCATCGGCCCGCTGCTGGCGGCCCTGCTGTTGACGGCCTGCGGCATCCATCTGTCGCGCCTGCCCGAATGGATGATACGCGCGGGCCAGCTCTTTATCGGCATCGCCCTGGGCACACGCTTCAGCCCCGCCTTCCTGCATGCGGCCCCGCGCTACTTGGCCGGCGTGGCCCTGTGCAGCTTCCTGATGCTGCTGCTGGCGGCCGCCTTCGGACTGGGGCTGGCGCACTGGCTCGAGATTCACCCCGGCACGGCCATCCTGGCCACGTCGCCCGGCGGCATCGCGGAAATGTCGCTGACGGCCAAGGCCCTGCATCTGGGCGTGCCCATCGTCACGGCTTTCCACGTGGCGCGCATGGTGGTGCTGGTGCTGGCGATCGGGCCGCTGTTCCGCCTGCTGCAGCGCCCTTAATTTCCCCGCACCACGATTTCCTGCGCCTGCGGTTCGCGCTGGCGCATGAAGCGCACGATGGAGTCGACGCTGACGACGTCGATCTGGCGCGTCATGCGGCGCTCGAACGGGTGATCGTCAAAGGCGATATTGGCGCGGAACATGCGCGCGCCCAGGCGCGTGGCGGCGGGGATGCTGAGCGTTTGCGGCGCGTAGCTGGCGCTGCGCAGCCAGCCTTGCGCTTCGGCGCGCGTCTCGATCTTGCCCGGCTCGTTGCTGGCCGCGGCCAGGGTTTCCAGCACCCATTGGTTCGAGTTCTGGTACTTGGTGGAAAACGGGTAGGCCAGCATATTGTAGTGCGGCTCATGCAGACGCTTGGGTGTGTTGCTGGTCAGCAGGCGCGCCAGTTGCTGCTGCGTATCCTGGCCGGGAATCAGGATCAGCGTTTCATACATGAACACATCGTCCATGAAGAAATTGCCCAAGCCTTCGTTGTACAGCGACGACTGCGCCGTGCCGCACTCATTGAGTTCATGCACCACCAGCCAGCGTCCCTTCGGGTGGTCGCGCCAGGCCAGCGCCATGTGCGAGTAGCGCAAATGGTACTTCGACAAGTCTTGCCCGGCGCGCGCCACCAGCGCCACTTGCGCGCCGGAGGCATCGAGCGCCTGCAGGGTTTTTTGCGCCAGCTCCATCGATTTGACGAGGGTGCTCGCATCCGTTGGCTTTTCCTCGCACGAGCGCCCCGCATGGGCGGCGCCGGCCAGGGCCAGGCTGATGATCATCACGGTCAGGCGTTTCATGGGTTTACGCTTTCGAATGGTGGAGGATGGCATTGCCGGCCGCGTTCGGCACATAGGCGATGGCCTTGCCCGACAGCGTCAGCATGTGGCCCGTCGAGACGGCCACCACCTTGACCACCGTGCCGGCCGCCAGCGACAGGCCTTGCGTGGCTTTCTGGCTCAGCTTGACGGAGGCCGTGGCGGCGGAAGATGCGCCCCTGGCCGCGCTTTTCAGCACCAGGACGCTGCCGTCGGCCACGTCTTCCACCTTGTCGATGACGATCTCACCGGCGGCGGCCATCACCGACATGGAGCCAACCAGCACGATGGCCGAGGCCATGCTGGCGTTGTCGGAGGCGTTGGTGGTGTCGGAGTTGGCGGCCTGGGCCGTCAGGCTGGCGGCGCACAGCACGGCGATGGCGAGCAACTGTTTCATGGGATGGTGGTTTTGCATGGCTGATTTACACTTTGGAGTGGTGCAGCAGGGCCTTGCCCAGTTCGTTCGGGATAAAGGCGATGGCCTTGCCGGACAGCACCAGCATATGGCCGGTGGACAGCGCCACCACATTGACCACGGTGCCGGCTGCCAGCGACAGGCCCTGGGCCGCTTGCGTGCTCATCTGGATGGAAGCGCCGCCCGCTTCGGAAGCGCCTTTGAGCACGATGACGATGCCTTCGCCCACCGTTTCCACGCTGGCGACGACAACCTGGCCGGAAGCGACCAGCATCGACATGGAACCTGCGACGACGACGGCGGAGCCCTGGCTGAGGTTTTGCGAGCCTTTCGACAGGTTCTCCGAGGCGGCGGCATGGGCCAGGCCGGGCGCGGCCACGGAGAGCGTCAACAGCGACAGGGACAGGCAGAGGGGCAGCAGGCGTTTCATGTGTTTCTCCTTCAAGTGTGCCAAGTGGCAACGCCATCATTGTAGACTGAGGGCAATTGGTCAATGAAAACGCTACTCGTAGCGGGCAGGCATACCGCAGGTAGCGTATTGCGCTACTTTTTTGCCGCCACAACCGATGCCATTTTTATAAAGGAAGTGCATGCCGCAAACCCACGCCCTGATCGAAGCCTTGAAACGTCTGTTGAAGGCGCGCGCCGTCACGTATGCCGAGCTGGCCCAGCGCATCGGCGTGTCCGAAGCGAGCGTCAAGCGGATGTTTTCGCAGAAGCAATTTACGCTGCAGCGGCTGGACCAGATCCTGGTCGCCATCGGCAGCGATTTCCAGCAGCTGGCGCTGGCCGTGCAGTCGGCCCAGGCCGCGCCCACCCTGATCACCGGGCTGACGTATGCCCAGGAAAAGGAAATCATCGACGACACCCGGCTGTTCGTGGTGGCCGTGTCCGCCCTGAACCTGTTGCCGCTGGAGCAGATCATCGCCATCTATGACATCAGCGAAGCGCAAGCCGTCAAATATTTGCTGCGCCTCGACAAGATCGGTTTCCTGGAACTGCTGCCGAACAACCGGGTCAAACTGCTGGTGGCACGCACGTTTGCGTGGATACCGAATGGCCCGATTCATACCTATTTCAAAAAGGAAGCGTATGGCGACTATTTGAATTCGCAATTCGATGGCGAGACAGAATTGCTGCGTCTGGTGAACGTGATGCTGTCGAAAAAATCCACGGCCGCCTTGCTGGAGCGCCTGAAGCAAGTGGCGGTGGAATTCTCGCAGCAGCATCAGGAAGACGCGCGCCTGCCCGGCGATGAGCGCCTGGCCATCAGCTTCATGCTGGCGGCACGGCCGTGGATGCCGCAGACGTTCAAGGCGCTGCTGCGGCAGTAGCGGTGGCGATGTCGCGGCCGGGCTAATGCCCGTGCTTGTCGGTACTGCCTTGTTCCTCTTTCATCTGCGACAGCAAGCGCCAGGCAAAAAAGCCCAGCACGGCCACGCCCAGCAGCAGTGCGGCCCATAGTGCGGTCAGGCGCAAGCCTGCGCCGTCGGGGGTTTTCTCGACGGGGGCGTCGCTGGTCAGCGCCACTACTTTGGCTGCCGTGGCGACAGGCAGCGCCAGCAATTCTTCGTGCGTGAAGCCGGGCGCCACCTGCGACAGGGGCAGCGCTGCCGAGGTCGCGCCATTCTTGCCGAAAACCAGTTGATATGGGCCCTTGCCGCTGGTCAGGAACACCAGGCTGGCAGGTGTCCAGCCCAGGCGCAGGACGGAGTTGAGGTTCGGGTTCGTGCCGCTTTGATATTGCGGGCGCAGCACCCATTGCGCCGTTTGTACGACGGGCATGGACAGGTCGCCGGACACGCGTTCCTTGCCATCCATGCTGATGCGGTAGAAGGTGGTATTGAGCAGTGGCTCGAAGTAGGCCGCTTGCGTGGCGCGTGCCTGCGGTCGCAGGTGCAGGCGATGGCGCGGCGCTTCGCTGGCCGGGTGATACACGCCCAGGGTGACGGGCATGGAGGTGTTGCCCTCATCCAGCTGCAAACCGATGCTGTCGGCGGGAATGGCGATCGGCGTGGCATACAGGCGCTCGTCCAGGCTCTTGCCTGTCGTTCCCTTCAGTGCGATGGTGGCGCGCGGCGGGACAATGGCCGTGACACTGACTTGCTGCGCGGCGATGCTGGCGAAAGTGATGGGGTCGCCATATTGCCAGCTCAGCCGCGCATAGCGGAAGCTACGCGGGGAGAATTCGATGCGGTCGTTGGCCAGGGTTTGCGTGTCGCTGTTGCGCAGCCAGTTCAGGGTGGTGGTGGCGATGGCGTCCCACTGCTTCAAGTCGTCGCTTACTTCCAGCAGCACTTGCGCATTGTAGTTGTCGGTTCCCGGTGGCAAGGTAAAACGCAGGGCGTCGATACGGCTGTCCTTGGCGGGCGGACCCGCGTCGAGGATCAGCCCCTGCAAGCCCGGCGGTGCATCGTGCGCACTGCCGCCACGCGCCGTCACGGACAACAGGCGGCCGTCATTGCCGGTACGGATATCCACGTTGTCCAATTCGTAGTAGCCGATGTTTTTTCCGGTGACGGGGAAAATGCGCATGGCAAGCGTGTCGCGCTGCGTGCGCGATTGCGCGGGCGGGGCCGTCAGGGCGAAGGCCAGCGGCTTGCCGGTACTGTCGAACAGGCGTACGTCGGCCAGGCTGGCCGAGCGCGCGTGCAGGTATACGTCGGTGGGCACGCTTATGCGGCTCAGGCCGGCACCGGGCTGCGGCGTCAACGCGATGCTCCAGCGATAGTCCTGTGGCCGGTCCTGGCCAGGCGCGGCCAGCGCGGCGCCTGCCACCAGCAGACTGCAGCAGATCAATGAGGCTTTCATGCGGCTCCTTGTTGCGGTTCGGCCGGCGCTGGCGCGGCAGCCTTGGGGAAGGGTGCCAGGTAGCCGATCAAGACCATCAGCAAGCCGACGCCCACGAAGGACACGATGCGTTCGATACCGCCCACGTTCGACAGGTCGATCAGGAACAGTTTCAGCACGACCAGCCCCAGCAGCACGGCGCCGAGGCTCCACTGCTGGCGCCGCTGCTGGC
Organism: Janthinobacterium sp. PSRC1-1; assembly: GCF_049897525.1. Classification (NCBI taxonomy): domain Bacteria; kingdom Pseudomonadati; phylum Pseudomonadota; class Betaproteobacteria; order Burkholderiales; family Oxalobacteraceae; genus Janthinobacterium; species Janthinobacterium sp. PSRC1-1. The sequence goes on from NZ_JAFCWK010000005.1 coordinate 456,798, forward strand.
GCGCCGCGTGGCGCATCAGCAGCAGGGCCGTGACGCTCCACACCAGCGACAGCATCGCCTGCACGAACTGCGAGGCCAGCATGGCGTCAAAGGTGTACGGCACGCCCAGATAGTGCGAGACCGTGCGCAGCAGCATCAGGTTGAACCAGCCATACACGCAGCAGGCGGCCACGGCCGGCAAGCGCGCTTGCCACAGGGCGGGCAGCGGGATCTGGCCGGCCGGGAATAAACGGTAGCTGGCGATGGCCAGCAGGATGGCAAAGCCTGTGCTCAGGTCCAGCGGATTGAGCAGTGGCAAATAGGGCAGCGGCGCCATGGTGCCGTCGTCGACAATATTCCACGTGGCGATCAGCAGCAGCGACCACAGCGCGCCCAGCGGTATCAAGGTGCGCTGGTACCACGCGGCGATCGGCGCCACCGGCCAGGCGCCGGCGCGGCAACGGCGGATCAGCCAGGCCAGGACCAGCATCATGACCCAGGCTGGCAAATAGCGGGCCCAGGCGGGGCTGACGCGCTCTTCATGCTGTGCCAGCCAGGCGCTGACGTGCATGGCGCCCACGGGCCACAGCATCAGCCAGGGCGCGGCCGTGCGCAGCGTATGCAGCAGGCGCTGCACCCGCACGTCGAGTTGCCAGCCCGCTTGCGGCCAGACCCTCAGCAGGTATTCGCCGGCCGCCAGGGCACCGGCCAGGGCCAGCCAGCTCAAGCCCGTCGGCAGGTAATCGCGCAGGTACAGCGCCAGCAGCAGGTTGGCGCTCCACAGGCCCAGGCCGAGCCAGGCAGCCACGCTGAACCAGCGTAACTGCGGCCACTCCAGGCGCCGCGCCAGGATGGCGAATACGGGCGTCGTGACGCACACGGCAATCAGGTACAGCGCCAGCCAGTGCTCGCCCGCATGCGGCTGCATGGCGAGGTCGCCGTCGGTCAGGCGCAGCAGCCAGCTGGTGAAGGGCACGAGGATGGCGGCAAACCACAGCAAGCCGCTCCAGACCAGCAGGGGCCGTGCGACCAGGGCCAGCAGTTCGTCGCCGCCGCGTGCGCGCAGCGCCAGGAAACGGGCGCTGGCAAAGGCGGCGGCGCCCAGCAGCAGGGCGCTGAGGAAGGAGCCGTCGAACAGGCTGGCAGGATGCTGGTCCCAGGCCCAGCTGGCGCGGCTCAGCATGACCATGCCGGCCAGCACCTGCACGGCCAGCAGCAGGGCGCGCGGCGCATGCCATTGTTCGCGCCGCGCCAGCACCGCCAGCAGGGCGGCCACGCCCAGGGCGCTGACGGTGAGCAGGTTCAGTTGCGTGGCAGCATCCGTGCGCAGCAGGATTTCGCTCCACAGGCCACCCAACAGCCAGGCCGTGGCGGCCGCCAGGAACAGCACGGACAGGCTGCGCATGAACTCAGGATGCAGATGGCTGGCATGGCGGCGGAAATTGTAGGCCATCACCAGCGCGGCGGCGGCCAGCAGCGCGCAGCCGAGCCAGATGTTGGCCTGCATGGCCGCGGCCGTATCGAGTCCTTGCATGGCGACGAGGAAGGCGATCCAGGCTGCCGCCTGCACCAGCAGGCCGAAGGCCCAGGCCAGCGTCTGGCGCTGGCGCAAGCCGACCCAGACGATGCCCGCGCCTTCCAGCGCCCAGGCGGCCGACGTCCAGCGGCCGTCGAGGGCGAACGGGATGGCCAAGGTGCCAAAGACGATGCCCAGCGCCAGGAAGGCTTCGGCCAGCAGGCGGAAGCCAACGCGGCGCCAGAGCGCCACGGCCATTCCCGTGTAGGTCAAACCGGCAAGCAGCGCGGAAAACGCCAGGCCAAATTCAACGTGCCGCACCAGTCCGTATTGCAGGCCCATGGCCGCCAGCGGCGTGCCGAACACGAGGGTGCCATCCACATAGTGTTTCAGGCGCGGCGCCTGGCGTGCGCAGTAGGCAATCGCGATGCCGATATAGAACAGCACGAAGAGGATCAAAAACAGCTGCGTCGACAGGTAGTGCTCGGGCGTGTAGCGCAGCAGGCCCCAGGTGGTGGCGACGACGAAGGTGAAGCCAAAGCTCAGCACATTGAGCACGCGCCAGGCGCGTTTCAGGGCGATGGCGAAGACGCCCGCGTTGAGCAGCGCGTAATAGCTGAACAGGCCGATATGGTTGCCGCTGCCCGTCGACACGAGCAAGGGCACGGCAAAACCGCCGACGATGCCGAAGACGGCCAGCCAGACGGCGTTTTGCAGCACGGCCAGCAGGCAGGTGAACGCCGTCAGCACGAACAGCACGGCAAACGCCAGGCCCGCCGGGATCAGTTCATACAGGCGGAAGGCGCCAAACGTCACCAGCATCAAGATCGCCAGCGCCGTGCCCTGCAGCGGCAAGCTGATGCCAGGGCGTTTGATGCGGATGCGCCAGGCCCAGGCCAGCAGCGCGATGTCGGCCAGCGCGATGCCGGCCAGGCGCAGCTCGATGGGCAGCGTGACCTGCGCCGACACATACTTGAGCAGGAAGCTGACGCCGAGGAAGAGGATCAGCAAGCCCAGCTTGGCAACCAGGTTGCCGGTAAATAACCAGTTCTTCGCCTTGGCAACGAGGCCGTCCGGGTGGGCGATCCAGGATGGGGTGTTGGGAGCGGCGGGGGCCGGTTGGGCTGGAATCGACTCGATGGGCGAGACAGGCTTGGGGGGCAGGGGCGCGGCCGGCGCGACCTTTGCCAGCTCGACCGGCTCGATCCGGGCCGCCTTCGACACCGGCACCAGCACCGGCGCCGGTGCAGGCACGGAAACAGGCGCCGGCACTGGCACCGGCACCGGCGCTGCACTCTTCACGGCGGGTGCGTCAGCTGGTGCTTCGGCCTGGCCTTCCAGCGCGCGCAGGCGCGCCTGCACGCTGTCGATGTCCTTGCGCAGGCGCGCCGTCAGCAACTCCAGATCGGCGACTTTCCTGCGGTACTGCAGCACCTGCACGAAGGCGGTGATCAGCAAGCCAAATATGATCAGCGATATCAATCCAAACATGGGGGCAGCTTTCGTGGATGGTCTGGGCGAAGGCGCCCGATGTATGCGCACATTACCTTATTATCAAGAAACAGGCGATTTTTGTAGTGCCGGGGAAAGGAGTCAGGTGCGGGGCCAGCATGGCGCGGTGCGGCGCTTTCCGTATTGATGCCAAGCAAGATGACGACATTCAGATTGTCGTGCGCAAGATAGTGCTGTATTTTAGCAATTCCTTAATTGCCAGTTCCCCATGCCATGAGTCAAAGCAGCCAGTTTTCCTTATTGTCGCAGCGCCGTTTCGGGCCCTTCTTCTGGACCCAGTTCTTTGGCGCCTTCAACGACAATCTGTTCAAGACGGCGCTGATGGTGATCCTCGCCTATGACGCGCTGAGCTGGACCACGCTCGACCCGTCCACCATCACCAACCTGATCCCCGGCCTGTTCATCCTGCCCTACGTCGTGTTTTCGGCCACGGCGGGCCAGTTGGCCGACAAGTTTGAAAAGGCGGGCCTGGCGCGGTTCGTGAAATGGATGGAGCTGGCCATCATGGCCGTGGCCGCCGCAGGCTGGATGACGCACACCCTGTGGCTGCTGGTGGCCGCCGTGGTGGGCATGGGCGTGCATTCGACCCTGTTCGGCCCCGTCAAATATGCGTATCTGCCGCAGCAGCTGAAACCCGAGGAATTGGTCGGCGGCAATGGCCTGATCGAGATGGGCACCTTCGTCGGCATTTTATTGGGCGAAATCCTCGGCGCCGTCCTGATCGTGCACAAGCCGCTGGGCGTGGAACTGGTGGCCGGCGCGACGATTGCCGTGGCTGTCTTCGGGCTGATCGCCAGCTACCGCGTGCCGCGCACCCCCGCGCCCGAGCCGGACTTGAAGGTGAGCCTGAACTTTGTCGCCGAATCGTTCCGCAACCTGAATTTTTCGCGCAAGAACCGTCCCGTCTTCCTGGCCATGCTGGGCAACTCCTGGTTCTGGTTTTACGGCGCCCTGATCCTGGCGCAGTTCCCCGTGTACTCGAAGGATTTCCTGCATGGCGACCACAGCGTCTTCGTACTGTTGCTGACGGTGTTTTCCGTCGGCATCGGCACCGGGTCCTTGCTGTGCGAACGCTTGTCTGGCCACAAGATCGAGATCGGCCTGGTGCCGTTCGGCTCCATCGGCCTGTCGCTGTTCGGCATCGACCTGTATTTCGCCAGCAATGCGTATGTGAATACGCAAGTGGTCGACGCGCTGGCTTTCGTGGGCCAGGCGGGCGTGCCGCGCATTTTGATTGACATCGTCATGATCGGCGTGTTCGGCGGCTTCTTCATCGTGCCCCTGTTCGCGCTGATCCAGACGCGCTGCGACCCGAAACACATTTCGCGCACGATCGCCGGCATGAATATCCTGAACGCCCTGTTCATGGTGGCGGCGGCCGGCGTGGCCATCGTGCTGCTGGGCCAGGGTTTCACGATTCCGCAGCTGTTCCTCGTCACGGCCATCCTGAACGTGCTGGTGGCCGCCTACATCTTCTCGCTGGTGCCGGAGTTCCTCATGCGCTTCCTGGCGTGGATACTCATCCAGACCGTGCATCGCGTGAAAGTCGTCGATGGCGATCGCATCCCCACGGAAGGCGCGGCGGTGCTGGTGTGCAATCACGTCAGCTATGTGGACGCCATCGTCATCATGGCGGCCAGCCCGCGCCCGATCCGCTTCGTCATGGATCACCGCATCTTCAAGATGCCGCTGATGGGCTGGATCTTCCGCACCGCCAAGGCGATTCCCATCGCGCCGGCCAAGGAAGATCCTTTCCTGATGGAAAAGGCCTTCATCGATATCGCGCAAGCGCTGCACGAAGGCGAACTGGTGTGCATCTTCCCTGAAGGCAAACTGACGCGCACGGGCCAGATCAGCGAATTCAAGGGCGGCATCGCCAAGATCGTCGAGCGCAGCAAGGTGCCCGTGATTCCGCTGGCGCTGCGCGGCTTGTGGGGCCATCTGTTGAGCCACCGCAATGGCCATTTGTTCGAGCGCGCCTTCAAGGCAGGCTTGCGCTCGCGCCTGTCGCTGGCCGTGGGCATGCCCGTGCCGCCCGAGGCCGCCACGCCGGAACTGTTGCAGCAAAAGGTGCAGGAATTGCGCGGCAAGTGGAAATAAGCGCTACCGCGCTCGCGTAGCTGCGCCTGCGCGCCGCGCCAGGTGCTGTTTCAGCAGGGCGGTGATGGCGGCGAAATCCACCGGTTTCGTCAGGTGATGGTCGAAACCGGCCTGCTCCGTGCGTGAGCGCGCTTCGCCCTGCCCCCAGCCCGTCACGGCGATCAGCAGCACGTCGCGCCCGTGCGCGCGCTGGCGGATCTGGCGTGCCGCTGCGTAGCCATCCATGTCCGGCATGCCCAGGTCCATCACGACCAGTTGCGGCCAGGTCCTGTCGACCGCCGCCAGCGCCTGCGCGCCGCCATACGCGGCGCTGGCGGCATAGCCCTCGAGCTGAAACAGGCTTTGCAAGGTATCGGCCGCGTCGCGGTTGTCGTCCACCACCAGCACTTGCACCGGCTGGCCTGCGCTGGCGGGCGACTCGCTCCCGGCGGCGGCCGGCGTGGCCGGGGTGGCTATTTGGGCGTCGTCGGCGCAGGCCGGCAAGGTGACGATGAAGCGGCTGCCACGCCCGGGGCCGTCGCTATAGGCCTTGATGTTGCCGCCATGCATCTCGGCAAATTGGCGCGCCAGGCTGAGGCCGATGCCCAGACCGGCGGCCATCTGGCCCGCCACCGTGGGCCCCTGTTCGAACATGGAAAAGATGCGCGCGATGGCGTCCGGCTCGATGCCGATGCCATTGTCTTCGATGACCACCTGCAGCTGGCCCTGCACCTGGCGCGCCGTAATGTGGATGTGCCCGCCGTCCGGCGTGAACTTCACGGCATTCGAGACGATATTGGCGAAGATCTGCACCACCCTCGCATAGTCGGCGTGCAAGGTCACGGCATGCGGCGGCAGGTCCTGCGTGATGCGGATGTGCCGGCTGCCGGCCGCGGGCTGGCACAACTCGATCACGTGGTCGAGCACTTGCTGGAAGGTGAACTCCTTGCGTTGCAGCATGACCTTGCCGCTGGTGATGCGCGCCACGTCGAGCAAGTCATCCACCAGCCGCGTCAGGTGCGTCACCTGGCGCTCGATCACGTCGCTCACCTTGCCGACCTGCTCCGATGCCGGATACAGGTGCTTGAGCAGGGCCACCGAGGTCTTGATGGGGGCCAGCGGATTGCGCAGTTCATGCCCGAGGCTGGCAAGGAATTCGTCCTTGCGCCGCTGCGTCTCGCGCATCTGGTACTGGCGCTGGCGCGCGCGCAGCATGGCCTGGGCCGAGGTGATCAGGGTCAAGATGTGCACGGGGCGCTCCAGCAGGGTCAGGTTGCCCAGGGTGGCGACGGCTTGCCGCAAGGGCAGGGAATCGAGTCCCGCGTGCGTCAGCAGGATGATGGGCAAATCGGACCAGTCCGGCTGCTGGCGGGCGTAGGCGTCGAGCACGGAGTAGACGCCTGCGGGCAGGGCTTCCTCCACCGTCAGCACGCCGCCGACGCCCAGCGCCAGCTGTTCGGCCAGCTCGTTGGCGGAGCGGCAGGCGTGGCAGGCGATGCCTTCGCTGGCGAGCAGCCTGGTGGCCAGGGCGGCGTCCTGGCCGCCAGGCGTGTAGATCAGGATGCGCTGCTCCATGATCATTCCTAGGGGAAGGGCGTGCCACCGATGGTGGGCAAACCCGACAGAATGCCGTGAAAGCCTGCCAGGGGCGGACCGATGCGGATGCCCTGGGAGCTGATCTGGAAGGGGCGGATGCTGCGCTCGTGCGCGCTGCCGCGCTTCTTGAAGACGGAAATGGCTTGCCGCACTTCGCCTTCCGTTTCGTAGTAGCGCAGCATGATGACGCCGTCGGCCAGGTAGCTGGCGTCGGCCGCGGTCGTCATCGCGGTGCCCAGCATGTTTTGCTGCACGCCGACGAGCAGGGTGGCCACGCCGCGCTGGCCCAGGTAATTGAGCAGTTCATGCAGGTAGGTGCTCTGGAAGCGCTCGTCGGGCACGGCGTGCATGTAGCCGTTCAGGCTATCGATGACGATGACCCGGGCGCCCTGTTCCGCCGCGTCGACCACGGCCTGGGCGAACTCGCCGGGGGTCAGCTCGGCCGGATCGATCTGCTGCACGCTCAGCAAGCCTGTGTCGAGCGCCGCCTGCAGGCGCATGCCCACGTTGTCGGCCCGGTTCAGCAGCTTGCTGCGCGCTTCTTCGAACAGGAACATGGCGCACGGCTCGCCGCGCATCGTGGCCGCATGCACGAATTGCGCCGCCAGGGTGGACTTGCCGCTGCCGGCCGGGCCGGAAATGAGGGTGCTCATGCCTTCTTCCAGGCCGCCGCCTGTCATCGCGTCAAGCTCAGGCACGCCGCTCGACAGGCGTCGATGGTTGCCATCGCGGCGCGTATCGGCCGCCACCAGGCGCGGATAGACGATCAGGCCCTCGTCGGCGATCCTGTAGTCGTGCGTGCCGCTGCGAAACGACACGCCCCGGTATTTCACCACCCGCACGCGGCGCCGGTCATTGCCATACGCCTGGTGTTGCAGCTCCAGCGCGATCACGCCATGGGCCACGCTACGCACTTGCAAGCCGTCATCGAGGGCGGAACGGTCGTCGATCAGGAGGGTGGTGCAGTGGCGGCTGGCCAGATATTGCTTCAATGCGATCACTTGGCGCCGGTAGCGCAGGGGGTTTTCCGCCAGCAACTGCAGTTCGGACAGCGAGTCGAGCACCAGGCGCGCCGGACGGTGCTTTTCGATGGCGGCGACGATGCGCTGGTTGGTCGAGGCCAGTTCGATTTCCGACGGATGGAAGATGGTGTACTGGCGCTCGGGGTCGAGCATGTCGTCGCTGGGCGCCACCTCTTCGATGGCGATGCCGGCCAGGTCCCAGCCATGCGACAGGGCCGCGCCGCGCAGCTCGATCTCGGATTCGGCCAGGGCTATATACAGCACGGACGCGCCGCTGCGCGCCCCTTCGGCCAGAAATTGCAGCGCCAGGGTGGTCTTGCCCGTGCCGGGCAAGCCTTCGATCAGGTACAGACGCTCGGCCAGCAAGCCGCCCGTCAGGATGGTGTCGAGGCCGGCGACGCCGGTCGACAGCAGTGGCGGCGTGTCCGGGCCGCTCACGCCACCATGCCACGTCGCTCCCTGCGCCTGTGCCGTCATCATCGCGCCTCCGTTCCACCACACTGTGTTCAATATAGTAGCGCGTCTGCCACGACATGTCTTTTCGATACCTTTAGTAAAGAATTATTTTTCGACGCTTGCCTGGCGGCCAGTGTTGCACCCTTGTCGTTCCGTTCTGCAAAGAAATCTTGACCCTGCTACAGTATTCACTCAATCCACCTTTACGCATTGCCGTTTTTGCCGCCGTCCGCCAGGTTTGTAGCTGACTTTGCTGACGTGCCGATGCTGTCGCCGTCCTCATTTTATTGCCTCATTGATAATTTAATTTGCTTGATAGTTGCTATGTTTCAATTGTAACGATGCTTGACGATTTTAGAATGATCGTTCATTCTTTGATCTGCGTTAATAAATTTAGTCATTTCTAACGACACTAGCCAGCTTCTTTTTCAGAAAGTCCAAGATGCAACCAACCTTTTCATTGACGTCGCCGCGTACGAGCGGCGCTATTGCCGTTCTGTGCGCCACTGTAATCATGGCCGGCTGCAGTAAAAAACAGGAAGCACCTCACGCGCAGCAAGCGCCACAGGTGGTCGTGTTTACTGTTAATCCGGCCGCGTTGCCGATGAGCGCCGAATTGCCCGGCCGTACGAATGCCTACCAGGTCGCCGATGTGCGCCCGCAAGTCGGTGGTTTGATCCAGAAGCGCCTGTTCGTCGAGGGTAGCGATGTGAAAGCCGGCACGGCCCTGTACCAGATCGATTCCGCCACCTACCAGGCTGCCTATAATTCGGCCAAGGCCGCGCTGTCGAAAGCCAAGGCCAACCTGCTGACGGCCGGTCCGAAAGCCTCTCGCTACAAGGAACTGGTTGCCATCGAAGGTGTGAGCCGCCAGGAATACGATGATGCCATCGCCGCGTTCGAGCAAGCCAAGGCCGACGTCGAGTCCGCCACCGCGGCGCTGGAGTCGGCGAATATCAACCTGAAGTACAGTACCGTGACGGCGCCGATCAGCGGCCGCACCAGCCGCTCGACCGTGACGGCCGGCGCGCTGGTCACGGCGGGCCAGGCCGAAGCGCTGACCTCGGTGCAGCAACTCGATCCGATGTATGTCGACGTGACCCAGTCGAGCACCGACCTGCTGCGCCTGAAACGCCAGATGGCCGACGGCTCGCTGAAGAAAGTGGGCGAAGGCCAGGCCAAGGTCGATTTGATCTTGCCGGACGGCAGCAAGTACAGCGAATCGGGCAAGCTGCAGTTCGCCGGCGTGACGGTCGATCCGACCACCGGCAACGTGATCTTGCGCGCGCTGTTCCCGAACCCGAAAGGCGAATTGCTGCCAGGCATGTACGTGCGTGCGCAGCTGGAAACGGGCATCGACGAAAAAGCCATCACCGTGCCGCAAGTGGGCGTGACGCGCAACCAGAAGGGCCAGGCGACTGCCCTGATCCTGAACAAGGAAAACAAGGTCGAGCAGCGCGTGCTGACCACCAGCGGCACCGTCGGCACCAACTGGCTGGTGACGTCCGGCCTGGCCGCAGGCGACCGCGTGATCGTGGAAGGCTTGCAAAAAGTCAAGCCAGGCGCGCCAGCCGTTGCCGTGCCGGCCAAGGCCGAAGCTGCTCCTGCGCCTGCCGCTTCTGCCGCCGCATCGGCTGCCAGCGCCCACTAATTCAGGAGAATATTAATGGCCCGTTTTTTCATTGACCGCCCGATTTTTGCCTGGGTGGTCGCGATCGTCATCATGCTTGCCGGCGTGATTTCGATCCTCAGCCTGCCGATCGCGCAGTACCCGAGCATCGCTCCGCCGTCGATTTCGATCAGCGGCTCCTACCCTGGCGCTTCCGCCAAGACCGTGGAAGACGCCGTCACCCAGGTCATCGAACAAAAGATGAAGGGTATCGACGGCTTGCGCTACATGGCCTCGTCGAGCGATGCCACTGGCGGCATCAGCATCACGCTGACGTTTAGCAGCGGCACCAATCCCGACATCGCCCAGGTGCAGGTACAGAACAAGCTGCAGCTGGCCACGCCACTGCTGCCGACGGCTGTCACGCAACAGGGTCTCGTCGTGTCGAAAGCGACGAAGAACTTCCTGATGGTGTTCGGCTTCATTTCCGAAAACGGCAAGATGGACCAGACCGACTTGAGCGACTATGTGGCCGCCAACGTCGTCGATCCGCTCAGCCGTGCTGCCGGCGTGGGCGATGTGACCCTGTTCGGTTCGCAGTACGCCATGCGCATCTGGCTCAATCCGGCCAAGCTGCAAAGCTTCAACCTGACCCCGGCGGACGTGATCACGGCCGTGCAGGCGCAAAATGCCGAAGTGTCGGCCGGTGAACTGGGCGGCACGCCGTCCGTCAAGGGCCAGCAGCTGAACGCGACCGTGTCGGCCCAGAGCCGTCTGCAGACGGTGGAGCAGTTCGGCGCCATCTTGCTGAAAACCACGACCAACGGTGCCATGGTGTACCTGAAGGACGTGGCCACCATGGAACTGGGCCGCGAGAACTACAACACCGTGGCCCGCTACAACGGCCATGCGGCCACCGGCGTGGCGATCAAGCTGGCGACCGGCGCCAACGCGCTCGACACGGCCAACGCGGCGAAAGCCATGCTGAGCAAATTGAGCAAGCAATTCCCTGAAGGCATGACTTACCAGGTGGCGTTCGACACGACCCCGTTCGTGAAACTGTCGATCGAAGAAGTGGTCAAAACCCTGGTCGAAGCGGTCATCCTGGTGTTCCTGGTGATGTATCTGTTCCTGCAGAACTTCCGCGCCACCCTGATCCCGACCATGGCCGTGCCGGTCGTGCTGCTCGGTACCTTCGGCATCCTGAACGCGTTCGGTTATTCGATCAACACCTTGACCATGTTCGCCATGGTGCTGGCCATTGGCCTGCTGGTCGATGATGCGATCGTGGTGGTGGAAAACGTCGAACGCGTGATGAGCGAAGAGGGCTTGTCGCCGCTGGAAGCGACGCGCAAGTCCATGACGCAGATCACGGGCGCGCTGGTCGGTATCGCCATGGTGCTGTCGGCCGTGTTCGTCCCGATGGCCTTCTTCGGCGGTTCGACGGGCGTGATTTACCGCCAGTTCTCGATCACGATCGTCTCGTCGATGGTGTTGTCGGTGGTCGTCGCGCTGGTGTTTACGCCAGCCTTGTGCGCCACCTTGCTGAAACCGGTCGAGAAGGGCCACCATGCCACCAACAAGGGTTTCTTCGGCTGGTTCAACCGCAGCTTCGACAGCAGCAGCAACAAGTACCAGAGCCTGGTTGGCAGCATGATCCGTCACCGCGGCCGTTCGATGCTGTTGTATGTCATCTTGCTGGCCGGCCTGGTATTCGTCTTCATGCGCCTGCCAACCTCCTTCCTGCCGGAAGAAGACCAGGGCATCCTGTTTACGCAGATTCAATTGCCGACGGGCGCCACGCAAGAGCGCACCCTGAAAGTGATCGAACAGGTCGAAGACCACTTCATGAACAGCGAGAAAGACAACGTCGCTTCCGTATTTGCCGTGGCCGGTTTCAGCTTCGGCGGTAACGGCCAGAACACGGGTATCGCCTTCGTGCGTCTGAAGGACTGGGCGTTGCGCAAGGACGTGTCACAGAAAGCGCCTGCCGTGGCCGGTCGCGCCATGGGCAAGTTGTTGCAGATCAAGGATGCGATGGTGTTTACGTTCGCCCCGCCTGCCGTGCTGGAACTGGGTAACGCCACCGGTTTCGACATGCAACTGCAAGATATCGGCGGTGTCGGACATGACGCCCTGATGGCGGCACGTAACCAGCTGCTGGGCATGGCTTCGCAAAACCCCATCATGGTGGGCGTGCGCCCGAACGGCCAGGAAGATACGCCGCAGTACAAGATCGACATCGACCAGCAGAAAGCCACCGCGCTGGGCTTGCAGCTCTCGGAAATCAACCGCGTGCTGAGCGTGGGCTGGGGTAGTTCGTATGTCAACGACTTCCTCGACCGTGGTCGCGTGAAGAAAGTGTTCATCCAGGGCGATGCCAGTTCGCGCATGCTGCCGGAAGACTTGAACAAGTGGTTCGTGCGCAATGCCGCCGGCCAGATGGTGCCGTTCTCGGCCTTTGCCACCGGCAAGTGGATCTACGCATCGCCACGCCTGGAACGCTACGAAGGCTTGCCGTCGGTCGAGATCCTCGGTACGCCGGCGCCGGGCCAGAGCACGGGCGCCGCCATGAACGCGATGGAAGAAATGGTGGCCAAGCTGCCGCCTGGCATCGGCATGAGCTGGACCGGTGTGTCGCTGGAAGAGCGCGAATCCGGTTCGCAGACACCGCAGCTGTATGCGCTGTCCCTGCTGATCGTGTTCCTGTGCCTGGCCGCGCTGTATGAAAGCTGGTCGATTCCGTTCTCCGTGCTGCTGGTCGTGCCGCTGGGCGTGATCGGCGCCGTGCTCGGTACGTGGATGTTCGGCCTGTCGAATGACGTGTACTTCCAGGTGGGCTTGCTCACGGTGGTGGGGCTGTCGGCGAAGAACGCGATTCTGATCGTCGAGTTTGCCAAGGAAATGCAGGAATCGGGCATGTCGCTGCTGGACGCGACCTTGCATGCGGTGCGTCTGCGTCTGCGTCCGATTCTGATGACCTCGATTGCCTTCGGCCTCGGTGTGTTGCCACTGGCTATCTCCAGCGGCGCCGGTTCCGGCAGCCAGAACGCCATCGGTATCGGCGTGCTGGGCGGTATGTTGACGGCCACTTTCCTCGGTATCTTCTTCGTGCCGGTGTTCTTCGTGCTGGTGCGCGGCTTCTTCTCGAAGCCGGACGCGCCCGCCACGCCGGCGACGCCTGGCTCGCCAGCCGTCACGCTTTCCAAGGATGCACATTAATATGAAAAAATCGCTACTCTCCATGGCGGCGCTGGCCTTGCTGGCCGGTTGCAGCCTGGCTCCCACGTACGAGCGTCCGGCAGCGCCGGCGCCCACCAGCTGGCCGACCGGTCCTTCCTACAAGGCCGATGCGGCCGCCGCCGACGCCAAGCCGGTGGCGGACGTCGCCTGGCGCGAGTTCTTTGCCGATGCGCGCCTGCGCCAGGTACTGGAACTGGCGCTGGCCAACAACCGCGACCTGCGCGTCTCGATCCTCAACATCGAGAAGGCGCGCGCCACGTATGGCATCGAACGCGCCGCGTTGATCCCGACCTTGTCGGCGTCGGGCGGCCAGTCGGCCAGCCGCGTGCCGAAGAACGCCAGCGCCAACGGCGAAGCGTCCATCAATCGCCAGTACACGGCGAACCTGGGCGTGTCGGCCTACGAGCTGGACTTCTTCGGCCGCGTGCGCAGCCTGTCCGACAGCGCGCTGGAACAATACCTGGGCACGGAAGAAGCGCGCCGTGCGCAGCAGATCAGTCTGGTGGCCGAAGTGGCCAGCACGTATCTGAACCTGGTGGCCGACCAGCAGCGCCTGCGCGTGGCGCAAGACACCTTGAAGAGCCAGCAGTCGTCGTATGACCTGGCCGTGCGCCGCTTCAGTGCCGGCGCCACTTCCGGCCTGGACAAGTACGATGCCCAGACCAGCGTCGAGTCGGCCCGTTCCGACGTGGCCGTCTACACGAGCCAGGTGGCGCTGGATCAGAACGCGCTGGTCCTGCTGGTGGGCGGCCCCGTGCCGGCCGATCTGCTGCCGCCAGCCGAGTTCGGCGCCGTGACGGCGCTGGCGGACATCCCGTCCGGCGTGCCGTCGGACGTGCTGCAACGCCGTCCCGACGTGCTGGCGGCCGAGCGCACCTTGCGCGCGGCCAACGCCAACATCGGCGCGGCGCGCGCGGCCTTCTTCCCGCGCATTTCGCTGACGGCCACGGCCGGTTCGCTGAGCGACAACCTGTCGGGCCTGTTCAAGGCGGGCAGCGGCACGTGGAGTTTCATTCCGCAGATCAGCTTGCCGATCTTCGATGGCGGCGTGAACCGCGCCAACCTCGATATCGCCAAGGTGCAGCGTGAAATCTCCGTGGCGCAATACGAAAAGGCGATCCAGGTCGCCTTCCGTGAAGTGTCCGATGCGCTGGCCCAGCGCGGCACCATCGACGAGCGCCTGCAATCGCAGGTCTCGCTGGTCGAGGCGTCGACGAAGAGCTACACCATCCACGATGCGCGCTACAAGCAGGGCGCCGAGTCCTACCTGAACGCCCTGGTGGCCCAGCGCGCGCTGTACACGGCGCAGCAAAGCCTGATCACGGCGCGCCTGGCCAAGTCGACCAACCTGGTGACTTTGTACAAGGTGCTGGGCGGCGGTTGGCAACCTGAGCAGACAGCCGTCGCGGCGGCTGGCAGCGTCCAATAATCACGGGGACGCCGACGCCGGCCTTGCCCGCAGGGGCAGGGCCGGCGCGCTACTGGAAAATCATGAACCAAGTTGAAAAGAAGCATCCGGATCCCGAGCGCGCCAACACGCGGCGCAAGCAGGTGCTCGATGCGGCCGAAAGTTGTTTCAGCCGCCGCGGCTTCCACGGCGCCAGCATGGCCGAGATCTCCAAGGCGGCCGGCATGAGCGCGGGCCACATCTATAATTATTTTGACAGCAAGGATGCGATCATCGCCGGCTTCGTCATGAAGAACATGGAGCGGGTCACCAACCTGATGCAGGACCTGGCGCAGCGCGACGATCCGCTGCAGGCCGTGGTCGACAATGCTGGCGAGCATGTGCTGGAAAGCCTGGACCCGAAAACCTGGGTGATGCCGCTGGAAATTTTTGCCGAAGCGTCGCGCAATCCCGTGATTGCTGAAATGTTGCATTGCGCGGACGTGCGCTCGCGCAAGCTGTTTCTCTCCATCATCCGGGATGCGCGCATCAAGCGCGGCTTGCCGGCCGACGAAGAGATGCTGGAAGGGCGGCTCAATACCATGATCGCCATGTACCAGGGCTTGCCCGTGCGGGCGGTGCACAATCCGGACATGAAGGTCGAACCCTTGATCGCCGGTTTCCGCATCGTCCTGACGGCATTGCTGCTGGGCGAGTAGCACGCTGTGCCGCCAGGCTGAAAAAAAGTTTGCGCAGTTCGCTATGAATCATGCGCAAAGCATGGCAAAAACCTAAAAGCCTCTGCTATAATTCTCACCTCGTCGGGGCGTAGCGCAGCCTGGTAGCGTACATGCATGGGGTGCATGGGGTCGGAAGTTCGAATCTTCCCGTCCCGACCATAAGAATCAAAGACTTAGGCCAATCTTCGGATTGGCCTTTTTCTTTTCTGTCGATTTTTACCCCTACAATTACCCCTACAGTTCTACGGACTCACGTTACCCCTAGCGGCATCGCCTGAAACCTCAAGTCTTCCTTTGCTAGCGTCGATGCATTTTTTCTGCCACTCGGCTACTTCGGCGGAAATCCATGCAATGGCCCGCGGGCCGATATGGACTGGTGATGGGAAACTGCCATCTTTCGCGCCCCGAAGAATGGTGCTGCGCGACCTGCCTGTGACTTCGATTACTGCTGGCAGTCTAAGGAATTTTTGGACTTCGTTCATGGTGCTCATAATTTGCTTTCTGTTGGTTGCAGGGTCTTGATAAGGTCGAGCTGGCGCGGGTCGCTGCGGTCCAGCACGTAGATGTAGGTCATGCCGCCTGGCGAGCGGTCGTCGCAGTCCGGCTGGTCGTTGGCTGCGGCCAGCGCCGCGGCCGTCGAGCACACGCCTACGGAGCGCTCGAACAGGCAGCCCTCGCAGCTGGGCGCGTTCGCTTCCTGCGCTTTGAAGCGCACGGTCGACGGGTTGACCGGTTCATCACGGTCACCGCGCCATTTGTCACTGGTTATGCACTTGGTCATGCGAACATCCTCCCTTGCACTGCTTCATGGTTGAGAGCGGCGGCGCAACGGGGATTCAACCAGACCATTTCCTCGCGGATGGCCGTTCCGCGCCCGGCGCTGATGCGCGCCTTCGTTGTGTGGCAGATCCAGCCATCGAGACGGTCGTGATACAGCTGCGAGCCGTAGCCGCTGAGGACCACGAAACCTTCCAGCTGGAGCAGGCCTTCGAGCAGCTCGACATGGTCAAGGTTCGTCAACTCGTGGTTGTAGGTACGCCGGCTGCCGGTCATCACCCTGGTTTCGTGCATGTAAGGCGGGTCGACGAAATGCAGCGTGCCCGGGCTGTCATGCTGCTGCATTACGTCCAGCGCCGGCCTGTTTTCAATAAGCACGCCGGACATTCGCTCGCCAGCTGCTGCGATCGACGCGGGATAGGTGGCCCACAGGTGCTGCGCGGTACCGTACTCGCGTTTGGTGTCGATGCGGAACCCGGTATGGCCCTTGGTGGCGCCGGCGCTGCCGAAGCCCATCTGAGCCCGGATACAAAGCCGCCGCGCCAGTTCGACCTGGTCGGCTGTCGGTAGCCACGCCTGCTCGAACTCGGCGCGCGCGTACGGCGTGCACACCAGAGCTTCGATCAGTTGCTGGCGCAGCATCGGATCGCGCAGCACGACAAAAAAATTCACCACTGCCGAATCGAGATCGTTGTACACCTCGGCGTACACGCGGGGCTTCTGCAGCAGCACACCGGCCGCACCGCCGAATGGCTCGACATAGCATATGTGCTCAGGAAAGAACGACAGGATCCAAGGTGCAAGCCGAAATTTGGCGCCGTGGTACCGAAGCGCAGGATTGATCACTGTCGTCATGACGCCACCTTGGCACACTTGACGCAGCGCCCGTACTGCGCCAGCTGGCGCGCGGTACTGGCCTTGCCGCAGGCGCAGCGCTTGCGGATTAGCGAATACACCGGCCCCTTGTTGTTTGCCTGGTGCTGGCGTTCGACGCGGGCGAGGTCGTACATCATGCGACCCTCGCAATCTCGCGCTCATGCGCGAAGTTGGCGAGGATCAGCGCCTTGGCCATGGGCGGGCAGACCGAGTTGCCGCACATGCGCACCTGGGCGCTCTTGGTCAGCTTCAATCCCTGGGCCGGGTTGTCGCCGATGATGTAGTCGTCGGGAAAGCCCTGGGCCCGGAACAGCTCGCGCGGCTGCAGCATGCGCAAGCCAATGTCCACGATCTGATAGTCCTGGCCGTGGATCGTCACCAGGCCGAAGCGGTCACGGCTCGTGACGGTGGCCAGTGGCCCGTCGATCTCGGGTGCCTGGTCCGTGCCGTAGTAGCTGAGCAGGAACGCGCGCACCTCGGCGTGGTGCTGGCCGCCGGCGCTGACCGTGCCCAGCGGCTCGTTGGTACCGGCCGCCGTGCTGGTGCCGCGCAGCTTGATCATGTTGCTGGTGACCATACTGAAATGGCCACCTTTGACCTGGGCGCAAATTGTGCGCAGCGGCTCGTCGGCAGGCAGCACTCGCTGGTTGCTTGCGTTGGCGTGCTCGGTCAGGAATGCCGTCACTAGACTGTGGTGGTCGCATGCGGTGACCGTGCCGATAGGGTCGGCCAGGTCGGAACCCACAACGCCGGTGTAATGCTTGGCCAGGAAGGCCGTGGCCACGGCCTTGTTGCCGCTGGCCGTCACGGTGCCCAGCGGCGCCTCGACGTCGTGCGCACCTGTGCCCCAGCGCTTCACGCCGCCGGGCGACACCTCGCCGTGCGCTGCATCGACCAGCACAGCTGACACCAACGCCTGATTTCCAGCCGCGGTGATGGTCGGTACCGGCATGTCGGCGGCCGCGCCAGAGTGACCGGTGGTATTGGTCATGATGAATGGCGCAAGCTCAGCCTCTACCAGCGCATGCTTGCTCTCGCCCACCACCGTGCCCAGCGGCTTCTCGATATCCAGCGCACGCGGTGCCTGGCCCTCGCGTTCGCCGTAACCCACCTGCACCAGCGTGGCCACGCCCAGCGCCTTCTCTCCGCGGTGCGCGCCAGTAATGGTGCGGAATGGTTCGCCGATGGATTCGGTACGGTCGCCGCCCTGGTGGGTGACCGGGACGATAGTCGGCGCCACCATCGCGAAGCCTGGCGCACTGGTAATCGTCCGCAGCGGCTCACCCATTGGCCACACGTTCGGAGCCCTGCCGCTAGTCTTGCTGTTCGCGACGTTCACGATGTACGGCTCTTCCGCGTCAACCACGTAGCGCATGATGCCCTTGGCGATCCGGCGCAGCGTCGCTGGCGCCAGCGGCCGGTCGCGCTCGAAGATCGACGGGCACGGCAAGCTGAAGTCGATGCACTCGGCCGCCGTACGGTACGGCAGCAGCTTGCCCGCGCGCACGCCGATGCTGTCAGGCGCGCCGTGGGTCGGCTCTGGCCACCTGATGGCGATTCCGTCACGGCGCGCCACCAGGAAGAAGCGTTTGCGGATGGTGGGCGTGTCGTGGTCGCAGCCGCGCATTTCGCGGTAGTCGACGGTATAGCCGTGCCCGCGCAGCTGGCGAATGAAACTATCGAAGGTCTTGCCCTTCTTCGCCGGATCCGGCTTGGCGCTGCCGTCCGCCGCAACCAGCAGCGGGCCCCACGTTTTGAATTCCTCGACGTTTTCCAGCATGATCACGCGCGGCTTGCACTTGGCCGCCCAGCGCAGCGTCACCCAGGCCAGGCCTCGGATGCGCTTCTCGACGGGCTTGCCGCCCTTGGCCTTGCTGAAATGCTTGCAGTCTGGCGACAGCCAGACCAGACCGACCGGACGATTGTTCGTGACCTTGATCGGGTCGACGTCCCACACGCTCTCGCACAGGTGCGTGGTATGCGGGTGATTCGCCGCGTGCATGGCCAGCGCTTCCGGGTCGTGATTGATGGCGATATCGACCGGGCGACCGAATGCCTGCTCCAGGCCGGTGCTGGTCCCGCCGCCGCCGGCGAAGTTGTCGATGATCAGTTCGTTGCCCAGGTCGAGCGCCATGGAGAAGAGGTCGCGCTTCATGCCGCTACCACTTCATCGCTGGTGATCTGAATCACCTTGTTGGGCGCGCAGTCCCAGCCGCGCACTTCGTCGGCGGTGAATTTGCCAGCCTGCGACAGGTCGCTCGTATAGCCACGTGTGCCGGCGCGGTGATACAGGCTGTGCTGCGCGTTCCAGATGGCGAATAGGGCGGGCTTGCCCGGAAACAGAATGTCGCGCAGCAAAGCGGCGCGCTCGAAGTTCATCGCTTTGATCGCCTTGGCCAGTTCACCTTCCAGCCTTCGGCGGCGCTGATCGCTATTGCGCTTCACGCGCGGGTCGCCCGGGCATTCGGCATAGACTTCCGTGTGCCATGCATACGTCAGGCCGTAGCGGCCGGTGACGATCTGCCAGTTGCCGTTGAGGCTATAGAAGGCGGTGCCGCAAATCACGCGGCCGGCGCGGTCGAATGCAAAGACATTACTGCCGTTCTCCAGTGCCACACCATCGGCCGAGAATCCTTGCTCCTTGTTGCTGATATTTGCCCGATCAAGTGCCTTGACGTAGTGGCAGCTTGTGCGGCGGGCGTGCGCGGCAACCTCGATTGCCGTGGCTCCGTTGATGCCCAACTTCGGGTTCGATGGCTTGAACTCGTAATCGGTCAGCACATTGAGCAGGTAGTCGCGGATGCGGCGGCGTGTGCGCTCCATTTCGATGCGCAGAAGATAGGGCATGCGAGCTTCCTTGCTGAAGTCATAGCGCCCACCGTTGCTATTCTCGGACGGCGTGACGTCCTGCCACATCTCGAATTTGATACAGCGGCCGGACACGCCGAGCTCGCCCTTGAGGTCGCCCTTGCTGCAAGTGCGGTGACCGAGCGCGATCGCCTTGAACTGATCGGCCTTGTCCCAAGGCCCGACGGTCCAGCCGATCCGGTGCAGGGTCTGCACGATGCGAGCGAAGACCTCGCGCTTGAACTGGCGATTCCAGGCTTTCTCCGCCTGGTAGTTGCCGGCGGCGCGAATGCCTTCTTCCCAGATGCTCAGGGAGGCATCGCCAAAAATGATATTGCCAGCGCGATTGATGCGGCCAATGGTCATCATGCGACACCTCGCATTGCCGTTGTCGATCGGCGCACTACCAGCACCGGCATGGCGCCCGCCACGCCGCGGAAGTGCGGCGCGGCCACTTGGCCCTGCAGCGGTGGCTTGATGCCCAGCATGGCGGCGCGTGACGCGTCCTTGAGCTCGTACAGGATGCCGGACACGCGCACGTGGCCCTGGATGCCGCGCGCGAAGATCATGCGCAGACGGTGTTCAACCCCAGCTTCCTCGATATCGAAGCCGGCACGCTCGGCGATATGGTAGAAGGTGCCAGGGCCGGCGATCAGCGCCTGCAGCAGGGCGTACGAGCGGCTGCCTGGCTTTGGAAGGGGCAGGCGCTTCATGCTGCGCTTTCGAGGTGATGGAGTTTTGCGAGGCGGTTGCGGTATTGGTCTTCGGCCTGGTGGACGAAGCGGTCGGCCGGCACGTCGGCCAGCCAGCGGCGCACGATCTCGTCGCCCAGGGCTTTGACCAGCTGGCTGGCGTCGCGGTCGCCGTAGGCGGCCGGGTTTGTCTGGGCGACATGCCAGAGGTTCGCCAGGTGGCTGTTGGACAGGCTCGACAGCGCGTCAGCATCGGTGTCGATCTCGATCACGATCTTATGCAGCATGGCCGCCTCCGTTTGTGGTGGCGGGCGCGACGACTTCGTGCAGCTGCTCCAGTTCGCGCTCCAGCCGGTTCCGGGTATTGACCAGGCAGCTGGCCTGGATGCGGCGGGCCGACTCGATGCCGGTCAGGCGCTCGATCTCGGCTTGCGAGGACATGGTGCCGGCGCCCCAGCCCAGGACCAGCACGGACACCAGGATGATGGCGGCGCTGGCCGCTGGTTCGATTTCGCCCAGGCTCATGGCCAGGCTGCCGGTGATAGCGCCGATGATGGCCACGGCGATGATCAGGTAGATGTTGAACTTGAATTTCATGCTGCACCGCCTTCCAGCGCCGCGAGGGCGGCCTTGAAGTTGAAGCGGGACATGCGCGCGTCGGCCTGGGCCTGATTCATGCCCCAGTTGTGCATGAACATGGCGCGGATCTCGGCGACGAGCTCGCTGTCCGCGGGCCACAGTTCGGCGTCGAGCAGGTTGTCGGCGATCAGGTCGATGGCTGATGCTGGCTTTGCGCCAGGCTGCTCGCTGGCATTGGCCTGGATGATTGCGTTGCATTCAGCGCAGGCGAGGTAGGGGATTTTGACGGTGGCGCTGGGTTCTGGTGTGCTGCTGGCGGCGTGTGACATTTTCTCTCCATCGGTTGAGGTGGTGCGTCGATGGAAGGATAGTAGCACTGCTATTTTTTCAATGCAATAGCAATGCTATTTAAAGTTAATATTTTTATGAGAAATAAAAAAGCCCGCACAATGGCGGGCTTTTGCTTGTTCAGATTTTAGGCTTATGTGGGGAATGGCTCGCCGCAACGGCGACACTCATGCGCGTCGCCCGCGCCCATGTGGTGACAGTTTCGGCAGATTGACACAGATTTGCTTGTAGCGCCGGAATCACTCAGCCCTGTCTCGGATTGCTCTTGCTCGACTGGGAGTGACTCATTATTTTTGGGTTTCGAAAGCGACGAAAAACCCACTAAAATTGCTCCGACAACTGAAAGTATTCCGGAAAAAATCAGAAAGCTCTGGCGTTTTGCGATCAGGTCTATATTGGACACCCGCATGTCAGGTGAGGTTACGCCATATCCGTAATCCCTCGCGGAAACACCAACAGTCGTGTCCATAAAAAGACTGAAAGTTGCTAGAATTAGCCCTGCTACAAGTATCAAAATTCCTGCTAATTTCATATCCGCTCCGTTTCCCTTTTGACGACCCTACCGACTACCAGGCAATCACTGTTACTACAGCGTTTCCGTCGATACTTCTGCTGGTCTGGATTGTCAGATGTAAGCCACCATTCGCCAGACTCACGCATGAAGCGCTTAATCACAGCCTCACCTTCATAATTTACTGCGTAGACCTTGCCATCAGTGATTTTTGTGTCGGCCGTATTGACAATCACTAGATCGTCGGCATACAGGTTCGGTTCCATACTCTCACCTTTTACCGACATTGCTATCAGTTTGCCAGGGTTGAAGCCGTTCCTGTCCACCCAGTTTTTACTTACGCTCAATTTGCTACCGTCGTAGATCTCAGGAACTGTTTGAAAGCCAGTTACGCCTGCTGATAGTCGCAGCTGGACCTTCGGGATCTGGTAAAAATCCGGATTATTTGGATCAGCCAAAATTACGTCTTGGTACTCGCCAGCCAATTCCCGCACGTCAGGTTGAGGCGCTAATGTCGCCGATTGCGAAACATAGTCGATCTGAGAAGCAAGAGTAGGGCTGAATGCATGCACTTGCACACCAAGCCCGCGCGCAAAGGCTGTGGCCGCCTTTATGTTTAAAGGTCGGTGGCCTGACAGGTACTGCCAAACCATGCTTTGAGACCCAAGTCCGTGCTGGGCGCCAAATTCTGCTTGCGACACTTTCGGCTCACGCGTAGCGAACAACTCCTTCAGCCGCGCGGCGTCCTCAAGTTGCCAATGCTCAAGTGTCTTTGTTTCTTTTTTCATGTTCAAAGTATAGCAATGCTATTTAATAGAGCAACGAGCATTGCTATTGACTTGTGCAATAGCAATGCTATTATTGCGGCATGAACCTCTCAACCTACTTGGCAGACTCGAAGATCCGAAAGGCTGACTTCGCCCGGCTTCTCAAAATTTCCCCAGCAGTGCTTCACCAGTGGCTGAAGGGGATTCGACCTATTTCAATTCGGTACTGCGCCGCAATCGAAGGTTTGACTAACAAGCAGGTAACCAGGCAGGAGCTGCGACCTAACGATTGGAGCCTGATTTGGCCTGATCTCGTCACCGCTTCTGGTGGGGACATTGGCCCTCGAAGTGTCCAGCATTCAACCGAAGCCAGAGTAACTCACACCGAGGAATAAATCATGCGTATTGAGTCGCACAAAACCCTGATCGGCATCCTGCGCGAGCACGTGGCCGACTGGCGCCGCGCCGCTGGCCTGTCAAGCGCAAGCGCAATCGACATGATCGTCGCGGCGCATGCACACGTCGGCGGCCCGGCCGTCACCGGTATCCGCTTCGATGCGCACACGGACGAGTTCCAGCGCATGAAAAACAACAGCGACCGCGTGCTGCGTTGGCTCGACGACGAAACCAAGGACACCAATTTCCTGCCGGCGAACTTCGTTTTTTCCATCCTCGCCGGCATGCCCGACGACGCGCGCGTGCACTGCCTGAACGACATGCTGCGCCGCTTCGGCTTGTGCGTGCGCGCCATCGAGTCGCAAGACGAGGGTGGCCTGGGCCTGGGCGATATCTGCGACCTGGCCAGCGCCGACGCTGACGCTATGGCGTCGCTTGCGGCCGTTGTGGCCGCACCCACGCAAGCCAATTACGAAATCGCGCTGCGTAAGGCGGCACGGGCGGCCGAGAAGAAGGCGCGCATCGTGCGCATCCTCACCGGCGCGCGCAAGGCAATGTCCCGCACCAAGGACGTGCTGCAGCGGGTGCTGCATCCCGGGCGCGGGGCGAGGGAGAAGGTTTAGTCAGAATGGGATATCGCTGTCCCGCAGATCAGGCGGAAACCTAAGGTGCAGTGAAATCTGCGCGCTTTTTGTCTCGGGCAGGTCGCCAGATTCTTGGTAGTCGATGTCGTTGACGGTCACTACACATGCCCTGTTGGTCAGTTTCTGCAGCGTATCCGAGAGGGCAATTTGAAGTTCAACCATTGAAATGTTTTTTAAGGGATGTGTCATGGCAATTACTACTCCGTTGATGGATGAAATTTTGCAGCATTTCGCCAGGGTGTTTCCAATGCCTGGCCGTATTGATGGCCGCGAGGATTACCTGGCGCTGGTAAAGACCTGGTCCGACCAGCTCGAACCATACAGCGACGATCAAGTGAAAGAAGCTTGCCGCCGCCTCATGGGAAAGCTGAAGCGCTTCCCTTATCCGTCGGACGTGCGCGATGAGTTGGCACCAGCAAGCGCCGTCTCGACCTCGGTCGCCAGCTTGTCGATCGAGGTCGATACCAGATCGATCGACGCAGCGATAGCTAAGGTCGAGCACCTGAAAGAGAAAATTTGCGTAAGCGCTGACCGGGATAGCCAGGCCCAGCTGATCTATACGCTGGGACTGATACTGGAAGAGATCAAACGGACAAATGAAATGCTCTCTCAGTTTGCCAAAGCCAAAAATCAAGAACGGCTCGTTACGGCGTCTCTCTGATCATTTCGGAAATAGCGCGGAGTTCAGTAACTACACCTTGAACGTATTGCTCAATTCCGGGATTTTTTATGAATTCGTTGTGATCAATTCCTGCTTCTCTAGCGGCTATAACGAGCCGCTGTGCTGCCAGTTCTCGTACATGAAAGGCGAACAGCATTTCTGAGTAGTCCATGGGTAGTTCCTATCGCAAATTGTTGAGTGGAATTGGCAATTTAACACGTGGGGAGCCGCCCGCCCAATTCCCGGCCTTTTGGCCGGAGCAAGTTTCAAACGGGGCAGCGGCTGCGCAGCTGCGACCAGGCGATTCCAGCCCGCCGGTCACGCCCCGACCCCATTCACGGCTGGATGGAAGGTTGGAGATGAATTTGAGTAACTACCTGATGGGAAAGCGAGATGGCTAATCCCTGGTGCCGGTTATGGGCCGATATGCCAAACGATCCGAAGTGGCGCACCATCGCGCGCGTTTCGAGGCAGCGCATCGGTGACGTGATGGCGGTGTATGTGCACCTGATGGTGTGCGCATCGAACGCAGACGAACGCGGGCAAACGCAGTCGTTCGTTTGTGAGGACGTGGCAACCGCACTCGACCTTGAAGAGGAAAACGTGACAGCAATTCTCAGCGCCATGCAGGGGCGTGTATTGAATGGTGAGCGGCTTGCTGGATGGGAAAAACGTCAGCCATTGCGTGAAGACGGCTCGGCCGAACGCGGAAAAGAGTATCGCGAGCGTCAAAAAGCCGAAAAAGAACGCCTGAAAGCGGAAGGCGAACAAAACCAAACGCAACCGAACGCACAAAAACGCCCAGATACAGATAAAGATACAGATGCAGAAGAGAAGATAACTACAAAAGCAAGGTCAAGAGCAGAGGCGAATGCCACCGCGACGCGGTTGCCTGCTGACTGGGCTGCATCTGCTGACGATATCGAATTTTGCAAAGCCGAGCGGCCCGACCTGGTGCCGGTGCAGACCGAGCAGCGCTTCCGCGACTACTGGATCGCCCAGCCAGGCGTCAAGGGCCGCAAGGCAGATTGGCCGGCCACCTGGCGCAACTGGGTGCGTAACGAGCGCGCACCGCACGGCGCAGCGGCAGGGCGCCCGGCGAAATTTGACCCTACCGAATTCGTCAATCGTAGCCGGTCGCAACCTGGGAGCCCGACATGAGCGCTCTTGCAACTGCTGCCAGCCAAAGCTGCTTTCTGGGCCAGTCAAGCACTGCGCCGGACTCGCGCTGGTTCGAGGTGCATCCGACCCTCAAGGTGTCGATGATCGAACACCTGTACAACCGCCTGGACGGTGCATACCCGCACTGGTGGGCATCCAATTTCGCCAGCGAAGTCGCGCTGCGGAACTGGGCCGAATCATGGGTCGAGGCCTTCGAGGACGAGGGCATCACCCCCAAGGACGTCGCCGTCGGCCTGAAGGCCTGCCGTCTGCGCTACCAGAAGCCGCCGAGCTGCGCCGAGTTCAT
Organism: Janthinobacterium sp. PSRC1-1; assembly: GCF_049897525.1. Lineage (NCBI taxonomy): Bacteria > Pseudomonadati > Pseudomonadota > Betaproteobacteria > Burkholderiales > Oxalobacteraceae > Janthinobacterium > Janthinobacterium sp. PSRC1-1. The sequence goes on from NZ_JAFCWK010000005.1 coordinate 482,503, forward strand.
CCAGGCGTGCAAGCCGTTCGCAGACCCGGTACCGGCGTACCACGAGGCCATCGTCGGCATCGAGGCGCGCCGCAAAGGCGAGTGGGGCGTCTGGTCGCATCCGGCGGTCTACTGGTCGGCGACGCTGCTGGCGCGCGACCTGATGATGCAGTCGTACGGCCAGGTCAAGGATCGCTGGGCGGCCACGCTGAGCGCGCAACTGGCGCGCGGCGAATGGGCCGAGATTCCGGCGCCTGCGCCAGCGCTGCCGGCGCCGGGCAAGGGCAGCCTCTCCCGCGAGGATGCGGCCCGCATGCTTGCCGAACTGGAGGCCAGCGGCGTGACCAAGTCGCCACGAGCAACGCACTTCGACCACAAGACGTGGGCGCGAAAAATCATGGCGCGCTTGGCCAAGGGCGACAAGTCGCTGCAGGCCATGCAGATCACCAACGCCAAGACCGCCCTTGGCATTATTTGAAAGATACGAATGACTTTTCACCTGTTCCGCGCCGGCAAGGCCAAGAATTACCATTACCGCTTCCAGATCGCAGGCGCGCGCGTGCAGCGCAGCACCCGCGAGAGCAGCAAGGCGAAGGCCAACGTGGTGGCGCAGCGCGCGTACGACGAGGCATTGACCCTGACCAACGGCGGCAAGGTGGTGCCCACGCTGTCGGTCATGGCGAAGGAGTGGCTAGAGGTGAACGGCCCGATCAGCAGCGCCGCGCACCAGCGCAGCGTCGAGACTACCGCCCGGCTGCACTTCTACGACCTGGGCGACCTGCCGCTGAACCAGATCACCACCAGCCACGTCGAGCTGGCGCGCAACCTGCACCTGGTCGACCACAAGCCGGCCAGCGCAAACCACTGGCTGCGCGTGCTCAAGCTGATCGCGAACTGGGCCGTGAAGCGCGAGTTGATCAGGTCGATCCCCTGGCAGGTGCGCATGCTGAAGGTGCAAAAGCGCCCACGCTCGATCCTGCCTATCGCCGCCGTGGCCGAATGGTTTGCCGCGGTTGACCAGGTCACGCGCGCAGACCCATCGGTGGCCACGGCCATCCGCCTGATGTTCGGCCTGGGCCTGCGCGAGTCAGAGGCGGCCGGCGCGCGCTGGGAATGGCTGGACTGGCAGCGGGCCACCTACACGCCCGGCATCACCAAGGGCCGCGAGGCCGAGCCCGTGCCTGTTCCGGCCTGGCTGGTCGAGCAGCTGGCGCCACACCGCCAGGTGGAGGGCCTGATCGCTGGCAAGCGCGGCGGCGCCCAGCAGCACCCGCCCGGCTTCGCGCGCAAGGCCATGAAGTCCGCCAACTTGAGCTGCAAGATCAAGGGGATCACCCCGCACAGGCTGCGCGGCACGTTCGCCACCATGCTGTCGGAGCAGGGCGTGCCGATCCAGACGATCCAGGCCGTGATGCGCCACAAGTCGCCGATGACCACCATGGCCTACCTGGAGAAAAACCGGGAGACGGCGGCGCAGGCGCAGAACGATATAGCCGAGAAAATCGGTTTTGGGCGTGGCGAGAAAGTGGCGGGAAGCGCTCCGCAAACCCGCATGGATACACATCTTCATGATTATCATCAGTCATCAGTTGATGGCAATTCGGGCGCCGATTCGACGCCTGCAGCACCAACCCCAGGAGAATAAATTGAAGCCAAACGATTACGTCCTGCCCGCAACGCTGACCGGTCCGCCCGACATTGCCCTGAAAAGCATCGATCAGGTTCAAGAAGGGGTGCGCGAAGCATTGAGGGCGCTGATGGTCCCAAGCGCGGTTTTACTGGCTCTCGGCCCCACTGCGCGCATGGCTGCCGCCGCCTTGTCCGATCAGGATCGGCTGGATGCAAGGAAAGCTTATCTCGAAGCAGTTACCCCGGCGCCGAAGCCGCCCACGTCATGAGTGGGCGCACGCCAGCACCGGCGCAGGAAACACCGGCCGAGGCAGCGTACAAGCGCGACAGGGCCTTGCTGCGCGCGCTCTACACCTGCCAGCCGGTGCTGTTCGCCGGCAAGCAGCACCACCTGCACAGCATGTATCCCCAGGTGCAGGGTGGCGGGATCTCGACAATTATTTACCTGATGGGCGACGCGACACCGCGCCAGCCCAGCGAAATCACTTTTATGGAGCAAGCAGAATGAATATCGCCGCGTTCGACTTTGAAGCGCATTTGGCCCGCCAGGCGGCCTTTTCAGCACTCACCTTTGGGCCCGGCGCCCGCACGGAAGGTATTTGTGACCACATTCGCAAGGAGCTGGTGGAAGTGGCTGCCGCACCTGGTGATCTGAAGGAATGGATCGATGTGGCGATACTGGCACTCGATGGGGCCTGGCGCTGCGGCGCCACGCCAGCGCAGATCATCGAAGCGCTGGTAGCCAAGCAAATCAAGAACGAAGGCCGCGCATGGCCGGACTGGCGAACCGCAGATCCTGCGAAGGCGATCGAGCACGACCGCTCAGGCGAATCCGCCGCCGCGCCCCAAGTGGCCGCCAAGCTCCCCAAGTGGATCGATGACAAAAAGGGCAGCGATCCACTGGTGGACGATCTGATCGCCTACATCGAGAAAATCGCCGCCCCGGTACAGCCCGTGGCCGTGCCTGACGGCTGGAAGTTGGTGCCATCGGAGCCAAATGACGCAATGCAGGCGGCTGGCGCGCAGGCAGTACGCATCGACACCACCGTCATTAACAAAATCTGGACTGGAAATGCAGTATTTCGGGCCATGATCGCCGCGTCACCCGCCGCCCCAGCAGCGCAGGCGGCATCATGAGCACTACCCACGGCATTGGCGACGTAACCAGCCAGGCCAAAGGAAGCGGGGCACGCTTCAACTACGGCAAACCGGATTATTCGCTGATCCCGATCACTACCATGGCCGACGAGGCGCGCGTGTGGGCCTACGGCAAGGAAAAGTACGCGGCTTGGAACTGGACGAAGGGCATGGCCTGGTCAATCCCGTTTGCCTGCCTGATGCGGCACATGGCAGCCTGGCAGTCCGCCGAAGAGTGCGATGCTGAATCGGGCCTGCCACACCTGGCGCACGCGATGTGCAATCTGCGCATGCTCACGCTCTATGCGACCAATTATCAAGAGGGTGACGACCGCCCGACAAAGGAACTGCAGCCATGAATCAGACCCGGCTCGGCTCGCTGATCGAGGCCATTATCAACGTGGTGATCGGCTTCGCCATCAATTTCACCGCCAACATGCTGCTCTTCCCGCTGTTTGGCTTTCACATCACTGCGCGCGATAACCTACTGCTAGGCCTGATCTACACGGTGATCAGCGTGGCGCGGTCGTACTGCATTCGCCGCTGGTTCAACGCAAAGCTGCACATGATGGCGCAAGCGGCCGCCACGGCGATAAAGAGGAATTGAGCGAAAACGTTGGCGGGAAAGTGGCGAAGACAACCCAGCAACGCCGCATATTTCCTCACTTTCATGATTATTGTGAATCATCGGTTACAGCCAGATTAAGTACCACTAGGACAGCAAACGCAAAGGGTTTGAAATGCACGAATTATTTAAAAACACACATGATGCGCTGATGTTCGCGTACAACTATTCATCCCAGCAATACGCGTTGTCGCCAATGTCCAAGTTGATGAAGGGTGGCGGCGCTGGAACTGGTAAGGGCCTGGTATCACTGGATGGCGCCGGGCAGTCCGGCATTATCTTGACGCGTCTGGCGCAGATGACGGCATTGGAACAGGCGTGCATTACCGCTCGCTATGCGCCTCGCTACGAAGAGTGCCCTTGCTGCTTGAACAAAGACAAGATGACGGAGCAGTACCGTGAAGCAATCGCCGAACTGGCCGAATGGGCTCTCAGCGTTTGCACCGGCATGACCATTAGGAATATGCGCGGCGCGATTATCCGGTCGTTCTTTGAGCGAGGCGTATCGATCACGGCCGCCGCAAAAGAATTAAATGTGGCTAAGGCGACTGCATACGATCAGAAGGCACGCATTCACAAAGCCCTCAAGGAATTGGATGGCCGCGCCCAGCGCGCCGCCGATGCGCAGTTGTCGGGAATGTGCGGCGATTTGGCGCAAGATGCTTGCGTCGGACAAACGTGTCCGGTATAGTCCTTTTTTATATACACGTGATAACTGCGTCAGGCGGTTAATCAGTTTGGAAAAGCCCGCCAAGTTGCGGGCTTTTTTGCTTCTAACGTTATTGAGAAACGATATTTTTCACGATTTCTGTGAACACGTTGTTCAGATACTTTGCATCAAGTTTGGAATTGTACTCATTTGCATCTTCGTCATGCCCAGGTCCGCGCAGTTTCAAGGCTCCCGAGCTGAGGGCCGATTTCAAAATGTCGGTTGCTGCGCGCTGTGCTTCATCTGTATTGAAGGACATAGTGTTTCCTTTCGATATGAGTGGACGTTTATCTTAGCATTTAGCGTTTACTTAAAGTAACAATCGAAACAGTCTCCAACGAGATGCCCTTATCGCGAGGTGGAGTCCAGTAGCCAGTACGGTGGATAAAATCCAAGCAGGGCCGCCCCTCTCGATCATCGTTCGCCGCCGCGCATAACTGCGCAGGCGGCTTTTTTATTTGAGGTTTCCAATGAACCCGCGCCACTACCGAGACATGATCATCCGCGCAGTGGGCGAGCCCGATGGTGAAACGCTCGACCTGATCGTTAGCCACGTCATCGATGCCGAGCGTGCCAAGCAAATCCTGCGCGCCAAGGGCTACGGCATGACCGGTTTGCCCGCCAGTGCGACGGCCGCCTTGGTGCCGGCTGTATCGACACGGGCGCGTGTGATGGTCCAGCATGTTGGCTGCTCGTCTGATGCTGCAGGAGTACCCCAATTTGCCGCGGGCGGCGGTGCATTCGTCCTAGCTGCGTGCAGGTTTGACGCATTGTGTGATGCCCAAGCGGTACCACTTTACCTGTTGCAAAATCCTTGATGCCACGTCTTCAGGCACTCAAGCCGCGCTTGCAACAACAGGCCATGAGCCGTGCGCCAGTGATGCAGCCTGGATCCTGGCGCACCGATCAAATGAGCAGCACCAAGCGCGGCTACGGCTACGCTTGGCAGAAGGCCCGCGCCGGCCATTTGCGCAGCCACCCGCTGTGCGTGTACTGCCTGCGTGATCCGGCCTATGCGGCCATCCGTGACATGGCGCCCAGCACGGCCATTTTGCGCTGTGCCGAGTTGGGCTTGGCTGCGCCCATGGCCTCCGTGGTCGACCACATCGAGGCGCATCGTGGCGACCAAGTGCTGTTCTGGAATAAGGCCAACTGGCAGTCGCTTTGCGGCACGCACCACAGCGCGGACAAGCAGCGCGAAGAGGCGGCCCAACGGCGCGGCGAATAGATGGCACCAAAGCAACATCAAGAAATGTTTCAAAATGGAAATGTTGCATATGTTGCAAAATAACAACATGCATCAAAAGAAACATTTCAGAAAAGCAACATCAGGGGAGGGGGGGCGAAAAGTTCCCCTCCCCTCGCCGACCTAGACCGCGTCCTCTCCCACGCGCAGAATTTTTCCCTCACTGAGGATTTTGTTAATGGCTTTAACAGGCAAAAAGCGTGCGTTCGCCGATGCCGTTTTGGCCGGCCGCAGCAATAAGGATGCGGCGATCGTTGCCGGGTACAGTCCGGCGACGGCATCGGCCGCCGGCTCGCGTCTTGTTAAAGACCCGGCCGTGGCCGAGTACCTGAAGGCGGCGCGTGCCAACATCGTCCCTGGCGCGCCGGCGGCCCTGCCGCCAGCTGCTCCGCCGGCGCGCCCAACGTTCGATCTGAACCGCGCGCTGCAGCATACGGACCCGAAAACGTTCTTGATGGCGGCGATGAACGATATCGAGCTGGGCGAGAAGCTGCGCATTGATGCCGCCAAGGCGCTGATGCCCTTCGTGCACAAGAAGCCCGGCGAGATCGGCAAGAAAGAGGAAAAACTGGATGCAGCGCAGAAGGCCGCCGGTGGCCGCTTCGGCGCGCCGCCACCGCCGCCACGCCTGGTGTCTGGTGGCGGTAAATGACGCCGTATCCGGAGTGGACCACGGCATGCCACGACTGGGAGGCGCGCATTGTTGCAGGCCTGCCGCTGACGCCATGCCCGCCGCTCTATCCCGACCAGGCCGAGGCGGCGCTGGCAATTTTCAAAGAGCTGCGCATGGTCGACGCGCCGGGCAGCCCGCGCATGGGCGACGTGGTGCGCGAGTGGGTGCTGGACTTTGTAGCCGCCATCTTCGGCGCCTACAACGCCGAGACCGGGCGCCGGCTGATCAAGGAGTTTATGCTCCTGATCAGCAAGAAGAACGGCAAGTCGACCATTGCCGCCGGGATCATGCTGACGGCGTTGTTGCTGAACTGGCGTCTGGAGGGCGAGTACATCGTCCTGGCGCCAACGAAGGAGATTGCAGACAACAGCTACAAGCCGATGGCGGCGATGATCAAGGCTGACGATGAGTTGGCCGCGATGCTGAAGGTCCAGGACCATATCCGCACCATCACTCACCTGACGACCAACGCCACGCTCAAAGTGGTGGCTGCCGACGGCGAGACGGTGTCGGGGAAAAAGGCCATCGGAGTTTTCATCGATGAGCTGTGGCTGTTCGGCAAAAACCCGCGCGCCGACGCCATGCTGCTGGAAGCGACTGGTGGCCTGGCCTCGCGGCCCGAGGGATTTGTTATTTTTGCGACGACGCAGTCGGACGATCCGCCGGCCGGCGCGTTCCTGTCGCGGCTGTTGTATGCGCGCGGCGTGCGCGACGGGCGGATCCATGACCCGCAGCATTACCCGATCTTGTACGAATTTCCCGAGCACATGCTCAAGGCTGGCGCGCATCGGGATGTGGCGAACGCTTATGTGACGAACCCGAACATGGGCACATCGGTCGATGAGGAATTCATCGCGCGCGGCTTCCGCCAGGCGCAGGAAAAGGGCGAAGTGGAGTTCCGCGGCTTCCTGGCCAAGCACTTGAATGTACAGATCGGCCTGGCGCTGATGTCGAACCGCTGGCCGGGCGCCGATTTTTGGGAGCAGCAGGGCCTGCGCCCGGCGCTGACCTTGGACGATCTGCTGGCGCGCAGCGAAGTGGCTACCGTCGGCATCGATGGCGGCGGCTTGGACGACCTGCTGGGCCTGGCGGTGATCGGCCGCGAGCGCGAGACGCGCCGCTGGCTGCTGTGGACCAGGGCTTGGGCGCACCCCTCGGTGATGGAGCGGCGAAAAAGCGAGGCCGCCCGCTTCGAAGACTTCGCCAAGCAGGGCGACCTGGTACTGGTCGAGCGTATCGGCGAGGACGTCGAGCAGGTAGCGGCTGCCGTGCTGCAAGTGGAGCAATCCGGACTACTCGACAAGGTGGGAGCGGACTCGGCCGGCATTGGCGCCATCCTCGATGCGATGGTCGAAGCCGGCGTGCCGCAGGAAAAGATCGTTGCCATCTCACAAGGCTGGCGCCTCGGCGGCGCGATCAAGACCACCGAGCGCAAGCTGGCCGAGGGAGTGATCGAACACGGCGGCCAGCCGATGATGGCCTGGTGTGTGGGCAATGCCAAGGTTGAGCCGAGAGGCAATGCCATTTTGATTACCAAGCAGGCGTCTGGGTCCGCCAAGATCGACCCGCTGATGGCGACATTCGACGCCGTCTCCCTGATGGAACTGAATCCGCCGGCGCAATGTGGCTCGGTGTACGAATCGCGCGGCATAAGGACTGTTTAACCCATGAGCATTTTAGATTTCTTCCGGCCAGCTGCAGCGCCGGAGGCACAGTCACGCCCAAGCGATGTGAGCGAAGTCCCGGAGCCGGCCGCCGCAGCACCGGTGGCGCCGAGTATCCAGGCGTCGACCGGACACCTGTTTGCCGGCCTGGATGACCCCGACCTGCTGGCCTTCATGCGCACCGGTAGCGGCACAGCGTCGGGCGCCTATGTCAATGCGTCGAAGGCGCTGCAAAACATGGCCTTGCTGCGCTGCGTGACGCTGATCTCGGAATCGATCGGCATGCTGCCGCTCAACCTGGTCGAGCGCGGGGACGAAAAGCGCTATGCCACCGAGCACCCGCTGTACGACATTTTGAAGGCCAAGCCGAACAGCTGGCAGACCGCCTACGAATTCAAGGCGCTGATGCAGCTGCGCGTCATGATGCACGGCAATGCTTATGCCCGCGTGATCTGGTCGCGCGGCCAGGTTCTGCGCCTGATCCCGATGTGCCCGGGCCGTGTCAAGGCCGAGTTGGACGACAGCTGGAACATGGTCTATACATACACCCGCAAGGATGGTAACCAGGTCCCGCTGAAGGCGGAAGAAGTGTTCCACCTGCGCGACCTGTCGGAGGACGGCGTTACGGGGCTGTCCCGCGTGCGTCTGGCGCATGAAGCCATTGGCATCGCGCAGCAGGCCGAGAAGGCCGCCGCGCGCCTGTTCAAAAACGGCGTGATGGCCGGCGGCGCGCTGTCGGCGGCTGGCGCCCTCACCGACAAGGCCTTTGGCCGCCTGCAAGACTCGATCAACGACAAAACCGGCGCCGAGAATGCCGGCAAATGGATGATCCTCGAAGAGGGCTTGAAGGCCGAACAGTTTGCCAACACGGCCGCCGATTCCCAGCACCTTGAAAACCGCAATCACCAGATCGAGGAAATCGCCCGCGCCATGGGTGTGCCGCGCCCGCTGCTGATGATGGACGACACGTCCTGGGGCAGCGGCATCGAGCAGCTGGCCATCCTTTTCATCCAGTTCTCGCTGCAGCACTGGTTCACGATCTGGGAGCAGGGCATCGAGCGCACCCTGTTGTCGAAGGACGACAACAAGAAGCTGCGCGCCAAGTTCAATGAGCGCGCGTTGCTGCGCGGGACCCTGAAAGACCAGGCCGAATTCTTCACCAAGGCGCTGGGCAGTGGCGGCCACGCGCCATGGATGACACAAAACGAAGTGCGCGGGCTGCAAGATCTGGCCCGCTCCAATGACAAGGGCGCCGACGAACTGCGCGCGCCCGCCAACCAAGCGAAGACACCCAATGACCCTGTTAAAACTGCCTGAGATCAACGCCGCCCAGGGCCTGGGCAATATCCAGTTCGACATGCGCCCTGATGCGCTCGAGCGCTGGGAACCGGGCATCCGCGCTGCGGCCGACGACGGTGCCGCCACCATTTCCATCTACGACCGCATCGGCGAGTCGTATGACGGCGAGGGCGTCACCACCAAGCGCATTTCCGCCGCGCTGCGCAATATCGGCGCGCGCGACGTAGTGGTGAACGTCAATTCGCCCGGCGGCGACTTCTTCCAGGGCGTGGCCATCTACAACCTGCTGCGCGAGCACAAGGCCAAGGTCACAGTCAAGGTGATGGGCATCGCCGCCTCGGCCGCGTCCGTGATTGCCATGGCTGGCGACGAGATCCTGATGGGCGATGGCGCCTTCCTGATGATCCACAACGCCTGGGCCATGGCGATCGGCAACCGACACGACATGATCAAGGCGTCCGAGCAGCTGGCCCCCTTCGATGCCGCTATGGCCTCCGTCTACGCCGCCCGGTCCGGGCTGAGTGCGGCGGAAGCGGCGGCCATGATGGACAAGGAAAGCTGGCTGGGCGCGGCCCAGGCCGTCGAGCAGGGCTTCGCCAGCGGCATCCTGGCGCGCGAGCAGATGGGTCACGATCCCGAGGCCAGCGCCGACACGAAATATCTTGCGATGGTGGAAGCGGCCATGGCCCGGGCGGGGCATTCCCGATCCGTGCGCCGCGAAGCCATCAAGTCCCTGTTTTCTGGCATGCCGGGCGCTGCTGGAAAAACCGCCACGCCGAGCGCTGGCACCAAAGAAGTAGCAGCGTCACTGCAAACCCTGATCAATAATCTGAAAGGCAAGTAATGAAAAAAGTAATGATGACCAGCATCGCCACGGCGATGATCGCCAGCGCCCTGGCGGCGCACGCCGGCCAGGCCAGCCAACCCATCCCGCGCGGCATCGTCGCCGTGCGCGCTGACGGCGACGTGAATGCCCTGATCACCGATCTGAACAAGGCATTTCACGCTTTCAAGGAAGAGCACACCCAGCAACTGGCAGATATCAAAAAGGGCAATGCTGACGCCCTGCAGGCGCTGAAAGTCGATAACATCAATGCAGAAATCGCCAAGCTGCAGGCATCGGTCGACGTGGCCAATGAGCGCATGGTGGCAGCCGCCATGAATGGCGGCGGTAATCAGCTGAAAGATAAGGAATACACGGAAGCCTTCAGTGCGCACTTCAAAAAAGGCGAAGTGCAGGCGTCGCTGAACAAGGGCACGGCCAGCGAAGGCGGCTATCTGGCGCCGGTCGAGTGGGATCGCACCATCACCGATCGCCTGCTGGTGGTCTCGCCGATGCGCGCTCTGTGCTTCATCCAGAACATCAGCACCAATGGTTTCAGCAAGCTGTTCAACAACCGTGGCACGAATTCTGGTTGGGTGGGCGAAACGGCGCCACGTCCTGAAACCAACGGACCGACGCTGGGCAGCCTGGCCTACAACACGGGCGAGCTGTACGCGAACCCGGCCGCCACACAGCAGATGCTTGATGATTCCGCTGTGAACTTGGAAGCATGGCTGGCGTCGGAAGTCGAAACCGAGTTTTCGATTCAGGAAGGTGTTGCATTCCTGACCGGTAATGGCGCCAATAAGCCGAACGGCCTGCTGACCTACATCACCGGCGGCGCCAACGCGGCGGCCCACCCCTGGGGCGACATCAAGACCGTCAAGAGTGGCGCGGCAGCGGCGCTGACGGCCGACGGCCTGATCGACCTGGTGTATGCCCTGCCGGGCGAGTATACGGCCAATGCACGTGCGGCGATGAACCGCAACACGCAGGCGGCCATCCGCAAACTGAAAGACGGCCAAGGCAATTACCTGTGGCAGCCATCCTTCGAAGCGGGCGCCCCTGCGACTGTGTTGGGTTATGGCATTGCCGAGATGGCGGGCATGCCCGACGTCGCCGCCAACTCCAAACCGATCGTGTTTGGCGACTTCAAACGCGGCTACATGATCGTCGACCGCACCGGCGTGCGCGTGCTGCGCGATCCGTTCACCAATAAGCCGTACGTGCACTTTTACACCACCAAGCGCGTCGGCGGCGGCCTGATGAACCCCGATGTGCTCAAGGCCTTGACGGTCGCAGCCTAAACCACCAGCACCGGGACTGCCTGGCCCGGTGCGACCCCTGAAAGGAATCACCATGATTTTCAGCAAAGAGTTCCGTGGCGTGCGCGACGGCGAAATCTACCCCGAAACGTTCCAGCCAGGTGACGAATGCCCGCCAGAGCTGGTCGACGCGGCGCTGAGCCTGGAAGTGCTCGAAGTGCCTGAGCCGGTCGAGTCGAAGAAAAAGGACAAGTAATCCATGTTCCTGACACCTGAACTGGCCAAGGGCTACCAGCGCATCGTCGGCAACGATGAGGACGAAGTGATCGGCCTGATCCTTTCGGCCGCTGAGCGCGCCGCGCTGGCCTACCTGAACCGCCAGGTGTTCGTCAACATTGCCGCCATGGATGCGGCCATCACGGCCGGTACCGCCGGCGAGTTTCCGATGGTAATCGAGGACGATATCAAGCTTGGCATCCTGAAGCTGTTCGGCGACATGTACGAAAACCGCGAGGACAGCGTGCTGGCCGTGTCGGTGGCGCGGTTGCCGCTGAGCTCGAAAGAGCTGCTGCGCCCGCACCGCATCGGGAATGGCGTCTGATGCGCGCCGGCCAACTGGACAGCCGGATCACCATCGAGCGGCCAACATCGGCTGATGCCGGTGACGGCTACGGCCCGCAGCCTGGTGGCTGGGTCCCGTTCGCCGTGCGCGTGCCGGTCCAGGTGCAGGATGTCTTGCCCAGCAAGTCGGAAACCGTGCAAGAGGGCTTGGCCGTGGCCACGCGCCGGGCGCGATTGCGCATGCGCTACCTGCGCGGCATCACTTCCGACATGCGCATCACGCTGCATGGTGACATCGACGAGTTTTTCCAGATCGTCGGCGGCCAGGCCGAGATTGGCCGCCGGGAATGGCTGGAAATGACAATTGAGCAATATTCAACCTAGGGGCATTGATGGCTGACGACCGTAACATCACCGGCGGCAAGGCGCTGGACGACTTCCTCAAGTCCCTGCCGGCCAAGATCGAGAGCAACATCATGCGCTCGGCCCTGCGCCAAGGCGCCAACGTATTCAAGGCCGAGGTGCGCGAAAACATTCCCGTCGACAGCGGCGAGCTGCGCCGCAGCGTGCGCGTGGTCACCAAGGCAAAGGGCGGCCAGGTTACGGCATCCGTGCGCGTGGGAAACAAGCGCGCCTGGTACGGCCACATGGTCGAGTTCGGCACCAAGCCGCACAAGATCGTGCCGAAGAAGAAGGGCGCCCTGGTCATCGGCCAGACGCGTGCCATGGTGGTGGACCACCCGGGCGCCAAGCCGCATCCGTTCATCCGGCCTGCATTCGATACCAAGCCCGACGCCGCCATCGCCGCCGTGGGCGCGCAGATCCGCAAGCGCCTGACTGCCGAGGGCATCAACGTGCCTGCGGCTGAAACCGATTAGGACCACCATGAAAATCAAGATGCTGAAAACCATTCCCGGCTCGATCGACGGCGTGACCGTGATCGAGCTGCAGGCCGGTACCGAATACACCATGACCGACGCCGCGCGCGGCCAGCGCCGTGCTGCTGCCTACATCCGCCGCGCCGAGGCCGCCGAAGTCATCGACGCCGCCACCGCCAGCGACCAGGCGCCGGCCGCGCTCGCCCGCAAGGCCCGCGCCAAGAAATGAGCGCCATCAAAGTGATCCGCGCGCTGCTGGTCGCGCATGCGCCGGTGCTGGCCCTAGTGCCGGCGGCGCGCATCGTAGCCGGTACCGTGCCGCAGGGCACGTCGCTGCCTGCCATCGGCCTGACCGAAATCAGCCGGGTCGAGCTACCGACCGTGTCGCTGGGCCAGCGCTCCGTCCAGGTTACCGCACGCGTGCAGGTCACGGTGCACGCCGGCACCTATCCGGATCAAAAAGCCGTGCTGCAGGCGGCCAGGCTGGGCGCGGGCGCGCACACCGGCAATGTCGCCGGCATTGCCGTACGTAGTGTGATGCGCGATGCAGTCGGCCCGGACATGAGCGACGTCGATGCCAGTATCTACCAGCAGTCGCGCGACTTCAAGGTGGTCTACGTCGAAGAAAATTAGCCAGATCCACAGGTTTTCCAGCCCGCCCGTATCGCAATCTGCGTGCGGGCTTTTTTATTGAAAGGTATCAAAATGGCATTTCCCAATGATTTTGAGACAGTCGCCGGCACCAAGCTGTTTGTCTGCGCGACCCGGCCGGCAGACAATACGGTGGCCGCCTTCGCGGCGCTCGCCTGGGTCGAAGTCGGTGACATCACCAGTGTTGGCGGCGTAAAAGGCCGCGAATACAGCACCTCCACACTGGCGACGGTGGGCAGTGCGCACGACCGCGAGAAAAAAGGCAGCTACAAGCTGCCGAACGCCGAAATGGAATGCGCCTGGGTCGAAGACGACGCTGGCCAGATCATCATCGAAGCGGCGGCCAACAACTACACCGTCCCCGCCTTCAAGGTGGAAAAACAGGGCGGCGGCGTGCGCTACTTCACGGCGCAGGTTTCCAAGTTCATCGAAAACCTGGGCACCAGTAACGACACCGTCAAGGGCGCCTTCACCCTGCTGCGCCAGACCGACACCCTCACCGCGTAAGCGGCAACCACCACGGCCACAGGCCGCCCCAGCACCGACCTGGTCCGCTTCGCCCTTCGAGGGGCGGGCGGGCTTGGCACGGGCATTTTTATTTCCCTCGAAAGGTACACCATGGATATCCGCAAATTCGCAGTAGAAGAAACCGCCGTCCTGCACTTGAAAGACGCCAATGACGAGCTGATGTACGCCGACGGCGCCGATGGCGAGCCCGACACCAGCAAGCCGATGCGCATCAAGCTGTATGGCCCCGGCTCGAAGAAATACGCCAAGGTACATGCGGCCAACAACAACAAGCTGTTCACCCGCCTGAAGAAGAAGGGCAAGGAAGACCAGTCCGCCGAAGATAAGGCTCAGGAAAGCGCCGACACCCTGACCGCGCTGACGCATTCGTTCGAAAACATCAACTACGACGCACTGGCCGGCGAAGCGCTGCACCGGGCCGTCTACCTCGATACCAGCATCGGTTTCATCGCCACCCAGGTCAATACCCACCTGAATGACTGGGCAAATTTTACGAAGGCCTCGGCGACGAACTAAGCCAGTTCGTGCGGCACAGCGCCTGGCTCGGCGCCGTGCCCGAGGCTGCGCCCGGCGCGCGCGCCGATGCCGCCAAGCTGTCGCGCCGCGAGCGCATCGAGCGTGACGGCGGCGAGATCGAAATGCCGCCTTTTGACGACGGCGAATACCTGATCGGTTACCTGTACGAGCTGGGCCCGACCGTAGCGGCCGGCATGGGCGCCGGGCCGGTGACCTTTGCCGAGATGGCCGCATGGCAAGCGGCGCGCGGCTTCGAACTGGAACCGTGGGAGGCGCGCCTGCTGCGACGCTTGTCTGTCGACTACCTGGCCGAATCGCACCGCGCTACCGAGAGGAATTGCTCGCCGCCGTGGGGTGGATCGGTTGCCGTGCGCGTCAGCCATGACCGCGCAGCAGCGCGCGCCCTTGAGTTGTTTCTTGCATAGACCGTCCACGTGGCGGTCTTTTTTTTCGTCTACCGCCCATGAGGTGGCTTTTTTATTGGAAACGCGATGATCGTCGGTGATCTTGAAATTCGCCTGCGGGCAGATATTGCCCGGCTGCAGGCCGACATGACGCAGGCGCGCCGTACTGTCACGGAAACCCAGGACAAGATCAACGCGGCCGCCAATGCCATGAAGACGGCACTGGCCGGCATCGGCATTGGCGCCGGACTGGCCGAAATCATCAAGATGGCCGATGAATACGCCAAGTTCACGGCGCAGCTGCGCCTGGCGTCGACGTCGGTCGCCGACTATGCCGCGTCGTACGACGCCGTCAAACGCATTGCGAAAACCTCGCAGCAGGACCTGGCCAGCACGGGGGTGCTGTACGCCCGCATTGCCAATGGCACGCGTGAGCTCGGCACCACGCAAAAGCAGGTGGCGGCGATTACCGAGACCGTCAACCTGGCGCTGCGCGTGAGTGGCGCCACGGCGACCGAGTCGGCGTCGGCCCAGCTGCAGTTGTCGCAGGCGTTCGCATCGGGCACGTTGCGTGGCGAGGAATTCAACGCCGTGAACGAGGCGGCGCCGCGCCTGATGAAGGCGCTGGCTGACGGCATGGGCCTGCCGGTGGGTGCGCTCAAGGCCATGGCCGGCGAGGGGCTGATCACGTCGACTATCATGGCCACGGTGCTGCCGAAGGCGCTGGAGTCGCTGCGCGAGGAAAGCAAGAATATTCAAACGATTTCCGGCGCCTTTACCGTGCTCAAAAACGAAATGCTGGAGTTTTTCGGCATGCAGGCTCAGGCCAACGGTACTGTGGCGCTTATTACTGGCGCCATTCGATTTCTTTCTGAGAATTTGGGCGGCTTGGTCATTATCCTCAAGACTTTGACTGCGTACCAGATCGGTACCTGGTTGACAACATGGGTGACTAAAACGTATCAGCAGGTTTCGGCGAGCATTGCGCTGCGTGCTGCAACGGTGGCGCAAATGCAGGCTGATGTAGTAGCAGCCGACGCGAAAGTGGCGCAACTTGCCGTCACGCAGGTGGCGATAGTTGAAGCGCGCGCGGAAGCCATTGCGCGCCTGTCCCAAGCTCAGGCAAATATTCGTGCGGCCCAGGCCGCTATCGTTGCAGCAGAAGCCGCTGGCGCACAGAGCTACGCTTTGATGGTGCTGCGCACTTCTACGGCGGAACTAGCTGTAGCGGAAGCGGCCCGTTCGGCCATGCTGAAAGAGTTGGCCATTCTTGGTGTGCAACAAAAAAGGATTAGCGAACAGATTGCAGTGGCGGATACCACGCAGGCGGCAGCAAAAGCGCGCCTCGCCGGGGCCACCGGTGTACTGGCGGGGGCCATGCGAGGTCTCAGCGCGGCCACAGCATTTCTTGGTGGCCCACTTGGTGCGGCAATCCTGCTGATCGGGGCGCTGACGTTGGCCTGGCATCATTTTGGCAACACAGCCAAAGAAGCCAACGAACAAGCGGCCGAGTCTTTTGAGGAGGCCCACGCCCGCATTATCAAGGCCCTTGATACCCAGATTGATAAGCAGAAAAACCTGCTGCAGCTTAAAAATCTCGGCTTGACCAATCAGCAGGCGGAAAAAGAACTGCCCATCATCAAGCAACTGGAGGCGGCAACGAAAAGGATGGGCGACCTTAATGCGCGTACCGGTGACTTTGCAGGAATCAGCAACGACGATGCGATTTTCAAGCGGATTGAGTTGAACAAACAGGTTAACGAATTGATTGAAAAGCAAGCAAAAGCCACCAAGGGCGCGGCCGATGTTGCAAAAGTCACAGGTGCTGAAGCCTATAACGAGTGGAAAAAGACCTACGCCACCCGCGAAGAGCAGCGCGCCGCCGAGATCGCCGACTTGAAATCGCGTAATTTGAATGCGGAGCAGTACGCCGACATCCTGGGTCGCATCAATTTGAAGTATGCCGACAAGGGCGCTGCTGCAGGCCTGAAGAAAGAAGAGCAGGCCTATGCCACCCTGATCGCCAGCATCCGCGAGAAGATCGAGGCCGGACGCCTGGAGAACGCCACCGACGTCGATGCGACCGAGAGCCAGAAGCTGCGCATCAAGCTGGAAGAGGAAATCAAGACAGGCAAGCTGAAACTGGCTGACGCGCACCTGGTTGTGGCGCGCGCGGCGCTGGACGAGCTGGCAGCTGAGGAAAAGATCGCCAAGGCCCGTGCCACGGAAAAGGACGTATCCGCGCGCATTCAGGAAAGCACGCTGGCGCGCCAGGACTCCGCCGCGGCGCTGGCGGTGGAATACCAAATGATGGGCAAGTCCAGCGACGCACGTGAATTGGCCATGGTGGCGGTGCGCGAGCAGACGGCGCTGGAAAAGTTCCTGCTTCAGGAAAAACTGGCCGGCAAGGCGGTCACCGATGACCAGATCAAGCGCCTGACGGAAGAGGCGGCCGCGCGCGTGCGCGTCGAGCAGGCCACACTGGCGCAGACCAAGGCGCTGGGCTATGCCGCCCAGCTGGCCGACGAGAACCGCCGCTTTGCTGCCGAATCGCTGTTTGACGAAAAGGCGCGCGCTGCCGCGCTGTTGAAAATCGACGCCGCCATGTGGCAAGAGCGCATTGCCATGGCAGGTGATGGTACCGAGGCCCAGAAGCGCCTGCAGGAACAATACTCGACCTGGTACAGCAACCAGCTGGCCAAGCCCGAGATCGAAGCCAACCGCAAGATGTGGGAATCGATCGATACGACTGCACACGATACGTTCGTGTCCATCTTCGATTCGGGCAAGTCGGCTTTCGACCGCCTGCGCGACACCCTGAAAAACGGCTTGCTCGACCTGCTGTACCAGATGACGATCAAGAAGTGGATCCTGAATATCGGCGCATCAGTGTCCGGGACCGGGGCAGCCGGCCTGGCTTCGGCCGAGGGCCTGGGCCTGACTGGTGGCGCGGCAGGTGGCGGCCTGGGTGGCGTTGCCGGCTTGGCGCAGAGCGCCAAAACGGCCTACACCATCGCCACACAGGGATTTTCCGGCGTAGCCGCCGGGATCGGCGGCAGCATTGCCACCTTGGGTAATCTTTTCGGCTCATCGGCGGTATCTGCGTTCGGTACGGGCATGAGTCTGACCGCTGCGCAGGCCAGCACTGCTGCGGCGGCCTATGGTTCGGCGGGTATGGCAGGTACCGGCTCGGCGCTGACTGCCGGTGCAGCGGCTGGGCCGCTGGTTGCTGCGGCTGCAGGCATTGCAGCGGGCGTGCTGGGTGGGCGAGCAATTTCTGGCCAGTACGGCAGCAACGCGACGGTGAATGCCGGTACCGGTATTGGCGCCGTCGCTGGTGCATTTATGGGCGGCCCTATCGGCGCGGCCATTGGTGGCGCCATCGGTGGCGTGATCGGTGGCCTGGCAAACCGCGCCTTCGGCATGGGCGACAAGAAGTATGGGGAAACGGGTATCACCGGGACGCTGTCGGGCAGCGGATTCACTGGCAACGAGTATGCCAATTGGACGCAAAAAGGCGGCTGGTTCCGCAGCGACAAGAAAGATACGGACCGCAAAGCCGTCGATGCCACGACGTCCAATGCGTTTGTGGAAGCATACGCCGCCATCCGTAATGTCTCGGCCACGCTGGCTAATACGCTCGGCGTTGACACGGCCAGCCTGGCCACGCGCGCCCAGGCGCTGAATATCAACCTGACCGGCCTCACCACGGAAGCGGACAGGCTGGGCGCCGTCACCAAGTTTTTTGAGGGTGTGGGCAATGCGATTGCGCTGGAACTGGTCCCGAGTCTCGGTCAGTTCAAGGTCGGCAACGAAGACCTGAGCACGACCCTGCAGCGCGTGGCCGGTGATTACGCTGGCGTCGACGCGGCGCTGCAGCTGATCGGCCGTACGTCCCAAGACGCCTTTGGCACCGTGGGCGTGGCCACCATTGGCGCGCGCGAGAACCTTATCAAGTTGGCAGGCAGCCTGGACTCGCTCACCAGCGGGACCAGCTTCTTTGCTGAAAACTTCCTGACGGAAGCGGAGCAGATGGCGCCGGTACTGTCGACCGTGGCCGATACGCTGGGCAAGCTGGGCATGGCGGGCACCACGACCATGGAGGATTATAAGAAGAAGGTGCTGGGCCTGAATCTGGCCAGCGCGGCGGATCAAGAGTTGTACATCAAGCTGCTGGCCCTGGCGCCGGCATTCAAGGCCGCCAGCGAATACAGCAACCAGCTGGCCGCCGCGACCGGCAACTATGCCGCCGTGGTCAAGTCGGCCAGCGAGATCGCCAGCGAGCATATGGACCTGCAAAAGCAGCTCAACGAGTTGACCAACAGCGACACGGAACTGCTGGCCATCCAGCGCTCCAGCATCGCCGCCGTCAATCGCGCGCTGTTCGACCAGGTGCAGGCCGCCAAGGCCGTGGTCTCGGCCAAGGACGCACTGGGCAAGGCCTACGACAGAGAGGCGGCAGCGACCCAAACCGCGCTGGATAAATCGAAGTCGTGGGTGTCCACCCTCAACGGGCTGAACCCCAGCCTGGCTCTTGGCGCCCAGTCGACGCTGACGCCAGAGCAGAAGTATGCCGAGGCGCGGGCCCAGTTCGAGAAGACCCTGGCGGCGGCCAATGCAGGCGACACGGCGGCGCAGTCTGGCCTGTCGGCCGCCGAGCAAGCATTCCTGACGGCTTCGCAGGTGGTCAACGCGTCGGACGCCAAATACGCGGCCGATTACGCCCGCGTGATGGCAGCCAATGACGAGGCGCTACGCTGGGCTGGGGCGCAGGTTGACGTGCAGCAGGCCAGCCTGGATGCGCTTACGGCGTCGGTGTCGGGCCTGATCACCATCAACGACAGCGTGCTGACGGTGGCGCAGGCCATCGCCAACCTGCAGGCGGCGATGGGCACGGCCACGGGCTTGGGCGTCAGGTTCGATGGCTCGCATGCTGGCGGCCTGGCCAGCGTGCCGTTTGACGGCTACGCGGCCGAGCTGCACCGGGGCGAGGTGGTGGTCGACGCGCCAGCGGCGGCGGCCATGCGCCGCTATTTCGGTGGCGCGCCAAGCCAGGGCGGTGGCAACACCGATGCCCTGGTAGTCGAGATCAAGAGCCTGCGCGAGGAGGTCAAAGGCTTGCGTGCCGACCAGGATAAGCAGACTGGCGCCGCAATCCGCGCCACCGTCGAATCGAACGATAAGGCCGCCAATCGCGTGGTCGCCGGCATTGACAAATCCACCAAGGCATCTGCCCGGGTAAAACAACCGGAGTATGAAAAATGACGGAAACGCAGTTTTTGGAGTGGCTGCAGCACCCGACTGCCGCGCGCATGGTGCTGATCGAGGCGCAGGTCAACGTGGCGGGCCAGGAAACGACCCGCTACCTTTCCTCCCGGCCCTACGTTACGGGGGAGGGCGACGTGCCAGCCAACATCGAGTACATGCCGTGGGCCACCGGCGGCCTGGCTTTCACCGAGCAGGTCAGCCTGTCGGGCGAGGCAGGCTTGTCCGGCGGCGATATCGAGCTTGACAATGCCGATGGCGCACTCGACGGCTGGCTGGCCGACGTGTGGCGCAATCGCGCGATCAAGGTCTGGACCGGCGACCCATCCTGGCCGCGTGCGGACTTCCGTCTGGTCTTCGATGGCATCCTCGACAGCGTGGTCAGCACCAGCCGCGAATCGTTGACCATGGTGCTGCGCGACAAGCTGCAGCGCCTGAATACGCAGATCACGGAAACAAAGCTGGGCGGCGCGTCGCCCAACAAGGACGCCATCCTGCCTATTCCGTTTGGCGAATGCCACAACGTGTCGCCGCTGCTGACCAATCCGGCCACCCTGGAATACGGCTTTCTCGGCAGCGTGGAGTCCATCGCCGAGGTGCGCGCCAATGGCAAGCCGGTCGCTGTGACCGTCGACAACGCCACCGGGCGCTTCCAGCCCATCACCAACCCGCAGGCCCAGGTGATCACCGTCAGCGTGCAGGGCGACAAGGGCGCCGGCTACGCGCCGCGCATCGCCCCGCTGGTGCAGCGCATCGCCACGGGCTTTGGCAAGGATGCGGACCGCTTCACCCTGGACGACCTGGATCTGGTCAACCTGGCCGCCTTCGACGCGGCGCACCCGCAGCTGGTGGGCTTGTATCTGGCGGACCGGGGCAACCAGGCGCAGGCTATCCAGCAGCTGGCGGCCAGCGTGGGCGCCCAGGCGATCATGTCGCGCGCCGGCCAGTTGCGCCTGGTGCAGATCGCGCTGCCGGGCACCGGCGTGCCCGTGGACATCGGCCCGGACCAGATGAAGGAGCATTCGCTGCACCCGGTGCAGTGCCTGCCTGTCGTGGCGGCCGTGAAGATCGGTTTCGACAAAAACTGGACCGTGCAGGCTGGCCTGACGACCAGCATCCCCCCGGAGCATGCCGACCTGTATGCCACCGAGTGGCTGACGGAGACGGTGGTCGACGCGGCCGTGCGCACGCGCTACCGGCTGAGCGACGACCCGGTGCAGAACGACACCTGCCTGAAAACGCGTGCCGACGCGCATGCGGAAGCGGCGCGGCGCCTGGCCTTGAACAGCGTGCCGCGCACCATTTATGAATTTGACGGAGAGCCGGAAATGATGCTGCTGGAACTGGGACAGGCCGTGACCCTGACGGATGCGCGCTATGGCCTGCAGGATGGCGCACCGGGCGTGGTGGTGCTGCTGTCGCGCTTCTGGCTGACGGGCCGTGTGACCGTGGGAGTGCTGGTATGAGCGTCATGGGCGGCACGCGCGACACACTCATCATGAATACCGTGCCGCGCTATGCGGCACCGATAGACCGCGCATTGCTGCTCACGCCCAGCGCCACGCTCTTCGAGGTGTCGGTGGCGGGCGCGCCGACGCCGGCCGCGATCACGTTTTCGGCGCTGATGCTGGGCGCGGTGGGCGAGATCACGTTTTCCAGCGATCCGACCGTGCCGCTGACTGTGGCCAACGGCGACGCCGTGCTGAAGTTTGCCGACATGGCCGCCAGCATCGTGACGGTGACGGCCACCACGGTCATCGATGGGCTGACCTATGTCGCCCGCCAGACGGTGGCCAAGCAGCAGGCGCTGGACCTGCGCCCGCCGCCGGCGCCGACGGGCCTGGCTACCACCGGGCATCCGGCGACGATT
The DNA here is from genome assembly GCF_049897525.1 of Janthinobacterium sp. PSRC1-1. Classification (NCBI taxonomy): domain Bacteria; kingdom Pseudomonadati; phylum Pseudomonadota; class Betaproteobacteria; order Burkholderiales; family Oxalobacteraceae; genus Janthinobacterium; species Janthinobacterium sp. PSRC1-1. The sequence goes on from NZ_JAFCWK010000005.1 coordinate 504,225, forward strand.
ACGCTGGCATGGGACGCGTCGCCAGCCAACTACAGCAACCTGTCGCACACGGAGGTGTGGCGCGCGCCGGTCAATAACTTTGCCCAGGCGGCGCTGGCGGGCCGCGCCGATGGCCGCGAATACGTCGATCCGGTGGGGCCGGGCGTTACCCGATATTACTGGATACGCTACGTCTCGCGCGCGGCCATCCCTGGTCCGTACAACGCCAGCAGCGGCACCATCGGCTCGTCCGATGCGGAAGTCGAGCACTTGCTAGGCGTGCTGACGGGCGAGATTACCGAGTCGCAGCTACATGCCGACCTGGGGGCCAAGATCGACTTGATCGACGTGCTGGACGAGGCCTACGGGGATACGGCCAGCGCGGCGGCGTCGGCCGCCGCTGCCACGGAGGCGGCTGCTGCGGCCTTGCTGTCCAAGCAGCAGGCGGCGGCTGCAGCTGGCCAGGGCGGGCAGTACGCCAGCCAGGCCAGCCAGTCAGCCACGGCCGCCAATGCGGATGCGGGCCGCGCCAGCACCTCGGCAGGCCAGGCATCCCAGGCGGCTAGCGGCGCGGATGAATCGGCATCGGCCGCCCAGGCATCCCAAGCGGCTGCTGCACAGTCGGCGCAAGGCGCCGGCGTCAGCGCCGCTGCCGCCGCTGACAGCAAGCAGAACGCCGCCAGCTACGCGAACGCCGCCGAGACGGCATCGGCCGCATCGAGCGCTGCGAAGGTCAGCGCCGAGGCAGCGCGCGACGGCGCCGCCAACGCGGCACAGGCGGCGTCAGGCTCGGCCGGCACGGCCAGCGCCAAGGCCAACGAGGCGGGTCAGTGGGCCATTGCCGCAAATAATGCAGCCACGACGGCGACGACCCGGGCGGCGGATGCGGGCGTGTACGCGGCGCAGGCGGCCAGTTCGCAGGCCAATGCTGACGGCAGCGCGCAGGCGGCCGCCTCGTTCCTGCAGCAGGCACAGGCAACCCTGCGCGACCCGGTGACGGGCCTGGTCGACAAGTACGCCGCCATCAAGGTGCTGGCCGATGCCACCGCCGAGTCGATGGGCCAGGCGCAGGCGAAATATGGCGTGCAGGTGGACGTCAACGGTGTGGCCGGCGGCTTTGAGCTGATCGGCGGCGGCGGCCGCATCGACTTCGGCGTGCGCGCCAGCACGTTCTCGATTGCGGCGCCGGCCGGCAGCGGCATTGCGTCGGCCGTACCGTTTATTGTACGCACGACCGAGTCCGTCATCGATGGCGTGACGATCCCCATCGGGGTGTATATCGCCAACGCGTTTATCCAGAACGCCGCGATCACCAATGCCAAAATCGGCGGCGATATCTGGTCGAGCAATTTCGTGGCTGGGGCGTCCGGCTGGAGACTGTATCGCAGTGGCAATATGGAGATTAATAATTTGCGGGCGCGGGGCTACGTGCTCGGCGGTGCATTTGTCGACGTCAACTGGCCATCGGCCGGCACCGGATACTACCTGGGTCCGGATGTGTTTCGTATGGGCAACTATGCCAGCGGTAAATATTTTGAGGTGGCTGGCAACGGCAACGTAATCGCCCCGGGTTTTACTATCATCGACGGGAAGGCCACGTTTTCTGGCAATGTGGTCTCAGGTGTCGCCCCTGGATTCCGGATTGAGCAGGGGCCAGATGACCCGGTGTATGCGATGTGGGCCGGTAGCGGCGCCAAAACAGACGCCAATGCTATTTTTTTCCTGAAACGAAACGGTGCCGGCTATTTCGGCGGTTCGTTGTCGGCTGGCATGCTGCGCACCTCGGTAACAAATCCGACATTCGGGCCAATCGAGCAGGTGATCACGGGGCCATTTGGCAGCAATGGCGGGGCGATTACAGTGATCGGTAGTATTGCACTGTACTCGCAGGAGCAATCCAACCGCTACACGTTTTCGCATGGAACCGGCACTACCGGCTGCAGTTTCACGCTGTACCGGACGCTGGCAGGCGGCGCTGAGGCAGCAGTCCATACGTTCTACCTGGCTGGCTCCGAGACATTTAATAATTTTGGTTCGTACGATCCAGAGGGCATCGGTAGCGAGTCGACCGCCACGCGCAGTATTAACGGCTCATTCACATTTACCGATCCCGTACAGTCAAATTTGAATCGCACCTATCGGCTCGTCGCGGCCGTGACGCTCCAGAATTTCACGTACACGAAAAAACCGGGCGCGCCGTCGGGCCTCGATATCACAGGCGACTACGACCAGCGCACCACCATTGTGACAATGGAATGACATGACAAATTTACGCATTATCCACAGCAACGTGGCCGACCGTGCTGTGCTGACAGCGTCGAGCCAGGTCGCAGCGCTCGGCCCGGCCAACCTGCAGATGGACCGTAAATCAGCCGTGCTGCGCGCCGCCGGCATCACGCAGACCATCACGGCCACCTGGCCCACGCAGGAGGTGATGGCCTGCGTGGCGCTGTTCTATACCAACCTGACCAGCACGGCCCGTATGCGCGTGCGTGGCTATGCCCAGCCCGGCGACGCTGTGGCGGTGCTCGATACCGGCTGGACGCAGCCCTGCCGCGAGGCGCCGCTGGGCACCTACCCATTCGGCGAGCTGCCGCTGGGCTGGAATGCTTATACGTGGGGCGGCGCAAATAACTGGGGCGCCGGCGCCGGCAGTGACCTGGTCGCCTGGTTTGCCGCCGTGCTGGTGCGCCAGCTGGTAATCGAGGTGACCGGCATCGATACGCCTGGCGGCTATATCGAAATGTCGCGCCTGGTGGTGGGCAACTACTGGACGCCCGAATACAACGCGTCCTACGGCGCATCGGTGCAGCTGCAGAACACCAGCGAGCCATACCGCACCAGCGCCGGCACCACGAAAACGACGTCGGGCACGGCCAGCAGAAAACTGTCCGTGGAGCTGGAGCACCTGACGCCGCCGGACCGTGCGCGGCTGATGCAGATTCTGCGTGCGTGCGGCCCATCCCGGCCACTGATGTTCAGCCTGTTCCCCGAGAACGCGGACTCGGTGCTCGAGCAGGACCACATGATTTACGGCCGCGTCGCCAACCTGGGCGCGGTCAGCACTCCGTATTACGACGGCTACTCCACACCACTAGAAATTGAGGGGATTTAAAAATGGCATCAAAATTTTTTCCGGGCATGACCAACGTGCTCGAGGTGCTGAACCAGATGTGGGCGGCGTTTGCGGCCGGGCCGTATAACGCGGTGCCGCTGACGGGCGGCACGATGACCGGACCGCTGACGGCACCGCGAGTCACCGCAACCGGCAGCCTCAATGCGGCCGTCGTCGGAGTGGCGGGGCAGGAGGTTCTAAAACTGAGTGTCGTCTCTGGCGCGACCGGTATTGCCAAAACAGTGATTAAAATGGGGTACTACGCAGATGGCTACGGCACGCGCATCGTCAGTGGCGGTGATCCCACAGTCGGGTACGCTGGATATACGTCATTTGAGACTGGTGACGGTCCGTCTGGTTATCTGGAGCGTATGAGAATCACAGAACGCGGCTCCGTGCTGGTCGGCACAACGACGGACAATGCCGTCGACCTCATGCAGGTGGCCGGCTCAGGTGGGTTTGTTCCTACTGGCGCTCAGGGGACGGCGCTACTCCGGGCTGGCCTGTCGGGCAGCGTAGAGACACTCGTGCTGCGCGCTGGCAATGGTGCATTACTGCCAGTTGCTGCCTCCACGATGTACCTGGGGAAAAACTCGAATACTGATCGCGGCATTTCCACCTTGGGTACGGTCAATACACTAGGCAACGATTATGCTGAATACGTGCATAAATGCTTGGGCTGTGGTCCGGTTGCCAAGGGCACTATTGTCGGTATTACCGCCGGCAATACCATCACCGACCGCTGGGCCGATGCCGTCATGTTCGCCATCAAATCAACGGCGCCGTCGTTCGTCGGCGGCGATACCTGGGCCAGCAGCCTCGGACCGCGCCCTGAGCCAAAGGCCGGCCCGGCCCCTCTGCCGCCAGTGCGCCGTCCCGAGCTGATCGAGGAGGACGATGTAACTCCCGGCGATACCGATGCCGCGTTGGCGGTCAAACAGGCTGCCTACGCTGCAGCCCTGGCCGCGCATGACGCCGCCGTGCGGCAGGATGCCGAGGCCATGGCCGCCTTCGACGCTGCCCTGGAGGTCGAGCGCCAGAAGGTCGACCGTATTGCCATCGCCGGCCGCGTGCCGGTGAACGTGCTGGGCGCACAGCCGGGCGACTACATCGTGCCGGTGCAGGACGGTGCCGGCATCACGGGCATCGCCGTGCACGCGGACGATATCAACATGCAGCAGTACCTGCGCGCGGTTGGGCGCGTGATCGCCATCGAGCCGGATGGGCGGGCCTATGTGATGGTCAAGGCCGTGTAGCACAGCAGCACTCCACCACAAACCCGCTTCGGCGGGTTTTTTCATTTCCACCATCAGAAAAATACTGTCTCACCTTTCCCTAGAAATGAGACAGCCATGCTCGTAATGTCAACGCTAGCCGCTGCTCTAAAGCAATCCACCCACATACCCAACCCGAAAGGCCAATATGGCTGAACCTGCAAGCAGCACCGTCGGCATCGCAATCGCCGCCGGCACCATCACCCTGACCGGGTCCATCCTGGGCGTGCAGTATGACGCGCTGCTGGCCGGCCTGGCTGGCGGCCTAGTTTCGCTGTCCTACCTGCCACCCATGCGCTGGTCGCGGATCGCCAGCAGCGTGGCCGGATCGGCCCTGATCGCCGGCTGGTTCGCGCCGGTGGCCAGCGTCACCGCAGGCAATTATTTCCCATTCATCAGCGCAGCCGGAGAATCGGGCATTCGCATCGCCGCCGCCGCCGGGCTGGGCCTGTGCGCCCAGGTCATCATTCCGGCCGCGTTCGCGTGGCTCCGCAAAAAAGGAGACATCCCATGAACCTCCTGTATTCCATCGACATGGCGGCTGCCGCCATCGTGCTGGCGCGCGGCCTGTTCGCCGAGCTCAACCACATGCAGCCCTGCACCAGCAACGCAATCCGCATTACCTGGATCGCGCTGACGGCCGGCGCCGCCGCAGTGCTGCTGTTTGGCGTGACACCGGCCTGGCCCGAGGTGCTGCTCCATTGTGGCATCGCTGCGCTAGTCTGCGTCAACCGGCGCTCATCGTTCTGGAAGGGATCGTCATGCAACTGAGTAAAAATTTCTCGCTGGCCGAACTGGTCGCCTCGCAGGTGGCCACCCGTAAGGGCATCGACAACGCGCCGGAGCCCGCCATCGTCGCCAACCTCACGCGCTTGGCCGCGCTGCTCGAGCAGGTGCGCGCGCTGCTCGGTGCGCCCATCGCCATTTCCAGCGGCTACCGCTCGCCGGCGCTGAACAAGGCCGTGGGAGGCGCGGCCAATAGCGCCCACGTGCTGGGCCTGGCCGCCGATATCAGCACGGCCAAGCTGGCGCCCAAGGCGCTGGCCCAGCTGATCCGGCAAAGCGATATCGCCTTCGATCAGCTGATCTACGAAGGCACGTGGGTGCACATCGCCCTGTCGGCTGGCGCGCCGCGGCGCCAAGTCCTGACGGCCAAGTTTGCCGGCGGTGGCGTCAGCTACGTGGCGGGCATCGTATGAGCGCCCTGGGCACGCTGGCGGGCGCCGCCGTCAGCGGCATCTGGAAGGCGGCCGCCATCGTGCTGGTCGCCGTGCTGCTGTTGGTGGCCAGCTCCACCGCGACCGGCTGGTGGCTGGCCGCTGGCGACCGTGACGCCGCGCGCGCGGCGCTGGTGCAGGAGCAGGGCGCCAGCGCGCAGCTGCGCTCCTCGATCAGCGAGCAAAACCGCGCCATCGATGGCATGGCAAAGGCAACGCTTGCAGCGCAGGAGCGTGGCGCGGCGGCACAGGCGGCGGCCGCTGCCAAGGGCAAGAAGTATGACGCTGCCCTAGCGCAGATCGCTGGCGCGCGCGCCACGACCTGCGACGAGGCTATGCCGGCCGTCAGGCTGCTACTGGAGGGCGTGCGATGAAATGGATGCTTGTATTGGTGCTGGCCGGCTGCGGCAGCGCGCCGCTGGCGCCGCAGTTGGTCGAAATTCCCGTCTTTACACCATGTGTAAAGTCGATGCCGCAGCGGCCGCCCTATGAGTTCGACCAGCTAACACCTGAGGCAACGGATGGCGAGATCATCCTCGCGCTGGCGCGGGACTGGCCGCGCGGCCGGAAGTATGAATTAGAACTGGAGGTGGTGTTAGCGAGTTGTGGCTTGTGATGTGTACGAGCTAAAATTGAATATCAATGTTTTGATTGATATATGATTGCATTTTCTATATTGATACCATTGATGTCGCAGTTCTGAAGGTTAATTGATCCACCCTCAATATGGAATGCGGAATTAATTGCACGCACAACTGGCTCAGTTGATTTAAGCACCGTTATTTTTGAAAGTTTATTAAGCTCTTCTGACTTTACATGTATGCGTAGGGCCGCAGTAATTTGTTTAATCGCAGATGATACGGGGATATCATTAAATTTTTTCGCACTCACAATAAGATTCAATGATTGCATTCCTGCGCTATTCCCTGCAACCATCAATAGATGCACAGGGCCAGCAATTTTTTCCAGCTTAATTAAGAATTTACCAAGTTCCATTACCAATATCTCTTTATCCAGGAAAGTACGCCATGCTCTTTGTCTCTTATGGCATTTAGAATGTCTTCTGCACTTTCTTTTGTGCACGTCCCAGGAGCAGCATAGCGCCGTTCTGGTCCCCATGGTATAGCGATTGACCAGTTTTCAAAAAGTTCTGGAGTATCAAGCAAACTAATTTTTCCGCTTAAACCTGCAAGAAATTTAAGTTGTTCGAAATTGTGAACGGCATATACTTTTCCATAATTGCCAGTGGCGGGATATTCTGGAACATTTAATATTCTGCAAATCCTAGCTTTTAATGCTAACTCTATCACGTAGCCACTTAAGTACGAAACACCATCGTACAATCCGGCGTCGAAAAGAACTTCAGCCTCTCTTAATCTGAGTTTGGCTAATTCTTTGAGTTGTTGTCTGCTGGGCATAGTTTAGTGCTAGAAGAGGTGTTCTGAATTGCCATTTTTAATTCATTGGTTTCGGCATTTTAACAGGCCTAGTTCGTCAGGTTAGATATTTTTCTAAACTAGCTGTTCAGACTCCGGATTGCAGACGTTTCTTTTCGCAACTTCCGCCCAGCGCTACCGCCAGCCGTTCCCCCAACGCAGCCCAAGCCGCCCGCTTCTCGTCCGCGTAGTCGTGCAGCAAGTAATGCCGGCGCACTTTGCTGCCCGGCAGCACGTGGTTCTGGCATCGATCGATCAGCTCCAGCGAGATACCCAGCGCCTGCATCATCGTCGCGCCCGTGCGGCGCAAGTCGTGCGGCGTCCAGGCGCCATTCTTGCCACCGGCCAGTACCAGCGTGTCGTCGCTGCGCCGATTCGTCAGTGGCGCGCGCGGCGTGCCGTCCTTATTTTTCTTGAACATCGACTGGCGGTCGCCGACCTGCTTGCTGATCGATTTGCCCTCGATGCTGGCTTCATTGTTCCTGGCCGGGAAGCACCAGGCGCTGTGGCCGGTGCGCGCGTGCAGTTGCCGGAACTGGTCCAGTGCGAACGCCGACAGGTAGACGGTCAGGTCGGCCACGTTGTCCTTGACGTTTTCTTTCGGGATGAACCAGGTGCCGGTGGCCAGGTTGACGTGCTCCCAGCGCGCCTTTGCTGTCTCGCCGACGCGGCACATGGTCGACAGCATGATCCAGATGGCGCGCTCGGTGGTCGCCTCCAGTGGCTGCTGCACGATGCGCTTGTTCGGCGCGGCGTCGTAGTCCGTGTGCATCTTGGCGATGATGGCGTGCAGCTCGCGGATCTCGTCGGCTGACAGGATGCGATCCCGCATATTGTCGAGGTCATAGTCGGGGCTGACGATCTTGTCGATTTCGATCAGTTCCATCGGATCGCCGTCGACCAGCAGCTTGCGCCACGGCTGCCGCTTGCGGGCCCAGGCGAACATTTGCGTCAGACTATTTCGCTGCATCACCGCCGATCTGTTGACGCCTCGCTCGACCATGGCGCGCAGCACAGCGCGCAAGTGGTGCTCGGTCACGTCCTTGATGGCCACGGTGCCGATTGCCGGCAGCACGTCGGTGGCGAACATGCGCTTGAGCATGGCGTTGCCATCCTTGCGGCGCACGCCGTCAGTTATCCATGCATCGAACATGTCCTGGACGGTGAGGTTGGCGGCGCGCTGGAGTTCAACTGCGGCGAGCTTGGCCGCAGTCTTCTCTTGGCGTTCGTGTCGGGCCAGCTTCTTTTCAATGGCAGGATTCAATCCTTCCGCGACCTTCGCGCGCGCCTCGTCGCGCTTGGATCGAATGGACGCCAAGCTGTCAGCTGGCCAGGTGCCGCACGACACATCCTTGGATTTCCCATCGAACCGATATCGGTAGTAGAAGGAGATACCGATGGTGCCGTCTGATTTTGCACGCACCCGCCCAAACAGGCCGCCCTCATCACGGAGCACGGCGCCCGATTGGCTTGCTGATACAGCCTCAAGGGCGCGTTGTGTGAGCTTTGTCATTTTTATAAGGGGTCGGAGGTGGCGCACTTTTACCCCTACATTTACCCCTACAGTTTATTGAACTCGCATTGTATCTCTTGGAACTTTATGCTACTTGAATAATTTTTAAGTTATTGATTTTAAAGGATAATATGTGCAATAACTGTCCTATATGGAATCTCGTGGAATCATCGTTTTTTTACATGGGGTGCATGGGGTCGGAAGTTCGAATCTTCCCGTCCCGACCATTAAATTCAAGGAGTTACAGCGCAAGCTGTATAGAAACCCAGCACTGTATATTATACGTTTGTATAATATCGGTGCTGGGTTTTTCCTTTTTGAGGCGCCTTTGTTATTGATTCACCGCTGACTAGGTGAACGCCTCAATGCGTTGAAGTTGTCTTTCATCAAAAAGTGTGTCGTGTCTTGACAGGTAATCCTCAATTATCAGAGTCCGTTAAAGATAATTGCTAAACAGGCAAGGCGACTTTCTAAATGAATCGCCACGACCACGGTGGCCGCCCGGTGTCGACTCACAGGAGACATGCAGAATCGACCCTGTACTCTATTATTGAGACAGAATTGATATATCCCAAGTCATTGAACGAGGACGCCATCAATAATCGCTTTGTCTGCTCACATCTTGTAGTGAGCATGTATGGGCGCAGCGTCGTCAGCGATGCGATTAATCATACCCTTGCATACCCTTGGCATTTCGATACGTATCGTCCCTTGGTGAAGACCATCATGCTGGAGCTTCAACCGAAAGATAAGCGCGGTTACTTTATGCTGCCCCAGGCGCCTGAGGGGGCGGGTTATTACGTTTATGGAAATGTGGGCGGCAGGCACTGGCCATCAGGCCCAGTATGCCCACCCCAACCTGATGACTCTTATTCTGTGCATTGAACGTGAGTGGCAAGCCATTGACGAGCGCAAGTTTGGTATCGGCAATATCAGTGTCGCTGGTGGCGCCGAATATGATGGCCACGTCACGCACCAGAAGGGGCTTGAAATGGATATTCGGCCGGTCCGCAAGGACAAGCTGACAGGGCAGGAGGCGCGGTTGACGCGTTTTGATGCTGCCTATGATCGTGAGGCAACAACCCGGTTGATTCGACTATTTGCGCGGCACATGATGGTCCGCACGATTTACTTTAACGACACGGAAGTGCAGAAGGCGATTGGAGGTGGAAGAGTTCGGTCGGCAATGCGACATGACGATCACTTTCACGTCGAGATCAGGAGGTACGCGTGAATTTTCGCAGAGCAGCAATTCTGGGTGCGTGCGCCCTGATTTCGTTGGCACAGTCTGCCGAAAGTCGCGTGGAAACGGCTGCGGCCAAGGTACTCAGCGGCCGCTATCAGGTGTACGGCGGCAGCCTTGCCGAGATGCTGCCGCCGACGCCGAACGACCGCCATGTGTCATTCAGGTTCAAAGGGCAGAGTGCCCGGGATTTGTTCAATGGTATCGGGCCTGACGTGCGGCGCGAGCATGCCTGCAGCGGCGACCCTGAAGACCGCGAACGGCGCCGAGGGCATCTTCTGTGTGTCTACAGCAGGGAAAACGGCTACACCTGCCTGCTTGGGCTTGACCTGCGCACAGGCACGAGCGAGGCTGGCGGCGTTTGCTAAGCAACCCCTGGCCGCGCTCGCGTCAGTGACTTGAGCGACCTGCCATCCCGCGTTTTCGCCCTTCTATCCCCCGCTTTCCGTCCCCTGTCGCTGTCATCAACCTGGCAACACGGCTTTCGCCTATGATTTGCTGGCACATGTCTGTGTGAGGTTTCCCTTCATCCAACAACCATGAGGTGTCCATGATTCGCTATGCCCTGCCTGCCCTGTTGTTTGCCGCCGCGCTGCCGGCGCACGCCCAAGCCCCTGTCGACCATCCGCCGCTGATCGAGCGCGCGCAGATCTTTGGCAATCCCAGCAAGTCCGGCGGGCGCATCAGCCCGGATGGCAAGTGGCTGTCGTGGATCGCACCGCGCGATGGCGTGCTCAATGTGTGGGTGGCGCCGGCCAGCGACCTGGCGCAGGCGCGTGCGCTGACGCAAGAGAAGGTGCGGCCCATCCGCAGCAGCTTCTGGTCGCCCGATTCGACAACCCTGCTGTTCATCCAGGACAAGGGCGGTGATGAAAACTTCCTGCTGTATGGCGTGAACGTGGCAACGGGCAAGCAGATCAATTACACGCCGTTCGAGAAGACCCGCGTGCGGATCGTCCAGATCAGCAGCAAGGTCAAGGACCGCATCCTGGTGGGCATCAATAACCGCAATGCGCGCTGGCACGACGTGTACAGCCTGGAGCTGGCCAGCGGCAAGCTGACCCTGGTGCAGCAGAATGATGGCTATGGCGGCTACCTGGCCGATGAATTGCTCAATTTGCGTATGGCCAGCAAGGCGCGCGCCGATGGCGGCATGCAGTATTTCCGCATGACGGATGGCAAGGTCGAGAGCACGCCGCTGACCGAGGTGGGCCTGGAAGACTCGCAGACCACGGCGCCGCTGGCGTTTACGGTCGACGGCAAGACCTTGTACTGGACCGACTCGCGCGGCCGCAATACCTCGGCGCTGCTGGCGCAGGATGTCGCCAGCGGCAAGACCACGCTGGTGGCGCAGGATCCGCGCGCCGATATTTCTGATGCCCTGTACGACACGCGCACGGGCAAGGTGCAAGCCTATTCCGTCGACTATCTGCAGCAGGAATACCTGCCGCTGACGGACGACCTGAAGGCCGACCTGGCCTTCCTGAAGAAGCATGCCAAGGGCCAGTTCAACGTGACGTCGCGCACGGACGCCGACGACAAGTGGCTGGTGGGCGTCGACGCCGTCACGGCGCCGGCATCGAGCTGGCTGTATGAGCGCAAGACCAAGAAGCTGACGCAGCTGTACGTGACGCGCCCGGAGCTGGAGGGCGCGCCGCTGGTGCCAATGTATCCACAGGAAATCAAGGCCCGCGACGGCCTGACTTTGGTCTCTTACCTGACCTTGCCGCACGCATCGAAGGCGAGCGCCGGCGGCGTGCCATCGCGGGCGGTGCCGATGGTGCTGCTGGTGCACGGCGGGCCATGGGCGCGCGATACCTATGGCTACAACGGCTACCATCAGTGGCTGGCCAACCGCGGCTACGCGGTGCTGTCGGTGAATTATCGTGGCTCGACGGGCTTCGGCAAGCAATTCATCTCGGCCGGCGATCTGCAGTGGGGCCGCAAGATGCATGACGACTTGCTCGACGCGGTGCAATGGGCCGTGAAGAGCGGCGTGACCAGCGCCGACAAGGTGGCCATCATGGGCGGTTCATATGGCGGCTACGCCACGCTGGCCGGCATGGCATTCACGCCCACCACGTTTGCCTGCGGCGTCGATATCGTCGGCCCGTCGAACCTGTTTACCCTGCTGCAAACGATTCCGCCGTACTGGGAAGCGGGCAAGCAGCAGTTCTACAAGCGCATGGGCGACCCGACCACGGAAGACGGCCGCGCGCTGCTGAAGGAGCGCTCGCCGCTGAACTTTGCGCAGAATATCCAGCGCCCGCTGCTGATCGGCCAGGGGGCGAACGACCCGCGCGTCAACGTGGCCGAGTCGGACCAGATCGTGGCGGCGATGGCGGCGAAGAATATCCCCGTCACGTATGTGCTGTTCCCCGACGAAGGCCATGGCTTTGCCCGCCCCGTGAACAACATCGCCTTCAATGCGGTGACGGAAAACTTCCTGGGGCAATGCCTCGCTGGCCGCGCCGAGCCGATCGGCGCGACCCTGAAGGCGTCCACCGCGCAGGTCAAGCACGGCGCCGAGTTCGCGCCGGGTTTGCAGGAGGCGATGCGCTAAGAGCCACCCCTTCAAAGGGGTGGCTCTAAGTCGGCGTCAGGTGGGGTGACGCTTCCAGCGCCGCCGCCACCTGCAGCAAGGTATCGCCAAAGCCACCGCGTGCCCTGGCATGGCGGCGGGCGCTGGTGGTGACGCGCGGTGCGGCGCTCCAGGCGATGTGCGCACCGCATTCTTGCAGCGCGGCGACCATGGCCACGTCCTCGCTGCAGGCCAATGGGGCAAAGCCGCCGGCGCGCAGGTAGGCGCTGGCGCGCACGCCGAAGTTGGCGCCGTGGATGTGGCGGTGGCCGTCGGCATCGGTGTAGGTCTGGGCGAAGTGCTGGCGCAGCGCAGCGGCACTGGGCCCGTGCGGCGACCAGTCGTCCACCGCCACCGTGCCGCAGACGGCATCGGCGTCCAGGCCCAGCTGGGTGCTCAGCCAGGAGGGTGACACGCGCGTATCGGCATCCGTAAAGGCCAGCCAGCGGGCGCCGCGCCGCAGCAGTTGCTGCGCGCCGGCGGCGCGCGCGGTGCCCACGTTCTGCGCATGGATGGCGAGGCAGTCGAGACGCCAGCGCAGGTCCGCCTGCATGGCATGCGCCAGCACGATGCGCTGCGACTGGTCGCTGCAGGCATCGAGCACGATGACGATGCACACCGCCTCGCCATGCAGCAAGGGACAGGTGGCGGCAAGGCGCAACGCTTCCAGGCAGGCGCCCAGGCACGCTTCCTCGTTATGCACGGGCACCACCACGCCGATCATGCGAAACCCTCGCGCTGCGCCACCGAGCGCGCATCGTTCGACCAGATCCCCAGCAGGAAGTCGCTTTCTTCGTGCCGCAGCACGCGGTGCAGGCCGGGCGCGTCCTGGAAGGCCGCATGTATGCGCACGGTCGAGACGATGCGCTGCGCGAACGGCGCGCGCCAGTGGCACAGGACGATGCTGCCGCCCGGCGCCAGGCTGGCGATGCTGTGTTCGACCACGCGCGCCAGCTCTTGCACCGACAGGTAATAGGCGATCTCGCTCAGGACGATCAGGTCGAACTTCTCGGCGCCGGGCAGGATGCGCGGCCAGTCCTGCGGCAGGCGGTGCTGCGCGAGGCTGACGTTGCCGCCGCACCCCGCGTCCAGCAGGCGCTGCTGCGCCAGCCCCAGCGCTTCGGCCGAGAGGTCGGCCGCCAGCACGCGCTCGCAGCGCCGCGCCAGTTCGGCCGTCAGCTCGCCATTGCCGCAGCCCGGTTCATAGGCGTGGCGGTAGCGCCGCTGCGGCAGGCTGGCCAGCAGCAGGGCGCGCTTGCGCTCCTCGTACCAGCGCTGGCGCACGCGCCACGGATCGCTATCCTGGCGGTACAGCTGTTCGAAATAGCTGCCGCGCTGGTCGTCCGGCGTGGACAATGGGTTCATAGAAAATACACCTCCCAGGCATGCAGCAGGCGCTGCAAGGCGTCGCCGGCGACGATGGCGGGGCGCCCCGTCGACGGGTCGTCCTGCATCTGGCTGGCGAAGCAGCGCAGGGCCGCGCGCTTGCGTTGCAAGACAGGGGCCGGCAAGGGCAGGCGGTGCGCGCGCTGCCACGGCACGCGCCTGTCGCCCGGCGCGGCCCAGTGCCAGCCCCACACGGGCATTTCCACCAGGGTGGCGCCGATGGCCGCGCAGGCCGCAGCGCAGGCCCGGCCGCATGCCTCATGGTCCGGATGGCCGTCCAGGCGCCAGGTGGTGAAGACCCTGTCGCCGGGGCGCAGCTGCGCTGCCAGTGTGGCGCTCAGCTGCGGCGTCATGCCGGCCACGCCGCCATCGGGCAGGTGCAGGCGCAGCCATGCGGGCGACGCCAGTCCCAGCGTGGCCAGCGCCTGCGCGGATTCTTGCGGACGCACCTGGCGCAGGCGTTCCTGCGGCCAGAGGGGCGAGTCCGGGTGGCTGGCGTCGCCATCGGTGACGGCGATCAACAGCAATGGGCTGCCCTGCGCCGCCAGCAGTTGCAGCAAGCCGCCGCAGGCGAGGATTTCATCGTCGGGATGGGGCGCGACGATGACGGCGCGCGCGCCAGGCGGCACCAGGGCGTTGGCGTTGATGGCGGGGATGTCGTTCAGCCCCGGCCAGGATAGCCACGCCTGGTCCGGCGTGCCGCTGCCTTCGATGCGGCGCGCTTGCCTGTCGGATTGGGCCAGCATGTCAGAGCGCCCACGGATGGTCTTCGGCGCCGGCGACGATACCGCCCAGCACGGCCTGATCGCGTTCGGCATGGCTCTGGCGCAGGAAGACGGGCAGGTCGGCCGCCAGGCGCGCGAAGCGGGCATCGCGGCACAGGGGGCCGGCGCCCAGCGCACGCGTGGCCAGGTGCAGCACTTGGGTGGCGGCGTCTTCCACCGTCAGGCGCAGCCGCAGCGCCAGGGCCATCGCATCGCTTTGCGGGTGCCGGTCGATGTCGGCGGCGCCTTCGCGCAGCAGGGCGCCGGCGGCGCGCAATGCGCAGTCGATCTGCCCCAGTTGCGCCAGGCGCACGGGATCGGGCGCGGCATGCTGCGCGCGCGCATGCAGGTGGCTGGCGACGGCGCAGGCCGCGCCATACCAGGCGGCCGCGATGCCGGCGCCGCCATGCCAGAAGCCGGGGCGCTCCAGGTAGGCGCCCGGAGCGCCCACGGGAAAGGCCCGTGCGCCGGAAAAGGTCACGTCGACGCTGGCGCAGGCGAGCATGCCGACGGCTTGCCAGCCTTCATCCGTGACGTGCACGCCCGGCTGCGACAGCGCCACGGAAGCCAGGCAAGCCTGGCCGTCCTCATTCCAGCAGCTGATCAAGGCATGGCTGAGTCCCTTCGCCCCGGAGCACCAGGCCTTGCGGCCATCGAGCACATGGCGCCCATCGGCCGCCTGCCGCAACTGCACGCGCGCGCCCGGCATTTCCGCGCACCATACGCCCCAGCTGCTGCCGGCCGGGACGCCGGCACCGTCGATTTCCGCCAGGATGGCCAGCGCATCGGTATGGCCCTCGTACAGCTTGAGCAGGGAAAGGTCGATGGCGGCGATGGCGGCCAGCATTTGCCAGCGCTGCAGGGTGGCGCCGTGACCGGGCAGGGGTAATTGGTCGAGTCCCGCGTCGCGCAGACGCCGCAAGCCGTCGATCGGGTGGGAAGCGCTGTCCTGTGGCTGCAGCAGCGCGGCCAGCGCAGTGTTGGACGGCAGGGGAAAGGCGTTAAACGACATGGCAAGCTCCTGTTTTTCAACAGCATAGCTTTCTGTTTTCGCAATGTATGTTCGATTTTGCACATACACTCGCTAACGGCCTCAAGTTTATGGCGCCGCCGCGGCAAGCTGCAGGGCCGGGCGGCCCCGCAGCTGATCCAGCGCCTATTTTTTCACGTAGTGCATGTCCAGCACATACGCACCCTTGTCCAGCATCACCGTGTACAGGTCGTTGCCGCGCAAGGACAGGCCGCCGGGGACGCTTTGTGCAGCTTGCATGCCTTCGTCCCACAGGCACGACTCGCCATTGTCCACGGCGACGCACCAGTTGTTCTTGCCATCCCTCAGTACATATTGCACGGTGGTACCGGTCCGCTGGAAGGTATAGGCCGGGGCCGACGAGGTGATCTTGTCGACGCGCAAGCTCGTTGCGGCGGCGTTGTCCGCCAGCTTGATCAGCATGTCGGCGGTGCCGTCCGGCTTGCCGGTGATCTTCGCGCTGATGCTGTCTGTCGCGATCACGGGGCCGGAGCAATCGGCCTT
The DNA here is from genome assembly GCF_049897525.1 of Janthinobacterium sp. PSRC1-1. Taxonomy (NCBI): domain Bacteria; kingdom Pseudomonadati; phylum Pseudomonadota; class Betaproteobacteria; order Burkholderiales; family Oxalobacteraceae; genus Janthinobacterium; species Janthinobacterium sp. PSRC1-1. The sequence goes on from NZ_JAFCWK010000005.1 coordinate 520,267, forward strand.
GAAGTAGGTTTCGCCGGTCGGCGTCAGTTCCAGCGCACCGCTGCCGTCGCTCGTGAGCGCGATGACCAGCGTTTGACGGTCGTGATGGTCGCAGGCCGACTGCCAGGTGCCGATATACGCGGCCAGCGGCGAGGCGCTGCCGGAATCGCCGGCGAGCTGCTGCGCCGTACCGCCGCCACCGCCACCGCAGCCAGCCACAAGTGCCGCGGCCGAGCCGGCCAATACTGCCAATAGTTTTTTCATGCATCTTCCTTTTCATCCGGCAGCGGCGCGTGCCGTCAGCGCTGCCCGATTATAGGAGGACGGGTGGGGTTCAATTCTCACCGAATCTATTGGTGACTTGATTTAAATCAAGAGCAACTCGCAGCCGGCAGGCCTGCAGGCCTGCCGGCTGGCAGGCTTAAAACTCTTCCCAGTCATCGCCAGCCGGTGCCTTGGCGGCCGCGCGCGGCGTTGCCTGCGGCTTGGCGACGCTCAGGCGCTTGGCGGGCGCCGGAGTTGTTGGCGTCACGGTGCGCGGCGTGGCCACGCTTGCTGCCGGTGCCGTCTGGCGCACCTGCTCGCCCAGCTTGAACACGCTCACTACCTGGGCCAGATGGCTGGCCTGGTCTTGCAGGCTTTCGGCAGCCGCCGCCGCTTCCTCGACCAGGGCCGCGTTCTGTTGCGTCACGCCATCCATCTGCGCCAGCGCCTGGTTGACCTGGGCGATGCCGTCGCTTTGCTCGGTGGTGGCAACGCTGATGTCGGCCATGATGGCGGTGACCTTGCGCACGCTGTCGACCACCTGCTCCATGGTGGCGCCCGCTTCATCGACGAGTTTGCTGCCGGCGGCCACCTTGCCTACGGAGTCGTCGATCAGCAGCTTGATTTCCTTGGCCGCCGCCGCCGAGCGTTGCGCCAGGTTGCGCACTTCCGTGGCGACGACGGCGAAGCCGCGTCCCTGTTCACCCGCGCGCGCCGCTTCCACGGCCGCGTTCAGGGCCAGGATATTCGTCTGGAAAGCGATGCCATCGATGACGCTGATGATGTCGACGATCTTGTTCGACGAGTCATTGATCGAGGTCATCGTTTCGATCACCTTGCCGACCACTTCGCCGCTCTTCTGTGCCACGCTCGATGCGGAAGCGGCCAGTTGATTGGCCTGGCGTGCATGGTCGGCGTTTTCCTTCACCGTGCCCGTCAGCTCTTCCACCGAGGCGGCCGTCTCTTCCAGCGAACTGGCTTGCTGTTCCGTGCGCGCCGACAGGTCGTTATTGCCTTGCGCAATTTCCGCGCTGGCACGCGCTACGTTGTCGGCGCTCGCCTGCACTTGCAGCAGCACGGCGTGGATCTTTTCCACGAAGGCGTTGAAGCCCTTGCCGATCACGGCCAGCTCGTCGGTGCCCTTGACTTCCAGCTTCACGCGCAGGTCGGCGTCGCCGCTGGACAGGTCCGTCATGGTGCGGCCCAGGGTGCGCAGCGGTCGCGTCAGGTGGTTGACGACGAGGATCAAAATACCGGCCGTGGCGGCCGCGCACAGCAGGGCGACGATCAGCGTGTAGAGCATCAGGTCGCGCGCCGAGGCGATGGCCACGCTTTTCGGGAAATTCAGTTCCACGCTCCATGGCGCGATATCGGGGTGGATCTGCAGCGGCTGCAGCAAATGGATGTAGCCCTGGCCATCCTCGTATTCATACGGCTGGCCCTGGCGTACCTTTTCCAGGCCGGCAGCCGGCACGTCGTCGGCCTTCTTGCCCAGCCGCTCAGGCACGGGGTGGCTGGCGTACAGGCCGCCGTTCGAGATCAGGGCCAGCTTGCCGCCCTCGATCACTTTCAGGCCGGCCAGAATTTTCGCCAGGCGCGTGAGCATGAAGTCGGCGCTGGCCGTGCCCTTGAAGCCGCCATCGATCATGATGGGCGCCACCAGCGAAGCCATCAGCACATCCTTGCCGTCGACGGGGTAGATATACGGTTCCGTAAAGAAGGTTTTGCCGGTGCGCTTGGGTACGTCATACCAGTCATTGGCCCCCGGCTTCGGATCGAAGACGATGGGTTCGACTTGCAGCTTGCCGCCCGCGCCCCGCGTCCAGTAGGGCATGAAGCGGCCGCTGGCGTCGTAGTTCGGTTTCTGGTTGGCAAATTCCGCATCCTTGCCATCGAGCGCGTTAGGTTCCCACGTCACGGCCGCACCCAGCAAGTCCTCCGAACTGCTCAGGGTGGCCTTGGTCAGTTCATTGATCTGCTCGCGCTGCAGGGGCAGGCTGGCGCTTTTGGTGCCGCGCATGGCGCCAGCCAGGCTGGAAACGCTGGCCAGGTTGCTGGCGATACGTGCCTGCAAGGCACCCGACACTTCGCGTGCCGACGTACGCGCCAGTTCCAGTGCGGCCGCCTCGGCGCTGGCGCTGCTCTTGTAGCCGATCACCGCCGCCGTGACGCCCAGGCTGAGGATGGCGAGCGCGGTGGCGGCGACGCAGATTTTGCTGTTGAGAGAAAGTTGCATGAGGCTGTTCCTTGGTAGAGAGGAAATCGGTGTCCCGGGCATCGCGGGTAGCGCGCCTAGAACGTCTTGCTGATGGCCACGACCAGCGTGGTGGCGGCAGGGTTCGAGGTGTCGAACTGGCCCGCCGCATTCGGGATGCCCAGCGTGTAATGATCGTAGACATCGGTGGCGCCCCAGGCGCGCGTCACGGCGCCACTCAGGCTCCAGCCGCCATCGAAGGCCCTGGTGACGCCGACCTTGGCGTCGCGCCAGTTCCATATCGCATTGCCGCTGCCCGCCACCCGGCCATTGCCGGCGTGCAGATTCAAGGTCCAGGCATTGCCCAGGTCGACATTCGCGCCCACGTCCAGGTAGCCCGTGCCGCGCGCATGCGTGATGCCAAAGAAGTCCGGCGTGACGGTATGGTTGTACTTGGCGTACAGCATCTTGTAGCTCAGGCCCAGCGACAGTTCGCCATAGTCGTACTTGACGCCTGTGGCGCGGTAGACGGCGCCCGGATACTTGTAGTAATACGCCAGCACGCTGTAGCCCAGCTCGCCCAGCGTGCCGCTGTACCCGCCGTACAGGTCCCATTCGACGGTTGCATCCTCGATATAGCGGTCGCTGACGGTGGACGCCCAGGTCCCCAGCGACCAGCCGCTCGGGTGCGCGTAGTCGGCCCCCGCCTGCAGCGCGGGTTTGCCCCAGGTCTGGCGAAAGCCGCGCGAAATGTATTGCGAGGTGAGGCTGGCATTGGCGCTGAAGGTGGCGGCAGTGCTGTCCGTGGTCTGCGCCTGCACGGGCAGGGCGGTGAGCAGGAAGACGCAGCCCAGCAAGGATGTTGCAGGAAAATGGCGGTTCGATGGCATGGCAGTCGGCTCCGTATTTGCTGGCAGCGGCCGTCCAGGCGCGTTGCCCTGATGGTTGCGATAAATAAGTGCGGGGGACTTTGCGCAAGCAAGGCGACGCCGCCTGCATGTTCACAGCAACATGCACACATTCTCACCAAACGTAACTGAAAGGATAGGGGGTAGGGCTAGTGGAAGTCAACAAAGTTGCGCTACGGAAATCGTAAGTTGTTGTTTCCTGTCACTTTTTCATGCGCCTGTCATATCGCGGGTGCGCCGCGGCTGGCTGCCTGTTGCAAGCTGGCCAGCAGGCCGGGCAGGGCCGCATGCAGGGCAGGCAGGTCGCCCGCATCGGGCTCGGCGTGCGCTTCCACGCGGCCCGATGGCTGGCCCCAGACGACCTGCGCGCTCAGCCGGGCGCTGGCGTCGAGTCCCGTGACACTGACCAGCAGGGCGACTTCTTCCGGGGCATCCTCGGGCACTTCGGATACGTCCGCGAGCAGGCAGGAAATGCCGAAATGATAATCCTCGAAAGCGCTGGCCGTACCGCTGGAAAAGGCGAAGACGGAGGCGAGTACCTGCGGCGCGGCGGCCGCGAGTGGCGGCAGGGCGGCGCGGAACAGCGGCAGCAAGTCGTTTTCCAGCTGGAGCACCAGCGGATGCGTGTGGGCGAGGACGGTCATGGCAGGACAGATCAGGTGGCGGCGCGCGATGGTAGCAGTTTTTGCCGCCGCCGGGGTCCATCGTCAGGCGGCGTAGCGGCTGGCCATGCTGGCGATGGTGCTTTTCATCTGTTCGCGCAGGGCGGCAGGCGCCAGCACTTCCACGCCATCGCCCAGGCCCAGCAACCACCATTGCAGTTCGCGCGTGCTGGGCACGGTGGCGGTCAGGTGCAGCGAGCCATCGGCGCGTTCCTGCAATTGCTGGTCCGCGCTAAGTGGCGTCTCGTACAGGTGCTCGCCGCTGCGACGGGCAAACACGGCTTCCAGCAGCAGCGGTTCGCCCTCGCGGATGCCCATGGCGCCCGAAGCAATATATGCATCGATGTCGAAGTCTGGCTGCACGCGCGCGGACAGATAAAGCATTTCCGCCTGCTGCACGCGGTGCAGGACCAGCGTGCGCACGTCGTTGTAGTCGGCGAACAGGCATACCAGGTAGAGCAACTGGCCGCGCTGCACGATGGCCAGCGGATGGACGGCGTCATAGCTGACGAGCTTGTCGTTGTCGCGCTTCTTGTAGCTCAGCTTGAGCTGGCGGTTCTGCATCAGCGCTTCATACACGGTGCGCTGGCAAGCTTCGTCGATGTCGGGCGCCAGCAGCCGCTGCATGGGGGCGATGACGCGTATCTTGCCCAGCCAGGCGGACGCGCTGGCACGCTCGCTGGCCGCGTTCAGGGTCTGGCGGGCCGCGCTGAAATACGGCTGCATGCTGTCCAGGGTGGATGGCGGCAACGCATGGCGCAGGTGCTGTTCCATCAGGGCCAGGGTCAGCGCGGCAGGCGTCGACAGCCCAGGCATGTCCATGCGCGCCGCATTTTCCATCCAGCACCAGCCAAACGGCTTGCTGTCGGCTGGATTGGTCAGCGGAAAAATTTCGGCCAGGTCCAGCAAATCGCGCTGGATCGTGCGGATGCCGATGGCAAAGTCGATGGCCTTGAGCTTGTCGTGTAATGCGGCGACGGTGATGGTGCGTGGCGCCTGCGGTATCAGGCGCAGCATTTGCCATTGACGCATGATGGTGGAGGGACGGGGCGCGTGTTCAGACATGGTGGTTCCGTTCAATTCAGTGGCAGGATGTGTACTGATAAGTACATAAGTTAACGAATGGTAACATTGATTCGATGGCAATTACAGGGCGTCCAGCATGGCTGCCCTGACGCAATTGCGCCCCGCGTGCTTGGCCTGGTACAGCAGGCTGTCGGCAGCGGCGACCAGGGCGGCAGGGCCGTACGTCTGGCCGCCAGGCGCAAACGCGATGCAGGCCACGCCGAAACTGGCCGTCGTTCCGATGTGCTGCAGCAGGCCGGCGCGCAAGCGTTCGGCCAGGCGCACGCCGCCAGCCATGTCCGTTTCCGGCAGGATCAGCAGGAACTCCTCGCCGCCGTGGCGCACCACGCTGTCGATGCCATGGCGCGTGGCGTTGCCGAGCAGGGTGGCAAAGGTACGCAGCACGTCATCGCCAGCGGCATGGCCGTGGGCGTCGTTGATGCGCTTGAAATGGTCAAGATCGCACAGGATGGCCGTCAGGCACAGGCCATGGCGTTGTGAGCGGGCAAGTTCGGCGCCCAGCAAGTGCTCATCGAGGTAGCGGCGGTTGTAGCAGCCGGTCAGGTGGTCGCGCACGGCCTGCTCGGCGAGGACGGCATGTTGCAGGACGTGCGCGCGGTGCTGGCGCTGCTGGCTATGGCAGGCACAGATGCCGGCCAGATTAAATACCAGCAAGGTCGCCGCATCGCTGGCCTGGATGTCATCCTGCAAGCCCAGCCAGGCCAGGCTGGCCACGATGGCCAGGCCGGCGCCGCCCGACATGCGCCGCGTGCTGCCGGCATACGGCGCGGCGAGCAGGGTGCAAAAGGCAGTCGCGTGCCAGTCGGCATCGCTTTCGCGCAGCGCATAGCAGAGCAGGAAGACGACCAGGTCCAGCGCCAGCAGCGCGCTGCCGGAGGTGGTGCGGCCAAGTCGTGTGGCGGGTGCGCACAGGGTCCGCGCCAGCATGGACAGGATGAGCAGGCAGCCGGCCAGGGCCAGCGGCCAGCCAGCCGGCGGCAACAGCGCGACGGCAAAGACGGCGCTGGCGCCGGCATGCAGGGCCAGCAAGGAATGCGGCGCAGGCCCGCGGATAGCGTCAGTGGCATGGTGCAAATGCATGGAAACCTGTCGGATGGCGTATCGGGAACTCATTTTGGCCCGGGCCTGCGACAAGGCATGACGCGTAGACATCTCCCGATGTGCTGCCGTCCAGATTGGTCCTACCAGTCGCCCTATTCGTCGCTGGTGACGCGCGTGCGCACGAAATCGATGTGGCTTTGCATGGCCGTGCGCGCTTCCTCGGGCTGGCTGGCGCAGATGGCCTCGCACAGGGTGCGGTGCTGCGACAGCAGTTGCAGCGAGGTGGCCTCGTCCTGCTGGCGCAAGCCCGTGCCATTGAGGGTGATATGTTCGCGCAGCATGCCGATGATGCTGGTGTGCAAGTGTAAAAACATGGTGTTGTGCGATGCCTGCGCGATGACCTCGTGCAGCCGTGCATCGGCCTGCGCCTCGCCGTGCTTGTCGTCGCTGGCGCGCGCCTGTTCCAGCTCGGCCAGCAGCGCCATGATCAGCGTGCGCTCGTCCGTGCTGGCCCGTTGCGCCGCGAAATAGGCCGTCGCCCCTTCCAGCACGCGGCGAAATTCCAGGATGTCGTCGCGCAGGGCGGGGTGGTCGGCCACCAGCTGGCTCCACGGCGACGCCATGCCGGTGCGTAATTGATCCGTCACAAAGACGCCGGCGCCGCGCCGGCTGCGCACCAGTCCGCGCGCCGCCAGCCGCTGCACCGCTTCGCGCACGGTACTGCGCGAGACCCCATATTGCAGCGCCAGCAGGCGCTCGGCCGGCAGCTGTGCGCCCGCCGGCAAGCTGCCGTCCAGCAGGGCCGTCTCCAGCCTGCGCATCACCGTTTCGACCCTGCCCCGCGTTTGCATGCCTGTCGCCATCGCTGTTGTCTCGTTTGTTGTTTTCAAGTGGTCCGAGCAATTTGAAGTGGCTCGAAGAAGCTGGAATTATGCGTGAACCAGTCATTCTTAACAACACACAGCGGCGCCGCAGCAACACACAGAGCGCCGGGGAGACACACTCATGCAGCCAGACCCGCGCCAGCCACGCCACTACCCACCCGCACCGCTCCAGGTGTACCTGTTCGCCACCTGCCTGGTCGACCTGTTCGTGCCGCAGGCCGGGCTCGACGCGGTGCGTCTGCTGGAGCGCGAAGGCTTGCTGGTGCATTACCCGCGCGGCCAGAGCTGCTGCGGCCAGCCCGCCTACAGCAGCGGCAATCCGGAGCAGGCGCGTGCCGTGGCGCGGGCCCAGCTCGACCTGTTTGCGCAACCGTGGCCCGTGATCGTGCCGTCCGGCTCCTGTGCCGGCATGATGCGCCACCACTGGCCGCAGCTGTTCCAGGATGACCCCGTGGCCGGTCCCAAGGCGCTGGAACTGGCCGAACGCGTGTATGAACTGAGCGAATTTCTCGTCTGCGTATTGAAACTCGACCTGGCCGGCATGGCTGCCGCCGCGCAGGCTGATGAAAGCGTGGTGCTGCATACCTCGTGCGGCGCGCGCCGCGAAATGGGCACGCGCCTGCATGGCGTGGCGCTGGTCGACGCCTTGCCCGGCGTGACGCGCATCGAGCACCAGCGCGAATCGGAATGCTGCGGCTTCGGCGGCACGTTTTCATTGAAACACCCGGACATTTCCGGCGCCATGGTCAGCGACAAGATCGCCTCGGCCTGCGCCACGGGCTGCGACCGGCTCGTCTCGGCCGACTGCGGCTGCCTGCTCAATATCGGCCACGCCGCGCAGCACCAGGGCGCGCCGCTGCCCGTCGAGCACCTGGCCAGCTTTTTGTGGCGCCGCACGGGAGGTGCGGCATGAGCGCGGCATTGACTGCCCGCGAACGCATGCTGGGACGCCTGCGCGCCGCCAAGCCCGCCGCGCCCGCAGCGGTGGAGGCCATCGACACGGCCATCGACAGCCATTACCAGGCGCGCCGCGCGCAGGCGCCGCTGTCGCCGCGCCAGCAGCTCGACGCCATGCAGGCAGCCCTGCGCGCGTCGCACGCGCAGGTCGATTGCGTGAGCAGCGACGCCTGGCCCGCCCTGCTGGCGCAGCGCCTCGGTGAACACGGTGTGCGCCGTTTGCTGATCGATGGCGCCAGCGCCGAAGGGCAGGCCTTGCGCGCCGCCTTGCCCGCTGGCGTGGAAACGCTGTCTTTTGAGCGTCCGCTGGCGCAGTGGAAAAATGAATTGTTCGACAGCGTCGACGCGGGTTTCACCGTCGCGCGTTCCGGCATCGCCGCCACGGGCACCCTGGTCATCGCGCCCGACGCGGCCACGCCGCGCACGGTGTCGCTGGCGCCACCGCTGCACATTTGCCTTGTCTATACCAGCACCTTGCACGCGGACTTGCATGCGGCGGCGCGCGCCGAGCGCTGGGCGGACGGCATGCCAGCGAACCTGGTGCTGGTGTCGGGCCCCTCGAAAACCTCCGATATCCAGCAAACGCTGGCCTATGGCGCGCACGGCCCGCGCTGGCTGTGGGTGCTGATCATCGATGATCTGTCAGCCCATGAAGGAGGCCAGCCATGAACGCCAAGCCCTTGCAATTCGTCAAACCGGCGGACTTCCACGCGCGCGCCCGCGCCGCGCTGGACGATCCGAAGCTGCGCCAGAGCTTTCGCGGCGCCATGGATTTTTTGCAGGACAAGCGCAGCGCCCAGTTCCCCGACGGCGATGAACTCGAACGCCTGCGCGACATCGGCGAAGCCGTGCGCCAGCACGCGCTGGCGCGCCTGCCCGATCTGCTGGTGCAGCTGGAAGACAAGCTGACGGCGGCCGGCGTGCAGGTGCACTGGGCCGAGGATGGCGAGCAGGCCAACGCCATCATCCACGCCATCGCGCAGCGCAACCAGGCGACGCGCTTCATCAAGGGCAAGTCGATGGCCAGCGAGGAGATCGAGCTCAATCACTACCTGGAAGCGCGCGGCATGACCTGCCTGGAGTCGGACATGGGCGAGTACATCGTGCAGTTGGCTGGCGAGAAGCCGTCGCACATCGTCATGCCGGCCATTCACAAGACCCGCGCCGACATCGCCGGCCTGTTCGCCGAGCACATTCCCGATGCGCCCTATACGGAAGATGTCGACAGCCTGATTCAGACAGGCCGGCGTGCGCTGCGCCAGGCCTTCGTCGAGGCCGACATCGGCCTGTCGGGCGTGAACTTCGCGGCGGCCGACACGGGCACCCTGTGGCTGGTGGAAAACGAGGGCAATGGCCGCCTGACCACATCCGTGCCGGAGGTGCACATCGCCATCATGGGCATGGAAAAAGTGGTGGCCAAGCTCGAACACATCGTGCCGCTGGCGAGCCTCCTGACGCGCTCGGCGACGGGGCAAGCCATCACCACCTATTTCAACCTGATTTCCGGCCCGCGCCGCGAAGGTGAAAAGGACGGCCCGCGCGAAGTGCACCTGGTCTTGCTCGACAACGGCCGCAGCCAGGCCTACGCGGACGAGCAGCTGCGCGCCACCCTGCAATGCATCCGCTGCGGCGCCTGCATGAACCACTGTCCCGTCTACACGCGCATTGGCGGCCACGCCTACGGCACCACGTATCCGGGGCCGATCGGCAAGATCATTTCGCCCCACTTGCTGGGGCTGGACGCGACGGCCGACCTGGCCACCGCGTCGAGCCTGTGCGGCGCCTGCGGCGAGGTGTGCCCCGTGCGCATCCCGATTCCGCAGCTGCTGGTGCGCCTGCGCACGGAAGCCAACCGCAATCCGCACGAGGAAGTGACGCACCCGCTGCGCGGCCAGGGCGCCAAGTTCAGTCGCGGCGAAAGTCTGATCTGGCGTTTCTGGAGCGGCGCCTTCGCGCGCCCCGCCAGCTACCGTTTGTTCCGCTGGGCCGCCACGCGGCTGCGGCTGCTGACGCCGCGCGCGCAACTGGGCTGGACGCAGCACCGCAAGCCGTTGACACCGGCGCCGCGCAGCCTGGCCGACCTGCTCAATGCGCGCGGGCAGGAAGAATAGCCCGGCCCGGCAGCACCGCAGCACCGCAAAAAACACGCTACACACAATTACATCAAAAGCCGTTTTTTCACTTAACCCGCATCCACCGGAGGAGACCCGACATGCAAACCTGGACCCAACTTTATACCCCGCTCGGCAGCTTGTGGCTGTCGTCACTGGCGGCAGCCGTTCCCATCATCTTCTTCTTCATCGCCCTGGCGGCGCTGCGCATCAAGGGCCACGTGGCGGCCGCCGTCACCCTGGCGCTGGCGCTGGCCGTGGCGATTTTCGCCTACGGCATGCCCGTGCCGCAGGCGCTGGCGGCGGCCGGCTATGGCTTCGCCTACGGCTTGTGGCCGATCGCCTGGATCATCGTCACGGCCGTCTTCCTGTATAAAATTGTCGTCAAGACGGGGCAGATCGACATCATCCGCGCCTCCGTGCTGTCGGTCACGGACGACCAGCGCCTGCAGGTGCTGCTGATCGGCTTTGCCTTCGGCGCCTTCCTGGAAGGGGCGGCCGGTTTCGGCGCGCCCGTGGCCATCACCTCGGCACTGCTGGTGGGCCTGGGCTTCAACCCGCTGTACGCGGCGGGCCTGTGCCTGATCGCCAACACGGCACCCGTGGCTTTTGGCGCCATGGGCATCCCCATCATCGTGGCGGGCCAGGTGACGGGCATCGACCCGTTCCTGATCGGCGCCATGGCGGGCCGCCAGTTGCCGCTGCTGTCGCTGCTGGTGCCGTTCTGGCTGGTGTTCATGATGGATGGTTTGCGCGGCGTGCGTGAAGTATGGCCGGCCGCGCTGGTGACGGGGTTGAGCTTTGCCGTCACCCAGTACTTCACGTCCAACCATATCGGCCCTGAACTGCCGGACATCACCTCGGCCCTCGTCAGCCTGGTGTCGCTGACCTTGTTCCTGAAAGTGTGGCAACCGAAGAATGCGAAAGTGGCCCAAGCCGTCGGCGGCGGCACGGCCGCGCTGTCCGGTTTTGGCGGCGGCGCGGGCAAGGCGGACGTGCGCGGCAGCGGCAATCGCGCCGCCTCGCCCTATACGATGGCGCAGACCATGCGCGCCTGGGCGCCGTTCGGCCTGTTGACAGCCATCGTCACCGTGTGGAGCCTGCCCGGCTTCAAGGCCCTGTTTGCCGCCGGCGGGGCGCTATCGAGCCTGGTCATCAAGATCCACGTGCCGTACCTGGACCAGCTGGTGATCAAGACCATGCCCATCGTGACCGTGCCGAAGGCGTATGACGCCGTGTTCAAGCTGGACTTGCTGTCGGCTGTGGGCACGGCGATCTTGCTGACGGCCGTGCTGTCGATGCTGATGCTGCGCATGAAGCCGCGCGATGGCATCAAGGCCTTCGTGGAAACCGTGGTGGAATTGCGCCGTCCCGTGCTGTCGATCGGCCTGGTGCTGGCGTTTGCCTTCGTTGCCAATTACTCGGGCATGTCGTCCACCCTGGCCCTGCTGCTGGCCGGCAGCGGCGCCGCCTTCCCGTTCTTCTCGCCATTCCTCGGCTGGCTGGGCGTCTTCCTGACGGGTTCCGACACGTCCTCGAACGCCTTGTTCTGCTCCTTGCAAAACACCACGGCGCACCAGATCGGCGTGTCCGACACCTTGCTGGTGGCGGCCAATACGACGGGCGGCGTGACGGCGAAGATGATCTCGCCCCAATCGATCGCCGTCGCCTGCGCCGCGACGGGCCTGGTGGGCAAGGAATCGGACCTGTTCCGCTTTACCTTGAAGCACAGCCTGTTGTTTGCCGTGATCATCGGCATCATCACCATGCTGCAGGCCTACGTTTTCACCGGCATGATCCCGCATTGAGCGTTCCGTAGAAGTACGTAGTAAAACTAGATGCACTGATAGCGAAACGTGCAGAGGGTCATGAAAATGACCTGATGCACTGCAGCATATCGAGGATGGCCCGGCGCAATGCCGGGTCCGCAGCGATGCCGTCGGCATCGAGACCCGAGCCCAGCAAAGGCAGGCTGATGCAGGCCTCGTCGATCAGGCGCGCCGACATGGTGCGCACCGTTTCGCGCAGGGCCGCCTGCGCATGCGTGGCGCGCGGCGAGGCGTTCAGCAGCACCAGCGGCTTGTCGATGAATGAGTCATTTCCCACCATCCAGTCCAGCGCATTCTTCATGGGGCCGCTCACGCCATGCGCGTATTCGGGGCTGGCCAGCAGCAGCACGTCGGCCGCCAGGATGGCGTCGCGCAGGCCCGCCACGGCCGGCAGGCTGTCGGCGTCGAGGTCGGGATTGAACAGGGGTAAATCTCCCAGTCCCTGATAGATGCGAATGTCGAATGGCGCTGGGGCAAGCCGGGCGATGGCGCGCAGCAGTGCGGTGTTCAGCGAGGCGGCACGCAGGCTGCCGGCAATGGCGAGGATGGTAATGGGCGTTGTCATTGCGCCTGTATAGCCCATCCTGTGCTCAAGCGCAAGGCGAGCAGGATGGCGCTATGGATAGTGCAACAGCCGATGAGGGGCTGCGATGCGTGGCCGGATACGGCGCTGTTCTTAACGGCTCAGGCCGCTCATCCAGCTTGGCTGCGGGTTGGCGCGGGCCAGTTCGCGCATGCGGTATTCCAGGTCGTAACGGTCGGTCGATTCGGCCAGGTAGGCTTCTTCGTAAGCACGTTCGCGGCGGTCGCTGCTGTGGTTCAGCCAGGCACCGACGCGCTTGGCGGCGTGCACCAGGGTGGCGATGATATTGCTGTTTTGCGTGGTGTGGTAAGTAAATGCGGTAGACATGGCAGACTCCTTTGAGTGGCGTGCCGCGTTGTGCTGCACTGCAATATAAGTATAGCGCTTTCAAGTTATAAGGCTACTTTTGATTTCGAATGTCAGCTATTCAATTATCAGATAACTGATGGGAAACCTGCGCAATTCGGGGCCTTTCGGGCATAATGCGGCCGCAGCAAGGTAGTTTTACTACGCGCTCGGCCTTGCGAAGATGTTGCTTTCAAACACGAGCGCTGCCGCTGTCTGGCGGTGCCCACGCAAGCGATGGGTCAGGGCAGGGCACGACAATCTTGGATAGAACAATGGAGAAAGTATGGAACACGTAAAGCAGGGCCTGGGCGCATCGCGCGCACAGGCCGGCACGCAAAACAATACAGGCGCCCTGATCATTGTCACGGTGCTGTTTTTCATGTGGGGATTGCTGACCTCGCTAAATGATGTGCTGATTCCCCATCTGCGCTCGATCTACACCCTGACCTATGTCCAGGCGATGCTGGTGCAGTTCTGCTTCTTTGGCGCCTACGCCATCGTCTCGCTGCCAGCCGGCATGCTGATCAAGAAGATCGGCTACCAGCGCGGCGTCGTCGCCGGCTTGCTGATCGCGGCCGCCGGCTGCGCCATGTTCTACCCGGCATCGACCGGCAGCTATGCGCTGTTCCTCTTGTCCTTCTTCATCCTGGCGGCCGGCATCACCGTGCTGCAGGTGGCGGCCAACCCGTACGTGACGGAACTGGGCGACCCGCAGACGGCGTCGAGCCGTCTGACCCTGACGCAGGCGTTCAATGCGCTGGGCACCACCGTGGCGCCGGCGCTGGGCGGCATGCTGATTTTGTCCGGCACCGTGCTGACGGTGCAGCAGTTCGACCTGCTGCCTGCCGCCGAGCAGCTGGCCTACCGCGCCAAGGAAGCCGCTTCCGTGCAAGGCCCGTACCTGGTGCTGGCCGCCACGCTGGTGATCCTGGCCGTGTTGTTTGCGCTGGCAAAATTGCCGAAGATTTCGCATGCCGACGATGCGGCCGCCCTGGCGCAGGATGGCCACAAGGTCTCGATCTGGTCGCACCGCCACCTGGTGCTGGGCGCGCTGGCCATCTTCCTGTATGTGGGCGGTGAAGTCAGCATCGGCAGCTTCCTGATCAACTTCCTGGGCGAGAGCCATATCGCAGGCCTCAGCCACGCCGATGCCGCCTATTTCGTCAGCTATTACTGGGGTGGCGCCATGCTGGGCCGCTTCGTCGGCTTTGCCGTGATGCGCTATGTCAGCCCGGGCAAGACCCTGGCCTTCAATGCCGCCATCGTCATCGCGCTGATCCTCGTTGCCGTGTTCTCCAGTGGTCACACGGCCATGTGGGCATTGATCGCCGTCGGCCTGTTCAACTCCATCATGTTCCCGACCATCTTCAGCATGGCCCTGAACAAGCTGGGTGCGCAAACGGGACAAGGCTCGGGCATCCTGTGCATGGCCATCGTCGGCGGCGCCATCGTGCCGTTCATCCAGGGCTTCCTGGCCGACCACATCAACCTGCAACTGTCGTTCCTCGTGCCGGCCCTGTGCTACACGTTCATTCTGTACTTCGGCTGGAAATACGCCAGCATGTACAACGACGACGCCAAGTAAGCAAGGTAGCGTTATCAATATGAAGGGTGGCCTCGGCCACCCTTTTTTACGTCAGTGCGCGAATTGCGTGCCCAGCACGTCCTGACACACCTCGAGCCAGGCGCGCGCCGCGTGCGACAGATAGCGCCCGCTCCAGACGTGCGCCACCTGCCACGCCACTTCCGGTTCGACGAGGCGCACCGCCTCCAGAGGTTCGCCGGCCAGGCGGTGGATGAACGGCTCGGGCAGCAGCGCCACGCCCAAGCCGGCCGAGGCCATCGCCACCAGCCAGTCCCACTGGCCGCTCTGCGCCGCAATCGTCGGCGTGAAGCCCGCCTGCGCGAAATGCTGGCGCAGGCTGCGCGTGAGGGCGAAATCATCCTTCAATAACACCAGCGGCAGCTCGGCCAGCGCCTTGAAGGGCAGGGTCGTGCGGTTTTTCTGGAACGTGCCCGGTTCGGCCAGCGCCCAGATCGGGTAGCTGGCCACTTCCACGGCCACGAGGTCCAGTTCCGGATCGGCCGGCAGCACCGTCATGCCGATTTCCAGATCGCCCCCCGCCACCTGGCGCTCGATCTGCTGGCCCGTGTCTTCCTGCAGGGTCAGGCTGATGTGCGGGTGGCGCGCGCGGAAGGCCTTCAAGACAGGCGTGAACAGCACATTGATCATGGGCGGGATGCCGACCGTCAGGCTGCCGCGCTGCAAGGCCTGAGTGTCGCGCACTTCCAGGGTCAGCTGGCGCATGTTCGCCAGCATTTCCTGGCCGTGCTGGTAGACGATGCGGCCCGTGTCCGTGAGCGTCAGCTTGCGCCCGTCGCGCACCAGCAGCTGGGCGCCCACTTCCTCTTCCAGTTGGCGCACCATCTTGCTGATGGTCGACTGGGTCAGGTGCAGCGATTCTGCCGCCTGCGTAAAGCTCGACAGGCGCACGGTTTCGACAAAATAGCGCAGGGAACGGATATCCAAGATGGGGCTCGCCTCGGCGAAGCATGAAAATATCGACTGGGTTTGGCGAAATTAATTCATGCCATGCATGTAAGCGGGATTTTATACTGAATCCACTTATGGGGTTGGTGTATGACAGCCATCCAGTTTGAGAATATTAAGAATATCAGGAGCATCACGATGTACGAGGACCGTATCCGCCACCCAGGCTTGCTCAGCAAAATCATGAGCGCCGATGAGGCAGCCAAATTGTTCCACAACGGCATGCGTGTCGGCATGAGCGGGTTCACCCGTGCCGGCGACGCCAAGGCCCTGCCGCGCGCGCTGGCCGAGCGCGCCCTGCAAGATCCGCTCAGCCTGACCCTGATCACGGGCGCGTCGCTGGGCAACGGCAGCGACGGCCTGATGGCCGAGGCGGGCGTGCTGGCGCGCCGCATGCCGTTCCAGGTCGACCCCGTCTTGCGCGGCAAGATCAACAACGGCGAAGTCATGTTCATCGACCAGCATCTGTCGGAAACGGCCGAGCAGTTGCGCTCGGGTAACCTGGCCGCCGTCGACATCGCCGTCATCGAAGCGACGGCCATCACGGCGGCCGGCGCCATCATCCCGACCATGTCGGTGGGCAACTCCGCCGCTTTCGCCCAGCAGGCAACGCAGGTCATCATCGAAATCAACCTGTCCACGCCGCTGGCGCTGGAAGGCTTGCACGACATCTATGTGCCCCAGGCCTTGCCGGGGCGCGAGCCGATCCCGCTCACGCGCGTCGACCAGCGCCTGGGCAGCACGGCCATCGCCATCGATCCGGCGCGCATCGCCGCCATCGTCATCACGGACAGCCCCGACAGCCCGTCGAACGCCTTGCCGCCCGACGCGGAAACGCAGGCGATTGCCGGCCACGTGATCGCCTTCCTCGAAGGCGAAGTGGCGGCCGGGCGCATGGGCCCGGAACTGCTGCCGCTGCAGGCGGGCATCGGCACCATCGCCAACGCCGTGCTGCACGGCCTGATCGGTTCGCCCTTCCAGAACATGACGATGTATTCGGAAGTGCTGCAGGACAGCGCCATCGAGCTGCTCGATTCGGGCCAGCTGGCGTTTGCCTCGGCCTCGTCGATCACCCTGTCGGCCGCCGTGCACCAAAAGCTGATGGACAATATCGACCATTACCGCTCGAAGATCGTGCTGCGCCCGCAAGAGATCAGCAACCACCCGGAAATCGTGCGCCGCCTCGGCATCATCGCGCTGAACACGGCACTCGAGTTCGATATCTACGGCAATGTCAATTCCACGCACGTGTGCGGCACGCACATGATGAACGGCATCGGCGGCTCGGGCGACTTCGCGCGCAATGGGCAAGTGTCGATGTTCGTGTCGAAATCGGCGGCCAAGGGCGGACGCATTTCCAGCGTCGTGCCGATGGTCTCGCATGTGGACCATACGGAACATGACGTCGACGTGCTGGTCACGGAGTGGGGCTATGCGGACTTGCGTGGCCTGGCGCCGCGCGAACGGGCGCCGCTGATCATCGAGCGCTGCACGCACCCCGATTACCGCGATCAATTGCGCGCGTATTTTGACGCGGCATGTCAGCGCGGCGGCCACACGCCGCACCTGCTGGAGCAGGCGCTGTCGTGGCATACGCGCTACCAGGAAACGCAGAGCATGCTTGAAGCGCAGTAAGCTGCGTTAACAGCAAGACAGGGCAGGGCGGTGCGGCACCGCGCCTGCCCTGTTACTTTTCTTCAGTACATATGCAGCGCCTTGGCGCCCAGGCCCAGCAGGGCAAACGTGGTGGTGGCCTGGATGCCCATGAACCACAGGAAGTGGGTGTGCATGTGCTTGCGGATGTCGCCCAGTTCCGTGCGCAGGGCGTGGCAGTCGCCGCGCAGATCGCCGCGAAACTGCGTCAGGTCGGCGCGCAACAGCTGCGATTCGTCGTGCAATTCCGTGCGCACCTTGTCCAGGCCTTCGCCAAGACGCTGTTCCAGGGTCTTGAACCATAGCCGGTCATGCTCACGATCCGTTTCCAGTTTTGTCAGGCGCGCTTCCATCCGTACAGCATTGTTCGCGCTTTGCTGTTTGTCAAGCAGGTCCGTGGCATAGGCTTCGTTCATTTCGCACTCCTTTGCGTGCCAGCCGCGCTGCATCGGCGCAGGCGGCTTCACCCCACTGTCCGCTTTTTCTGCAGGGGCGGTTTGCGCTGGATCAAACGTCAGGAACCAGGCGCAAAGCGCAGGCGGAGGCCTGCCGTGACGACGGCCAGCAAGTCGTCGATATGCGCATGCATTTCCGGGTGCGGCGTCCATGGGTCGCCCGCATCCATGACGATGCGCAGCGACACGAGGCCATGCAGCGATTGCCAGAAGATTTGCGTCATCGTATGCAGCGCCGGCTCGTCCTGGCGCACCTTGCCCGCCTGGGCCAGTTCGCCGAACAGGTGCAGTGCGTAGGCATACGGGTCTTGCTCGATATTGCCGTGTTCCACTTCGACGGCGTCGATTTCCGCATGCGGGCGCAACTCCATGAAGATCAGCGAATATTCGTCGGGATGCTGGAAGCCGTACTCGATGTAGGCGCGGCCGACCAGGCTGATGCGTTCCCACGGATCATCGCTGTTGGCGCAGGCGGCACGCATGGCGCGCACCAGTTCCAGCAAGTCCTTGTCCATGGCCTGGGCGATCAGGGTGGCCTTGTCGCGGAACAGGGCGTACACGACGGTGGTGGAAAAACCGGCCGCCTCGGCCACCTTGCGGATGGAGACGGCGCGCGCGCCGCCCTTCTTGATGAGGTCTTTCACGACGTCGATGATGTGCTCGCGCCGCGCCTGGGCCTCGCGCAGCTTTCTTTCTTGGATATTGGTCAACTTCTTGTCCACGACTCTTTCCTGGCGACTCAATGAAAGCAAGAATTATAGGGTGGCGCTGGGCTGCCAGTGTGTCTGGCATTGTTACAATTCAGTTTTTTGTCCGGTCGATGCGACAGAGCACCGATTTTTCGCCCTTTTGCCCGGCGCTTTGCCATCGATGCCCCGGATTGGTGCATAAATCGCCCGCCCAGGCTTTGCGAACGGGGCCAAAGGGCGGAAAATAGCGGGATAGCTTACACTGCGTTTTTAGCGCGACGGCGCCAGCCCACGAGGCGACGCCGGAACTCTTACATTTGGACGGGATCATGACATGACCATTAAAATCAGCCAGAACTTCGACTCGGGCGCCATCGAGGTGGTAAGCGCCGCCAGTGCCGGCGCCATCGACCTGAACTTGCGCAAGGATAGCCACGCCGACATCCATCAGTGGTTCCACTTCCGCCTGCAGGGCGCGCGGGATCAGGCATGCACGCTGCGCATCCTGAACGCGGGCCAGGCCACGTATCCGGCCGGCTATGAAGACTACCAGGCCGTGGCCAGCTACGACAGTGAAAACTGGTTCCGCGTGCCGACCGCATTCGATGGCCAGGTCATGACGATTTCGCATACGCCGGAACTCGACAGCGTGTACTACGCCTATTTCGAACCGTATTCGTGGGAACGCCATCTGCGCCTGCTGGGCGAAGTGGCCGAGCATCCGCTGGCGCGGGTCTCGGACCTGGGCAGCACCGTCGACGGCCGCGACATGAATATGGTCACCATCGGCAACCCGCAGGCGGAAAAGAAGATCTGGGTCATCGCGCGCCAGCATCCGGGTGAATCGATGGCCGAATGGTTCGTCGAAGGCTTGATCGACTCGCTGCTCGACGACGCCAATCCGATCGCGCGCAAGCTGTTGCAGCGCGCCGTGTTCCACATCGTGCCGAACATGAACCCGGACGGCTCGATCCGCGGCAACCTGCGCACGAATGCGGCCGGCGCCAACCTGAACCGCGAATGGATGACGCCTTCGCTGGCGTCCAGCCCGGAAGTGCTGTGCGTGAAAAACAAGATCCACGAAACGGGCGTCGACATGTTCTTCGACATCCACGGCGATGAAGCGTTGCCGTACAACTTCGTGGCCGGCAACGAAATGCTGGAAAACTTCACGCCGGCGCAAGCGGCGCACCAGAAAGCCTTCATCGAGCGCTACAAGCAGGCCAGCCCCGACTTCCAGGACAAGTTCGGCTACGCGGCCAGCAAGTACAAGTCGGACATGCTGACCTTGGCGTCGAAATACATCGGCCACCACTTCGGCTGCCTGGCGCTGACCCTGGAAATGCCATTCAAGGAAAACGCCGACTTGCCGGACCCAAGCGTAGGCTGGAACGGCGCGCGCAGCGCGGCCCTGGGCGCAGCCATGCTGCAGCCTATCCTGCTGTCGCTCGATTGAACGGCGTTGATCATGGGCGTCGAAATCGAGCGTAAATTCCTGCTGCAAGGTGACGCCTGGCGCGGCCTGGGCCAGGCGGTATTGCTGCGCCAGGGCTATCTGTCGTCCGCGCGCGAGCGCGTGGTGCGCGTGCGCATCGAAGGCGAACAGGCGATGCTGACCATCAAGGGCGCGAACGTGGGCGCGACGCGCGGCGAGTGGGAGTATCCGATTCCGCTGGCCGACGCCGTCGAATTGCTCGACGGCCTGTGCGAACAGCCGCTGATCGAAAAAGTCCGCCACCGCATCGAGCACGCGGGCATGGTGTGGGAAGTCGAC
Organism: Janthinobacterium sp. PSRC1-1; assembly: GCF_049897525.1. NCBI lineage: Bacteria > Pseudomonadati > Pseudomonadota > Betaproteobacteria > Burkholderiales > Oxalobacteraceae > Janthinobacterium > Janthinobacterium sp. PSRC1-1. Next base: position 540,235 of record NZ_JAFCWK010000005.1, read on the forward strand.
GAGTTCCTCGGCGCCAATGCCGGTTTGATCGTGGCCGAGATCGAACTGGCTTCGGAAGACCAGCCTTTCGAGAAACCCGACTGGATCGGCGCGGAAGTGTCGGGCGATGCGCGCTACTACAACGCGAACCTGATCCGCCACCCGTTTTCACAGTGGTGATGGTGTTGTAAGTGACGTTGCAATGAAAAAGGCGGAACCTCGGTTCCGCCTTTTTTGCATGCGCTGGTGGTGTTGTCGGATTACGCGCTGCGCGCTAATCCGACCTACAGCCCGTACCGGCATCGTAGATACTGTTATCCCCGTCAAGCGGCGTGCAAGGCCGGATCAAATATTTTCCCCGACCTGAGCACGCCGAATGCCACGTGCACCAGCTTGCGCATCATGGCGCCGATGATCAGTTTGGGTGCCTTGCCTGCAGCGCTGAGTCGCTTGCCGAAGCGCTTGCCCCAGGCCGTCCGATACACCGTCACCATGGCGGGCATGTACAGTGCCTTGCGCAGGAAGCTGTGGCCGACCTTCGACATGCGTGGCTTGCCACGTACGCTGGAGCCTGACTCGTGTTGCCGCGGGTCGAGTCCCGCAAACGCCACGGCTTGCTTGGCGCTGTCGAAGCGTTCGGGATTGGCATAGTAGGATAGCAGCACCGGAATCGACCGCTCGCCCAGGCCAGGAAT